>JALEOH010000003.1 GCA_022766605.1 Ezakiella sp.
TATAGCTCAGTAGGATAGAGCAACGGACTTCTAATCCGTGTGCCGGGGGTTCGAATCCTCCTAGCCGCGCCAATATGCGGCACTAGCTCAGCTGGATAGAGTGTTTGACTACGAATCAAAAGGTCAGGGGTTCGATTCCTCTGTGCCGCGCCAGTTAAACCACCAGTGAGGTGGTTTTTGACTATGTGCTTGTAATTTATTTATTTTTATGATATAGTTATTGTTATTATTGGAGGTGAAATTATGGCAAATATTAAATCAGCTAAAAAGAAAATTCGTGTTATTGAAAAGAAGTCTTTGATTAATAAAAATAGAAAGAGTGAAATTAAGACTCTTCTAAAGAAATTTGATCTACTTGTTGCTGAATCTAAATTTGATGAAGCACGTGAATTGTTAAAAGTTATTGATAAGAAGCTTAAGAGAGCTGAACAAAGAAACATTCTCCATAAGAACAATGTTGCTAGAAAGATGTCACGTCTTACTAGAAAGCTTAATCAAGCTGTTTAAGGACTATTTAGTCCTTTTTTTATACATATTTTCATAATTATATTGTAATTATATTGTATTTATATTGTATTTATATTCATTTTATGATATTATTTATCTAGATGAATTATCTAAATTTATTTTTGGAGGTATTATATGAACTGTTCCAACTGCGGTTTTAACGCAAATGACAATGAAAGATTTTGTCCAAATTGTGGCAAGGAATTATCGCAAAAGACTTTTTGTCCTAACTGCGGTAGCGAGATTTTAAATGGTGCTAAATTTTGCGAAAAATGTGGTACTAAGGTTGATGTAGAATCAAATATTAGTAGCGTTAATAAGGTTGCTCCAGCTTCTAATATTACTAAGAATTTTAATAAGAGAAGCTTAATTTATATTGCATTGATTGCAGCAGCTTTGATTCTTGTATTATTCATTGGTAGATGTGTTGGTGGCGGAAAACCAAGTCCAGCTAAGCTAGAAAAGATAGGACATAAGTTTTATGACGCTATTTTTGACGCTGATATAAAAGAAGCTTTTAAATATGTTTCGAAGAGCGCTAAAGACAGCATTATAAATGATCTAAATAGTTCTTTTGGTATTAATGCTGATAACATAGAACAACTCCAAAATATTATTGATAAATTGTTTAAGGGAGCAGAATTTGATGTAACTGAGTTTACTATGGAAGATGGGTCTCTAACTGTGGATGGTAAAATTGCTACTGCTAAATTTAATTTTACAGTAAGGACAAATCTATTTGGATTTAGCGATACTAGTTCAGATAGTGTAACTTTTGAATTCATTAGAGAAGGCGGTAAATGGAAGATAAATGATTTGAACTAAATAATATTTTAGCTCTTAATGCCCATAGGCATTCTGCTTATGGGCTTTACTTTTTATAGCTAATTATGTATAATTAATTAAAGGGCATTCGCCTTAATTTTTGGAGGATTGAAATTATGAAAGAATTGGAAAGTAAATATAATCCGCATGATTTTGAATTGAGAATATATGATATGTGGCAGGAAAATAATTTATTTTCCCCTGAGATAAACCCTAACGGTAAGCCATATACTATTATGATGCCACCGCCAAATGTTACTGGTAATCTTCATATGGGTCATGCTATGTATGTTTTACAAGATATATATATTAGATATAAGAGAATGCAAGGCTATCAGGTACTTTGGCAGCCAGGCACCGACCACGCGAGTATCGCAACTGAATCGAGAGTTGTAAAAAAAATCAAGTCAGAGGGTAAGAGCAAAGAAGAACTTGGTCGCGATGGTTTCTTGGAGGAAGCATGGGCATGGACTCATGAATATGGTGGAAATATTCTAAGACAGATGAAAGCCATGGGTTTTAGTGCTGATTGGAGCAGGACGAAGTTCACTCTTGATGAAGGGATGAGTAAAGCTGTTTTAACTGCATTTTTAAAATATTATAATGACGGCTATATTTATCGTGGAGATCGAATTATAAATTGGTGTCCGGATTGTAAAACTGCTTTGTCTGAAGCGGAGGTTGATCATATTGAAAATGATGGTAAAATTTGGGAGATAAAATACCCATTTGAAGATGGTGAAGGTGGGGTAGTCATTGCAACGACACGACCAGAGACTATGCTTGGTGACCTTGCAGTTGCAGTAAATCCCGCTGATGATAGATATAAGTCTGTAGTCGGAAAGAATGTCGTTTTACCGCTAATCAATAGAACTATTCCAGTTATTGCAGATGATTATGTCGATATGGAATTTGGCACTGGTGTTGTTAAAATAACTCCATCGCACGACCCTAATGACTTTAATGTTGGAGCAAGGCATGAATTAGGTCAAATGGTTGTAATAAATGAGGATGCGACGATTGCTGATGGATTTGGTAAATATTCAGGAATGGATAGATATGAAGCTCGTAAAGCAATTTTAGCTGATTTGGAGGATTGTGGATTACTTGTATCTACCAAAAATCACTTAAACAATGTCGGTCATTGTTCAAGATGCGGTACTATTATCGAGCCTCTTTTGAGCAAACAGTGGTTTGTTAAGATGAAGGAGCTTGCAAAAGTAACTCTCGATGCCTTTAACAATGGTGAACCTAAATTTTATCCAGAAAGATTTGGAAAAATATATAGAAATTGGTTGGAGGATTTAAATGATTGGTGTATTTCCCGTCAACTGTGGTGGGGGCATAGAATCCCTGCATATTATTGTGAGGAATGCGGGCATACTATGATAAGTGTAGAGGACGTAGAAAAATGTGAAAAATGTGGCTCTAATCATATTAAACATGACGAAGATACACTTGATACCTGGTTTTCATCTGCTCTTTGGCCATTTGCAACTTTAGGTTGGCCAGATGAGACTGAGGATTTGAAAAAATTCTTTCCAAGTGATGTAATGATTACTGGATTTGATATTATCTTCTTTTGGGTCATAAGAATGAGTTTTTCTGCCCGTTACTTTACTGGTAAAATTCCATTTAAAGATGTTTTAATCACTGGTCTTGTTCGCGATGGAGAAGGTAGAAAGATGACCAAGAGCCTTAATAATGGTATTGATCCGCTTGATGTAATCGAAAAATATGGTGCCGATGCACTTAGATTTAATATGATTACTGGCAATTCCCCGGGCAATGATATGAGATTTAACGAAAAGAAGGTTGAGAATGCTAGAAATTTCGCAAATAAAGTTTGGAATGCATCAAGATTTTTATTGATGAATATTGGAGTTCACAACTCTACAGATTTTGATAAGACTAAATTAAGACCTGAAGATGCATGGATCTTAAAAAATTTAAATGATACAATTGAGGTGGTTGAAAAGAATCTTTCTAAATATGAAGTAGGACTTGCAGCAGATAAAATCTATTCTTTTATTTGGGAAGATTTATGTGATTATTATATTGAATTTTCAAAAGTCGTATTATATGGAGATGACGAGGATAAAAAAGAGCACACAAGATCAATACTTCTTTTTGTGCTTGAAAATGCTTTAAAATTGCTTCATCCATTCATGCCATTTATTACTGAGGAAATATATCAATCCTTACCCAATAACGATGGCTTTTTAATGATTCAAGACTGGCCAAAAGTATTTGAATTAGATAGTTCTGCAGATGAATCATATCATTTTATAGAAAGAGTTAAGGAGCTAATTCGTTCAATAAGAAATGCTAAATCCACCAGAAATATTGAGCCTAGTAAAAAATCCGCTTTAATTATTAAAGGGGAGGAGCATTTTGTTGAGCAAGTTCTCTTAAATCAGGCTATAATAAATCCTATGATTCAAGTAACTGAAATTTCAACGACTGCAGATGATTTAAATGCCACCGACTATTTGAAGGTAAGTATTCCTGAAGCGGATATGTATTTGCCATTAAGAGATTTGATTGATTATGAGAAGGAAAAGATTGCAACCCAAAAGCAAATTGACGAATATAAAAATGAAATTAATAGACTAAATAAAAAGCTGTCCAATGATGGTTTTGTGAAAAATGCACCTGAACAAGTTGTATATAAAGAGCGTGAAAAATTGGCTAATTATGAATCGCTCTTGGAATCAGCTGAGATTACTTTGGAGGAAATTAATAAGGCATTATGATCAAAAAGACTCTATTTTCAAGAGAAGATATTCAAACTAGACTAGATTCGCTGGCTATTGAAATCAATAATTATTATGGGGATGAGCCAATTTTAGTAATTCCACTATTAAGAGGTGGATTTATGTTTGCAAGCGACTTAATAAGACGTTTAACTATGCCTGTTGAGGTGGATTTTATGACAACTGCATCATATGGATTTGGAAAATCAAGTACAGGAGATGTAAAGCTCTATAGCGATTTGCGCGCCAATGTAGGAGGTAAGAATGTGCTAGTAGTCGATGATATCATCGACTCTGGTTATACTCTTAAATTTATAAAAGAGCATATATCTAAGCATAATCCTAAGAGTTTAAAACTTTGCACTATGCTGGATAAACCATCTAGACGCAAAGTGGATATTAAAAGTGATTTTGTCGGCTTTGAAGTTGATGATCTTTTCATTGTAGGCTATGGTCTTGATTATGAAAATCTTTATAGAAATAAAGATTATATTTTTACTTTTGATGATATTAAAAAAGAAAGGGATGAATAATGATAAATAAGAAAATGCCAACGGCTACCGCAGCATTTGTTTATTATATAATTTTAAATATATTATTTTTGACATTGGGTGCATTTACTCAGTCTATCAATTTACACTTTGGAATATTTGTTACAGAGGCAGTGATTTTAGGAGGATTGACTTTCTTTACTATTAAATCAAGAGATTATAACTTGATAAATACATTGGCTCTTGGAGAGAAGAAAAGAGGGACTTTGGTAAAATCCTTCTTCCTAAGCTTATTATCATATCCCGTACTTGTATTTTTAAATGCAATAGTGCTTATGCTAGTCACAAAATTTCTTCCATATCCTGAAAGTCTAGCAAATGCTATTCCAACTCCAAAAGGATTTATCGGCCTAATAATATCTATATTATTCTTTGCGGTTCTTCCTGGAGTTTTTGAGGAATTGGCATTTCGCGGATTTTTATTTAAGGCATTGGATAGATTTAAGCCATCTACAAAGATATTTTTAACGGCTTTATTATTTGGACTATTTCACTATAATCCATTTAATTTTGTTGGACCATTTTTAATGGGACTTAGCTTTGGATATATAAGGCATCGCACAAACTCGATTTATCCATCGATGATTGCCCATGCAACAAATAATGGAATAGCTATGGTACTAGCATCAATCATGGGGGCAACTGCTGATATAAATGCAGAACTAGATACATCAACTCTTGTGTTACCTCAAAAGGCAGAGATAATGGTAACCGTATTTTCAATTGCTATCTTGTTATTGCTAGCATTTGGTGTGTATAAATTGTTAAGGTCATATCCCGACTATCGCGAGAAAACAACTAGAGTATTTGAAGCAAGCAGTAGAGATAAGATGTTTATGGCTCTTGCGGTTATATTGTCTATTATCATTTTGGCAATAAATATAGTAGCATTAAGTAAGATGGCTTAAAATAAAATATATTAAAAATACTGTAAAAATCATTTGACAATTGCTATTAAATGGTGTATAATAATTCGTGATTGGTTCGTTTTAAACAATCACGAATTACGCCCAGATAGCTCAGTCGGTAGAGCAGTAGACTGAAAATCTACGTGTCGCTGGTTCGATTCCGGCTCTGGGCACCAAAAAATTAAGCAAAAGCAATCTGAGCAGTATTGTAGCTAGTTGGTAGCAGCAGACTGAAAATCGGGCGCGAGCGCTGGTTCAATTCCGGCTCTGGGCATCAAAAATTAAGCAAAAGCAATCTGAGCAGTATTGTAGCTAGTTGGTAGCAGTAGACTGAAAATCGGGCGCGAGCGCTGGTTCAAGTCCGTTCTGGGCACCAAAAATTTAATAGTGGCGGCATAGCCAAGCGGTAAGGCACGGGTCTGCAAAACCCTCATCACCAGTTCGATTCTGGTTGCCGCCTCCATCTTTAGAATCCTTTTATGGATTCTTTTTACTTTTCACTTGACAAATTTAATTTTTGATGTTAAACTATTCATAGTAAGTGAAAAGAAGTATTGAGACGTTTCTTATCGTTAAGTTATTACAGAGAGGACTCGGTTGGTGCGAGAGTCTATAACGCGATAAGATTACCGCCGTCTTTTAAAGGACAAGAAATTGTCAACCGTAACCTTTACGTTAAAGGATTGAGAAGCAATTAGGGTGGAACCACGAAGATCATCGTCCCTTGGGGATGATGGTCTATTTTTATATTTAGGAGGAAATTGTTTTGAGAAAATTAACTTTACCAGATGGTAATATAAGAGAATTTGATGAGTCGATGGATGTATACTCCATTGTTGGAGAAATTTCAAAAGGACTTCAACGAGAAGCTACAGGAGCAGTATTAAATGGACAAGTTATTGGCATGCAAGATATACCACATGAAGATGGAGATTTTGAGATATTAAAATTTGAAGATGATAGAGGAAAGCGGGTTTTTTGGCATACCTCAGCTCACTTAATGGCGCTTGCAATAGAGAGGCTATTTCCCGGAGTTAAGTTTGCTATTGGACCTGCAATAGAAAATGGATTTTATTATGACTTTGACACTCCACACAGATTTACTCCAGAAGATCTTGAAAAGATTGAAGAAGAGATGATGAAGATTGTCAAAGATGGCGCAACATTAGATCGCTATGTTATGAAAAGAGAAGATGCAATCGATCACTTTAAGAAGCTTGATGAAAAATACAAGGTGGATTTAATAGAGCATTTTCCAGAGGGAGAGGAGATTTCCTTTTATCAATTGGAGGAATTTGTCGACTTATGTCGCGGGCCTCATCTACATGATGTTTCTAAAATTAAGGCAGTAAAGCTATTAAATATTGCTGGCGCCTATTGGAGGGGAGATGAAAATAATGAAATGCTTCAAAGGATATATGGCATAAGTTTCCCTAAAAAGAGTATGCTTGATGAATATCTTTTTAAGCTTGAAGAGGCTAAGAAACGCGATCATAGAAAGCTTGGCAAGGAGCTAGATCTATTTTCAATGCATGACGAAGGCCCTGGCTTCCCATTTTTCCATCCAAATGGAATGATTATTAGAAATGAATTAATAAATTGGTGGAGAGGTGTGCTTGAAGAGCACGGATATGGAGAAATTCTAACTCCAATAATATTAAATGAAATGCTATGGCATCGCTCAGGTCACTGGGATCATTATAAGGAAAATATGTATTTTACTAAGATCGATGAGGAAGATTATGCGATAAAGCCAATGAATTGCCCAGGCTCAACCATAGTCTATGCATCGAATCTCCATTCATACCGTGAATTTCCAATCAGACTTTCTGAGTTTGGTCTAGTTCATAGGCATGAATTATCAGGTGCTCTTCATGGACTATTTAGAGTAAGATCATTTACTCAAGACGATGCACATATCTATTGCTTGCCATCTCAAATAAAAGATGAAGTATTTGGAATGATTGATCTAGCTGATTATATGTATAGTACTTTTGGATTTAAATATACAGTAGAGCTATCAACGAGGCCTGAGGACTTCATGGGAGAAATTGAGACATGGAATATGGCAGAAGAGGCCCTTAGGCTTGCACTTGAAGAAAAAGGTATAAATTATACAATTAATGAAGGCGACGGGGCATTTTATGGACCAAAGATCGATTTCCATCTTGAGGACTCGATTGGAAGGACATGGCAATGTGGAACTATTCAATTGGATTTTCAAATGCCAGTAAATTTTGACTTGACCTATGTCGATGAAAACAATGAGAGAAAAAGACCAGTTATGCTTCATAGAGCAATATTTGGATCTGTTGAAAGATTTATGGGCATCTTAATTGAACACTTTGCTGGTAAATTCCCTCTATGGCTAAGTCCAGTACAAGTTGAAATAATTCCAGTTAGCGAAAAAACACTTCCATATTCAGAAGAAGTATATAAGAAGTTAAAGAGTGCAGGAATTAGAGTAAAATTAGATGATAGAAATGAAAAAATGGGAGCTAAGATAAGAGATGCTCAACTTAAAAAGATAAACTATATGATAGTTTTAGGCGAGAAGGAGAGTGAAAATAATCTAATTTCAATTAGAAAGAGAAATGGAGAAAATGTAAATGATCTTAGCTTAGATGCATTTATCGAGGAGATAAAAGATGAAATAAACAATAGGAGGATAGTAGAATGAAATTTTTAGAATGGATTGATGAACATCAGGAGGATATGATCAAGGATTTAGGTGATTTAATTGCTATTAAGAGCGATGAGGGCACTCCTGAAGCAGATGCTCCATTTGGTACAGGGCCAAGGGATGCACTATTAAAATTCTTGGAAATTGGCAAAAGAGATGGATTTAGAACCGATAATTTGCAAAATTATGCAGGGGATATCGAGTTTGGAAAGGGCGATGAGACCGTTGGTATATTAGCTCACGTAGATGTTGTGCCAGCTGGAAGTGGATGGGAGACAGATCCTTATAAAATGGAAAATGATGGACAATTTCTACAAGGACGTGGCACTCAAGATGATAAGGGGCCAGCTATTGCTGCATATTATGCAATGAGGGCAATTAAAGAAACGGGAGTTGAATTAAAGAGAAATGTAAGATTAATACTTGGCACTAATGAAGAAACTCATTGGGGTGGTATAAATTATTATGTTAAAAACAAAAAGATGCCAGATTTTGGATTTACACCAGATGCTAATTTCCCAGTTATATATGGAGAAAAGGGAATACTAACTGGTACACTAAAACTAGATGTAGATCTTTCAAAATCAGTGGTAAAATCTATCAATGGAGGCACCGCTCCAAACATGGTGCCAGATGCATGTGAGCTTAAACTTGATAGCTCTATTGAAAATGCTGAAGAATTTAAAGCACTCGAATCAAGCGATGACTTTGAATTTGATAGCGAAAAATTTATATTAAAATCAAAGGGCAAATCCGCTCATGGATCCACTCCACAAAAGGGAAGAAATGCCATTTCGATTCTTATGAAAGAAGTGGAAAAGCTTCTTCCAGAAGAGGATGAATTTAGGAAATTTGCAAAATTCTATAATGAAGTCATAGGATTTAATATGCACGGAGAAGGCATGGGAATTGATTTTGAAGATCCAGAAAGTGGTAAATTAAATTACAATATTGGAATGATCTCAAATGATGAAAAGAAAATTGAAATAGTAATCAATATGAGGTTCCCACTAGTTGGTGTTACTAAAGAGATGATAATCGAAAAGATCGAAGCATCTTCCAAAGAATTTAATGGCGTATTTACAAGAACTGGTGGAGAAGAGCCATTAAGAGTAGATCCAAATAGCAAGCTAGTTAATATAATGGTCGATGCCTATAGAGAAATCTCTGGAGATATCGAATCTAAACCGATGACGATTGGCGGCGGCACTTATGCTAAGGCTATGAAAAATTGTGTTGCATTTGGTTCGATGTTCCCGGGAGATGAAGATCGCATGCACCAAAAGAATGAAAGAATTGAAATCAGTCAACTTGTAAAGGCTGCAAAGATCTATGCAGTAACTCTTTATAATTTCGTGACTGAGGATAATATTTTATAAAAATAAAATATTTAAAGAAAAAGGCTTGACAAATACTTACTCATAGTGTACAATATTGATTGTAAGTAAAAGTGAAAGTAGAAGGTCCCTTCTCACCTTATCACCGGTTGTGCATAAGGTTATCTAAGTCTTTTTGATTTAATTAAGGGCCTTCTGGGCTCTTTTTTAATTTTTGAAAGGAGGAAAGTAGAATTAAGGATCTTGATATAAACGAACAGATCAGAGATGAAAAGGTAAGACTTGTTGGCGATGATGGCGAACAGGTTGGCGTTGTGGACATTGACCAAGCTCTTGACTTGGCTGAGCGTGCTGGACTTGATTTAGTAAAGGTCGCACCTAATGCTAAGCCACCCGTATGCAGAATCATGGACTATGGTAAATATAGATATGAAATGCAGAAAAAGGACAAAGAAGCTCGTAAAAATCAAAGAATAATTAAGGTTCGCGAGATGAAGATGACGCCAAATATCGAACCACATGATATGTCGGTTAAAGCCGAGAAAACTAGAGAATTTTTGAAAGATGGAGACAGAGTTAAAGTCTCTGTCAAATTTAGAGGCCGTCAAATGGGCCACACGGAGATTGGCAAGGTTGTATTAGACGATTTTCTTGCAATTCTAGGCGATGAGGCAAAAGTTGATAAGCCACCTAAACTAGAAGGCAGAAGCATGGTCATGTACATCGTTGCCGCGAATGAGTAGAATGCCAGAAGGAGGAATAAATGGGTAAGTTAAAGACACATCGTGCCAGTGCTAAGAGATTTAAGAGAACAGCATCTGGTAAGCTAAAGAGATTTAAGGCATATAAGAGCCATATTACAGGTAAGAAATCTCCAAAGAGAATTCGCAATTTAAGAAAGGGCACATTAGTTAGTGCTGCAGATATGAGAAGAATTTCTCGTATGATTCCATAGGAGGACAAAATGGCAAGAGTTAAAAGATCAGTTAGTGGACGTAAAAGAACTAAGAAAGTATTAAAACAAGCAAAGGGCTACTACGGCTCAAAGTCCAAGCTCTATAGAACAGCTCTCCAAGCTGTAATGAAGAGCGGAAATTATGCTTATATTGGTAGAAAGCAAAGAAAGAGAGATTTTAGAAAATTGTGGATTGCTCGTATCAACGCAGCTGTAAGACCATATGGTCTATCATATTCTAAATTTATTTCAGGCTTAAAGAACAACAACGTAGAAATCAATAGAAAAGTTTTATCAGATATGGCAGTTAACGATCCTAATGGCTTTAAGCAATTAGTTGAATCGGTTAAATAAGAATTTAATATAGAAAGGATGGAACAATGAAGATACTAGTTATTAATTGTGGCAGCTCATCGCTAAAATACCAACTTATCAACATGGAAGATGAATCGGTATTGTGCAAGGGTTTAGTTGAAAGAATTGGAATTGAAGGCTCTAAATTAACCCATAAGATCAATGGCGAAAAATATGTAGTTGAAGAGGAAATGAAAGATCATAAAAAGGCTTTAAAGCTTGTATTGGATCAAATTTTAGACAAAGATCATGGTGCAATCAAGGATCTTAAGGAAATATCCGCAGTTGGACATAGAGTTGTTCACGGTGGTGAAAGCTTTAATGATTCAGTTGTAGTTGATAAAAAGGTTATGGCTGCAATTAAAGAATGTATAAGTCTAGCTCCACTTCACAATCCAGCAAATATAATGGGGATCGAGGCAATTGAAGAGCTAATGCCCGGTGTAAAGAATGTGGCAGTATTTGATACAGCATTCCACCAAACAATGCCTAAGGAAAACTATTTATATGCAATTCCATATGAATATTATGAAAAATATTCTATTAGAAGATATGGTTTTCATGGAACAAGCCACAATTTCGTTTCTAAAAGAGCAGCGGAAATATTGGGCAAGACTCGTGAAGATTTAAGAATTGTTACTTGTCACTTGGGAAATGGCAGCTCAATGGCTGCAATTGATCATGGCAAGGTAGTAGATACTTCAATGGGTCTAACTCCGCTTGAAGGCGTATGTATGGGAACTAGATCTGGAGATATGGATCCTGCTATTATTCCATTCCTTATGGAAAAAGAAAATTTAACTGCTAGCGATATCAACAATATTCTAAATAAGAAGAGTGGTGTGCTTGCAATCTCAGGTGTAAGCTCTGACTTTAGAGATATTGAAGAACAACAAGATAGCAATGAAAGATGCAAGATTGCTCTAACTCAATTTGCTAATCGCGTAAGAAAATACATCGGCAGCTATGCTACTTTAATGAATGGCGTAGATGTTATAGTATTTACTGCTGGAGTTGGAGAAAATTCCGCATCTATGAGATCTGAAATACTATCTAAGCTTGAATTTTTAGGAATCAAGGTAGATGAAGATAAAAATAATGTAAGAGGTGAAGAAACCATTATCTCTACAGAGGATTCAAAGGTCGTTGCAATGGTAATTCCTACCAATGAGGAACTTATGATTGCAAGAGACACTGAAAGGCTTACTAAGTAATTTGACTTTTTTAGTCGGATTTGCTAAAATAAATTAATTGGGATTTTCCCATAATATAATGGAGGTGTAAATAAATGGCAGTACCCAAGAGAAAAACTGGTAAGGCTAGAACAGCAAAGAGAAGAGCATCATCATATACTCTTCCAAGAGTTACCGTTATTGCCTGCCCTGAATGCGGCGAACCTAAGAGACCGCACAGAGTTTGTCCACATTGTGGATACTATAATAAGAGAGAAGTTATTCAAGTAGAAGACTAATTTTGAGGGATGGACGTCTTGTGCCATCCCTATATTTTTGTGAGGTAATATGAAGTATATATTAGACGCTAATGGATTGGACAAAGGTCCCGAGGTTGTAATTGCAGCTGGCAAACGAGCTGTCAAGGAGGGCATGGATATAACCATAATTGGTAAAGAGTCCATAAGAGATCAAGTAAATATGAGTGGATGTAAATTTATGCTTGCAACTGAGGAAATCTCAACCGAGGAAAAAAATCCTGCATTTGCGATTAGAAAATATAAGGACTCCACAATTACCAAGGGATTATATGCACTAAAAAATGGTGAATTTGATGCATTTGTCTCGGGAGGTTCCACAGGAGCAGTATTAGCTGGTGGAACGCTTATTGTCGGTAGAATCCCTGGAGTTAAGAGATCTGCTCTAACTATTCCCATCCCTAATGTAAATGGTAAATTGAGCTATTTGCTAGATGCTGGTGCTAATGTCGAATGCACACCGGATATGCTATATGAATTTGCGGTTCTAGCAAGTAACTATGTTAAGAGTGCTAAGGGAATTGAAAATCCTTCTGTTATGCTTATTAATAATGGTATTGAAGAGGAGAAGGGAAGCAGTCTAACTAAGGAGGCGTATCAGCTGCTCAAAAATTCCAATCTAAATTTTAAAGGAAATTTAGAAGGAAGGTATATTTTTGACGGACAATCTGATATAATAGTTACGGATGGCTTTTCGGGCAATTTAATCTTAAAATGCCTAGAGGGTGAGTTTATATTTATCAATCATCTAATAAAAAAATCAGCAATGGAGAATTTCTTCAATAAAATAGCAATGCTGGTTTTAAAGAAAAGCTTTAAAAGAAATTTTTCGGTTCTCGATTCCAATCAATATGGCGGAGTGCCACTACTCGGTCTTAAAAAGGTCGTTATCAAAGCTCATGGAAGCTCGGATGAGTGTGCTTTTTATAACTCGATCTTAGCTGCAAGAGATGCGCATGAGTCTGGTATGATTGAATCGATAACTAATATTTTTGCAAAGGAGGCTTAATATGGACAATCTTGAGAAAAAGGTGCTTCAACTAATAAGCGATCAATTCAATACTCCTGTTGAAAAATTGACAAGTGATACTTCGTTTAAAGACGATTTGAATGCGGATTCGCTTGATTTAGTTGAACTAGTCATGGCAATGGAAGTGGAACTTGGTTTAGAAGCTGATGATGCTGATATGGACTCAATCACTACTATTGGTGATTGCTTGGATTTTGTCAAAACAGCACAGAATCAATAATAAAATCCAGATTTAGTCTGGGTTTTTCTTTTATGAGGGAAGATGTTACTAAAAGAATTACAAATTAGAGGATTTAAAAGTTTTTTAAATAATACTATTTTAAAATTTCCAAAGGGAATTACTGCAATAGTTGGCCCTAATGGAAGTGGTAAGAGTAATATTTCAGATGCAATTCGTTGGGTGCTTGGAGAGTCTAGTATAAAAAATCTTCGTGGAAATAAGATGGAAGATGTTATATTTACTGGAACTGAAAACTATAAGCCAGTTAGTTTTTGCGAAGTATCCATTACATTTGCTGAATGCAAGATCAACGAACTACCATATGACGAGGTAGTCGTTACCAGGCGGATGTTTAGAGATGGCATGAGCGAGTTTTATATCAATAAAAATAAAGTAAGGCTGCGCGATGTGCGTGAATTATTCATGGATACGGGAATTGGAAGAGATGGCTATTCGTTAATTGGACAAGGTCAAATCGATAGCATATTATCCAATAAGCCTGAGGATCGTAGATATATATTTGAAGAGGCATCAGGGATATCCAAATATAAATATCGTAAGGAAGAGGCACTTAGAAAGATTGAGAGGTCGAATGAAGATCTTGATCGTTTAAGTGATATTTTTAGCGAGATAAATTCCCAATATACTTATTTGGAAGATGAGAGCAAAAAAACTGAAAGATATAATGAGATAATAATCGAAAAAAATGAAATCAATAAAGACCTACTGCATTTTAATATTTTGAAAAATAAAAATGAAGAAGAAGGAATTCTTAACGAAAATAAAATTTCTGAAGAGGAATTGGAGAAACTATCAATTGAGATAAATGACTTAACTAAAGAAAAAAAGTTAGAAGAAGAGCAATTGGATAAGATCAATAGTGAATTGGAGGAATATAATAATAAAAAATTAGAATCAACTAGAAAATTTGGTGAAGTAAAGACGGATTATCGTCTATTAGAAGAAAGAAAAAATAGAATTGTAGATGAAATAGGGATTTTGTCAAAAAATATTGAAAACAACGTCTTAGAAAAAGAGGCAATAATCCTAAGGCTTCAGCAATATAATTCCGACTTAAATAGTTTTAATCCAGCTGATCAAAATGAAATAAATGAGCTGGATGAATTGAGATTGGAAATATCAAATATTGAAAAAGAGATTGAGGACAAGAGAAATCAATCGATTAATTACAATTTAAAGCGTCAAGCATTGCTAAAAGAGATGGAGCTTCAAAATACTAAAAAGATTTTCTATACTAATGAATTTGAAAAAGTTAATGCTGAAATTAAATCACTAGAAGATAATTTAGATAGGATAAAAATCGAATTAGACTCTGATAAAATTAAACTAATAAAAGCCGAAGAAGAAAAAAATAGCATTATAAAAGAACACAATGCTAGTTTGGAGGAATTTAATCAAACTAAATCCAAATATGATCAGCTTGCAGAAAGATACAATAATTTAAATGAAGAGTTTTCGAGGATCGAGCTAAGTATTAATTTTAATAAAAATATATTATCTAGCAATGAGCTTTTATTTAGCCCGATAAAATATCTTGAAAAAGAATATAGCATAGAAGATGGCTATTATGGAACTGTAGTAAGCAAGATGGAAGTTCAATCTAAATTTGTAAAGGCCATCGAGACCGCCATGGGATCTAAATTGCAATTTATCTTTTGCAAAGATGCCAATACTGCAAAAAGTATGGTAGATAGTCTAAATAAAACTAAATCGGGAAGGGCAACTTTTTTGCCACTCGACAGATCTACTAAAATTGTTCCTCAAAAAAGAAATTATCCTCAGGGAATATTGGGGCATGCAATAGATTTCATTAAAGCAGAGGAGCCTTATTATGAGATAATAATGGGCTTACTTGGGGAGATTGTAATTGCAGAGGATCTGAAGATTGCGATTAAATATCAAAAGGATTTTCGTCAAATCGTAACTTTAAATGGAGAAGTAGTAAATAACAGTGGTTCGATTACTGGTGGCAAATACCAAAGAGAAAAGGAAACACCGCTTACTATTAAATCAAGACTTAAGGACTTAAATGACAAAAAAATAAATTTAGAAAATTCAATACATGATATTGATAAGAAAAAAGAGAAATTGAATGAGGATATATTAAAAAAAGCTGATTTATTGGATAAAATCAAATTAAAGATTTCATCATTAGATAGTGAAATTCAGGATTTGTCAAATAATGTCAACGCAGTCAATAATAATTTATTTAGCTTAAATAATGATATCAATAATAAAAAGGCAAAATCATCAGAGCTAGAACTTACATTAGAAGAAATTATTATTCCAGAAATCGTCGAAGAAGAAA
Organism: Ezakiella sp.; assembly: GCA_022766605.1. GTDB lineage: Bacteria > Bacillota > Clostridia > Tissierellales > Peptoniphilaceae > Ezakiella. The sequence goes on from JALEOH010000003.1 coordinate 15,945, forward strand.
TAGAGGATCTAAATCCACTTTATGATCTTCTTGAAAGCAAGAAGAGTATTTATAATGAACTTGATTTAAAGAATCGTGAAATGCTTGATAGAAATCTCAATATAGAAAAAATCAAACTCTATATTAAAAATGAAAATGAAAAGCTAGTAGATTTGGAAAATAAAAACAGTGAAGCAATTAAAGAGATGGAGCAAAAAAAAATTGACAAAGATAAAATTGAAATAGAGCTAAAAGAGATTTTTAATAAGCTAGCTGATATAGAGTCTCTCGAGCATAGGGATGACGATGCGATTATATCTATACAAAATAATAGACAGCAAGTAAAACTCTCGATTGACGGAATCAATATTAAAATTTCAAATATCAATAGCGATATAAGAAATATAGAAAATAGAATTAATCTAAACAAGATTAAACTTGCGCGAATCGAGGAAAATCGAAATAATATAATAGTTGAGCTGGAAAATCTATCCTTAAATTATGAAGAGTTTATTAAAGAACCGAGAGATAATAAAAATATCTTAAAAAAGAGAGAAAGGCTTAGATCTCTCGATTCAGAAATTGAATCACTGGGCAATGTCAACTTAAATGCCATAAATGAATTCAAGGATATAGTTGAGAGAAAGAGCTTCTATCAAAGGCAAATTTCAGATATAGAACGCTCAATATCGGATTTAAATTCAGTTATTGCTGAAGTCAATCGCGAGATGAAGGTTCAATTTAGAGAAAACTTTGTTAAGATTCAAGAAAATTTTGAGAGAGTTTTTAAAAGGCTGTTTAATGGCGGAGATGCAAGAGTGTCGCTTGTAAATGAAAGTGACCCACTAAACTCCGGCATATCTATAGTAGCCCGCCCACCTGGAAAGAAATTGCAATCTTTAAGTTTGTTATCTGGAGGAGAGAAGACATTAACTGCAATGGCATTATTATTTGCAATACTTGAATTAAAGCCAAGTCCGTTTTGCATATTAGATGAAATAGATGCCGCACTTGATGATGCAAATATAGTTAGATATACCAAATTCCTAAAGGAATTGTCAAAGAATTCGCAATTTTTAATTATAACTCACAGAAAGACAACGCTATATGTCGCTGAAACAATTTATGGTGTCCATATGAAGGAAAAGGGAATCAGTGAAATAATAAGTATGAGATTTGAAGATTATAAGGAGGAATAGATGTTTGAATGGTTTAAAAAGAAAAAGAAGCCTGAAAAGGAAGTAATTGAAGATATTTCAATTAAAGAAGAAGTTATAACTGAAGATGAATTAGATATAGCTACTAAAGATGATAAAGTTGATGAAATAAGATCAGACGCAAAAGCAGATTTAAATAGCAATGATAATATAAAAAATACTGAATCAGAGTTAGCAGAAGAGCAAAGAGAAGAGGGAATGTTTAAAAGACTCTTTTCTGGCTTAAATAAAACCAGAAAGAATTTTGTCTATCAGATAAATTCGATTTTTGAGGGAAATGAAATCGACGATGATTTTTATGATGAATTGGAAGAAGTGCTTGTGATGAGCGATATTGGTGCAAAGACCACTATGACCATAATAGATTTATTAAGGGAAAGGCTTGTCGATAAAGATATAAGGGATACTACAAGTGCAAGAAATGCCCTTAAAGAGATTATGGTTGAGGTCTTAAATAAAAATGTCAAGAATAACGACCTTGTGCTTGAGCCAAGCCCAGCTATTTTGATGATGGTTGGCGTAAATGGAGTAGGAAAAACTACAACGGCAGGAAAACTTGCTAATCATTTTAAGGAAGCGGGTAAATCGGTAGCTTTAATCGCAGCTGATACTTTTAGAGCAGCAGCAATTGAGCAATTGGAAATATGGGCAAATAGGGCAGATGTAAAGCTAATTAGCCAAAAGGAAGGAGCTGATCCTGCAAGTGTTGTTTATGATGGACTTGAATATTCGTTAAAGAATAATATTGACATCACTATTATAGACACAGCAGGAAGACTGCATAACAAGGTCAATCTTATGAATGAGCTTGCAAAGATCAAGCGAACTATTGACAAGAAGATGCCAAATGCGACTATTGAAGTTTTAATGGTACTTGATGCAACTACAGGTCAAAATGCCATACTGCAACTCAATGAATTTAAAGGATCCGCTGATGTAACTGGAGTTGCATTAACCAAGCTTGATGGAACTGCAAAGGGCGGAGTTATAATTCCCCTTCAATATGAGGAAGGCATTCCGGTAAAGGTAATTGGAGTTGGCGAAAGCTTGTATGACTTGCAGCCATTTAATCCAGAACTATTCGTAGATGCAATTTTTGATGAAAAATAATTTTTTATAGAAAAAGGCTTGACAAAAGATTTTTTAAATGATAAAATATCGTTGTTAATGAAATTTATTGACAGGAAGGTTATATGAAACATCATTTTGAGGCAAGTGTATTATATGATTTTTATAAATCACTTTTAACTGAAAAGCAAAGAGAAGCTTACGATCTATATTATAATGACGACTTTACCATGGAAGAGATCGCTGAAGAGACAGGTACTACAAGACAGGCCGTTAGTCTACTTATTAAGGCGAGCAACAAAAGGCTTGAAAAGGCAGAGAGCGATTTAAAAATGGTTAGCAATTATTATAAGATGGAGAATTGGAAAGAAGATTTTCAGACTTTTTACAATAAAGCTATAAAAAGAAACGATTGCCCAGATGATGTAAAGAATGAGCTATTTGCTCTAATAAGCGATTTGGAGAGTATTGAAAGATAATGTTTGAAAGTTTAGGCGATAAAATTCAACAAGCTCTTGCTAAGATTACTGGCAAAGGTAAACTAAATGAAAAAGACGTCGACCTTGTAATGCGTGAAGTTAAGATGGCATTGCTCGAGGCAGATGTCAATTTCAAGGTGGTTAAAGACTTTGTAAAGGTAGTTAAAGAAAGAGCAATAGGTAAGGAAGTTATGGAAAGCCTTACACCAGCTCAACAGGTCGTTAAAATCGTCAACGAAGAGCTGACCAATATAATGGGGGGCAAGGAAGAAAAGATTGATTTTTCAAGAAAGCCAACCATAATAATGATGTGCGGACTTCAAGGTGCAGGTAAGACTACTACCTCTGCAAAGCTTGCAGGGCTTTTAAAGCGCGAAGGAAAGAATCCTATGCTAGTTGGAGTAGATATTTATAGACCAGCCGCAATTAAGCAATTGCAAGTTGTAGGCGAGAAAGTTGGAGTGCCTGTATTTGAAAGAGGAACACAAGAGCCTGCTAAGACCGCACTTGAAGCACTGAATTTTGCTAAGCGTGAAAATCACGATGTAATTTTAATTGATACGGCTGGTCGTCTTCATATAGACAGCGAGCTTATGGATGAGCTTAAAAAGATTAAAGACACTGTTGAAGTAAGTGAAACTCTGTTGGTAATAGACGCTATGACTGGTCAAGATGCAGTTAATGTCGGTAAGACTTTTAATGAAGAGCTTGAATTAACGGGAGTTGTTTTAACAAAACTCGACGGCGATGCAAGAGGTGGTGCTGCATTAAGTATTAGATCGGTTGTAGATAAGCCGATTAAATTCATTACAACTGGTGAAAAACTCGATAAAATTGAGTCTTTTAAACCGGATAGGCTTGCTGGTAGAATCCTTGGGATGGGAGATGTTCTTAGCTTAATTGAAAAGGCTGAGGCAGCATTTGACGAAAAGAAGGCGAAAGAGCTAGAGCAAAAGATGAGGGAGATGAGCTTTACTTTTGACGATTTCCTCGATCAGATGGAACAAGTCAAAAAGATGGGGCCGTTAAATGAGCTTTTGGGAATGATTCCTGGGCTTGGTTCCAACAAAGCTTTAAAAAACATCGAGGTCGATGAGAAACAGATGGTTCGTATCGAGGCGATGATAAAATCCATGACAAAGTCCGAAAGGGCCAATCCTGATATAATAGATGCATCTCGCAAAAACAGGATTGCTAAAGGTTCGGGCACGCAAGTGACAGATGTATCTAGGCTAATTAAGCAATTTAAAGATACTAAGAAGATGATGAAGAAATTCAACCAAATGTCAACTAAATCAAAAGGGAAAAGGGGACTACCCTTTTTCAAGTAAAGGAGGTGAATGAGTTGGCAGTAAAGATTAGATTAAGAAGAATGGGATCAAAGAAGAATCCATATTATCGTGTAATTGTAGCAGATTCAAGAGCGCCGAGAAATGGTAGATTTATCGAAGAAATAGGCTTTTACAATCCACTAAGCGTACCAAAGAGCTGCAAAATCGATCCAGAAAGAGTTCAATATTGGATTGGAGTTGGTGCAAAGCCTACTGATACCGTAAATTATCTTCTAAAGGAATACAATATCTATAGCAAAGAGGCTAAGACCGAAGCTGTAGAAGAGGTAGAGACTGAAGCAGTAGAGAATGTAGAGGAATAATATGAGAGAAAAGGAATTATTGGAATATATCGTCAAAAATCTCGTAAATGACAAAGATGCTGTCGAGGTCAGTGCTGAAGAAAAGGGTGGAAGCCTTATTCTTACACTAAAGGCCGCCGAGGACGATATGGGCAGAATTATTGGAAGACGTGGAAAGATCGCAAATAGCATTAGAACTATTTTGCGAGCAAGTCAACTTGATTCCAAGAAGATGATTCGCTTGGAGATAGAAGACTAATTTGCACGATTTAAGACAAATCGGCAAGATATCGTCGACATATGGACTTAAAGGTGCCGTAAAAATTGAAAGCTATCTTGATTCTATTGAACAATTTAGAGAAATTGACGAGCTATATATTTTTGGCAATATTGAAGCTTTTAAAGTAAAAGAAGTCAAGATCAAAAAGAATTCCTGTTTTCTAATATTAGATGGCGTCGATTCGATTGCTAAATCAGAAAAACTAGTTGGACTAGCAATTTATATCGATAGCGATTTTAAATTTAAAAAAGAGGATAATGAATACTATCACTCTGAGTTGATTGGTTTAACAGCAATTGCAAACAATAAGGCAGTAGGAGTTGTAGAAGATATAATAAAAGGTCATGCGCAGGATATATTGCTTATAAAAAATAGTGATGAGACAGCGATGATCCCATTTATAAGTGAATTTATAGTCGACATTGATCTAGTAGAAAAAAAGATCTATTTAAAGACTATCGAGGGTTTAATACCATGGTTATAAATTGTCTAACTACATTTCCTGAGTTCATTTCATCGATAAGAGATTACTCGATGATTAAAAGAGCCGTTGACGATAACAAGGTAGAGTTAAATATAGTTAATTTAAGAGATTATTCCAAAGATCCTAATAGGCGTACTGATGACTATCCATATGGCGGTGGTACGGGAATGTTAATGACTTGTGAGCCAATAGTCGATGCACTCGATTCGCTAAAAAATAAGGGTAAGGTGATATATCTATCGCCCGCAGGAAGAAGCCTTGACCAAGAGCTTTTAAATGAACTCAAAGAAGAGGAGAATCTAACTTTTATTTGTGGACATTACGAAGGTATCGATTATAGAATAGTGGAAGAGTATGTGGACCTTGAAATATCGATTGGAGACTATGTAGTCTCGGGTGGAGAGATACCATTTATGATTATAGTAGATGGAATATCACGCTTACTACCCGGAGTGCTCGCTTCAAATATATCATATGAAGAGGAATCATTCTATAGTGGACTATTGGAGCATCCGCAATATACAAGGCCATATGATTTTAGAGGATTAAAAGTGCCAGATATATTATTATCGGGTGATCATGAAAAGATTAGATTGTATAATCTAAGAAAATCATTGGAATTAACTAAAAATAAAAGACCTGATCTATACGAAAAGTATATTAAAGAGAATGACAATAAAGATATTAAAAAGATTTTAGACCGAAAGGAGGAAGAAGAATGAACGTAATAGATGCATTAAATCAAGAGCAATTGAAAAATGACATTCCTGATTTTAGAGTTGGAGATACTGTACGCGTACACTACAAGGTAGTAGAAGGTACAAGAGAAAGAATCCAAGTCTATGAAGGAACTGTTATTAAACGTCAAGGTGGTCAAGTTCAAGAGACTTTTACCGTAAGAAGACTTTCTTATGGCGTTGGTGTGGAAAGAACTTTCCCAGTACATTCACCAAGAATTGAAAAAATCGAAGTTTCAAGACGTGGACATGTTCGTCGTGCAAAGTTGTATTATCTAAGAGGACGTCAAGGTAAGGCAGCTAAAGTTAAAGAAGTTAAATTTTAATAAAGGGCTAGCACCCTTTATTTTTTACTTAATTTTAAGGAGGTAAAATGAGCTGGTATCCCGGACATATGAAAAAATCAATAGATGAGATGAGAGAGAAGGTTAAACTAGTAGATATGATAGTTGAAATTATTGATGCTAGAATTCCACTTTCCACTAAAAATCCACTATTCGATGAATTAACAGATAATAAAGCGCATCTTCTCTTAATGAGCAAAAGCGATCTTGCCGATCCTAATAAAACAAAGGAATTTCTGGCTTATTTTAATAATAAATCAAAGACGATAGATGTCAATATGAGTAAGAGATCCGATATCAATCGAATATTTAAAGAGATCAATTTTGCCAAGGAAAATATCTTAAAGAATAAAAAAGTAGAGGATATGATGCTAAAGATAATGGTGGTGGGAATGCCAAATGTCGGCAAATCGACTTTTTTAAATGCAATTAAAGGCAAGAGATCAGCAAAAGTTGGAAATACCCCTGGAATAACTAAAAATTTGCAGTGGGTAGGGGTGGATAAGGACTATATGATACTAGATACTCCAGGCTTATTAATGCCATCAAGGCGTGACGAAAGAGGAATATTAAATCTCAAATTATTAAACTCCATGGAAGCAAGTGACGACCCATCAGAGCTTGCAATACTATTAATTGATATATTAAAGGAATTATATCCTGGCGTACTAAACAAAAGATATGATATTGATGAAGATAGTGATAGAGTCTCGATTTTAGAAGCGATAGCAATTAGACGTGGTGCAATTTTAAAGGGAAGAGAAATCGATTATACAAGGGCAGGGGAAATACTCTTACAAGATTTAAGAAGTGGAAAACTCGGCAGACTAACTCTAGAAGATATAAAAGATATATAAATAATGGCATGTGATTATTATATAAATATTAATCACATTTTTT
>JALEOH010000039.1 GCA_022766605.1 Ezakiella sp.
GAAAGAGGAATGAGCGAATGGATCAACAGCCTTGATTCAAATGGCGACTACAACAACAAACTTGATAAGGATTTAAGATATAATATAAACGAAATCAAGTTTCAACGCTATCCAAGATAATTGGATATTAAAGAGGGCAATTGCCCTCTTACATAATAAAAATGCTAGAATCAATTAAAAAGCCACATATTTATAAATGTGGCTTACATATTATTTATTGCTATTTATCGAGTTTAATTGGTTCGACAGTGATTGTTTTAAAATTATAATAATTTACAAGTCCCGGCTTGGCGCCAGGGATTTTTTTTACATTTTTTACTATTGTATAGTCGACATCGCACTTGGTGGTTTTGTTGGAAAGAGTTGCAGCTATGCTTGCTGCATAGGTGATATCATCTTCAGTATATTCGCTATCATGACTGGTAAGAATGACATGGCTTCCAGGCTCATTTCTTAGATGAAACCAGAGGTCGTCTTTGTGAGCAATTTTAAAGCTTAGTTGATCATTTTGAATATTATTTCTACCGGCGAGTATTTTTATTCCACTTGGGGAGATATATTCACGCCATTCGAGCTTGGGATTTCTGATTTTATTGGAATTTTGCTCTTTTAAAAATCCCGATGAAATCAATTCATTTTTAATGGAGTTGATTTCTTCCGTGGTTGTTGCTTGCTCGAGATTGATTATTACCGATTTTAAATAATAGATTTCATTTTTGGTCTTGGGCAAGCGTTTTTCTAGTGCATGTTCGCGGGATTTTAATTTATTATATCTAGCATAATAGTGTTCGACATTTTGCTTGGGAGATAGTTTTTCATCTAGTGGAATTTTTACTTCTTCGTTATTTTCACTATAGAAATTATTGACGACTATACTTGTGTCTCCACGATTGATTTTATAGATATTGGCTGCAAGTAGATCGGCTTTAATTTTTATATGTTCACGGTCGCGAGATTTTATTAAGTCTTCTTGCTGTATGGCGAGAGTTTTTTCTAGATTTGCTATTTTATTGTTGATTTTATGTCTTAATTCATAGATCCTAGAGTCGAGTATTTTCGCTGTTCCTTTGCTTTCAAAAAATTCACGTACGGCAAAATTCATATTTTCATAGTGCTTTCCTTTATGATAAATTGGATCTAAGTTAAATGCAGATATTATCTTCGCTTTGCCATCTCTATAATATATATATGAATCGAGCTTGTAATCAATGATTTTATTAAATATATCTTTTATCGAATTTATTAGACTATTTTTTTCATTATCATCAAGTGAATTGTAATTACGATTATATTCGATATTGGCATTATATAATATAATCGATGCAATATCGGGGTTAAAGCCTTCTATATTTTTATAAATAGCTTGCTTTAGGCTTTGAAGTTCATTTTCTTCAAGAATATTTAATACATTATTTATATTATTATCAAGTGGACATATGCCATTTCTCGGTGGCTCAATATACTGTTCTTTTGGCAAGACTAGACGAACAGAACTCATATCGGGATATACTCTTATTAAAGAATCGATTATTTCTCCACTATCTTTATTAATCAATATTAAATTGGAGTATTTTCCCATAAGCTCGAATCTAATTTCTATATTTTTTATATCGTAAATTTCACTTGATGTTGTAAATTCAAGTGAAATTATGCGATCGAGTCCAATTTGTTTAATTGAATTTAATTTTGAGCCAATAAGATATTTTCTTAAAAGCATACAAAACATCGGTGGCTCTTTGGGACTATCGAGTTTATTATCTGTTATATATAGTGCGGGGGAGTCTGCTGAAAAAGAAAAATACAATATTTGATTTTTTCCGCTAGCTCTAATTAACATATATACATCTTTATTTTCTTGATAGATTTTATCGACTCTACCATCGTGCAATTTATTATTTAGTTCATTTACAAGTAATCTTATACTTGGTCCATTTAATGACATTATTCACCTCAAATATATTATAACATAGTTTGTTATGCAATTTGTTAAGTTTTCTTAATTAAACATTGATTATCCGAATGAAATTGGATAGAATATAGTTAAAGATGCATGAAGGAGTATTTATGAATAGGTGGTGGAATAATATGAGTAGAGGTTTTTTACTTGTCCTTTCAGGGCCGTCGGGTGCGGGAAAGGGCACGGTTTGTGATGCATTATTAAAAAAGAATAAAGGAGTGGTTTCCTCTGTGTCGGCGACAACGAGGAAAAAAAGGCCAGGCGAGGTCGATGGCGAAAATTATTTTTTTGTAAGTGAAGAAAAATTTCAAGAGATGATTGACAATGGAGAGATGCTCGAATATGCCCATGTACATGAAAATATGTACGGCACTCCAAAGAAATTTGCAATGGACAAGGTGGAAGAAGGAGAGATTGTGATTCTCGAAATAGATGTACAAGGAGCTCTTCAAATAAAAAAAGTATATAGTGATGCTATATTTATATTTTTGCTTCCTCCAAATATGGATGAATTAAAAAAGAGAATAGTTGGTAGAGCGACAGAGACAGAGCATTCAATCGAGATTAGATATAAAAATGCATTTCGTGAGCTAGATTTTGTTGAAGAATATGATTATTTTGTAGTTAATGACACAGTCGAGCAAGCTGTTAAAGATGTAGAGTCGATAATAGAAGCCGAAAAGCATAGAGTGAAAAGATTTAAATATATTAAAGAGAAAGTGATAGGTGAGTAGATGTATAATCCAAGTGAAAAGATTTTAGGAGAAAATGTTAGCAGATATACTTTGGTAATGGTAGTTGCAAAGCGTGCCAGACAAATCGTTCAAGGGTCAGCAATTAAAGTAGATATTGATGAAGAAAATCCAATTACAATTGCATTAAGAGAGGCAGAGGCTGGCAAATTAGAATATAAGGAAGCTGAATAATGGATGATATTTTAAAAGATAAGCGCGTGCTTCTTGGAGTTACTGGTGGTATTGCCGCATATAAGGCAATTGAACTTGCAAGTAGATTAACTAAAGCTGGTGCATTGGTCGATGCTGTATTAAGCGAAAATGCACTTAATTTTGTCACGCCACTTTCTTTTAATAGCATTACAGGAAGGCATGTATATATCGATGCCTTTGATAATTATAATAATAAAATTTCTCACATTGATCTTGCAGGTGCTGATTTTGCGATAATTGCTCCAGCAACTAAGAATTTTATTGCAAAGCTAAGAGCTGGAATAGCCGATGACTTACTTTTGGATGCTATTTCTGCATGTATTAACCCCGTTTTTATTGCTCCTGCAATGAATAGCAATATGTATTTAAATGAGACCAATATGGAGAATATAGCTTATTTAAAATCAAAAGGATATAATATAATTGAGCCTGCAAGTGGGGTACTTGCTTGCAAGACGACTGGCATTGGAAGGCTGCCAGAACCAGTTGAAATTATTAAATTAGTTCAAGATAAATTGTCAAAAGAATGTGATTTTGCTGGCAAAAAGATTATCGTAACAGCGGGTCCAACTATTAGCAAGCTTGATCCTGTAAGGATATTCACCAATCGTTCAAGTGGAAAGATGGGTGAGGCAATAGCAAGTGTGCTTAAAAGTCGTGGAGCGGATGTGATTTATATTAGTCATATAATTCCAAAAGAGGATTATTATAGATATATAAGGGTCGATACTACCATGGATATGCTTGAAGCTGTCAAAGATAATCTTGGAGCTGATATTTTATTTATGAATGCTGCCCCACTTGACTATGAATTTTCTAGCTATAATGAAGAAAAGATAAAAAAGGCCGATGAACTTGAACTTAAGATGACTAGAACTCCCGATATCTTAAAATCGATCAAGGAGATTAAAGGTGATTTAAAGGTATTTGGCTTTGCTGCAGAGAGTGAAAATCTAATTGAAAATGCAAAGAAAAAGATAGCCGACAAGGATATGGATTTTATTTTTGTCAACAATATCAAAGGCGAGGACGGTACTTTTGGTAGCGATTATAATTCGGGGATATTGATTGATAAAAATGGATTCCAGATGGAGATTGCTCGTGCAAGTAAAAGGGAGATTGCAAAGACTTTGATTGATTATGTGAAGGAGGCTCTATGATTGCACATGTTCTTATAAATAGGAACATCGATGAATTAAATAGAGAATTTTCTTATATAATTCCAAGTAATATGGAGGTTGAAGTCGGCTCGCGTGTAATAGTTCCCTTTGGTAGGGGTGATTCTACTGTTTTTGCGATAGTGACGGATATTAGCTCCACAGACGATTTAAACGAAGAGGATAGATCAAAATTAAAAGAGATAAAAGAATTGGTCGATATTGAGCCTCTTATTGGTGTGGAAGAGCTTGAGATAGCTGATTATATTGCAAAATCGACTTTTAGCAATAAAATTGAGGCTATAAAGCTATTTTTACCACCGGCAAGCCTTGGTCAAATCAAAAGAATTTTGGTCGATGCTAATAGTGGAGTAAGATTAAATGAGAATGATTATAGCAGAGAATATATAAAAGAGTCGATTAAGGATGGTAAATTTAAATATATTTATAGCACAAGCGAACCAAAGACCTTTACCAAGGATATATTAGTTGCTGTTAATAGAGATGATATATTGACTAAAAAACAACTGGATGCATATAATCTAATAAAATCGGGTCAATTTACCAAAAAAGAAATAATGATCAAGCTAAATATCAGCAACAGCCCAATTGACACTCTTATTAAAAAAGGTCTAGTAGAGATTAAGACGATAAAAGTAGATCATGAAATACAAAAAAAAGATATCTATAATAAACATGAATTGAATACTGAGCAAAAAAAAGTTAAAGATGGCATCCTTAGTGATTATAAAAGTGGTAAAAATAACAAATTTTTATTAAACGGAATAACTGGATCTGGAAAGACTGAGGTCTATCTACAAATAGTAGAAGAGATATTAAAGATGGGAAAATCCGCCATAATATTAGTGCCTGAAATTGGTCTTACTCCGCAGACAGTACAGAGATTCAAGGGGCGTTTTGAAGAAGAGATTGCTATTATTCACTCAAGGCTTACTATGAAGGAAAGATATAATGAGTGGACTAAGATAAAAGATGGCGAGGTGAAGATCGTAGTTGGAGCTAGATCAGCGATATTTTCTCCTGTAAAGGACTTGGGAATAATAATAATCGATGAGGAGCATGATAACTCTTATGTATCGAGTAAGACTCCAAAATACAGAACTGTGGATATTGCAAGTTTTCGCGCTGATCAAACGGATGCAATGATGCTGCTTGGTTCAGCAACGCCTTCAATAGACAGCTATTATAAAGCCGAGATTGGAGAATATAAGTTATATGAGTTGAAGGAAAGGGCAAATATGATGCCTTTGCCAAAGATTGAGGTGGTCGATATGGCCAATGAACTAAAAAATGGCAATACGTCGATATTTTCTCTTCCACTTTACGAGGCAATTAGAAAAAATTTAGAAGATGGCAAACAATCCATGATATTTTTAAATAGGCGTGGATTTTCTGGATTTATTTCTTGTAGAACTTGTGGAGAATCAATTAAATGCGAAGATTGTGATGTAAGCATGACTTATCATAGGCAAGAGGGCAGGCTTATATGTCATTATTGCGGACGAACCAAGATGATACCGCAAAAATGTCCAATATGTGGTTCAACTAAAATAAAAGACTTTGGTATTGGCACCGAGCAAGTTGAATTAATTACAAGAAAATTATTTCCAATGGCGAGAATTGCACGCATGGATAGGGACACTACCTCAAAGCGAAATTCACACTATAAAATATGGAAGAGTATGAATGATGGAGATATAGATATATTAATCGGCACGCAGATGATAGCAAAGGGTTTGGATTTTAAAGACGTTACTCTCGTTGGAATACTAGCTGCGGATATGACATTAAAACTTCCAGATTTCCGCTCAACTGAATGGACTTATTCCATCATTAGACAAGTTGCAGGTAGATCGGGTAGAGGAAATGATGCGGGTCGTGTAATACTACAGACTTATCAACCCCAACACTATGCGATACAATTTAGCGTCGATGGCAATTATGAGGATTTTTTCAAACGTGAATTAAGAATTAGACGTGAATTTATCTATCCGCCATTTTCTAAAATGATCCTAGTTCAAATAAAAAACAAGGAGAATATTGTGGCGTCTAGGGATTTAATCGAAGTTCATGACAAGCTGCAAGAATATATGCTTGAGAATAAAATGAAATCGATAGTATTATATCCCAATCCATCGCCCATTTCTAAGATAAAGAATGAATTTAGATGGCAATTTGTAATTAAAGCATTGGATAGTGAATGTGAAAATATAATATTATTTTTAAAGAGATTTGAATCGAAGGAGCTAAATGTAAGCGTCGATCCAATCTCTATGATGTAGGAGGATATATGGCATTAAGAAAAGTTAGGACTATTGGAGATCCAATACTATATAAAAAATCTAAGGATATAAAAAATATTGATGAAAAGTTATTATCGCTTATTGAGGATATGAAGGAGACATTGATAAAGGAAAATGGCGTTGGTCTCTCAGCAGTGCAAGTTGGCGTGCTTAAAAGAGTTATAGTTGTCCAACCCGAGGCTGATGGTGAAATAAAAGTATATTTAAATCCGACTATCGTTCATGAATGTGGAAGTTCAATTATGAACGAGGGCTGTTTAAGCGTTCCAGGTGAGTATGGTCCAGTAGAAAGGCCAGAGAAGATCAAGCTAAAATATGTGGATGTAGATGGCAATGAATTAGAAAAAGAAATTGAGGGCTTTGAAGCTCGTATATGCTGCCATGAAATCGATCACACCAATGGCATTTTATATACAATGAAACTATATGAAGGCGAATGGGATGATGAAAATGATAAAGAAATTGATGAGGAAATATAATTCTAATGGATAAAATCGTATTCTTTAGCTCTACTCAATTTGGCGCTGGTATTTTAGCGACATTGCTTAATTCTAAATATGAGGTAGTGGCTGTTGTAACAAGAAGTGACAAGGTGCGTGGCAGGGGCAATAAAGTAGTCTCGACTCCTGTAAAAAGCCTTGCATTAGAGCATGATATCGACGTGCTTGAATATGACAAGGTTGGAGAAGATGAGGCGGAGATATTAAAAAAATATAATGCAGATTTTTTTCTTGTTGTGGCATATGGTTGCATATTGCCTCAAATAATATTAGATATTCCAAAAGTTGACTCCATCAATATTCACGCGTCCTTGTTGCCACATCTAAGAGGGGCGAGTCCAATTGAGACTGCAATTAAACTCGGCGACAAAAATACAGGAATTAGCTATATTAAAATGATTAAATCACTTGATGCTGGAGATATATATATAAAACATGAGCTTGAAATCAATTGTGGCGAGACCTTTGACAGCCTTAATGATAAACTATTAGATCTATCTAAAAAGACGGTTATAGACGCGCTAGATGCGATTAAAGATGGGCTTGTTCCAAGACCGCAGGGTGAAGAATATAGCTATGCTGAAAAGATAACAAAAGAGTCGTGTGAAATCGATTTTGAAAACGATGCAATCGATATTGTCAATCACATTAATTCGCTCGATTCACATATTGGAGCATATGCCTTTAAGGATGATGAGAGATATAAATTATTTGGCGCTAGCTTGGGTAATTTAAAATTAAATATAGGAGAGGTTGATACTACTAACGGAATAGAAATAGGCGCTAAGAACGGTTCTGTTAAATTAGCAAGGATCCAAGCACCAGGGAAGAAGATTATGAATGTAGAGGATTTTCTAAGAGGAAATAAATTGGAGGGAAGTTTTGCAAAGAAAAAGCAGCAAGAAAATAAATAAAAATAATCGCGAGATCGCCTTTGATTTATTATATAGAATTTTAATTGAAGATGCTTTTTCTAATATTGCATTGCAAAAAAAAGTGGATAATAGGCCTTTTATTACTGAGCTTGTCTATGGTGTAATTGAAAGAAAACTAACATTAAATCATATTATGATGAAATATTCCAAACTAAAGGAAGATAAAATCCATGATAAGGCCAAGATCTTAATATACATGGCATTATATGAGTTATTGTATATGAAAAGTGAAGATTATGCTGTAATAAATGAGATAGTGGAGCTAGCAAAGAAAATGTTAAATACTGGTGCAGCTGGATTTATAAATGGCATATTGAGAAGTTGCCAAAGAGATCATGTCGTCTTAGATGAAATAGATAATTCAGATTTTGAGATTAAATATTCTATTGGCTCAGAACTACTTGATATGATAAAAAAATCATATAGAGGAAAATATATTCCAATACTTGAAAATGCATTTCAAAAGTCAAAAGTCCATATCTATATTAGAAAAAATAGAGATGGTATACTAAATAGTCTTAAAAGCAACAAAATTGGATATAAAGAGCTTGAGGATTTTTTAATCCTTTCTAAATATGATCATCATGCACTTGCTGATTATTTTAGAAGAGGTGAGTTTGCTATAATGGATTATTCAACATCTTCAATTAGGAAGCTCCTAAAAAACATTTTAAAAGTGGATTCAATTATAGATTTATGTGCTGCTCCCGGTGGAAAGACACTTTTAGTGGCGGATACTTTTGTGGATGCAGATATTACTGCTTGCGATATCAATGAAACTAGAGTAAAGCTTTTAAAAGAGAATATAGTTAGATGGGGATTAAAAAATGTAGATGTAAAAGTAAATGATGCAAGATTAAATGATGGAAATAAATATGATTTAGCTATATGCGATGTTCCATGTAGTGGTTCGGGAGTGCTAAAAAGACGACCAGAGCTTAAATATAAGATCAACTATGAGATGATATCAGAGTTAAATAAAAAACAAAGGGCTATACTTCAAAATGCCATTAGTCAAGTGGACAGTGGTGGATATATAATATATTCTACTTGCTCGATTTTAAAAAATGAAAATGAGGATATAGTTAGTGAATATATTGATGAAAGTGTAAAAATAGTCGATAAGACTTTGGTGTTGCCAAATGAAATTAATGAGGGATACTTCGCTTGTCTATTAAAGAAGATGTAATAAAACTAGACAATTTAATATATGAGGAATTAACTCAATTAATTATTAAAGAAAATTTGCCTAAATTTCGAGCTGAGCAAATCTTTAGAGCAATTCATAAAGAGCATGTGACTTGCATTGAAGAAATTACTACACTTTCTAAGGATTTAAGGGAAAAACTTAGTAATGAATTTGCATTAAGTTCGGTAGATATGGTCTATCAAGTTAAAAGTAAAATTTCAAATGCATCTAAATATCTTTTTAAACTCGAAGATGGCAATTTAATTGAGACAGTCTTTATGGATTACAATTCACGAAGGTCTATTTGCATTTCATCTCAAGTGGGTTGCCGAATGGGTTGTGTATTTTGTGCATCAACAAAGGGCGGAAGAGCAAGAAATATCACAGCGGGAGAGATGTTAAGACAGATTTATGCTGTTGAGGAGTTAACTGGAGAATATATCAATAATATCGTAATAATGGGGCAGGGAGAGCCGCTTGATAACTTTGATAATCTCGTGAAATTTTTAAATATCATTGGCGATGAAAGAGGTGCCAATAAAAGTTTGAGAAAAATAACGGTCTCGACCTGTGGTATAAGCGATAAGATTAAAGTGCTTGCCAATATGGATTTTCCAATTACACTAGCGATTTCACTTCATAGAACTAGTGATGAGGATAGATCAAAGTTGATGCCTATAAATGATAAATATAATATAGAGGGCTTGATTAATGCCACACAATACTATTATAATATAACTGGTAGAAGACCAAGTTTTGAATATATGGTAATTGGTGGTGAGAATGATAGAGATATCGACGCACAAAGACTTAAGGAATTTGTGAACAAAACTCATGCTCATATAAATGTACTAGAGCTTAATCCAATTGAGGAATATTCAAATAGTGGCAAGATTGGAGCAGGACGCGAGTTTGCAAAAAAACTAAATGAAATGGGGCTAAATGCTACATTTAGAAATAGTATGGGGCAGGATATTGAGGGCGCCTGCGGTCAATTGCGTAGAAAATTTAAGGGTGATGATGATGACATATTATACTCGGACTGAAATAGGCAATATAAGGGAGAATAACGAAGATTCCTTTTTGACGAAGGAATTAAACGGAGCGTTGTTACTCCTTATTTGTGATGGAATGGGTGGGCATAATTCTGGAGAGGTTGCAAGCCAAATGGCTGTTAAACTCACCGATGAATGGAATTTTGAATTTAAAAATACAAAGCCTTCCGATATTAAAAAGGCAATAAAAAGACTTGTTGAAGATATCAATATTAAAATTTATTTAAAAAGCAAGAGTTCTGACAAATTAAGTGGCATGGGAACGACCTTTTCTATGGTTGTAATTTATGATAATTATCTTTATTATGCGCATGTTGGGGACTCTAGAATATATATTTGCGATAAAAAATTAAAGCAGATCACAACGGATCATACCATAATGGAAGAGATGAGGAAAAAGGGCATTGAAATCGAGGATGATAGTAAATATGTTGGCTATATAACCCGGGCGGTTGGCTCATCTTCAATTGTGGTTGCCGATATCGATAAGATGAAATTAAAGGATACCTCAAGCGTACTACTTTGTTCAGACGGAATTACAAAATATATATTTGATCATGAACTTGAGGAGATTATATTAAAAGGCATGGAAGAAAAGGAAACGGTCGATAGATTAGTGGAACTTAGCTTAGAAAGAGGCGGCAGGGATAATATTACCTGCATATTTGCCAAGATAGGAGAGTAATATGGAAATAGGAAGTATGTTACTAGATAGATATGAGATATTAGATGTAGTTGGCATCGGTGGAATGGCCACTGTATATAAAGCAAAATGCCATATACTGGATAGGCTTGTCGCTATCAAAGAACTAAAAAAAGAATATGCAGATGATGAAGAATTTGTAAAAAAATTCCAGCACGAATGTCTGGCTGCAGCCAAGCTCAATTATCCAAATATAGTAGGCATTTACGACTTTAGAGATGTTGAAGATGAGGATGGCAGGAAGAATTATTATATTATAATGGAATATATCGATGGTAAAACCTTAAAGGATATTATCAGTGAGAAGGGTAAGTTGAGCGAAGAAGAGGCTCTTGTAATATCAACACAAGTTTTAGCAGCTCTTCAAGAGGCTCATAAAAATGGTGTAATTCATAGAGATATAAAGCCCCATAATATAATGATTACGGGAAGTGGAATTGTTAAGGTAACTGACTTTGGCATTGCAAGGGCGACTACAAGCCACACCATGACTACAACTATGGATGCAATTGGTTCTGTGCATTATTTTAGCCCAGAGCAAGCAAGAGGAGCATTTACCGATCAAAGAACTGATATATATTCTTTTGGTATAACTCTTTATGAAATGGTTACGGGAAAACGTCCATTTACTGGCGAAAATCCAGTAACAGTGGCTATGAAGCATATTGAAGAGGATATTATTCCACCTAGTGAGATAAATCCAGAAATTTCTGAGAGCATGGAAAATATAATATTAAAATGCACTCAGAAAAAACAGACGGAAAGATATCAAAATGTTGGGGAGATAATTCACGATATCGAGACATTGCTAAATAACAAGCGTAGCTTTGTCTCCTCTGAAGAGATTGACGAGCAATTAGATAGAACTAGAATAATTCCGCGAGAAGAGATTGATGAAGTTTTAAAGAATAAGCCAAGCCTTGCAGATGCTTATGATAATTCTGTGGATAAGCCCAAAAAGAAAAAGCCTCTGATTTTTTCTAAAAAGAGGGTTGAAGATGACTATGATGATGAAGACGATGACGACTATTATGACGAAGATGACTATTACGATGATTATGACGATGATGATTATGATGACGATCATAATTATAACGAAAAGCATAGTGGACGAGCAAAGGGGATACTGCAGATGGTTCTTGGCATACTTGCTGCCCTTGTTATTACAACAGGATTATATATTGGATTTACCAAAATCAAGGATCACAATGAGGCAAATAAAATAGTGGAAATTAAAGCACCAAATATAGTTGGAATGAGTGTTGAAGATGCAAGGGCTGAACTTGCTCAATATAAGATCAATCTTGAAGTTGAAAGAACTATTCATGAAACTACTAGAGAATATGGAATAATTATTCAAAGACCACAAGAGGGAATTGATATTAAGGAAGGGTCGACTATTTATGTTACTGTAAATGAACCGTCCGGCAAAGAAGACGTGACTACTACAGGTAAATTCATCGGCGATTATGTTGGCAAAAAACTTAAAGACGTAGGCGATGAGGTAGCTAAACTTGGCATTGGATATACTTTTGAATATGATGAAAATTCCGATAAGCCAAATGATGAAATTCTTGCACAAAGCCCAAAGGCTGGAACTGAAATAACTGAAGATACTGTTCTTGTGCTTACGATTAGTGGTGCAGATGCTTTAAATAATTTAGTTAAAATTCCAAAACTAGTCGGATTAAATATTGAAGACGCCAAGGCATTACTCACCTCAAACAATCTTGCGGTTGGTCAAATTAGCTATGAAAAATCAGAAGAAGCGGAAAAAGATGTTGTAATAGCCCAGTCACATGAAGAGGGAGTAGAATTTACAACTGGCACATTTGTATCGCTTACAGTATCAAGCGGTACCGAAGAGGTAGAAGAGAATAAAGAAGGCGAAGAAGAGAATAACACTGAAGAAAATAATGAAAATACGGAAAATAATGCTACTCAAGAAAATAATGAAAATAAGGATAACAATGCAAATAACGAAGCTCAAAGTGAATTGACCGATTTTGCAATTTCCTTTACTGTCCCTGATGATAAGCCCGAAACGCATGTCCAAATTTATAATGATGTAGATGGAGTTAAGACTTTGATTTATGATTATGTATATTCAGCTGATAAAGGAGTTGAATTTTTAACCATAAATGGTCTAAAGGTCGGCTCTATTATAGAATTATATTTTGATGGACAAGCAAAGCAACAACTGATAGTTAATGCAAGGGATAATTAGTAGAGTAGCAGGTGGCGTATTCATTGCTATAAGTAGTGGCAATAAATACCGTCTACACAGTCCTGGAAAGATCAAGTCAAGATCAAAGCTTGTAGTTGGTGATAGGGTTATATTTGAAAAAGAAGGCGAAGACTATGTAATCAAGGATATGCTTCCAAGAAAGAATACTTTTGAAAGACCACAAGCTGCCAATATTGATATATTTTTAATAGTAGCATCTATTAAAGAGCCTGATTTTGATGCAATATTAACTGACAAGATGACAGTTTATTCATATATGTCCAATACTGAGCCTGTTATTGTCTTTACTAAAGCCGATCTCGATAAAAATAAAGCAATAGAATTGGCTAGAGCCTATGACAATATTGGGATTAAGACATTTTTATCAAATTTAAATCAAGATGATTATTCTGATATGGTGGATTATTTTAAAGATAAAATAGTGTTATCCGTTGGAAATAGTGGAGTTGGAAAAAGCACATTGTTAAATCAGATTAAAAATGAAAATATACAAAAGACAAGTGAAATTAGTCAAAGTCTTGGAAGGGGCAAACATACAACAAGGCATGTTGAAATATTTAATATGGATGGATTTTATCTTATCGATACTCCTGGCTTTGCATCATTGGAGCTTAATTTTCTAAACGAAGGAAAAAGATTAAGCGATTATTTTCCAGAATTTAGAAAATATAGTTGCAAATTCAACACATGTGAGCATATAAATGAACCGAACTGTGGAGTAAAAAAGGCATTAGTTAATGGTAATATTTTAGAATCGAGGTATAAGAGCTATCTACAATTAAAAGATGAATTAAATAAATTGGAGGAGAGAAGATGGTAAGAATTGCACCAAGTGTGCTTAGTTGTGATTTTCTTAATTTAGAAGATGATATTAATATGATGAAAAATGCTGGCATAGACATTTTACACATGGATATTATGGATGGACTTTTTGTACCAAATATCAGTTATGGTCCTATGATACTCGAGGCTATTAGACGCAAGTTTGACATAGATATGGATGTACATTTGATGATAAAAGATCCCAACAGATATTTTGAGATTTATAGCAAAATTGGAGTTAGCTATCTTACAATTCACGAGGAGGCTTCTTTGCACTTAGAAAGAGACATTAGTCGCATCAAAGAACTTGGCATGAAAGCAGGGGTTGCGCTTAATCCGGCTACAAGTCCCGAAAACTTAAAATATATTATAAAGGAATTGGATTTAGTGCTTGTAATGAGTGTCAATCCTGGATTTGGTGGACAAAAATTCCTAGAATCACAGTTAGATAAAGTTCGTGACATTAGAGATATGATTGATAAAACTAACTCAAATGCAATTATCGAAATTGACGGAGGAATAACTGCAGATAATGTAAAACTCGTAGCGGGTGCAGGAGTTGATATGGTTGTAAGTGGAAGCGGATTACTAAAGGGGAATTTTGAAGAAAATTTATCCAAAATGAGAAATATGCTATGAAAACCGCATTGGTTGTAGGGGCTTCTAATTATAATATAAAATATATCGAAAGAATTGCAAGCCAATATGATTATATTGTAGCTTGTGATAAGGGTGCGGAGGCCTTTTTAAATGCAGAGCTAACGCCAAATATTATAGTTGGTGACTTTGACTCGGTGGATCAATCTAAATTAGCCCAATTAAAAGAGAAGGGAATCTCAATAAAAGAATATGAAATAGAGAAGGACTTTTCTGATTTGGAGCTTGCTTTAATAGAAGTTAAAGATTATGATAAGATCGATTTTACAGGAGTTTTGGGAGGCTCAATTTCCCATGAACTTGTAAATATCAATGTTATAAGTAGATTAAAGAGCATTGGTAAAAAGACCACGATTAGAGAAAATACCACGAGGATTGAATTTTTAAATGACGGGGAGGTAATAAAGCTTCCCAAAGGGTTAAAGGTCAGTATCGTTCCGTTTGAAGATTTAAAAAGCAATATCAGCTTGATCGGATTTAGATGGAATTTAGATAGGCATAATGTAAGTAAATACAGAAGCTTGACCCTTAGCAATTATACGGTAGATACTGCTTATATAAAAAATGAGGGCGCAATGATTATGGTTATAATTGAGCCCATTGGATTAAAGACCAGATAGCAAGAAAAAAAGAGCCTTAGCTCTTATCTTCAGATTATTAGTATTTAATCACTTTTAATTTTAAGTCTAGTCCTCAAGATTCATCTTTCCTAAGCAGCTGGTGCAAATCTTCATTCTCTTTGGAGTGCCATCAACAGTGATGCGAACTCTTCTGAGGTTTGGAGCCCATGATCTGGGGGAATTTCTGTGGGAGTGACTGACTTTTTTTCCGAAAGTTCTGCCCTTACCGCAGACTTCACAAATTCGTGCCATAGTAACACCTCCTCTTAAATAACAGATATATTTTATCATTAATTAAGAGAAAAATCAAGCCTTAAACTTAAAATCTTGCTATATTTTTAAAAATAGTGTAAAATAGAATTATCAATAAATTTGAAGGAGAGTAAAATGAGTGCAAAAATAATTAATAATAATGGCAAAATCCTTATCTCTGACAATGCAGTAGCAACTATTGCTGGAATATCTGCAATGGAGACATATGGGATTGTAGGTATGGCAGCTAAAAACGCCACTGATGGAATTTTTGAATTACTCAGTTTTAAAAATCTTACCAAGGGCATTAGAGTAAATTCTAATGAAAAAGGTGTAAATATAGATATTCACGTAATTATTCAATTTGGAATTAATATTTCAGTTGTTTCAGAAAATCTTATTGAAAAAGTAAGATTCAATGTTGAAAATCAAACTGGATTAAAAGTACTGGACATCAACCTATTTGTTCAGGGAATTAGGGTGAACGAGTAGGAGGAGATATGTCAATAATTAATGCAAATTCATTTCGCAATGCAATCAAGAATGCTGTTGAAAGCCTTGATGCAAATAAGGAATATGTAAATTCACTAAATGTTTTTCCCGTACCAGATGGAGATACGGGCATCAATATGTTTTTAACGATTAAATCAGCTGGTAGTCATGCTCTTGTAGAAAAAGAGGATGACTGCTCTAAGATCGCAAAATCCTGGAGCAAGGGTGCTTTAATGGGCGCCCGTGGTAACTCTGGAGTTATATTATCTCAGATTATTCGTGGTTTTTCGCTAGGGTTGGATGATGCCAAGGATATTGATACGAAGACTTTGGCGCTTGCTCTTCAAAGTGCAAGGGATATCGCTTATAAAGCTGTTATGAAGCCAACAGAAGGCACAATACTAACTGTTATTCGTGAAATAGCAGAGTTTGTCGAGCAAAATTATAGAAATTATGATAGTCCGGTTGATCTCTTAGAAGCTTGTATTGAGGTCGGCGATATTGCACTTGATAAAACTCCAGAATTACTTCCTGTTTTAAAAGAAGCTGGAGTAATCGACGCTGGCGGTAAAGGCTTGATGTTTATTCTTCGTGGTATGTTAGATGGATTCTTGGGTAGAGTTTCTAATTATCAATCGGAGGCTATACAAGCTGAATTTACTGAAGTAGATTTTGATGAATCCATTAAATATGGATATTGTACGGAGTTTATCGTCCATGTCTCTTGCGATATTGAAGTTGACCTTGAGAGATTTAAAGCTAGATTGGCAGATCTTGGAGATTCTATCGTATGCGTTCAAACAGACGATATAATAAAAGTGCATGTGCATACAAATCATCCTGGACTAGCATTTGAGCTTGGTTTGGAGCATGGATATTTAACTGGCATAAAAGCGGATAATATGAGATTGCAAAATGCAGAAGTACGTGCAAAACACGATCAAGAAATTGAAGAAAAAGCGGAGGTTGATGAGCATAAAGAACATGGATTTATCTCTGTTGTTGCAGGAGAAGGTCTCAGTGATTTATTCAAAGATCTTGGAGCATCTAAAATAGTGCTCGGAGGTCAAACGATGAATCCAAGCGTTGAGGATCTACTTTCAGCAATCGATAAGACCAACGCAGATAATATATTTATTTTGCCCAACAACTCAAATATTATTTTGACCGCAGAAAACGCTGCCGATCTAACTGATAAAAATGTAATTGTCATTCCAACAAGAACTATTCCACAGGGCATTCAAGCCATGATAAATTTTGATGAGAATAGCGATCTTAATACCATAACTGAAACTATGACAAATTCGCTGGGCTCCGTTATAAGTGGATCCATAACTTATGCGGTTAGAGATACGGTAGTTGATGGCAAAGAAATTAAAACAGGTGACTTTATGGCTATTATCGATGGAAAGATCGTTGCAAATGGTGTCGATAGATACAGTGTGTTAGAAGAAGCCTTAAAGAATACAGTTGATTCCGACTGCTCGATTATCACTTTATATGCTGGCGAAGAAATATCGGACGATATTATGGAAGAAGACGCAGATAGATTAGAAGAGGAATTTAGCGATTTAGATATTGAGTATCTAAGAGGCGATCAACCAGTTTATTATTATCTATTTAGTATTGAATAATGGAATTAAAGGATATTAAAGGACTTGGTCCAAAGAAAATTGAATTATTAGAAAAACTCAATATAAAGACCATTAGCGACCTCGTCTTTTATGCTCCAAATTATTATGAGGATAGAAAGAAGGAGTATGCTCTTTCGGAGCTCGAAGACTCTGCCAATGCACTTATTAAGGTAAGGATTACGCAAGGTGGGGTCTTTATTCCTATTAAAGGAATGAAGGCGATTAAATTTAGGGCAAGCGACGGCGTTGGGGCAATTGATATAGTTTATTATAATCAAGTCTGGATGAAGAAAAATCTAAAAGTTGGTTCTTGGTATTATTTTTTTGGGAAAGTTAAAATATTTCGCGGGCAGATTTCTATGGCAAATCCAATATATTCTAGTACTAAAAGCGGTGAGCTTGGCGAAATAGTTCCCGTATATCCGCTTACAAAAGATCTTTCCAATAAGGTCTTGAGAAATTTTATCAATGAGGCAATAAAGGAATATAAACCGGTTGATTTACTACCAATTGATTTAATAGACAGATATAAATTGCCAAGTTTAAAGGATATATTAAGACTTGTCCATCAACCAGATAGTATTGATGAGGGAAAAAAGGCAATTAAGATTATGAGCTATATTGAGGCTTTTTTGATTCAAGTTGCTTCACATAAAGGAATTCATCTAAAGAAAAAGTATGATGGCAAAGTGATTAAAGACAATTTGATAGAGAGGGAGTTTCTAGCAACCCTTCCTTTTAGATTGACGGGTGGACAAAAAAGTGCAATAGTTGAAATAAAGCAGGATTTAGAAAGTGACGAGGCTATGAATAGATTGCTTCAAGGCGATGTCGGTAGCGGAAAGACAGTTGTTGGTCAATATGCTGCTATAAAATCGGTTGCAGCGGGATATCAAGTGGCATTTATGGCGCCTACTGCAATACTCGCGGAGCAAAATTATAAAAAAATTGATCAAGTCGCAAACAAATTTCATATGAAAGTTAAGCTACTTACATCTAGTGTGACAAGTGCTGAAAGAGCAGAGATAATTAATGAGCTTTTAAATGGAAATATAGATATAATTGTTGGAACTCATTCACTCTTAAATGAAGAAATTAAATTTAAAGCGCTCGGTCTTGTTATAATTGATGAGCAGCACCGATTCGGGGTCAAACAAAGAGCAGAATTAATAGAAAAAGAAGAAGGAGTCAATCTCTTGGTTATGAGTGCAACTCCAATTCCAAGATCACTCGCGCTTATATTATATGGAGAAATGGATATATCAGAAATTCGAGAACTCCCCGAAGGTAGGCAAAAGATAGATACATTTGCGATGAGCAAGCATCAGTTTCAAACTGTAAATGAATTTGTTGAAAAAGAGCTTAAAAAGGGCAGACAAGCCTATTATGTATGTCCACTTATCGAAGAGAGTGAAAAGATGGATCTAACCTCGGCGACCGAATTATATAAAAGACTTATTCCGGTCTTTCCAGATTTTAATATTGCTATTGTAACTGGTCGCACTCCAGAGGATGAAAAAAATAATATTATGAGTGAATTTTACAATGGATCAATTGATATTCTTGTATCGACAACGGTAATAGAAGTTGGAATTGATGTTCCAAATGCAAGCACTATGGTAATTGTAAATGCAGAGAGATTTGGATTATCGCAACTTCATCAGTTAAGAGGGAGAGTAGGGCGTGGCAAATATAAATCATATTGCCTCCTTGTTTGTGACGATATGAGCGATGATACATTTACAAGAATAAAGACAATGGAAAGGTCCAATGATGGATTTGAAATAGCAAGTGAGGATTTGAGACTTAGAGGTCCTGGCGAGTTTTTGGGATTAAAGCAATCAGGAAGAGCTAGATTAAGATTTTTAAAATTTGACGAAGATATGGACATTATAATTAAGGCAAAAAAAGACTACGATGAGTGGATTAAAAATGCCAATACTGATGAAGTAAAAGTTTTGGAAGATAATACTAAGGATTTCCTTGGAGAATTTGAGATAGGAGTGCTAAATTAATGAGGGTAATTTCAGGTAAAAATCGTGGTACGAAATTAGTTGCCCCCAAGGGACTTAATACTCGTCCAACAGATGATCGTCTAAAGGAAAATATATTTAATTTAATTGGTCCTATTGATAAAGATGCTTTTATACTTGATCTTTTTGCAGGAAGTGGTCAAATTGGAATTGAATTTTTAAGTAGAGGTGCAGCTCATGCTACATTTATTGAGAAGAATTTTAATGCAGTTAAAGTCATAAAAGATAATCTATTAAAGACTAAAAACAATGAGCAATCTGAAGTCTTTCAAGAGGATGCAATGGCTTATTTAAGAAGGAGTCATGATAAAAAATTTAAATATGTATATATAGATCCTCCATATGATGATAAAAAAATATTAACAGAAGTATTTAATTTTATTAAAGAATCTGATATAATAGATATAGGCACGTGGATTATAATTGAAACTGTGGCTGATATGTCTTTTGATGATATTGATATTTACAAGGAACGTATTTATGGAGCTAGAAAGGTGATTATAGCAGAGGTGAATAATGAGAGCGATATATCCAGGTAGTTTTGATCCAATTACAAATGGGCATATAGATATTATCATAAGAGCATCTAAATTATTTGATGAACTGAGAATTGCTGTTGGTGGTAATATATTAAAAAATTCAGTTTTTTCAATCGATGAAAGAGTTGAGCTTATAGAAGCCAGCTTAAGATCTCAAGATGTCGATATAAGTAAGATTATAGTTGAAAAATTTGACAGCTTATTGATTGACTATGCAAAAAAAGTAAATGCGGATGTTATTATAAGAGGTCTGAGGGCTGTTAGTGACTATGAATATGAATTGCAAATGGCGCTTGCCAATAAGGAAATGAATGAAAATATAGAAACTATATTTTTAGTAAGTAGTGGAAAGTATTCATATCTAAGCTCTAGTTTGGTTAAAGAAATTGCATATTTTGAGGGCGACTTGGATAATTTTGTGCCAGATGTCGTCAAAAAAAATTTAAGAAATAAATTTCAGTAGGAGGAATTATGGACGTATTAGAAATTTTAAATGAAATTGAAGATGTAGTTGAAGCATCAAAGCCTGCACTTTTTAGCAGTAAGATCGCAATCGACAAGGAAGAAATCCTTGACCTAGTTAGCGAACTTCGTCTTAAATTGCCTGATGACATTAAACAAGCTACATGGATTAAAGAAGAGAGAGATAGAATTTTAAACGAAGCTAAATTAGATGGACAAAAAGTGGTAAATGATGCTAAGGTGGAATTATCGCGCCTACTAAGTGAAGATTCAGTCATGATTGAGGCTCAAAAAAGAGCAGCGCAAATGCTTGCCGATGCAAAAAAACAAGCAGCTACCATAACTCTTGGCAGTATCGAATATTCGGATAAAATGTTAACCGATACTCAAGAAAAATTAAAAAATATTATTGAAACATTAAATGACAACAGACGCCAATTAAATGATATGGCGGCCTCAGTAAAAAGAACTAATCAGTAATTTTTACTGATATGGGGGTGCACAGGTTTCGACGGGAATCTTGTTCTAGGAAAAAGCGAGCCGTTGTTCGCGAAACAACGCTAAAAAAGAGCAACAAATTTAAATGCAGACGAAAACAGAAGTTTTGCACTAGCTGCTTAGTTTAACGCGGCGAATCCTCTCCACTATCTCTCGTGTGTGGAATAGGATCTAATTTGACGAGTTGAATATCGTCGGATTGCTTTTTGCTGTCGATATTTATTTTAAAAAGCTATCCTTGAAATCCCTTTGTTAATTTAGGAATATAGGGAAATTTAGAAATTAACTGCGCTCGGAGATGTTTCTTAGAAGGGGTTTTCGGACGCGAGTTCGATTCTCGCCATCTCCACCATTATAAAGACGTTCTTATATGCAAATTCCATATAAGAACGTTTTACTATTTATTAAATAAAACTTTACTTGACTTTTACATATATTTTACTTATAATTTAATCGGAGGAAGAAATGCTATTAACTATATTATTGCTAATAAAGTTTATTTTATATACTATTTTTACTGATATTAGTTATGCTAAGTGGATAGTAGTAGCAATCGATATGCTATTTGTATTTGCACTTAGCTTTATTTTTGTGTCTAAGAAAAAGTCTTTTAAAATTACAAGTGCTATAATTTATTCACTTATTAGCCTAATTATCTTTATTGATGTAGTATATTTTTCATACTTTAATCGTCTACCGGTTATACGAGAACTTGGCCATGCCGGGGTATTGGGCGGTGTAGTCGGAGCTTTCCTAGCTGTATTTAAATTAAGAAATCTACTTTTTATAATCGATATCCCGATAAGTTTATATATTTACTTTAAAAGAGAGGCAATATTTAAGCATATCAATAAAAAAATAATTCCCACCATCGGCTTATTAACAAGTGTATTTGTCATTATATTTAATTTTAGCACTGCCAAAAAAATATATCATATGGCATTATTTCCATATCATGCCATAGATATTGCAGGTGGTGAAAAAAATACAATCGAAGCTGCTGATAATAATATTGCCGATGCTGGCAATCTAATTTCTAGTAATGAATATACTGGAGTTGCCAAAGGCAAGAATTTAATTGTTATTCAAGTAGAGAGTTTGAATAATTTTGTAATTGGACGTGAGTATAATGGAGAAGAGATTACTCCAAATTTAAATAAATTAATTGAAGACAATGAATCGATTTATGCAAGTGATTATTTTGAGATGCTTGGAGCAGGTAATACCAGTGATGCAGAATTTGTTACTTTGCATTCGCTCTATCCATCTATGAAAAATCCAAGCTATGAGGTTTATTTGGATAGCTATCTATATGGTCTGCCTAAGATATTAAAAGACCACGGTTATGACAATGCCGCATTTCATGGATATAAAAGAGACTTTTGGATAAGGGATAGAGCATATCCTCACATTGGATTTGATAAATTCTTTGCAGAAGACAACTATGAATTAGATGAAATAATTGGCATGGGACTTAGTGATATGAGTTTTTTTGAGCAATCCATGCCTAGAATCATGGAATTAAAAGAGCCTTTTTTTGCTTTCATGATTACTCTTAGCAATCATGTACCATATGATTTACCGGAAGAGTTAAAAGAAATTGATATACTACCAGAAGATGAGGGCTCGTTTTACGGTAATTATATCAATACTGTCAGATATACAGATAGTGCAATTGGAAAATTCATCGATAACTTAAAGGCTAATGAGCTATATGATAATACTATTATTGCAATATATGGCGACCATCATGGCATATCTGCTGGATTAAATCCACGTGACGTACCAGGAGTAGAGGAATTAATTGGAGAAAAATTTGATTTTGATACTATGCTAAATGTTCCTCTAATAATGCATGTTCCAGGTCTTAGCGAGAATATAAAGATAGATGATGTAAGAAGTCAAATCGATTTTTTACCAACTATTTTAAATCTCTATGGAATCGATAGCTCTAATCTTGTATTATTTGGCCACGATATTTTAAGTGAGGATAATCCTGCAATTATTTATCCACAAAGTTATATGCTTAAAGGCTCATTTATAGATGATGATTATATTTATAATATACTTCGAGACGGAATATTTGAAAATGGAATATTAAAAGACAGGCATACTAAAAAGCGAATGGATCCAAGCAGTCAAAAGGATAAATATATAAAAGCGATAAATGAAATCGAGACCTGTAAGAAAATACTCGAAAATGATATGATTGAAGAGCTTATGAATAGTCGTAGCAAAGACAATACATTAGAAATTGCAAATGATGAGCTGGGGGATTTCATCTTTACAACCACTATGGAGGGACTGCAAGACGCTTATGAAGCAGGATATAATAATTTCTATATAGTGCTAAATAAAACCGCCGATGATTTTTTTACAACAGAAGAAGCTGTGGACGATATATTGCTAGAAGAGGCAAGCGAGGGATATATTACCCTTGGAGATGCGGTTCATCTAAAGAAATATGGAGTTAATTTTATTATTAAATCTAAAAATATAATTGAAATTCGTGATATGATTAAAAAAATTCCCGGACTGCATGATAATATATATCTTGAGATAGACAATATCGATGACTATATGAAAGTTGCAAATGAAAGCAATGGCTATAAAATAATATATTCGGGGAATGATATATCAAAGGACGAGCTGATTTCACTATCAATTAATAATAGCGATATGTTGTTTTTAAATATCGATATAGATGAGCTAAGTTCTAGAAATTATAATTATGGTGATGGAAAAAATAAAATAATTGATATTGCCAATTTAAAACTTATTTCAAAGCGTCCTTTTGTAAAGGAAAATCTTGAAAAGATTATTATGAGGCAAGGAGAGTTTGAAAATAAAAGAGCACTTTATAATTATGATAAGCCGGAGCCTGTTGTTCTTGATTTTCAATATGATGAAGAAACTAAAAGAGTAAAAATGAGCTTTAAAAATGGCAAGGCTTTTAATGAAGGGGATTTAAAAGAATTACTAGAGAGAAACAAGGATATAGTCGTTGGAATAAATGCGCCTGAATTTACAGTTGAAACACTAAGAGTAATAGCGGAAGCCCATCCCGATATGGATAGAATAATTCCAATATTATATTCAGAATATAGTGTATCTAGCATAAATCGCATGGGATATACTGAATTTGTCTATAATACTAATTATAGTGAAAGAAAGCTCGATGAGATTATAAAGTTATGGGGCGGCAACAAGATGGAGAAGTAGGTCAAGCTTGCTTGATTTACTTCTCTAATTATGATATAATAACTATTGTATGGGGGTAGATGGGTCCTGGTGGGCCCTCTGGTCTTCAAAACCAGCGAATGGGGTTCGGAGCCTCATTGGTGTGTTCGATTCGCACGTGCTCCCGCCAAAATGCCACGAGGCATCACATGATTGTGGTGATAAGTGGCTATTTTTATAAGGAGGAGCTATGATTGACGATATTAAAAATTGGAAAGAATCTTCAGCATTTGATAGAGATACCAGAAATGAAGTCAATAATATGAATGAAGAGGAGCTTTATTCTGCATTTCAATCGGATCTTAAATTCGGAACAGCGGGCCTAAGAGGAATATTAGGTGCTGGTACCAATAGAATGAATATATATACCGTTGCACGTGCTGCCATTGCAATTTGTCAGTGGGTAATAGATAGCGATAGCGTTGATCCAACTGCTATAATTGGCTATGATATTAGACATATGTCAAAGGAGTTTGCTTATCTTACTGCAAAAATAATGGATGCATTTAATATTAGATATTTAATTACTGAAGATCCAATCTCTACTCCTGAACTTGCTTTTTTGACGCGTGATATCGATGCAGAGTGCGGTATTATGGTTACTGCATCGCATAATCCTAGGGAGTACAATGGCTATAAAGTATATAAAAAGGGAGGAAGTCAAATATTAGATGATGATGCCAATTATATAGAGAATATAATGAAAGAGATATCATTTGAGGATATATATGATTATATTTCTAAAGAAGATATTTTTGAGGTTAATCTTAATCCCGAGCTAGATCGCTATATAAATGAAAATCTAAGCTCATCTTTACTAGATTTAAATGAAAAAAAAGATTTAAATATCGTCTATACTCCATTTAATGGTTGTGGATTAAATCCAGTTACAAGGCTATTTGACCTTGCTGGATATAAATATCAGATCCCAAAGAAGCACGGTAGATTTGATCCTGATTTCACAACTATTCCATATCCTAATCCAGAAGTGGCACAGACATTTGAAATTCCAATAGAACTTGCAAAAGAAATCGACGCCGATATTATTATTGCAACTGATCCCGATGCGGACAGGATGAATATTGCCGTTAAAGATGATAATATCTATAGAGTATTTAATGGCAACGAGGTTGGAGCATTATTGACTTATTGGATATGCTTAAGACGAAAAGAAAAGGGCTTAAATCCTGGCGTGATCGTAAAGACAATAGTTACAGATGACTTCGGAAAGACAATTGCAGAAAGTTTTGGATATAAAGTTGTGGAGACCTTAACTGGATTTAAACATATTTCAAGAATTGCTACTCAGTTAGAGAATAGTGATGATGAATTTGTGATGGGCTATGAAGAATCCATTGGATATGAAATAAGCGATATCGTAAGGGATAAAGATGGTATTATTGCCAGCTTATATATTGCAGACTTGGCACAGTATTTTAAAAATAGGGGCAAATCTTTAATAGATCTGCTAGATGATTTATATGATAAATATGGCTATTTTAGCTCAAATAATTTTTCGATTACATTTGAGGGTGCATCTGCAACTGAGCAAATGAATAATATTATGAATAAACTAAGAAATGATGTTGATGTATTCTCCGAGTTTAAAATTCTAAATAAAGTAGATTATCTAAATTCCAAAGATGAGTACATGAGGACAAACGCCATAGTATTTAATTTTATAGATGCAAAACTTGCTATTAGACCTTCAGGCACTGAGCCTAAGATCAAAATTTATATATATGCAAATGGAAATGATAAGATAAAAACAGACGATTTAACTAATAAGATAGGTGATAAAACAAGATGGATAATGAAAAATATAGATTAGATGATATCAATATAGATAAATTAAATGATGAAGAAAGAAAAATAGTAGATAAGCGAATTAAAAATAGAGTTCTTACCAATGCAACGCCAGTTTTTATAGAACTTGTAGTTGGTTCACTTTTTGGCATGGTAGATATGATGATGCTTGGAAATATAAAAGGGGATATGGTTGGTGCTGCATCGCTATCAAGTGTGGGCATCACCAATCAGTTGGTATTTCTTGGACTATCGTTGGTTCAAGCGCTTTGCATCGGTGGAACTACTATGATTGCAAGATATCTTGGAGCTCATGAAGAAGATAGAATGGGAGATGTTGTTAAGCATGTTATTATAATGGCGGTTCTTTTTGTAGGCATACCAGTTGTATTGCTAAGCCAACTCTTAACTGTTCCAGTAATGAAATTTGTTGGAGCAACGCCTGAAGTTCTTCAATATGGTCAAAATTATTTTAAAATAATATGCGGTGGATTTATATTTCAATGCATAAATGTGTCACTGTTTTCAGCGCTCCGTGGGGTTCAAAACACCAAAGCTCCAATGTTTATAAATTTAATTGCTAATGCAATTAATGTAATTGGCAATTATATACTGATATA
This sequence comes from Ezakiella sp., assembly GCA_022766605.1. Classification (GTDB taxonomy): domain Bacteria; phylum Bacillota; class Clostridia; order Tissierellales; family Peptoniphilaceae; genus Ezakiella. The sequence goes on from JALEOH010000039.1 coordinate 26,691, forward strand.
TGGTAAATTAGGAGTGCCTGCACTTGGAGCAACAGGAGCGGCAATATCGACAATTACTTCGCAAGCACTTGCAAGTATAATGGTAATAATATATTTTATAAAATTTGAAGATAGATTAAATGTCAATTTTAAAAAGAAATTTAAATTTAATCCAACTACTATGAGCAATCTAGTAAAAATTGGAGTGCCGGCATCTCTAGAGCAATTGGCATTAAGAGGTGGCTTATTCCTATTTATAAGGCTTGTAACAAGTCTTGGCACTCTTACCCATGCCGCACACCAAATCTGTATAAATATACTAAGTCTTAGCTTTACAACTGGTCAATCGCTTGGCATTAGCACTTCTGCATTAGTTGGACATGCGCTAGGAGAAAAAAGACCCGATAGAGCAAAGGAATATATGATGATAACTAAAAAAATTGGATTTACCATATCATTATTTATAGGCATGCTTTTATTTTTCTTTGGTAAATATGCAGTTGCTCTATATACAAATGAGGCAGCTATTATTGAAATGAGTGGAGATGTATTAAAGATCATTGCTCTTGTTCAGCCATTCCAAACAGTTCAATTATTGACAGCTGGAGGCCTTAGAGGAGCAGGGGATACGGTCTTTCCTTTAATCGCAACGACAATTGGCATATTATTTATTAGAACCATAGTTGGATATAGTTTTGTATATTTCTTTAATATGGGTCTAGTGGGTGCATGGATTGGGGTTGTGGTCGACCAATTGACTCGATTTTTTGTAATAGAAAAGAGATCTCGTGGAGATGAATGGCTTAAAGTAAAAATAAAATAATTAAATTAAATACAAAAGCACATCAGGCAATTTGTCGATATGCTTTTACATATGATTTATTTTTTATTTATCTGCAGTTGAGCTTGTCTTAGTTCTTCTAATTTTCGTGCAGTTGGAGTATCTGCAATTCCACCCAGAGCTGTTTCACGTAAAGCTTCAGGCATGCTAGCCCCAACTTGACGCATTGAGTCGATAGTTTCATCTAGTGGAATAAGGCATGCAACTCCACTCATTGCGAGATCTGCGGATATTATTGCATTTACAACTCCACTTGCATTTCTTAGATTGCATGGATATTCTACTAGTCCACAGACTGGGTCACAGACTAAGCCCAATATGTTTTTTATTGCAAAGGCAGAAGCGGCAAACATTATATCCGGCTCATATCCACGAAGATAGCATATTGCAGCGGCTCCCATTGCTGCTGCAGATCCACATTCTGCTTGGCATCCTCCTTCAGCTCCTGATATGCTTGCATTTTGTGCAATTATTTCTCCAATTACACCAGCAGTTATCATTGCTTTTACTAGTTCATCGTCACTATAATCATATTTCTCTTGCATAGTAAAGAGCACAGCCGGGATGATTCCACTGGCCCCTGCTGTTGGAGCAGCAACAATCCTTCCCATTGCAGCATTTACTTCAGAGACAGATAGTGCCATTGCCATTGCTCTTGCAATAATCGGTCCACCAACTGAATCGTCTTTAAAGGCGTTCATTTTTACAGCATTGCCTCCAGTAAAACCCGAAAGACTAATTATTGCTTTATCAAGTCCTTTATATGCAGAGTCCTTCATAACAGCAAGGGTTTCACGCATCTTATTAAACATGTCATCTTTTGCAATTCCAATATTTTCCTCGTCTTTCATAAGGGCTATTTCCCATATGTCTTTACCTGTAGTCTTATATATTTCATATATTTCGCTTGCTTTATTATACATTAATTATTTTCTCCAATCTCAATAAAAGTTATAAAAGTAAATTCATCAATGCGATTTAAATCGTCGATTATTGACGAGTCAATATCTCCGTCAAATTCACAAATTAGAGTTGCCGTTCTACCATTTCTAACCACATTCATATTGGCTATATTAAATCCAGAAACGGCAAAAAGCGAAGTTACACGAGAGATTATTCCTTTCTTATCGATATATTTTGCAATTATAGTTGGTCTTTCTCCTCTAAATTCAATTTCGGTGCCATTTATATTTGTGATCAATATATTTCCGCCACCAATGGAAGAGCCCTGAACTACAAAATCAGGTCTATCCTCAAAATGAAAAGTCATTTTAACAGTATTGGGATGCACGAAGCCAAGATCGGCCTCGATGAATTTAAAATTGAGCCCTTTTTCTCGGGCAATATTAAAAGAGTCCCTTATTCTTTCATCAGCAGGGGAGAAGCCCATCACTCCTGCTAGTAGCGCTTTGTCGGTACCGTGACCACTGTGAGTTTTTGCAAATGAGCCATGCAATTCAAAGTCAACGCTTTTAAAACCGTTGCCTACAATTGTAGCAGCAATTCTGCCAAGCCTTGCAGCTCCAGCAGTGTGAGAGCTAGATGGTCCAATCATTATTGGTCCTAATATTTCAAGTAAACTAAAGTCTTTCATCGTTATTCCTTTCTGTTAGCCTTTGATTTATTCTTATTATAATTTAAAAACAATATAAATACAACTATTAATCCAATGGATAATATATAGCTCAATAAAATATTCGTTGTATTGGTGTTTACATTCATGTTACTAGAGGGAGTACTTGAATCTAAAAGAGAATATTTATCTCCATTTTTAAAACTTATTTTATTTTCTTCTATTTCGATTTCAAAAAAATCACGCAATAATGATTTTAAACTATTTTCTTCTAGATATATACCGCCATTTATCAATACTAGCCCTTCGGCTATCTCATTTTTAGTAGTGCCGACCGAATAGTAGTTTGAGCCAATATCCATTTTAATTAAATTGCCAATAGTTACATGTCCACCATCTTCAGCATATAGAATGTTGAGATATTGCGAGATATCATATAATGATAAATAATTTTTATTTTTAAATTTAACTGCATTTAGTTCAGCCGCTTTTTTATGCTTAGTCTTTATACTAAAGTCATTTAAAAATTCATATGGCAAGTGATTTCTTTTAATCCATCTTGCCTTTGGAGCAGATGGCACAAATTCTCTATCATTTATTATTAGCATTCCCTCACGAATTACATGGGTTACTCCATGGCTTGGATGGACCTGCTCTGTCATTGAAGAGTGCGGAGTAATTGAGCTGGGGTCAATGATAACTATATCTGCATCTGCACCAAATTCTATTTTACCCTTGTTGATTAATGGTGAATCAACCGATTTAAAATTAGCAATAGGATTAATTGTGAGAGCTTTAAATGGCAATTGTTCCTTTTTATCATATCCTTTTTTAAAAAGGGAGATAAATGTATTTGCATCAGCAGTAGACATAACCGAACCAGGGTATAGGTCAAAACTCTCAGGCACAAAGCCATTTGATCCTATCATCTTTTCAATTGTATCCTCACTGTTTAATCCTGTTACGGCAAGAGTGTCTTCGTAGTTGATATAGCTATTGTCGAAATCAAAGATATTGCCTGTTTTTTGATCAATGGTGGTTTTTCCAATAAATTGTTCTTTGCGATATTCTTGCTCTAGATTGGGCTTTATATTTATATAGCTAAATATATGTCCACCAAAAGTAAATAATTCATCTGCTTCACTGAAGCTAATTATATCATCGATTATATTAAAATAATAATTACTCGCAAGTAAATGAATTGGTCTTGGATTTTTTTCTCTATCACGATAAGCTTTGATATAATTAATTATTTCAATTTCATCTATATTTGAAAGATCAAGATATAGTGGATAGTCGGAGCTGAGAAAATTAAGATCTAATTCAAAACTTGTATTAGTGGGCTTATAATATATTCCTGCATAGCCGTCAGCTATGCTTTTCATAATCAATTCCTCAAATGATTTAATATCATCCTTATCATCACTAGGGAGCTTTTTTGAAATATCATAGATCAAAATGCGATTTATATATGAAATATTTTCGCTATTATTTGCAAGGAATGTGTTATAATCTTCATCACTTGTAAAAATAGAGGTAGTTACGCCATCTTTTATTCTAAAGCCGTCAAATACACTTCCAAAATGTCTTTGAAATGAGTCAATAAAACTTGGCATAATAATCCTATTTGTTGCATCTATTATATTGGAGCCTGTAATATCATCACGAGTGATTATCTCGATTTTATCACTCAATATTCCAATATTGTATCCCTCGAGAAATTTATCGCTTTGAGGGTCGTAAACAACACCATTTTTAATGACTATATCATAATTGACAGAAGCATTTACAATGCTGGTCATAAGCAATATAATTAATATTAAAAAAATTATCTTCTTCATATCATCACCTAAAGATATTATACTATATTATGTAAAAAAATTAAAGATGATAGCTAAATGAGGACATCTTGTGGTATAATAGACATAGGAGGAAATTATGGCATTATTGGTAGAACTCGCACCTAAGCTATTTTTAAAATTCAAAGGTAATCAGCTGCAAAAAAGCGTTAATTTTAACTCGGGTAGTTTAATTAAAATCGCTAAAAATTACAATGAAGAAATTAAATTGTTAATAGCCGCAGGTGGTCCTATTGGAATGGAGATTGAAAAGCTTGTTTGCGATATGAAAGTTGACTATAGAAGAATTGATATAAAAGATGACGCTTCGATAGATGTATTAATTGAGGATAAATACAATAGATCTAGTGCTAGTGGTGCTATTCATAGATTGACATTTGACGATATACAAAAGATAAAATCTGCTTATATCTCTGGTATATATCAGGAAAAATCTATTGTCCTTCCAATAAATGAAATTGAAGATGAGCTTGCCAATGAATTTTTAAAAAAGGCAAGCGACTATTATAAATCGACTATTATCTTTGGCGATAAGGCAATATATCATTTAAACAAAAATCCAAATATTGCTTTTATTAAAGAGAATTCAGTTATAGAGGAAGCGCCATTTAAGATAGTCAGCGAATATGAGCTTATAAAATATTCCTTCAGTCTAGTTGAAGATAGAAAGACATATATGATAATTCCAAAAGAAAATGGTATATTGTTTTTTAGAGATAATATTTGTGAAAGTGTAGAAGTTAATAGCGTTAATAGTGATATGTTGCTATTTGGAGCATTATTTGTAATTGAGAATAATATTTCGATGGATAATTGGGCAAGATTGCTTGCTTCATTTGCTGAGGCAAGTATAAAAGAGCGCATTGGAGAAATAAGTGAAAGATCTAAAAAATATAGAATAGGAGTAAGCCATAGATGATCAGCTTTCTTCATATATCGGATTTTCACTTGGTTGACAATACCCATTCGGACAGTTTTTACTTTGATGAGAAAAGGGAGAACGCTTGGAGAGCTCTTAACAATGCAATAGATTTTGCCAATGAAAATAAAATAAAATATATATTAGTAACTGGCGATATGTACGAAAGGCGTTATTTTAATGATAGTCATGTTAAGCGACTAAAGTCTATTTTTAAAAGATTTAATGGTAGAGTAGTCATTATCGCCGGTAATCATGATTATTTTGCTAATAAAAGTGAGGCAACAAGACTATCTTATGACAATATATTTGTCTTTTACGATGAAAATAGACTTGTATTCCCTGATGACGAGCTTACAATATATGGATATAGTTGGAAAGATGAGATATATAAGGATAATATAGATTTAAGTGAAGTTCATACTAGTAGCAAATATAATATAGTCATGCTCCATTCTGGAACTGAAATTGATGAGGCATACTTACCGCTAGATATATCAGTTTTTGATGATAATATCGATTATATCGCTCTTGGACATATTCATAAGCCTATAAGCTTGAGCGAAAAAGCAGCATATGCCGGAAGCATAGAGCCACTTAATATAAAGGAAACTGGTATACATGGCGGAATATATGGAACGATCAACGATAGATTGGATTTAAAATATATTCGCTTTCAAGAAACAGAATATTTGGATATTTCTATGGATATTACGGATTTGACAGTTGATGATATAGTTTTTAAACTAAAAGAGAGAGTAAATGATTTAGATCAAATCCTAAGATTGAGTATCAAAGGGATGATGAATGCGCTTGATCCAGTTGATATTAGGCTTGCTTTAAGTAAATATTTTAAGATAGTTAAAATTATAGATAATAGAACTGTTTTAAAAGAAAATATGGTTGGCGATGAATTTAATTATATTTTTGAGAAGATATCCGAGTTAGATAAAAATATACAAGAAGATGTAAAAAGGCAGATATTTAAGCTGTTAAATGAATTCGGCTAACATAGTTTAGGGTAATATAGATATAATATGAAAATAAAAAAACTAATTTTAAACGAATTTGGCGCAATAAAATCGAGTGCAATTGATTTTGATCCAGGTATAAATCTCATTAGTGCACCCAACGAGAGTGGAAAAACCACCTCGCGAAAAGCCATTGAGGCTGCGCTATATGGTTTTACTAATACAGATAGCAGAATTAAAAAGTTTACCAATGATTATGAAGTCTATAAAGGCGGTTATTATTCAGTTATTCTTGAAATAATAGATGATAATGAATATTTTATTATTGAGAGGAATTTAAATAATAATGACATTCGCGTTTTGGATACAAATAATAGAGATATTACAAATAGTTTTAGATCTATTAATAAAATAATCGTGCCAGGGCAAGATATATTTGGCGTCTCATCTCAAATTTATGCTGAATTTGTAGACATTGATACATTTTCAAAAACCAATTCGGATATAGCCAATATAATGCTAAACTTAAAGGCCAATAACAATTTATTTAAAGAGGCCTCTGACTTAGCAAGTATAAAGATGAATGATATAGGCGTAATAAAATACAGTAATAAGAAGCGTGGAATGCTAAATAATCAAATTCACGAACTCAAGATAAAGATAGCTACACTTGAAGATTCAATTAAAGAAACTAGCTTATTGCGCGAAAAGCTCGATATTATTAAAGACAATAAGGCTGATGAGCCAAAAGATTATAAAGTAATAAAATCCATTTTCTTTTCATTAATAGGTGGATTGTTAGGCTATATTATTCCAATAGATATATTTAATGAATTTATGAGAGCCGGCATATTTGCATTAGTATTTTTTATATTTTCTTACAGCATATTAAAGTCAAGTGTGAAATCACATAGTGAAAGAAGAGAAGAAGATGTGGACGAGAAAGATGATCTAATAAAAAATGCTATTTCACAAATTGATGCAAATACCGATAGTTTAGTTTGTATGAAAGATGAGCTTATAAAATTGGAGGCTAATCTTGCTGAAATAGAGCACGAATATCTAATATTAGAAAATAGTAGATATATTTTAAATTTGGCGGCTGATTATGTAAAAGAAGAGCCAGTAAATAATATAATGGACAGAGCAGGGGAGAATTATAGTAAAATCATTGGAAAAAATGAGCTATTGGTTAGCCCTGATTTAAATGTATATTTAAGAAAAGACAGGATATTAAATGCTAGCAAGATATCTAAAGGCACAAAAGAAGTTATAGATTTTTCCATTAAGCTTGCATTTAATGAATTATTTATCGCTAAAAAATTTTTTATAGTTGACGATGCATTTTCATTTGTGGATGATAATAGACTCTCTAATATTGCTAAATTACTAGGCGACCTACAAGAAGATGGTTATCAGATAATTATTTTCTCTTCAAATAATAGAATAAATATGGCGCTTAAATCCAATAATATAGTTTTTAAAAATTTGAATTTAAATGACTAAAGAAATATTGACAAAATATTTTAAAAAATTATATAATATACAGGTAGGAGATATAGATGATATTTGCAATTTCCGATACTCATTTTGATGGAAGGCAAAATAAACCAATGGATGTATTTTCCGAAGTATGGGAAAATCATATGGAAAAAATTAAATTAAATTGGACTAGACTTATCAGTGAGAACGATACAGTTTTGATGGCAGGTGATATTAGCTGGGCATTAAAACTTGAAGATGCTTATGATGATTTAAAATTTATTGATGAGCTACCAGGTAATAAGATTATAAGCCGTGGTAATCACGACTATTGGTGGCATAGCCTTAAAAAGATGAATGAAATGGGCTTTAAATCGATAAGATTTCTACAAAATGATGCACACTCAGCTGAAAATTTTGAAGTCGCCGGGACTAGAGGTTGGACAGATTCAAGCTCAAAAGAATTTAAAGAGGGCGATGAAAAGTTCATAAATCGAGAGCTTATCAGGCTAGAGCTTAGTTTACGAGCTGCGAAGAAGAATAGGCCAATTATTACTATGCTTCATTATCCACCATTTGACAACGATAAAAAGCCTAATGTTTTTCACAATATGATGAAAAAATACAATGTAGAGATTTGTGTGTATGCTCATCTGCACGGAAAAGGGCATGACAAAGCAGTAGAAGGAGATATTGATGGAATTAAGTATTTTCTATCATCTTCAGATTATATTGATTTTACGCCAATTATAGTGGCGGAATAGGAGGTAAATATGAAAGTTATTATTTCAAAAGACTATGATGAATTAAGCAAAAAGGCTGCGGATTTTTTCGAAGAGAGATTCGATAAAATAAAAGTACTAGGCCTCGCAACAGGAAGCACTCCAATTGGATTATATAAACAATTAATAAAAAGAGTAGAGGATGGAAAGATTTCATTTAAGGATAAATATTCAGTCAATCTGGACGAATATATCGGTCTACCCATTGGCCATAAGGAAAGTTATCGTGAGTTTATGAATGACAATCTCTTTAATCATGTCGATATCGATATAAAAAATACAAATGTACCATTTGCAAAAGATGTCGATGATATTAGCGCATGTGAAAAATATGACTCTATTATCGATGGACTTGGCGGAGTAGATGTTCAGGTATTGGGTGTTGGAGAAAATGGCCATATTGCATTTAATGAGCCAGATAGCGAGCTTAATTATAATACATCCATTATAAAATTGACTGATTCTACTATAAATGCCAATTCGAGATTTTTCGATTCATATGACGATGTCCCCAAATATGCAATAAGTATGGGCGTAGGTAAAATCATGGAGGCAAAGGAAATAATACTGTTGGCAAATGGAAAGAAAAAAGCAGATGCAATAAGATCGCTATTAGAAGGAGATAAGATCACTTGTAACTCGCCGGTAACACTATTAAAATTGCATCCAAATGTAACTGTATTTATCGATGAAGAATTGAATAATGCATTATGATCGAAAAGGAAATTGAAATAAAAGTACTAAACCATAGTGTCAATGAATATATAGAAATGCTTGAGAAAATTGGTGCTAGTAAAGTAGGGGAAGAATATCAAAAGAATTATCTTATCAATTCCAATCTCGATTATAATAAAAGCTATATAAGACTAAGAGTTTTAGATGATAGAGCTGAATTTACACTTAAAGAACGGATGGATGAGAATAATTTTAAGATTAATAAAGAAACTACAACTACTGTGGATGATCCAGAGAGTCTACTTTATATACTAAAGGCGCTTGGCTTTGATTATAAATTAGAATGCAAGCATAGAATAAAATATGCCTTTAAAGACTATATATTTGATATAGATCAGTGGGCTGAGGATGTATATCCAATGCCATATATGGAAATTGAAGCAAGGGATGCTAGTAAGTTGGATGATATAATCGATTTACTAAATATTAGATCTGATATAACCACTAAAACAATTCATCAACTAAAAGAAGAATATAAAAATTCAAAATAGAAAATGTCCTCGCTAAATTGCGAGGATTTATTTTTAACTATTATATTTAAATTTACTTGACATAGGGGAGAAGATATGATAAAATGAAATAAAAATAACAGTACAAAATAACTATTTTGTACTGTTACAACACAAATAAGCCAAAATGGCTAAAATATGCGCTCTTATGGATATTTTAGCTAATAAATCGAGTTAAATTAATTATGGAGGTTTTTATGGATAAATATAATATGGATCAATTCATTGATGATAATGAGATTATTTTGCCCACTATACTTGAGGATTTTCTATCCTATTTGCTTACTATGAAAAATCATAGTCCAAATACAATTCGAGAATATAAATATGATTTAATCATCTTTTTGAGATTTATTAAGATAAGAAAATTTAAATTGAGAAATATTGCTTTTGATGAGGTCGATATCTCAGATATCGATACTAATCTATTAAATAAGGTCGATATTCGTGATTTAGATGCTTTTCTTGCATTTGCAAGTAATAATGGTAAAACTAAAGCAACTACAAGATACCGTAAGATTGCATCTTTAAGAACATTTTTTAAATATCTATATGAAAGACTTGGCGTAATCGATGACAATCCGACGCTTAAGCTGGAATATCCTAAAATTGATTCAAGGCTGCCGATATATTTAACTCTTAATGACACATATAAATTACTTCTAACATGCGAAGATGTCGAAGGACAAAATGCACGCGATAAATATTTAAATGCACGTGACTATGCGATTTTAATGGTGTTTTTGAATTGTGGTTTAAGACTAAGCGAACTTGTCAGTCTTGATATCGACTCGATTAACGAGGATAATTCAATTAATATAATCGGTAAAGGAAATAAAGAGCGCATAGTATTTTTAAATGCATCGACTCGTGATGCAATCGATCGATACCTTAAGATAAGACGCGCTAAAATAGATAATAACATTGAAGAAAAAGCGTTGTTTATATCGAATAAACAAAATAGACTCAGTAAATCAGCTGTGCAAGAGATGGTAAAAAAGAGAATTAAAATGGCTGGGCTTGATCCCAATAAATACTCAGTTCATAAATTAAGACACACAGCCGCGACACTTATGTACAAATACGGTGACGTTGACATATTGACTATCAAAGAGGTTCTAGGGCATTCCAATGTTGCAACCACTCAAATTTACACCCATCTTGATACAGATATAGTTAAGACAGCAACCGAAAAAAATCCTCTGAGCCATTTTGACCCAGAGGAACATTAGTTATGGATATAATTTATCCAGCACTTCAATTATTGCAATCTTTATTTGTTCGTAAGTTAGTCCGCCTTGAAAATATGCGGCATATGGTTCTCTCATGGGTGCATCTGCTGAAAGCTCGATGCTCGAACCATCGATAAATGAAGGGCTAGCCATTATAACTTGATCTTCATAGCCTGGCATATCCCATGCTGTTGGGATCGCCTTACTATCAACTGCCCCCGCTTCTTGTATTGCAATGGCATATTTTTTTAACAGCTCGGGATCTTTAAAGATTATAGTTTGCACTATATCACTTCTTTTATCCCCGATTTTTGGTATAGTATCAAATCCGAGATTGCTAAAAACCCTTTGCATTAAATATGCACCTTTTAGAGCTTCTTTTACTATATGAGGAGCAAGAAAAAGTCCTTGAAGAGTTAGTCTTGTAGTATTAAAAGATAGACCAACCTCTTTGCCTATTCCCGGTGCAGTTAATTCATTGGCACACTTTTCTATCAGATCTTTTCTTCCAACTATATATCCACCACTAATTGCTATGCCGCCACCTGGATTTTTTATAAGCGAACCAGCTACAATATCAGCGCCTGCATCACTTGGCTCACGTTTGGAGGTAAATTCTCCATAGCAATTGTCGACAAATATTATTATATTTGAATCAATTGATTTTACATATTTTATTATATCCTCTATCTCTTCTGTGGTAAAAGCATTTCTTAAAGAATAGCCGGTTGACCTTTGGATGGCAACGACTTTTGTCTTGTTGCTAATAAGTTTCTTAATCTCATCTTTTTGCATTTTCCCTTTATCATCTAGTGGAGCGATTTTAATATCTACTCCCCTTTCTTTTAAGCTTCCTACCTCATTTCCGATAATACCCGTTGCCTTTTGCATAGTGTCGTATGGAAGATCACTTGCAAAAATCAATTCGTCACCATAATTTAAAATGGATTTTAAAGATAGATAAATGGCATGTGTGCCAGATGCGATACTCGGTCTTACAAGTGCATCTTCAGTATGAAAAATATTTCTATATATAGCCTCTACTTTTTCACGACCAATATCACCATAGCCATATCCTGTTGGCGAAAAAAAATCGGTTGAGCTGAGATATTCAGCCTGCATCGATTTGATTACTTTATATTGATTTATAAGAGCTAGTTCATCTAGATTATTGAAGTCCCCCACTAACTCCTTTTCAGCATCTAATACCAATTTATAATGTTTTGAATTAAAAAGTTCAATCATTTTCTCTCCTTATCATATTTAAAATATCATTTATTTCATTTTCTTCTACATCGATGAACTTTGCATTGGGATCATTTCTAAACCATGTTAGCTGTCTTTTAGCATAGTTTCTACTATGTTGTTTAATCTTTTCAACAGCAAATTCATAGTCCCATTCATTGTTCAAATATTTTATAAGTTCACTGTATCCAATTGCCTGCATAGATTGAGCATTTGGATCAACACCTAATGCCAATATGCCTTTTAATTCGTCTAAAAGACCATTTTTAAGCATTATATCCACTCGCCTATTGATTATATCATATAAATGCTTTCTATCTCTTATTAAGGCATATAATTTCCAATTGTATTTTGAATTATCTTTTCTAAATTGATTTTCTCTTAATGAAAAAGCCTTGCCAGTACATAAATAATACTCGAGCGCTCTTATATTTCTCTTAATATCATTTTCATGAATTCTATCATATGAAAGTGGGTCTACTCTTTTTATTTCAGATCTAATATATTGAATGCCATATTTATCCAGCTTATTATAAAGTTCTTTTTTTATATCTTCATTTGAATTATTCGAATCTAAATCGAGTCCATATATGATTGAATTGATATATAGTCCTGTGCCACCTACCATTATCGGAATTTTATTTCTATTATATATTTCTTGAATGATTTCTTCAGCCATGATTTTATATTCTTTAACCGAAAAGCTCTCGCTTGGATCTACGATATCTATCATATGATGAGTTATGCCATCCATTTCATCACTTTTAATCTTAGCTGTCCCAATATCCATATGCCTATAGATTTGCATGCTATCACAAGAGATAATTTCACCATCTAGCATTTTTGCAAGTTCGATGCTTAATTGACTTTTGCCAACGCCAGTTGGACCTGAAATTATAATTAATTTATTCATGATATCCACCTTGTAAATTCTTCTTTAGTAATAACGCTAAATATTACCCTGCCAGTAGGCGAAGTATATGGATTGTCTGTTGACATTAAAGCTGCAAAAATATTTTTTGCATTAATATCATTATAGAATCTATTAGCATGACTTGAAATTTGAACTATTGATTTAATCAAATTGGGAACTAAAAGGCTCTCTTTATTATTTAATTTAATATTATCCAGCAAATCCATTAGATACTCTTCTTTAAATACTTCAGTTAAAGACATCGGGATCGCCCTTAATACTATTATATCCTCGCCAAGAGTAGTAATATCAAATCCAAGTTGAGAAAATAAATCCTTCGCATTTAAGAATTTTTCATATTCGTCATAATTGAGTTTATATTTAATTGGTTCAATTAAAGTTTGAACCGCAAGTTTATTTTTTCTAATATCCTCAGTGTAGCTAGAATATAATATTCTATTTGAGGCTTCTTTTAAATCAACTACTGACAATAAGTCGTGCGGACGATTTTCAATCAGATAATATCTATTAAATATGACACCTATTGGCTTATTATAAGTCCATAAGCTATTTTGTGGAAATAGTTCATATAGATTATAATCGAAGTTAAAATCTGGTTTATTTTCATCGAATTCTAAAGTAATATCTGGAAGATCGATATTTAACTCCGTTTGCATTGAGTTGAGAGACGATTTAGTAGGTGCTGGTTCGTTTTTTACATAAATATCGCTTGCTCTATAATATGTGGAAATATTTTCTTTAACCCTATTAAAGCATTTGTCATTGCTATCTTTTATTGTATCGAAATTATATAGCTTATCATCTTCGACATTAAATTCAATATCAGCAATATCATAAGCTTTATTTTCAGTTATATTTTTAGTAATAATAGACTGATTTATAGCTAATGCATTTACTATATTATTATAAATAAAATCGAGAACTTCTTCTTCATAAATAAATGAAATATATTTTTTTGTTGGATGAATATTAACGTCTATCTCATCTGCTGCAATGTCTAAAAATAAAAAGAATATTGGGCGTTTACCAGCCGGTAATTTATTATTGTAAGCATTTTCAACTATTTTATATAATTCTGGATTATCCACTAAGCGACCATTTATAAAAAACATTTGATGAACTTTATTATTTCTATAAATTCTATTGTTGCCAACAAATCCACTTAACTTATATTTATCATCATTATTTATTTCAATTAGATCATTTACTATATCTAGACCATATAATTCAAATATAGTCTCTTTAAGATCGCTACTTCCACTTGTATTTAATAAAACTCTTGAGTTGGCTATTAATTTAAAAGATATATCGGGATTGCAGATAGAAAATCTTTCCATTAAATATCTTATACGATTTTCTTCAGTCTTGTCGCTGGCAAGCATATTGAGCCTTACTGGCATGTTTTTAAACAAATCTTTTGCAATCAAAGTCGTGCCAACATTACCAGCGGCTATTTCCATCGATTTAAACTCACCATAATCATAGTTGATACTATTTGCTATATCACTATCCTTGGTTTTGCTAATGAGATTTACAGAGCTTACATTTTGTATGGAGTTAAGAGCCTCGCCTCGAAAACCGCGCGTAGTCAATCTATAAATATCATTGAAGTCAATTATCTTTGAAGTATAGTGTTTTTTAAAAGCATTTTTTAGATCTTCTTTTGCAATACCACTGCCGTTATCTGTAATTCTTATATAGCTTTTACCGCCGGCCATGATATCGACAATTATTGTATTTGCACCCGCATCAATAGAATTTTCAACAGCTTCTTTTACTATGGATTCAGGTCGCAAAATGACTTCACCGGCGGCAATTTTTTCAATAGTAATTTGATCTAATTCCTTAATCTTCATTACGTATTCTCTCCTTTAGATCATATAAAAAATCAAGTGCTTCCCTTGGACTTAAGCTATCTATATCTAATATTTCTATCTTGTCAATCAATTCGGAATTCCTATTATCTTTTTCAAGAAAATTGTACTGCATATTTACACTATTTTCACCAACTGATTCCATGATTTTATCCTGATAATTTAACGCTTCTTCAATTACAACTTCGGGAAGTCCAGCTAGTTTTGCCACATGTATACCATAGCTTTTACTTGTTATTCCCCTTATGACTTTTCTTAAAAAAACTATATCATTGTTTTGTTCTCTTATAGCGAGAGTTATATTAAATACTCCCTCTAGTTCGCCTTCGAGCTTAGAGAGTTCTTGATAATGCGTCGAAAAAATAGTTTTAGCTTTTATATTTTTCGCAACATATTCTATTATAGAAAAGGCTATTGCCATTCCGTCATAGGTGCTGGTGCCCCTGCCCACCTCATCAAAAATAATCAGTGAATCTTTAGTTGCATTATTTAATATCTCTGCTACTTCAGTCATTTCTATCATAAAAGTAGATTTGCCTCGACTAAGCGCATCACTAGCCCCAATTCTTGTAAATATTTTATCTACAATAGACAAATCGGCATAACTAGCTGGAACAAAAGATCCAATTTGAGCCATTAATTGATTTATAGCAATCGTCCTCATATAGGTGGATTTACCACTCATATTAGGACCTGTTATTATAGCAAATCTATTATTATCATCAAAGATGGCATCATTTGGAATAAAGGATTCTAAATTATTATTTAGTTCAACCGTAGGATGTCTTGCATCTTTTAATTCAAGTTTACTATTACTATTAAAATTAGGTCTAATATAATTATTTAATCTTGCCGTCTCAGCTAATGACAATAGTACATCGAGCCGTGCAAGATTGTATGCAAGATCCTTTAAACTATTTATATATTCGCTACATTTTAACAATATATCTTTGAATAGATTTTTTTCTAACTCTAAAACCAATTTTGAGGTATTTAAGACTTTATACTCTATTTCTGATAACTTAGCGGTTGTATATCTTTCAACATTCTTAAGAGTTTGGGTTCTCTTAAATGTTTCAGGCACCTTATCTATCTGACCTTTTGATATCTCGATGAAATATCCTGCAATTTTATTGTATTTTAGACGTAGAGTTTTTATTTGTGTAATTTCTTTTAATTCCTTTTCATAGCTTATCAAAATGTCGCTAATATGGCTTGCATCATATCTCAGTTTATCTAGATCTTCATTATATCCTGATCTGATAACATTGCCATCACTTAAAAAAACTGGTGCATCGTCATTGATCGCATTAAAGAGTAGATTATATAAATCCAGATGTGGCTCTAGTATAATTTTAGCCATAATTCTATTTGAGTCATTTTTAAAACTCTCTAATAACTTACTAATAATAGGCACTTTTTCAAGCGAAGCTCTTAGATTTAAAAGATCCCTTGGGCCTGCAATGCCAGAAGCTATTTTGGATAAAATTCGTTCGATATCAAAAGTATATTTCAATTCGTTTTTTACAAGCTCGGAATTGATAGAATCCCTATAAAATGATTCAACTAGATCAAGTCTTTCATTTATTTTATCCATATCTAATAATGGCTTTTCTACTACGATTTTTAATAGTCTTTTGCCCTTTGGAGTTGAAGTATGATCTAAAATATCAATTAGCGAGCCTCTTCTCGTTCCATCTATTATGGTCTTAGTAAGCTCTAAATTTTTAATTGTATTTTCTCCAAGATACATATATTCATCGATATTATTAAAACTAATTCTATCAAAATGGGATAAATTAAAATTTTTATTATCGACTAGATATTTAAAAAGCAGATATAGATTAGTTACTTGGATTTTATTGAGCTTATCTATACTAAAATCAGCCTTAATATTTGCAAGCAAATTCTCTAAAGAGTCTTTATCAATATTATCATCGGCATCTATCACATTTATATTATAATTTTCATTTTTCAAGATATTATTTATAATGACATGATTAGTAATAATTTCACTTGGTTCAATCAAATTAAGCTCGTCAATTAATTGTATATCATTTTCAGTTGCAAAATCATCATTTACTATAAGCTCGCCTGTGGAAATATCACATGATATAAGCGATATAGCTTCTAATTGCGGATTGTAATATAAAGAACTAATATAATTATTTCCATCATTATCTAAAAATTCATCGTCAATTATCGTTCCAGGAGTATAGACTTTTACAATCCCACGCTCTACCAAGGACTTACCTTTACTTGGTTCTTCCAGTTGTTCGCATATAGTTACTTTATATCCATCGTTTAAGAGCCTTTTTATATATTGATTAGCAGCATGAAAAGGCACTCCACACATAGGAGCTCTCTCATCTAAACCACAATCTCTACCTGTTAAAGCTAGTCCCAATGATTTCGAAGCTTTTATCGCATCATCAAAGAACATCTCATAGAAATCACCCAATCTATACATCAAAATAGAATCCAACGCAGTGGATTTTATATTATAATATTGTTTCATCATTGGCGTAAGATCATCTTTTTTTATATCTTTAAATAGCATTATTCTATTTGCTCTCCATAACTAGTAAAAGTATTAATATTATTAATCCTCGTAGTAATTATTTTTCCTATATCATCTTTATTCCCGCTAGCAACCACGAGTCTACCATATTCGTTTCTGCCCTCTATGGTATTTGCCTTAGCATCATATGACTCATATAAAACTTCAAAATTTTTCCCAATGGTATCGATTTGATTGTCATATTGAATCTGGTTCATTATTTCAGTCAATCGATTAAATCTATCTTTAACAATTTCATCAGGCAATGGTTTTAAATTGGCAGCTGGTGTATGCGGACGTGGCGAAAAAATAAATGTGAAACTAGTATCAAACTTTACATTTTTCACCAAATCAAGTGTATCTTCAAAGTCCTCTTCAGTCTCTGTTGGATATCCGACTATGATATCAGTACTAAATGAAATATCTGGTCTAATTTTACGAGCCTTTTCGACTATTTTGTAATATTTATCAGTGTCATAATGTCTATTCATATCTTTTAAAACCTTATCAGAACCCGATTGCACAGGCAAATGTAGCTGTGGCATAAGTCTATCCAATTCACCATAACATTCTAAAAATTCATCTGTAATATCTCTTGGATGAGGGGTCATAAATCTGATTCTTTTAAGTTCTCTAATCGAATTTAACTCTTTTAATAGTCCAGCAAAATTAGTGCCGTCCTTTAAGGCCTTTCCATAAGAATTTACATTCTGCCCTAGCAACATTATTTCCTTAACCCCATCATTTGTCAAATATTTTACTTCATCGACTATATCCTTTTGAAGTCTACTTCTTTCCCTGCCTCTGGTATATGGGACGATACAAAAAGTACAAAAGTTATTGCAGCCATAAGTTATATTGACAAATGATTTAAATTCATAAGGTCTAATTGCATTAAAAGTCTTTTCAGTGTAGCTATTTTGATCTTTAATATCTACAACTGTTTTGCCAGTGCGTTTGTATTCATCAATATACTCTCCAAGTTTATCTATATTATTGGTGCCGAAAATAATATTAACATTCTCAAAAGTTTTTAAAATATAATTTCTAATCTCTTCCGATTGCATCATGCAACCACATACACAAATTATTTTATCTTTAAAGTGTGGATCCCCTTTAAGCCAACCTAAATTTCCATATACTTTATTTTCCGCATTTTTTCTAACAGCACATGTATTATATATTATTAAATCTGCATCTTTTAATTCTGTTGTTTTTGAATATCCCATCGATTCCAATGTATAAGAAAGAATCTCAGAATCATGCTCATTCATCTGACAACCATATGTTTTAATTATATATTTTGACATAAAACTCCTCATGATTAATATTTTTATATTTAAAGAAAGCTGCCATAGGCAGCTAACTTTAAATATAGATGTTTATTAATTCTCTTCTGATCCTGTATCTTCTGTTATATCAAGATCAAGAGCCATTTTCTTTAATTCTCCTAAAATATCACTGTCAATTAATGGATTATCAATTGGCGTTGAGTCCTCTTTTTCTTTTTTAGGACCATCTTCAGCTTTTCTTTCTCTTCTTGGACGACGTTCCCTTTCTGGTTTTTCTGGTGCAGTAAGTGCCTTAATGCTTAGAGAAACTCTTTGATCATCTCTAATATCAGTAATCTTTGCTGAAACTTCTTGGCCTAAATTTAAGACATCTGATGGTTTTTCAATATGCTCATCACAAATTTGCGAGATATGGATAAGACCATCAACTCCTTCAATAATATTCACAAATGCTCCAAAATCAGGTAGTGAAACAACCTTTCCAGTTACAGTATCTCCTACCTTATAATTTTCGGTAAATACTTTCCAAGGATCTTCTTTTAGTTGCTTAATACCTAGTGAAATTCTTTCTTGTTCGCGATCAAAGCTTAAAACTTTGACTTCTATTTCTTCGCCGACTTTTAAGAAATTCTTAGGATTTCTTACTTTGTTCCAAGAATAGTCAGTTACGTGTACAAGACCATCATAAGCCCCAAGATTAATAAATGCACCAAAGTCGACAATTCTTGCAACTGTGCCCTTTATAACCTTGCCCTCTTCAATGTTTGCCCAAAACTCTTCAGTTTCCTTAGCAATTCTCTCACGCTCAAGTCTTCTTCTAGAAATAATTGCTTTTCTTCTAGATTTGTCAAAGTCGATTAATTCAACTTCTACAGTCTCACCTACTAGACCTGATAGATTTCTTCTAAATCTGTCATAAGCATGACTTGCTGGCATGAAAAGTCTTGCACCTTCATAGTCCGCTACTAAGCCTTTGTTAACTTCTTCTTTGATAGTGGCTTGGAAAGTCTCGTTATTTTCAAATTTTTTCTCTAGATCTTCCCAAACTTGAACGTCTTTAATTCTTCTTAGACTCAATACAACATTACCTTCACCATCATCGATTTTAACAATATAAACATCGATTTCATCATCTTTCTTAAAATGTTCTCTAGGATCAGTAATGCCTTCTGGTAGCTCATCACGATCTACAATTCCATCTGATCTGAAGCCAATATTTACCATGATTTGGTTTTCAGTCACATATAGAATCTTTCCAGGAACAATTTGTCCCCTTCTGATACGTGTGAAAGTTTCTTCCATCATCTCCTGCATTGTGGCATGTCCAGGTTCTGTAGTTTCGACTGCAGTGTTTGACAATTCTTGTTCTGAAACGTTATTTACGTTTTCTCCATTTGAAACATTTGTTTCTAGTTCGTTTGTGTTCATAGTGGTATCTCCTTCATTCTCTTGATTAGATTCTGTTACTGTGTCAGTTGGCATATAGCCATCATTCAACTTATCAGTTGGTTCATCCAACCTGTAACTATCTTGAAGTAATGAATCAAAAACGCCTACTCCACTTGGATTAGAATTGATTTTTTCTTCAATGTTTCCGTCATCGTTGTCCATGTCGTTTAACACTCTAACAGCCTCCTCGATTATCCACGATGGAGTTGACGCCCCAGCAGATAATCCAACTATATTATACCTTTTTATTAAGGATAAATCAAGTGAATTTATATCTTTTATTAAATAATGTGGAAATTTTCTTTCCAATAATAAGTTTGACAACTCTTTTGTGTTGTTGGAGTTCTCTCCACCAAAAATCAATATGCAGTCAACTTCCTTGCTAAGGTCTTCAATTGCTTCTCGTCTATTTCGCGAGGCAGAGCAAATTGTATTTTTTATGATATATTTATCCTTATCCAATGTATCTTTTATCTTTAATACAATTTCTTCAGCCTTATTATCATTTAATGTTGTTTGCATTGTAAAAAATAATCTTTTATCTTTGGGCAATAAATCAATATCATCGAGATTAAAAACAATAAATGCATTATCAACTTGGGATTTTGTGGCCATTACTTCTGGATGATTTGGATCTCCTATAATTACATTTAAGTATCCATCCAATTCATATTTTTGCATTTGTTTATAAATATTTAATAGCACAGGGCAAGTTGTATCGATTAAGTTATATTTTTTAGATAATTCTTCTTTATATTTTTTATCGGTTCCATGCGATCTTAAAATTAAATTATCAACTTTAATATCCTTTTTAAAATCTATTATTCCTTTATCATAAAGTGAATCTTGTACATCTTTATTATGAACAAGTTCACCCATTATTGCCGTGCTAATATTTGATTTACTCGCCAAATCATATGCTCTTTTTACACCAAAGCAGAACCCCATCTCCTTTGCAAGTTTAACTTTCATTTCCAATATCCCTTATTCGCTGCATGATTAGCTTGCTGAATTTATCATATTTTATTTTTGTGTTTTCATCTTGAATTTCATTTGGATATATCAGATCACCAAAAATTAATTCAACTTTAGAGAAGAGTTTATAACTCGATCTAATATAAACTGGCGATATAGGTGCATTTGCTTTATAAGCAATTAAGCTTACTCCTGACTTGCCATCCTCATCTTCTATAGAAGACTTTCTCGTACCTTGCGGAAAAATTCCAAGCGCACCTTCTTCATTTAATACTTTTATACACTGCTTAATAGTGCTTAATTCCGTAGAGCTTCTATCAACTGGAATCATTTTTATTTTTTTTAGAAACCAACTTACTATTGGATTTTTAAATAGTTCTTTTTTAGACATAAAACTAACCTCTCTTGGCAGATTTAAAAACAAAATTATCGGTTCCCAGAAACTTCTGTGATTTGCACATAAAATAACTCTTCCTGTATTTGGGAATTTTTCAAGATTGATAAATTTAATGTTAAATAAAATATTTGTAAAAAATTTAGCTATGCTTAATATGATTTTCATTATTACCTCTTATGATTTGATTAATTTGTTTAATACTATCTTTAATTTTTTTATCTGAAGTATTAATAATAAAAGCTCCATCAGGAATTGTCAGTGGATCTAATTTCCTTGACATATCCCTTTTATCCCTTTGTTCTATCTCACTATAGATTTCATTAAACGATTTATTATTTAATATATTCTTTCTTCTCATCTGATTTAATCTACGTCTAGCTCTTTTTTCAATAGAGGCATCTATATAAAATTTATAGTCTGCATTTGGTAAAACCACCGAGCCAATATCTCTTCCATCTACAACTACCGAAGTTTTATTTGCAATTGCCCTTATTATATTATTGACTTTATCCCTTATTTCAGGTATTGCACTTATTTTACTCGCAAGTTCAGTAATTTCCGATGTCCTTATTTCATTTTTTAATAATTTACCATCAAGCGTAACTCCATTTTTTTTATAAAAAATGTCAATATCATCTAATGAATTTATATATTGATCTTTTGATAGCTTATTTTTATTAAAATAATATGCAATTGTTCTATAAATAGCTCCAGAATCAATATGGATCAAGCCATATTCTTTTGCAATTTGTTTAGATAAGGTGCTTTTTCCTGAGCCAGATGGTCCATCTAGTGTTATTATCATAATTCATCTCCATAAATATCAGGACGAAGTCGTCTCGCTTCTCCAACATAGACATTACTGATTTTTCTATCATCCTTAATATGAATTAAAAGTCTAATACATTTTTTTAAAGAGTCTTTTACATATTGTTCTTGCAGGCAGATAATTGGAACATCAAAACCAGATAGCCTTATCCCATCGCCTGGGTAGGAGCTATCTAAATCCTTTGTCGCTGTAGTTATTATTGAAACAATATCATCTTTATCGAGTTTATTTAATTTTTTTATTTCTTCCATTAAAAAATGAGTCGCTTCAATAATCTCTTCTTTTTTATTTTCTTTAACCGTGATTGCTCCTCTAATTGCCTTCAATTAATCGCCTCCTGATTGACATAAATGCTTTATGCGCTGTAGAAAATGCTATTTGTAAATTAAATCCACCCGTGTTTGCTGCAACATCAAGTAATTCACCGACTACATATAGATTTGAAACTATTTTTGATTCCATCGTCTTTGGATCTATCTCTTTTATGTCCACCCCACCGTCTGTAATTACTGCCTCATTAAAATTACGCCTGCTATCCACTTTAAAATCTTGATTTTTTAGTTGATTGACAATGCTCTTTCTTTCCTCTTTAGATATTTGATTGGACTTCTTATTTGGTGAAAACTGTAATTTAGCTATAAAAAATTCAATCATTGACTTGGGCATTAGATGTTCAAGTATTTTCGAAATATCTTTATTTGGATTTTGATCAAATTCTCTTAATAGTCTGTCGTCCAATTGCTTATAATCAAGTGCTGGTTTTAAATCGATGGATATCATATCACCGTGATCTATAAATGGGCTCAATCTTAAGATTGTAGGACCTGAAAAGCCATAGTGAGTAAATAATAATTCTCCAAACTCAGAAATATTTTTATTTTTTATGATAACATTAACATTTTTTAAACTCAGCCCCATCAATTGATTGTTATATTTAAAGTCCGAATTTAATCCAACAAGAGCAGGTCTTGCTGGAATAATCTTATGGCCAAAATCTTTAAGAAACCTATATCCATCACCAGTAGATCCGGTTAGTGGATAACTTAATCCACCAGTAGCAAGTATTAAATATCTTGAATTATAGCAATCTTTTTTGGTAATTACATTAAAAAGATCTCCGTTTTTTTTAATATCGATAACTTCACTATTAAATGAATAGAGTGCCTTGCTCTTATCATAAAAAGCATTAGTAATATCTCTTGCCTTATCGCTAATTGGAAAAATCCTTTGTCCTCTCTCTTCTTTTAACATCACTCCTAAATTCTCAACATATTCTATTAAATCTTTATTGTCAAACTCTCTAAGCGAAGAGTATAAAAATTTAGGATTGGTAAATACTTCCTTAATGAAGTTATCTATCTCCCTAGCATTCGTTAGATTACATCTACCCTTACCAGTAATATTTAATTTTTTTCCTGGATAACTATTTTTTTCTAATATTAAAACATTTTCATCTGATACAAGGGAGCCAATCATCAAACCAGCAGCACCAGATCCAACTACAATTATATCATAAATCATCCAAATCAAATATCTCGAATTTTTCCCAGATATCCTCCATTTCAGTTAGCCTTTCTTTTGCTCTGTCCTTGTTAACTAGACTAATATCTATAATCAATGAGTTTAGAACTGCCATAGGGCCTGAGAGTGAGTCAATAAAATAAATTAAATTATTACTGGTCAATATAGTGATGTCAGAGTTTTTGGCAAGTGTATTATTTTCTTTATCAGTAAGAGAGATTATCTTAGTATTTCTATTTTTAGCAAATCTAACAGCATCCAATATTTCCTTAGCATATCTTGGAAAAGAAACTACAAAAATGAGATCTTCTTCACTCATATTTATCAATTCTTCAACTAGTGTGGATTCACTTTCTCCCAATAAATATACATTTGGTTTAATCATATTTAGATAAAAGTAAAAATAGCCCGCAAGAAAATGTGACGATCTAGCTCCCATAATAAAGACTCTTTTTGCATTGTCGATTAATCTTGCAGCCTCTGCAAGTTTATCACGATCTATATTGTCGATAATATGCTTAAAATTATTGATCTCAGAATTTATCGCCTGATTGATAAAAGTCTTGTGGTTCTTGATATCAGTCATGATACTCAATCTTTCCACTGAAGTAGAATAACTCTTGGTTTCAGAAATTATATATTCCTGTAACTCCTTATATCCAGATAGACCAATTTCCTGGGCAAATCTAACAACCGTTGATTCACTTAGCTCTAATTTATCCGCAAGTTCTTTTGCAGTAAGGTCAATCGATTGATGAGGAGATTTAATTATAAAATCAGCAATCTTTTTTTGACCTTTACTCATAATATCATAATATCTATTTATAGTACTTTTAAGAGATTCTACCATATTATTCTCCATCAAACTGCGCTTTAACTCTTCTGACATAGTCTAGTTCATTTTTAGTAAATTGCCTGCTTTTTCCAATTGGCAATTCGCCCAATTCTATCTCTCCATGGCATAGCCTTTTTAGTCCAGTTACATTATATCCAACAGCCTCAAACATTTTTCTAATTTGTCTATTACGACCTTCGCTTATAATAATTTCAATTTTAGTGTTTTTGGATTCTCGCCTTTTAAGTTTTATCTTGCATCTATTAGTTATAACTCCATCTATTACGACACCATTTTCAACCTCTTTTAATTTCTCATCAGGAATATATTCATTGAAACTAACTAAATATTTTTTTGTAATCTCAAAAGATGGATGAGTCATAATATTGGTAAAAATGCCATCGTTTGTATAGATCATAAGACCTTCACTGTCCATATCAAGTCTACCAATTGAATTTAGTTTTCCATTATAATTGATTAAATCTCTTGCAAGTAGCTCATGATGTGGATCTTTATTGGAAGACAAATAATTTACAGGCTTATTTAGCACAAAATAGACATTGCCTTCAACGAGTTTTATATTTTTACCATTCACTTTTACATAATCCTCATCTGTAACTTCATGGCCGATATTTGTTATAATATCACCATTAACTGAAACGGCTCCACTTTTGATTAATTCATCGGCATGTCTTCTTGAACAAAGACCTGAATGTGCAATATATTTATTTAGTCTCATATTCTACTTCTGCCTCCTCCGATAACTCTTCATAGTCTTCAAAATCTATTTCGGTTATTTTTAATATCTTTTTTATTTCTTCACGATCAAGTTGATCAGGCAATTGGGCAAGAGAGGAAATTTCAAATAATCTTAAAAATTCATCAGTTGTCCTATATACTATTGGCTTGCCCGGTTGATTGAGTTTGCCGGCTTCTTTAATCAGATTTTTTTCTAAAAGATTTTGCACCATGCCATCTACTTTTACCCCACGGATTTTCTCAATAATCTGCTTGGTTGTCGGTTGAAGATATGCGATAATGCCAAGAGTCTCCATAGCTGCATTAGATAGATTCTTTTTCTTTTGCTTAACTCCAAATGAACTAATAATATCCCCATATATCGGATTGGTGCTTATCTGACAAGTATTACCAGATATTGTTAGTCTTATGCCTCGCGAAGAGTATTCATATTCCAATGTCCTAAGAATTTCGTTCATTTCTAACTTAGTGCAATCAAAAAATCGCATCAATTCACTTATTTCCATGGGCTCCCCCCACGCAAATAACAATGCTTCAACTTCATTCTTGATTTTTAATATTTCTCTTTCCATATTATCACCTAATTAAACAATGTTGATGTAAATATCATCGAATAAATTATTTTGACTGTAAACTATCTTCTCCGAATTTAATAGATCGAGTATTGATAAGAATGCAGTAATTAAAAACTCCTTATCTCTATCTTTAGATAATTCTCTAAGACTGGTCTTGCCAAGTATATTTACCCTTTCTACTATATAATTTGATAGTTCTTCGATAGTGTATTTATCACTTATAATAGCTTCTTCTTCAAAATCTTCTCTAGATATAAAGTTCTTTATGATATTGTTGGTTATACTACTCAATCGATCTAAATTATACTGAATGATATATATTGATTCATTAGAAAATAAATCAGCGCTCATAAGTCTATCGTATGACTTGAGGTTGTAATTATATCTATTGGATAGCTCATCTGCTGCATATTTAAATCTACTATATACTATTAACTGATCTACGAGATTGGTACGAGGATCGTCATCCTCTATATCTTCCTTTTTTGGAAGTAACATCTTAGTCTTGATGTTTAAAAGTGTTGCAGCAAGATAAAGAAATTCGACTTGGACTTCTATGCCTCTAATGGTGTTTTCTCTAATTGCATTTAAATATTCTTTAGTTATAAAGTTGATTGGAATATCATAGATATCTATTTCATTTTTTTTTATTAAATCAAGCAATAAATCAAGTGGACCATTGTATTGATCTAGATTCACTAAGATATCTGTCATTTTAATATCCATTCAAATATTGGCCAAATCACTAAATTCATTATTTTAGATACAGAGCCAGAGACTATCAAAATTAGTAATACTAATGATGAATATCTCGAGTATTTTGAGACTTCATAGGCTGTTCTCCTGCTAAAGAATGACAATAATATATTCGATCCATCAAGAGGTGGTATTGGAATAAGATTAAATACAGCCAAATTGAGATTTATTATCATTAAATAAACCAATAGATCAATGATGAAAGTGGAATTGATACTGGCATATTTTAATATTTTGCCAAATATAAATGCAAATAAGAAATTTGTAGCTATTCCTGCAATACTAACAAAGAACATACCTACATTGTAATTCTTTAAATTATTACTATTTACTGGCACGGGCTTAGCCCATCCAAATTTAAATATAAATAAACTCATAACGCCAAGTGGATCAAGATGCTTGAATGGATTTAGTGAAAGTCTTCCTTCATTTTTAGCACTATTATCACCAAAAAGCATTGCCACAAATCCGTGCGCAAACTCGTGAACTACTATTGCAAAAGTAACAGCAATTACTTGAATTATTATAGTTTTAAAATCCATTATATTACCTCTATTATTCTATTCTTTTTCGTTGAAATATCTAACAAATTATAAGAACTCTTAATTAAATCATCTATATCAGATAAGTTTTTATTTGTGTAGATGTTATAAATTACATCACCCTCATTAACAAAATCTCCCCAAACTTTATTGAAATATATTCCCGCTCCAAAATCAATCTTATCTTCTTTCTTTTCTCGTCCTGCCCCAGATAATAGTGAGAGTTGACCAATCAGATTGGCATCATAGTCAATAAATCCATCTCCACACGCTTTTATTTCTATTTGATTTTTAGCTAAACTAAATTTATTGATATCTTTTATGAAGCTAATATCACCACCTTGATATGAGACCATTTGCTCAAATTTATTTAGTGCTGAGCCATCATCAATCACTTCTCTACATTGAGCTTTTATGTCATTGATATTTTCATTTGGTCTAATCAATTTAACAGCATGAGCGGAAAAATCAACTGCCATTTGATACACATCTTCTTTTAAGTCGCCTTTTAAGACATCTACAACTTCAATAATCTCAAGAGTATTTCCAACAGATCTTCCAATTGGATTATTCATATCGCTAAGAACTATATTAATTTCTCGTCCATTTTTATAAGCAATATATTTCATAATGCTAGCTAGTTCTCTAGCCTGTTCAATATTCTTCATAAAAGCACCTTTTCCAACCTTTAGGTCAATGGATAAAGCCTTATTTTTTATTGCAAGCTTTTTACTCATAATTGAAGATGCGATTAGAGAAATATTATCAACTGTTGCAGTAACATCTCGAAGTTCATAAAGTATTTTATCTGCTGGAGCCAATTCCTTTGTTTGTGCTGAGATTACAATGCCAATTTCACGAGCTTGTTTTTCAATTTTATTTTTACTTAGATATACATTAAACTGAGGTATACTCTCTAGTTTATCAAGAGTTCCACCTGTTATTCCCAGTCCGCGACCACTCATTTTTATAATCGGTACTCCAAGTGCTGACAATATTGGCGCAATAACCAAAGTTAATTTATCACCTACACCACCTGTTGAATGCTTATCTATTGAATGCTCGCTAATACCACTAATATATTCTGTTTCACCTGTTTCAACCATAGCCATCGTAAGATCATAAGTTTCATCAACAGTCAATTTATTCAAATATATCGCCATTAATAAAGCAGATATCTGATAATCGGGCACAACGCCTTCTACAATTGATTTTATTGCAAAATATATTTCTTCATGAGATAATTCAAATTTATCTCTCTTTTTTTCAATAATGTCTAAGAATCTCATTTTATTAAATCTTTAGCGATATTATATGCAATAACCGTCTTCATATCAGTAATATCCAGATCGTCAATCATCTGTCCAATTTTTTCAATATCATAATAAGCAAAATCCAAATTTTCCTTTTGCTCTCCAATGTTTTTAGGATCTATAACATAAAAAAAGTTTATTTTCTCTGTAGAATATCCCGGAGAGCTATAAAGAGCCATTACAAATTCAGGATTTGGCTCTATGATTCCAGTTTCCTCCTCAAGCTCGCGAGAAGCTGCCTCTAGCGGAGTTTCTCCCTTATCTATTATTCCTGCTGGAATTTCAAGAAGTTCCTTATTAATCGCCTTTCTATAGTGGTTTAATAGTAGTAATTCCCTACCCTTTATTACAACAATAGCTACTGTACCATCGTGTTCAACAATCTCACGCTTAGAGTATTTTCTATCAGGTAACTCTACTGAATCAACTCTAAGATTAATAATCTTTCCTTCATAAACTTTATCGCTTTTTATTGTGGTCTCAATATTATTATTCATATTATCCTCTCTTTTCCTCTAGCAAATCTCGAGCATTTTGAAGCGTTGAATCATTTATTTTTTCACCACTTAATAGCCTTGCTAGCTCCTTTACCCTTTCCTCAAAATCCAATTCTTTTACATTAGAAATAGTTTCATCATTTTCGTCATGCTTTTCTATTTTAAAATGAGTGTCGGCTTTTGCTATAATCTGTGGTAAATGCGAAATCAATATTACTTGACAATTTTTTGAAAGTTCGCTTAATCTATTTCCAACTGCATTTGCCACTTTCCCACTTAGCCCAGCATCAATCTCATCAAATACCAAAGTTTTATCACTATCATCTGCATAAATCTTCTTAAGTGCTAACATAAATCTACTCATCTCCCCGCCAGAAATAATATCTCTTAATGGCAATAGATCAGATCCTTTATTTGTTGCTGCTAAAAATTCAACATTATCTATTCCAGTAGATGAAGGTGACGAATTTTTAAAATCAATTTGAAATCTAATATTTAGCATATCAAGCTCTTTTAACTCAATCGTTAGTCTCTTTTCAATTTTTTCGGCAAACTGTTTACGCATATTACTTAATTCATTAGCTCTATCCATATAAAGTGAATTAGCCACCTCTAGCTCATTTGTTTTTTCATTTATTAAATATTCAATGTTTTTTAGTCTATCTAATTCCGATTGAAATTCTAGTTTTTTATCTAAAATCCCATCGATATCTAGAGAATATTTTTTCTTTAAGCTCTGAATCTTTGCAAGTCTTGAGTTAATATCCTCAAGTCTTAATTCATCATAATCATCCTCAGTAAAATTTGCAAGCTCCATATTTATATCTTCTATCTCATAAAGTGAGCTTTCTAGTCTCTTTCTCAATTCGAGAAAACCATCATCATATTCTTCAATTTTATTCATATAGCTGATTGCTTCAGATAAGTTGGTTATGACGCCATTATTATAATCATCTCCACTTAATAAACTCTTGGTTTTATATATCGAATTATTAATAAGTTGAAAGTTTTCAAGCCTCAAAAGCTCTTCCTGCAATTCATCATCTTCACTAGGCCTTAAATTCATATTTTCAATCTCATTTATTTGAAAATCCAAATAATCGATTTCATTATCCAAATTTTTAGATTTATCTTGCAAATTATTTAATTCATTTTTTATATTCTGATATTGCTTAAAAGCATTTTGAACTTCTATAAGCCTAGAACTGATTTCATCATCAAAAGAATCGATTAACGGTAGATAATTTTCAGGATTTAATAGCAGCTGATGCTCATATTGACCGTATATATCACAGAGATCTTTTGTTAACATTTTAAGATCATTTAATGTGACAGAAAAGCCATTTACTCTTGAGATAGATGGATAATTGGTATAAAGATCTCGTCTTATTAGAATCGATTCCTCTTCATTTGAAAGCCCGAGCTTTTTCAATTTTTCTTCAATTAAATCTGTATTTAAAAATCGAACCTCAATTATAGAATGCTCTTCTCCCGATTTAATCATAGATTTAGATGCTCGCTCTCCCAAGCAAACTCCAAGCGCTTCGAATACAATTGATTTACCAGCACCAGTTTCACCACTAATAATATTTAAGCCTTTATTAAATTGGATGAACGAATCCTTAATCAATGCAAAATTGCGGATTCTAATATCTAAAATCATTAATCCTCCATATATTTAAAATATACTAAATACTCAATATTGCCCGCTTTGCCTAAAATTGGGGATTTGTCATAATCTATCATCTGAAATCCTTCTCTTTTAAATTCCAAAATAATATTCTCAAGTATTTTCTCTCTTAAAATATTATCTTTAACAACACCTGATTTCCCTATATTCTCTTCTCCTACTTCAAATTGTGGCTTAATTAAAGCTATTAGACTTGAACCATTATAAACAGAGCTCTTTATAGAAGACAATATCTTCAATATTGAAATAAAACTTACATCAACTGTCACCACATCGTATTTATACCCATTATTGACAAATTCTCTTATATCAGTATTTTCAAATACTCTTATTTTTCTATTATTACGTAGAGAGTTATCAAGTTGGTCACTTCCAACATCGACACAGTCAATGCTCTTAGCTCCATATTTTAACAAAATCTGTGTAAATCCACCAGTCGATGATCCAATGTCAAGTGCAGTTTTATAATCTATATCTATATTAAATTTCTCAATGGCATATCTAAGTTTATGAGCAGCTCTTCCTACATATATCTCTTCTTCAATTAAATCCACGACATCGCCTTCTATTTTATAACCGGTCTTGGTAATAGTTATATCATTAACCTTTACCTTACCTGATTTTATTAAATCTTGAGCTTTGGAGCGTGATATATTATATTGATTTGATAAAAAAATATC
The DNA here is from genome assembly GCA_022766605.1 of Ezakiella sp. GTDB lineage: Bacteria > Bacillota > Clostridia > Tissierellales > Peptoniphilaceae > Ezakiella. Next base: position 58,296 of record JALEOH010000039.1, read on the forward strand.
CAATCTCAATTTTCATATTCCTCATCAAAAAGATATAGTATAAGTCCATTGAGCTCACTGGTGTCATAGCCCGCATTTCTTAATTCATCTATAATATTGTGTATTTCATTTTTATAATAAATTATAAATTCATCAGCCTTAGTTTTATTAATTTTATAAATTCCATCGCCATCACTTCTATCGTCAATTATTTGGAATAATAAACCCATATACTTTCCTAAATCATTCAATTTCTTACAAATTTCATCCTCGCAATTAAAATATAAAGCTGGACAAGTAGTAGCTGCCATAATTAATTTAGCGGTCTTATTTAAAATAATATTAAAATATGTGTTTAAATCTTGTGTACTGGTCTCACATTCTAAGGACTGGCCTCCTATCATGCCCATATGTCCGGAGCATTCAAATAAATACTTATATGCCTTTATTGTATTTAAGTCGTTATTTATCTGTAATTCGTTAATAGCATTCTCAAAAGACATATTTAGAAGCGCGTCCCCAGATAGAAGAGCAATATCCTCCCCATATTTTTTATGGACAGTTAGCATCCCTCTTCGATAGTTATCGTTGTCCATGCATTCCATGTCATCGTGAATTAGTGAAAACTCATGTATCAATTCCAGTGAAATACCAAGATTGTATATTTCCTTAATATCTTTCCCTAGCATTTTAGTTATAAGTATCAAAATCAGCGGACGCAACCTCTTGCCCCCGCTTTGAACTGAATATATGCAAGCATTTTTTAATTCATCGCTCAGATAATTTTTACTTGTTATATATCCGTTTAAATATGATTCAAAATCACTTAGAATATCCTTAAAAGGGAATATCCTCATCATGATTTCCTGCTTCTCTATCATCGAAATTATCCTCAACCAAGATATTAAACTCAGCTTGTTTTTTATCGAGATATTTCTCACATTCTTCCATAAGTTTCTTTGCTTCTGCAAATAATTCAAAGCTCTTTTCCATTTCAATATCATCCGATTCTAAAAGTTTTGTTATCTCTTTGATTCTATTTACAGCTTTTTCATATGAAAATTCCATAATTACTCCTTTACATCCTTTATAATTGAAATTACTTTACCGCCTTCATATACCGTTTTTAACAATTTACCTTCTTTGACTAAATTGGAAATTGAAATAGGCCTTCCGTCCTCTCCAATGGTTATAGTATAGCCTTTACTTAAAATAGCATCTTTATCAAAAGGCATAATTTTTTTATATAATCTTGTTAAAGACAATTTTTCATTGGAAACAATACGAAATATCTCTGACGAAATCTTATTATATATTAAATTAAGCTCATCTCTAAGTCTATTATATTTTTTAAATGGTGATAGATATTCTAACATTCGCTTATAATTATCCAATTCATCCCCTGCATAAACAATTGCATTATTGATTTTATATAATGAATTAGTCAAATCATAATTAAGCTGTTCAAATTCAGCAAATAAATCAGGCGAGATCAATTCAGCAGCCGCAGTTGGTGTGGCAGCCCTAAGATCCGCAACAAAATCTGTAATTAAATAATCCGGCTCATGTCCAATTGCTGAGACCGTTGGATGAATCGATTCTGATAATTTTCTTGCGATTTTTTCATTGTTAAAAACAGCAAGCTCTTCATAGCTTCCCCCACCACGCGTCAATACAACCAAATCTACTTCAATTTTATTAAAATAATCAATTGCACTACATACTTCATTTATAGTTTCAACACCTTGAACGTGGACTGGATACAATATCAATTCCATTGTAGGAAATCGTCTTCTAATTACTGCACAAAAGTCATTTATTGCAGCTCCTGTAGGAGAAGTAATAATACCAACTATATTTGGTCTTTCTGGAAGAGTTCTTTTAGTTTTTTCAAATAAACCTTCTTTATCTAATTTCTCTTTAAGTTCGAGAAATTTTATATATAACTCTCCAAGACCTTCAACTTTTACCGAGCTGACGATGAATTGATAAGTTCCTGCTTTCTCATATAGATCAATTCTACCCTCAAGTATGATATGATCTCCTTCTTTAAATGGCAACTCGGCATATTGTTTAACAGCATTAAATATTACGCATTTAATTCTCGCATCCTCATCTTTTAATTCAAAATAAAGATGACCTCCTCGGGACGGCTCTTTAAATGGACATACCTCCCCCTCTAATTGAACTGATTTTAAGTTTATATCTGAGGTGATGATCCTTTTTATATAATTATTTATACCTGATACGCTAAACTCAAGCATGCTTTCTCACTATATCCCCTAGAAAAGCATTTATAACCTTATACTGATCTGTTGCTGAAAATCTTTTGGAGAGTAGAACTGCCTCGTTGATCGCAATACTATCAATAGTATTCATTTGAAATATTTCAGTTAAAGCAACCCTAATAATCGATAAATCAATAGCAGATAGCCTTGCGCCTCTAAAGTCGGACATATTCTCATCTATCATTCCATCGATTTCGTCCTTGTGTTCAACAAAAGTAGCAACAATTGTTAGATAATATTTATAATTACTATTGCTAAAACCATTATCATCTATGAAATCATATGCAAGAGATTTACTAAATTCATCCCTAATTTCCATTGAATATAAAGTTTTAAAAGCTTCTTCTCGTTGTTCTTTTCTATTTTCTTTGCTCATTATTATTTTAAAAAGCCCATATAGGGCTTAGGCTTTATTTTCTTCAAGTGGATTCTTTTTAATAAAGAGCCCAGAAACTAAGACATTTACTTCTTTGACCATTAAGCCGGTCATCGTTTCTATTGAAGATTTTACATTTAATTGAACTTTGGATGCAACTTCAGATATGTTAACACCATATACTAGCTCAACCGAGAGATCGATTATAACCTCGTTGTTATTTGTTTCAACTTTAACTCCCATATTTGGCTGTTTAGAGAAAATATCTGTAATAGTTGCTGTAACAGATTTAGTAATTTTATTTACTCCATCTATTTCTTCTGCTGCTATCTTAGCAATATTAGCTATAACATTTTCGCTGATGTTTACATTGCCATCAGTTAAATGAATATTTTCGTTTTCGTTTTTCATAATTTCCTCCTATGACAAAGTCAATTATTCGTCTTCGTCCTCAACTTCATCTTCGTCAATTTCTTCAAAATCGTAATCATCGTCGAAATCGCTATCCCAATCGACATCTCCCCAATCGTCATAATCATAGTCCTCATCATCTAGCATTGATTCAAATTCTGCTAAATCTTCATCGACTAGTTCTACATAATTTTCTAGATTGTGAAAATCTTCATTTAGCATATCAATTTCATCTGCAACTAGCCCTAGGCAATCTATAATTCCTAAGATAACTTTTTGATTATTATCATCCATAGTATAGCCAAATCCCTCAGCTAGACCTTTTAAATAAGCTACTTTATTGCTAATTAAATCCATTGTAACCTCCTATACTCTTGATAGATATTCCCCAGTTCTGGTATCGATTTTTAGTACATCTCCATTTTCTACAAATAGTGGAACTTGTAAAGTAAAGCCCGTTTCTACAGTCGCTGGCTTAGATGCAGAGCCTGAGGTATCACCCTTTAACCCAACTTCAGTATGAGTTACTTCTAATTCAACAAAATTAGGAGCCAATACTTCAAAAGCTTTGCCTTCAAACATCCTTACTGTTGCAGTATCGTTTTCACGCATAAACTGCATTGCTTCTTCGACAATATCCTTACCAATTGGCATTTGCTCGTAAGTATCATTGTCCATAAAATAATAGAGTTCACCATCATTATAGAGATATTGCATATCTCTTGTAACTATTTGAGCTTCTTCATATCTTTCTGAAGGATTGAAATTGATTTCTCTAATTCCACCTTTTACTACATTTCTAATCTTAGTACTAACAAATGCTGCACCTTTGCCTGGCTTAACATGTTGAAAGTCAAGTACTTGATATACTTCACCATCCATGATGAAAGTTACACCTTTACGGAATTCACTTGCTGATATCATAGACTACCTCCTTATGTTCTAATTTTATCATATTTTTTAAAAAATAGCAATTATCTTTTAATTGAAACAGATCTTAAATCATTATTTTTTTTAAATAGAATCGCTAATCTATTCCCACCATTTTTACTAGTAAACTTTGTCCTAGTATCTGTTTGATTACATATTAATTTTCCATCTATCATTATCTTACCACGTCCTTCAATCGACTTTACAGTTAAGTTGCCTCTAATTGCCATAAAGGCATTTAATTTTATATTACCAAAGGCAACATCGCCTGAACTAATAAGATAAAGCTCATTTATTCGATTTATTGCATCTGAAAATTCTATTTTTGATCCTGTTTTATTTATTACAACTATCTTTTTATCGATGAAATGATTTAGCCTACTTATCTCCCAATTATTATTTTTGTCTTTTAATACAAGATCAAATCCATCAATATCAAATAGATAGTCCCCTTCCTCATTGATTTCAAATAAATCAATATCTGTGGTAAATTGCATGCTACTATCATTTATGAGCATATCTATTTGAGCATTCTTTTGATTTTGAAAACGATTATCACCCTCGTTATCAATAATTGAGGGAGTTTCAACTAAAATGTCTTTTAATGTCTTTACTACTACAGATATAGATGGCTTTATATTATTTGTATCCCTTATTAAAATATTAAAATTTGTATTTTTAATCACCGGAATTTTCACAATATAATCTTCACCAAATGTTTCAACTATATAGTCAGTGTTATTATATAAATCCTTGTTATTTTGATAAACAGTTTCCAATAGTTTTTCTTTATTATCAATTAAAAAATGCAAATAAATAGATTCTGCGTTAAATTGAGCTTGTCTGGTCTCATGTAGATCATTTACAAGCGATATATTCTTGCTATATCCATCTACAATATAAAATAAGATAGTTGAAATAATAAGAATTGTAAGAACTATCCAAATCAATATGCTTGCTTTACTTTTCATATTTCAGCACCTCTACAAGCACGCAAAAATCCCTCTTGTTGCCGTTATTATCCTCAATTTTTATTTCAAAATATCCATCTTTAAGTTCAATCATAAATTCTTTAAGACCTGTAATTATTGTATTGTTACCGCCAAAACTACGTGCAAATATAGATTCTGGGTCAAAAATAGAAGAGTCGGGTTTTATTACATTTCTACTTGCTAAATAAGCCAATCTACTACCATCTTTATAAAATGTATATAGACCATTATTTCTGCTAGATATATCATTATAAAAAAACACATATTTAGATTTTTTTAGTTTATAATTGTTTTTCCAGCTATTGATTTCCTCTACGACGATAAAACTATCAGCTTTATTAATTTGAATTTCAAGATATCTAGCCAGTTCATCAATGGTTTTTAATTCACTAATCTTTTCATAGCGATGCTCAAGTTTATCAATGGCATTACTTTTAAAGCTATATAATGACAAAACTAATATAGAAATTATTATCATTGCAATAATAACTTCAAGCAAAGAAAATCCTTTAATTTTTTTTGATGGTATATTCATAACTAATCTCTCTTTCTGATGAAATAATTTTAAAAATCGACTTTACACCTACTAAATCATCCTTAACTCTCTTTTCGACATTAGTAACCTCAAAAATTTTTGATTCCTCTTCAGTTAATCGATAGAATTCACCACCTGCTTTTGTTTTAACAATATAGTCATTTGCAAAATTCTCCAGCAGTCTTATCTCCGATTCATAATCGTCAGATTTTGTAATTACTGTTATTAAATTGAATATCGAGACCAAAGAAATAGATAGTATGGCAATTGCGATTATCAGTTCTAGTAAAATTGAGGCCTTTAATTTTGTCTTTTTCATTTTTTTATCACACTCACATTGATCTTTCCTGTAGCAATATTACACGTTATATTATAATTGACTTTTTTCCCGATAATAGTAATAGTATTGGTTTCTGACGGCACACCTCTTGGATTAAATTGCAATTCTAATATACCAGCTGGAGAGAATTTTAAATCCCTGCCCAAAGCCTTATTTATCCCTTCCTTCGCTTGATATTTTATTTTATAAATATTAGAGCTATTCCTGAGGCTTATTTTTGTATTTAATTTATTGTTCATTGCATATGTTCTAGTATTTTGTATATCTCTTATAAATAATTTAACCTCCATTTTTTCAAGATAACTATCGTATGCATTGCTTGATACAAATGTAATTCCATATATTATAGATATTACAAACAGGGCTATTATAAGCTCTATCAATGTGAATGCACGAATCCTATCTGATTTCATAGATTTGATCCAATCTAATAATAAAACTCTTTTTATTATTAAAACTTTCTTCACTAATGACATTATCGCTTAAAAACTGAACCACATCTATATTTCTTGATATTGAAGATAAGAAATTATGAACGCTCTGTCTTTTTTCATTGACAACTGTAAATGCATTTTTACCTTCTTTAATCTGTTTATTTAGTTCGTCGTTTATTTCTAAATCAAAATCTGTAAGTGCCATACTCGAGGATGAAAGCTTAGGAATTTTTATAGATAGTCCTTTAATATCTACTGGAAAATTGTAGTTAGTATCGAGATGAAATTTAGCTATATTGTCTTCAATGTTGCCATTTATCTCAAACTCATTTCCATAGAAATCCTCTAAAAGAAGAGCTACATCGATTTTGGTCTTATCATATTTATAAAAGTGAAGAACGATATCTACATCGCCAGTAAAAAATCTAGGTTTTATATCTGCGATATCTATGGATCCAGCACCATCTGATTGATCACTCTTATTGACCATAGATACTATCAAAGATTCTCTATTTATTATAGGAGCAAGCTGCTGCTCTTTGCTCATATATAATTCCTCAATAGTAGGATTTAAATAGACTTTTTTATTATAAAAATTATATATTCCTTCAACAAGTATTTTTTTATCTTTTTCTTCAATGTCATGCGTGATTTTAGTTTTTAATATATCTTTAGTTGAGTCATAATCGTTATTTGAATCTAAATCATTATTTGAATCTAAATCATTATTTATATATTCTCCGACAATCACATCCTCATTTCTTTCTTCAGCATTTATCACTCTATTATCCACTTCATAATCTTTAAGACCATAATATTCATCCATAATGAAATACTTTTTAAAACTAAATTCATATATATCATCACTAATAATTTCAAAATCATTGCAACCTTTTTCAATAAAAGGTTTTAATAAAAATATTGGAGCAATATCCTTGGAATTTAGTTTCACATTAGAGCATATCAAATAATAGTCGCTAGCACCAGAATCAATATTTTCGTTTTCTACTGACATATAATCTATATTGTAATTTTGAGAAATTTCATATATCTTATCCATAAATAAATCATAATCATTTATTTCATATCCATTTAAATCCACTAATTGCATAGGCTCTGTCTCATTGCTGAACTCTTGATTTTCTAATTTAGCTATATCATTAATCAATTGCATATTTTCTTTTTTAAGCGGAATTATTCTTAATATAATGACCAAAACACTGGCAACAACAAGCGCAAATATCAGTAAGATATAAATTATTTCTCTAATATTCATGTCTTTATTTAGATTCATTTTGCACCTCAAAGCTCAAAGTGTATTCAAAACCAGATTCGATTTGTTTCATTTTAGTAACAAAGCTAGTGTATTTATTATCTATTTTATCCAGCGAAAAGATCACTACTTCAGCTCTATTGTAATTAGATATTATTTTTTTTACCTCATAGACTTTGGAGAGTTCATCAAATATATCTATTATTTTTCTGCCGTCTACCTCTTGAACCAAAGATAATAATTCATTAAGTTCATTATTGCGTTCCTCTATTTCAGCATTCATATTTTCTATATCAATTTTTCCCGTCTCTAATTCTCTATTTCTTTCTATCATTTCATCTTGTTTTTCATAATATGAATCTTTTAACTTTCCCAAATTTTTGGAATAGATTATCACTGAAATTAAAACTATAGTCAACAAGGCAACGGGAATAATTTTTATTAAATTATTCGATTTGCGATTTTTTTCAAGATAATTTAATTTTAATTCCATGTTATCCAGTATATCAAAAAAATTCACTTTATTGATATTTTCAAAAGCGAGCCCGTTAAAATAAGTCTCTATTTTTTCATCATCAGACTCAAAACATATATCTAAATCAACACCATTAAACTCACCATAATATTGTTTTAATATGTAGACGCTCTCCATCGCATTTTGAAGATACTGATCTTCCTTAAATGCTACTATATCAATATCTGAATCGATCTTTTTAATATTGGATATAGCCCTTTCGATTAAGGTCTTTGTATTCATATAATTAAATATTCTTAGACTTCCTCCATTAATTACATAGAAAAAATATACATCCTTCGAATGAAATAAAAATACTTTATTAGGATGTATTCCCTTGGCACCATTGATAACAGCTTCTGCAAATGTATATAGATGAATATTAATTCCTAAATCGATGGATACTTGTTTTATAGCTTCTACATTATTTTTGGGTAAGCTAAATGCCTGGTATGAATTGGAGTTTCTAAAAATTTTGGATGAATATCCATTCATATACAGTGCCTTTAAATTATTTTCATCATCTATCTTTGGATCTAATGGCTCTATGCTAAAATTAGGGTCAATAAGAACGATATTGAGATTCTTTGGTACTTTTTTATTAAAGATATGGTTGATTAATAAAACCAATTTTGAAGATATTATTTCATAGTTTTCATCAAAAATATCGTCTATAATTTTATAGCTTTGTTCCTTACCATTGTAATATTTGATGAATTGTGGCGAAATGACTATAGTTTTATTTTTATCCAAAATTAAGACCTCCTAATATCAGCGCAAATAGATCTCCTGCTACGAAGAATGGAAACATTGGAATTTCCCTTTCCCTTTTTATAATATAATTAAATATACCATAAAAAGCTGCTAAAAACAAGCTAGTAAACCAAAATATAGCGAAATTCTTTAAATTTAGAGAAAAAATTTCAGCTGACAAAAATATTATATCAGCCTCACCAATTTTATTTTTTATATTTTTAGAAAATAATAATAGCATTAAGCTTAAGGCAATTATAGCTTTTAAAAGAAAGTAATTGCCTTCAGTAATAAAAAAGCCCGATACAAATTGAATGATCGAGCATATTATTAAGCCTTTCGTGCTGATTTCATGCGATCTATAATCTTCAATAGCTAGCTTAATACATATTAATAATATAATTATCCTAAGGCAAATATACATCTATACTATGAAAATAATAAGTCAAATTCTCTCTTACCAGTGGTAGTCCCTGAACTAGTTGCGCCATTATTTACAGTTATTTTTCTATTTTGTCTATCAACAGTAATAGAATATTCCGAACCAGTGATCGGAGAAGTTTTAATATCATTCTTATTATCAAGATATCCTTCATTTATGAGAGTATCTACTGTTAATCCTTTTGTTTTAGCATCTGCCCAATTGTTATCCACACAATATAAATATGCAGCTTCTTCGATTGCCCTGATATTCATCTTATCAGCCCTTTCTTGAGCTGACTTAGTGTATTTATTTAATGACGGAATTGCTACTGCAATTAAAATGGAGATAATAATTAGCACTATAATCATCTCTAGTAAAGTGAATGCCTTTAATTTCTTTGTTTTCATACTTCCTCCTAATTGTATCTTTCCAAAACTTGTTGATTTAAGCTTTTCCAATATGCAGCAAAATATATTATGTCTACATATTTGGTTATCAAATTTTTGACCTTTATAAAAATTTGATTTAATTCGACTTTTCCTAAATAAGTGTTTTCAGGAACTATTTTATTGCCTTCCATTACAAGCTGTGAATCAAATTTTGGATTTATATTCATAATAAAAGGCTTTAATCTCTTTCTTGAAAAAGCATTTATTATCTTCTTTTTTTCATCTGAAATCTTTGTATTGAGAGCTATCCTTTTTTGTAGCTTCTTTTTAAGTTCTATTATTTCTGGATCATTTTGCTCATATTCATAAAGATATTTATTTAAATATAATTTATTGAGATCTCCTCTTGCTAAGGCAATTTCTTCAATTTCATTAATTGATATTAGATCAAAGATACCCTTTCTCTTTCCAATAACATTGACCTCAAAATCAAGTGAATTTAAATCATTGTGAAATAATTTAATGAATTTAGTTATATTGATTTCCGATACATTGTACTTTCTAAGTAATCTTCGAACATCTTTTGCAAAACGATTATAACTAGTATATTCAAAACTACCAACTAATTTAATGTCAGTGGAACAAAAAGCCTGCAGATAATTATTGCTCGAGGGAAAACGCTCAAGATTCTGATTCTTCCTGTATTCTAAATTTGAATATATAAAGTTGTCAAAATATGCCATGCCCCTCTCTCCTTAACTAAGGATATTATACTCCATTTTTAAGAAAAAATATCGATATTTAAAGCCTAATTTTGTTAAGAAGAATTAATAAATTGTGGATGACTGATATATACATGCCATCCACAATTATTATATTAATTTAATCTCTCTATTTCTTTTTCTTAACAACTCCTCTAATGACCTTTACGAGTTCTCCTACTATAAATGGAATTATAGCAAATCCAAGCACTATTCCCCAATCAAATCTGCCCAGGGCAAATGTGTCAAAGATCGGCTTTAAAAATGGTACATATAAGACAGCAGTTAATAAAACTGTGCTTATTAAGAATGCATAAACCATTTGCATATTGGATTTGATTCCTAATTTATATAGAGGTTGAACAAAGGATCTACTTGAGAATGCCCTTAGTAGCTCACTTAAAATAAGCGTTGCAAATACAACAGAACGTGCATGAGTTGGGCTATCAGGATATCTCTTAGTTGCAAAATAAAATGCCAGTAAACTAGAAGCGGCAATTGCAATAGATTGTAGCGCTATTGTTATTATCATGTCTTTTGAAATTATAGGATCATCTTTGGAACGTGGCTTTTCTTGCATGATATCCTTTTCGCCTGGTTCAACGCCAAGAGCAAGTGCAGGTAGTGAGTCAGTTATAAGATTGAGCCATAGTAAGTGAATTGGCTTTAAGGGTTCTTCCATGCCAAGAAGCATAGAGAAAAATACCAGTAGAATTTCGCCGATATTGCAGGACAAAAGGAATCCCACAAATTTTTGAATATTAGAGAATATAATTCTTCCCTCTTCAACCGCAGAAACTATGCTTGCAAAATTATCATCTGTAAGAACCATATCTGCTGATGATTTAGCAACATCAGTACCAGTAATTCCCATTGCTACACCAATATCCGATTGTTTAAGTGCTAGGGCGTCGTTTACCCCATCTCCCGTCATTGCAACTACCTCATCATGCTCACGTAGGGCCTGAATTATCTTTACTTTTTGCTCTGGGCTTACCCTAGAATAGACTGATACTTTTTTCACAAGATCAAAATAGTCTTTATCTTCAATCAAAGATAGTTCATTACCTGAGATTGATTCTTCGTGACTACTAACCATTCCCAATTCTCTGGCAATTTGATAAGCTGTTTCCCTATAATCACCTGTTATCATAACTGTATGAATACCGGCTTCTTTACATAGTTTTATAGCCTCTTTAGCTTCTGGTCTTGGTGGATCGATCATTCCAGTCAAACCCAAAAAGATTAAATCTTCTTCATTTTTATTATCAGGATCATATGAATCGTGATTGAAGAATTTAAAAGCATATCCAAGGACTCTTAAGGCTTTACTAGCATATTTAGAATTAGCTTCTTCGATATTATGTCTATCGTTTTCTGTAATCTCTCTAAATTTGCCATTATCATATATATAATTGCATTTTGATGCTATTATATCTGGAGCTCCTTTTACATATTGGACTATACTATCTTCATTTCTATGAACAGTACTCATCATTTTTCTTTCAGAATCGAATGGAATTTCATCAATTCTTGGCTGCTCCAAATTTAAATTATCATGAATAAAATCAGCCTTCTGCGCAAAAGTTACAAGAGCTCCTTCAGTAGGATCTCCTATTATATCATATATTCCATCTTTGTTGACTAGCTCTGAGTCATTATTTAATGCGCAAGCATATAACATTGGCTTAAGAATGATCCTATCCATATCATTTAAGTCTTTGCCATCATTTGTAATTTTTCCAACCGGCTCATATCCTGTGCCGCTTACTTCATAATAGTTTCCACTTGCATAGGCTTTAGTAACGGTCATTTTATTTTGTGTAAGGGTGCCTGTTTTATCTGAACAAATATAAGTTGTACTTCCCAAAGTTTCAACGGCAAGTAGTTTTTTTACTATGACATTTTTCTTAACCATTCTACCCATACCAATTGATAAAACTATGGTAACAATTGCAGGTAATCCTTCTGGAATAGCAGCAACAGCAAGCGAAACACTTACAAGAAGCATATCTAAAATTTCACGTTTTTGTAGTAAGCCCATTACAAAAACTATAGCACAAACCACTATAGTCAGTATGCCTAAACTTTTTCCTAGTTTATCTAATTTATGTTGAAGTGGCGTTAAATCGTCCTCAATATCATCTATCATTGTGGCTATTTTACCCATTTCTGAATCATGAGCGGTTCCAACTACAACTCCACTTGCTCTACCATAAGTGACGATTGATGACATATAAGCCATGTTGACCCTGTCGCCTAAATTGGCATTTTCGCTAAGCACTCTATCGTGAAACTTTTCAACAGCTACAGATTCCCCTGTTAAACTTGACTCGTCTATCTTTAAATTATGAGTCGATATCAAGCGTAAATCGGCTGGAACTATATCTCCTGCATCTAAAAATACTATATCTCCAGGAACAAGCTCTCTTGCAGGAATGGTATATTTTTTTCCATTTCGAAGTATTTTAGCTTCTGGAGCGCTCATCTTCTTTAGACTCTCTAAACTTTTTTCTGCCTTACCTTCTTGATATATTGAAAGCAGCGCATTTAGCATGACTATCGCGAGTATTACAACTGCATCCACTGCTTCACCAGCTATCATTGAAATAACAGCTGCAAAAAGCAATATAATTATCATGAAGTCCTTAAATTGATCTAAAAATTTCTGGAAAAAAGATTTTCCTTTCTTTTCTTGAAATTCATTATAGCCATATTTTTCTCGACGAGAACTTATATCGGATTCAGATAAACCAATATTTTCGTCCGTTTTTAGGCTAGCAATGACTTCGTCTTTGTCTTTATTGTAAAACATTTTAACCTCCAATAAAGTATTTATACCCAGTCTTAAAACTGCGATAACAAAAAAATAGCACAATATATTGTGTGCTATTTTTTAGCATTAAGTCTATTAATTGCTCTTTTAAGCGCAGCCTCTGCTCTTAAAGTATCTATATCTTCAGTGCTCTTTAATCTCTTTTCTGCTCTTTCTTGAGCCCTTTTTGCCCTTTCAACATCAATCTCTTCAGGCCATTCACATGAATTAGCAACTAGAACGACATTGTTATTTCTGATATCAATATATCCTCCAGAAACAGCAGCTCGTCTTTCATTGCCATCTACAAAAATTCTCATTATATGGATTGCAAGCTTAGTAACAAAAGGGCTCATATTTGCTAAAACAGCAAAATCTCCTTCTATGCCACGAACAATTAATCTATCAACCTTTCCTTCAAAAAACAATCTATCCGGAGTTACAATCTTAAGAGAAAATTGCATGATTATGCCTTTCCTTCATTGGCTTTTGCAACTACATCATCAATTGTTCCTGCAAATAAGAAAGCACTTTCTGGAAGATCATCGTGTTTTCCATCGAGAATTTCTTCAAAGCCTCTTATGGTTTCACTCAATGGAACATATGATCCTTTCAATCCAGTAAATGGCTCTGCAACAGTAAAAGCTTGAGAAAGGAATCTTTGAATTCTCCTTGCACGAGCAACTGTTAGCTTGTCATCATCGCCTAATTCATCCATTCCAAGAATTGCAATTATATCCTGTAGTTCATTATATCTTTGTAAAATTTCTTGGACACGTCTAGCCACGTTATAATGTCTCTCACCAACGACATTTGGATCTAAAATTCTACTTGTTGAATCAAGAGGATCAACAGCTGGATAAATTCCCAATTCTGAAATAGATCTCGATAAAACTGTTGTCGCATCGAGGTGAGCAAAAGTCGTAGCTGGAGCAGGATCTGTAAGGTCGTCAGCAGGTACATATACAGCCTGAACCGACGTAATACTTCCGCTTTTCGTTGAAGTAATTCTCTCTTGAAGCTGACCCATCTCTGTTGCCAATGTAGGTTGATATCCTACAGCTGAAGGAATACGTCCAAGTAATGCCGACACTTCGGAACCAGCCTGAGTAAAACGATATATATTGTCAATAAATAACAATACATCTTGTTTTTTTACATCTCTAAAATATTCGGCCATGGTTAGTCCAGAAAGACCAACTCTCATACGTGCTCCCGGCGGTTCATTCATTTGTCCAAATACTAGAGCTGTCTTATTAATTACTCCTGATTCTTTCATTTCATTATATAGATCGTTACCTTCTCTAGTACGCTCACCAACTCCTGCAAATACAGACAATCCGCCATGTTCAGTTGCAATATTATTGATTAATTCTTGAATCAGAACTGTCTTTCCGACGCCAGCTCCACCAAATAGACCAATTTTTCCACCTCTTGCATATGGGCAAATCAAGTCTATAACTTTTATTCCAGTTTCAAAAATTTCTTTTGCCGGCTCTTGATCCTCAAATTTAGGCGGATCTCTGTGGATTGGCATTTTTTCAGCATTTTTAATCTGGGGACCATTGTCAATAGCCTCACCCAATACATTAAATAATCTACCTAAAGTAACATCTCCAACAGGAACCGAAATTGGCGCACCTGTATCCTTTGCATCCATTCCCCTAACTAAACCATCTGTTGAATCCATAGCAATAGTTCTAACTGTGTTGTCCCCTACGTGTTGGGAAACCTCCAGCACTAAAATCGAACCATTTAGTTCAACCTCAACAGCATTTAGAAGATTAGGCAATTGATCAAATTTTATATCTACAACAGGTCCAATGACCTGGGTAATTTTTCCGATATTCTCTTTCATTCCTTCTCCTCTCTAATTAAGAGCCTCGGCTCCACTAACTATCTCAGTTAGCTCTTGAGTTATACTTGCTTGTCTGGCTCTATTATAGTGCATGCTCAATTCATCTATCATTTCATCTGCACTTTCTGTGGCATTTTTCATAGATTGCATACGGGCAGATTGTTCACTTGCAGAACTCTCTATCATTGCCCCATAAATTGCAATACTCACATATTCTTTAATTAAAAAATCAAGCATCTCTTCAGCTGATGGCTCATATGTTATGACCTCGAGTTTAGTGTCTTCGCTCTTTTTAAAATCAGTCGCCGGCAATAATTTTATTTCACTTGGAATTTGCGATAAAGCCGATTTAAAACTAGTAAATACAACCCTCAGTGCATCAATCTCAGAGCTCTCATACATTTTTAATGCAATTTCAGAAATATATTTGGAATCAACAAATTTAAATTCTTCTGATATTCCAAAGAATTTATCCTTGATATTATAGCCACGCTTGTTAAAATATTCATATGCTCTTGAACCAAGCGTTATTAAAAGGTCATGCTCTTTATCGATATTTTCTGCAGCATATTTTGCAATATTACCACTAAATCCACCAGCTAAGCCTCTATCAGACGATATGATAATATGAAGAGTACTCTTAACGTCTCTAACTTTTGTTAATGCAGTATTTACACCACCAGTAACGGAAAGCAACTCATTTATATTACTAATTACAGTCGTATAATAAGGTCTAGTTGCCTCAAGCCTCATTCTCGTTTTTCTCATCTTAGAAGTGGAAACCAATTCCATGGCATTTGTGATTTGTCTAATACTAGAAACAGAATGAATCCGCCTCTTTATATCCTTCATTTTCTCTGCCATAATTAACTCCTAAAATTTAAATGAACTCTTAAAACTTGCAATAAGCTCTTCAATTCCCTTAACTATATCTTCGGTTAGATCTGCTTTATCTGTAATTTCCTTTATTAATTCCGGCTTAGAATTATTGGCATAGCTTAGATATTCCTCTTCGAATTCCTTTACTTTTTCTACTGGAACATCTTTGAGATAGCCCTTGGTTACAGCATACAAAATCAACACTTGCTCCGCCATTTTCATTGGCTTGTATTGAGGTTGCTTTAAAATCTCTAGTATTTTCATACCGTTATCCAAGCGATCTTGTGTATCTTGATCAAGCTCTGAACCAAACTGTGCAAAGGAACTTAACTCACGATATTGAGCAAGCTCTAATTTAATACCACTTGATACTTTTTTCATCGCTTTAGTTTGAGCATTACCGCCAACACGAGAAACAGATAATCCTGAATTTACTGCTGGACGTTGACCAGAGAAAAATAATTCCGTCTCTAGAAATATTTGACCATCGGTAATTGAAATAACATTAGTTGGGATATATTGAGAAATATCACCGGCTTGAGTTTCAATTATTGGAAGAGCGGTAATGGATCCACCGCCATATTTATCGTCCAGTCTTGCAGCCCTTTCAAGTAATCTTGAATGCAAATAAAAGACATCTCCAGGATAGGCCTCTCTTCCCGGTGGACGACGAAGCAACAAGCTCATCGATCTATATGCCACAGCATGCTTACTCAAATCATCGTAAACTATTAGCACATCCTTGCCTTGATGCATGAATTCTTCAGCCATAGCAACGCCAGTGTATGGCGCAATATATTGTAAAGGAGCAAGTTCGCTGGCACTTGCATTGACAACAATAGTATAATCCATTGCTCCACGATTTGTTAACTCATCAACAATGCCTGCAACTGTAGACATCTTTTGACCAATTGCAACATAAATACAAATTACATCTTCATTTTTTTGGTTTAAGATTGTATCAACTGCAATTGCAGTTTTACCAGTCTGTCTATCTCCGATAATAAGTTCTCTTTGGCCTCTTCCAATCGGAATAATAGAGTCAATGGTTTTAATACCAGTTTGAAGCGGAACACTTACTGATTTTCTCTCAATTACACCCGCTGCCTTCGATTCAATTGGGCGAAATTTATCAATTTTTATCTCGCCTCTTCCATCTATTGGTTGTCCTAGCGCATTTACAACTCTACCGATAAGAGCGTCTCCAACTGGAACTTCAACTATTCTTCCAGTACGCTTTACCTTCATGCCTTCTTTTAATTCTGATTCAGCACCTAATAGTACGACACCAACATTATCCTCTTCTAGATTTTGAGCCATAGCATAAATACCATTTTCAAATTCTAGTAATTCCCCAGCCATACAATTATCTAAACCGTACAATCTGGCAATACCATCTCCTACTTCAATAATAGTACCGACCTCAGAGGTAGAAAAATCATCGTCATACCTCTCTATCATCGATTTGATTACTGAGGTAATTTCTTCAGGTCTCATCATAGTTTCACCTCTATTCTCTTTAACCCACTTTTGAGTCTATTATAAGCACTATCAACTGTCGCATCAATTTCAATGCCTTCGACATCAATGACAAATCCCATTTTAATAGTTTCATCAATTATTTCATCTATTAGAATTTTTTTATTAAACTTATTTTCTAGATATGATAAAATACTTTTTATTTGTTCATCATTAAGCTTTTTTGCGGTTTTTACTATTGCTGTTAATTCTCCTCTGTCTGCTGCAACTAGCTTATTGTATTCAGAATAAATATCTAATATACACGATTCCCTTCTTTTGTCAATAAGGACTTTAAAAAAATTAGAAAGTAATTTATCATCAACTATTTTATCGATAAAAATCTTTTTCTCATCTTTTGAAAAAATTGGATTTGAAAGATATTTTTCTATATTTGGATTATCATTATAGAGATCGACAAAATAATCAAAGTTTTTTGAAATAGAATCAACTATATCATGCGCCTTTGATAACTCAAATAGACTCTTAGCATATATTGCTCCTACTTTTGCCATGTGACATTACCCAATTCTTTAATCTTTTTATCAGTAAAGCGTTTTGCGGTTTTGTCGTCGGCTTCTACATTTGTAATATCCTTCGCAGCTGAAATAGCGATTTCAATTATATCATCTTTTAAGCTGACTAATGACTTCTGCCTAGTTTCTTCTGCTTCTCTTTCTGCACTATCAAGTATAGCTCTTTTCTCCTTTTCAGCATCGAGTTTAGCAGAGCTGACAATTGCATCGTGGTTTTTTCTTGCAGTTGTCAATATATTGCGCGCTTCTTCATTGGCTTCATCTAGCTTAATTTGATATTCATCTTTTAGTACTTCAGCTTCATCTTTTAAGTTTTTAGCATCTGTTAGGCTACCTTCTATGAAAGCCTCTCTTTTTCTTAAAAATTCAGACACTGGTTTAAACAATAAATGTCTAAGTCCTAAATATAATACTACTGTAGTAGCAATTGTTATAGAAAAATTTAGAAGATCGGGAAATATATTAATGGTTATATCCATATCCCTCTCCTATTCTTATAGTCCTGCTAAAAGTGGTCTTACAAACATCATAATTAGAGCAACAACAAGCGAATAGATCCCTGTAGTTTCAGAAACAGCTTGACCTAATAGCATGATTTGCATAATATCAGACTTAGCTTCTGGTTGTCTTCCAACTGCTTCGGCACCTTTGCCTGCTGCAAAACCTTGTCCAATTCCAGGCCCTAAACCTGCTATAAGTGCTAATCCACATCCGATTGCTGAGCATCCTAATACAAATGCTTCACTAGAAATTCCGTTCATAATTATCTCCTTTCAAAATTTAATTATTATCTTGCGGGAATACATTGCCGATATTTACCATTGTAAGCATTACAAATATAAAGGCTTGTAATAATCCCGAGAATACGTCAAAATATATATGCAATACTGCTGATAAAGGTATCTCAAGTATTACACTTACTGAATTTAAAGCGGCATGAACTAATGTCATGATAATAGAACCGCTTAAGATATTTCCGAATATACGAAAACTCAAACTGATTGGCGTTGCTATTTCCCCTAAGAGATTTATTGGAAATAAAAACGCATATGGTGCAAAATATCCTTTGATATATTCGCCGATTCCATTTGATTTTATATTGAAAAAATGTATCAATATAAAAGTCATCATCGCAAGTGCTAGTGTAACATTATAATCACTTGTAGGTGGTGTAAGACCCATTAATCCCAAAAGATTACTAAAGACGAGAAACAAGAATAGCGATCCCATATATGAAACGAAACCTCTTCTTCCCTTTCCCATAGTAGAATCTACCAAGTCTTCAATAAATGTTACATATATCTCTACTATGTTTAAAAATCCCCTCGGTGGTTTTTTATAGTCGGCTTTTTCAATCATTTTCTTAACTATAAATCCAACAATTAGTAAAAATACTGCCACCATCATTGCATTAAAAACGGAGTCGTGAATATGATATCTAGTTTCACCAATTGTGAAAAATACACCTTTTTCCACTAAAGCCTCCTTCTTTTACAAATAGCAAAGCTATTTCATTGTTGCGTAGATAACCGCCTTAATTGTATGCATTCTATTTTCAGCTTCATCAAATACTTTACTTCTAGATGATTCAAAAATTTCGTTAGTAACTTCCATCTCTTCAAGGCCAAATTTTTCGTGAATATCTCTTCCAATTGTGGTTTTCAAATCGTGGAAGCTTGGTAAACAGTGAAGGAAAATTGCATCTTTAGAAGCATTTTCAAAAGCTTTTTTGTTTACTTGATAAGGCTTTAATAAATTTATTCTCTCTTCCCATACGCTATCTGGTTCGCCCATTGATACCCAAATATCTGTATATATAACATCTGCATCTTTGGTTCCTTCTTCAACACTTTCAGTAAAGCGAATAATTGATCCTGTTTCTTTTGCAATCTTCTTTGCCTCATCTCTTAGCCATTCTTCAGGGAATAGATGTGATGGTGCACATGCAGTAAAATTAACTCCCATCTTCGCACAAGCTATCATTAAAGAATTAGCCACATTATTTCTAGCATCTCCCATATATGTGAAATTGATGCCTTTAAGTCTACCAAAGTTTTCTTCAATGGTTAGTAGATCGGCAATCATTTGTGTTGGATGAAATAAATCTGTCAATCCGTTATAAACTGGAACTCCAGAATAATCACTTAGAGTTTGAACTAAATCTTGTGAAAATCCGCGATATTCAATGCAGTCATAAAGACGACCAAGCACTCTTGCAGTATCCTCGATTGATTCTTTCTTTCCCATTTGCGAACTGCCTGGGTCAAGATAAGTAACGCCCATGCCTAGGTCATAACCTGCTACTTCAAAGGAACAACGAGTTCTGGTAGATGTCTTTTCGAATAACAATACCATGTTCTTACCAGATAGATACTTATGTTCGATGCCATTCATCTTCATATTCTTGAAATTTTTGCTAAGATCTAGCAAATATCTAATTTCTTCACTACTAAAATCAAGTAGTTTAAGGAATGATCTTCCTCTTAAATTAATTCCCATATTAATTCCCTCCTATGGTTTATTTCTTCCAAATAATATGATATAATAAAATAAATAAAAATGCAAGTGTATTTCATTGATTGAGGTGATTTTTTTTGAAAAACTTTAAATATTTAGCCCTTGTTGGTCAGCTGGGGCTTGATATAATTGTATCAGCATTATTTTGGGGCTTCATTGGCTATTTAATAGATCGTTTGTTAAAAATAGATTCCTCTATATTTACAATTATATTGGGTACATTAGGCCTCATCGGCGGTTTTGGAGCAGGCTTTCATAGACTTTTTATGCAAGCTAATATAAAAAATAATAAAGAGAGGGAACAAAAAGATGAATGATTTTCTAAAAAGATATTTTATAGTTTCAATAATTATATATCTAATTATTATCCCATTTTGCTTTTTATTTAAAGATAGCTATCGAACTATTCTTGGTATGGGGCTTGGTCTTGCCATTAGATTACTGCTTTTTAAATTATCGCTATATGATCTTGATAAGACTCTTAACAAAAATCCCGATGCTGCAAAGCGCTCGGGAAATTTTAATTATATTAAAAGATATCTAATTTATGCCATTACACTAATTGCAAGCTTTTACTCACCATATACCAATTTATATGGTTGCGGAATAGGTCTTCTAATCTTAAGTGTTGCAATTCATGCAATCAATATCTATGATATTATAAAGAGTAAAAAATAAATTATATTCCCTCTATTATTGAGACCACCAAATTTTCTAATAATAGTTGGGGATTGTTTTTTTGACTTTTTATTATTTCATCAGCCTCCTTAACTTTCTTTAGAGCATATTTTAGCGAAGGACTATCGTATCTATTGATATTAGTCTTAATTTCTCTATATTCATATAGCGAAATTGGAATTTTTTTAGATGCCTCATACTCACCGAGATTCAAATTTTTAATCTTATTCATCAATATTATATGGCGCGATATCATATATAATATTCTAATGGGCTCTTCCCTTGTTAGGAATAATTTTTCAAGCTCCTTAAGTGCTATTTTAGTATTCCTTGAGGAAATCGCATCCGTTAGATTAAAAATATTTGCACTGGCAGTTTTACTTATAAGTTCTTTGACATCATCTAATTTTATAGTTGATTTTTCAAGACTAATAAGCTTTTCTATTTCATTTAAGACCTTATATAATGAACTATCATCACTACTAAAACTTATATATAAATTAAATAGATCTAGTGCATCATCCTCTATAATTATATTTTTTTCTTTGAGCTTTTTTACAACCCAATTGCTCATTTGCGCATCGCTTACAGGATTAAATTCAACAACAGAGTTTTTTGATGCTATTTTTTTATAAAAATTAAAATTCTTCTTAGGAGTATTTGGGCAAAAATAGAAAATTACAACTACATACGGATTGTCAAAAATATTATCTAGTATACTCGCCATGTCTTTCATTGCAGTATCTGTAAGATTTTTGACTATTATCAATCTATAATCATTCATAAGCGGTAGTTGTTCAGTTTTTTCTACAATCTCAATTGCACCCAATGATTCAGCATCCAAGAGTTGATAATTAAAATCCTCTAGTTCGCTTGGAATATATGCTTCTTTAAGTGTTTTTAGTGTATTGTCAGCCAAATATATTTCGCTCCCGCAGAATATATAAGCCCCTCTAATCATCTTGGTTTTTATTTTAGCTAAAAATTCTGTATAATCCATTCTTCCCTCCTTGTTAAAACCAATATAAATGCAATTGCTGCATAAATTAAAATCAAATATTTTACATTGTTTTTTTGATCGTCAAATGAATATAAACTATAATTATTCAAATCAAATCGAATCATCCCATTTTTATCCGTTCTATAAATATCTATATCTCTTGATTTTAATCTATTTAAAACATCATTATTAGGATGTCCGTAAAGATTATTTCTCCCGACTGATATTATAGCGTATTTAGGATTGACCTTATCTAGAAACTCACTGGTAGATGAAGTATTGGAGCCATGATGAGGGACTTTTAATATATAGGATTTTATATTATTAGGCAAATCTACCTCCCTCTCCTTCTCAATATCGGCTGAAAAGAATACTAGATTGTAGTCTTTTTTTAAGATAAAGACTTGGGATCTATTATTTTCATTAAGCGAATTATTGTCATTAAAGCCAATTCCATGTAACTTATAGCCTTTTCCAAGATTATAGCTGGTATTACTTGGTAGATAATTAATTTTTAATTTTTTTATTTTATCCATAATTTTAGACTCATTATCGGGCTTATGACTTGCTATGATTTCATTTATTTTAATTGCAGAAGTAAGCTCAGTTAAGCCACCTACATGATCATAGTCAAAGTGAGTTATAAAAGCAGCTCTGATATTACGTCTACCTGTTTTTATTAGATATGGTTCTAAAATCATCTTACCAACTCGGCCAACACTTCCTCCATTACCCCCCGAATCTATTAGATAATTATCATCTCCGATGCTTATTAAAGCCGCATCACCCTGACCAATATCTAAAAATTCTACACAATCACTACTACTAAAAACAATATTAATAGAAGCTGCTAAGGATAGTGACATAATAGTCAAAGTAAATCTTTTAATATTTATTTTTAAATAATTATATTTATCCTTAAATAGATAGATTATAATCAATAAATAATACAATATGATTATTAGCGGATGAGGACTAAATGAATAGATCAAAAAAGAACTATTGGTTAAAAATTGAAGCAATATTATCAATAAATTCACACTAGCGCTCATAAATCTCGCTAGAAGATTTGCAATAAATGTTAGTGGTGATATAAATAATAATATCACAGATAAATATAAATACAAAGAGAAAAATGGAACCAATAATATATTTAATAATATAGATAGAATATTATATTTATTGAAAAAATATAGTATCATGGGGATCGTTGCCAAGAAAATAGAAATATTAAGTCTAAAAGAAGATCTTACCCAATATTTGAAATCTTTTTTCAATTTTAATTTTGGCTCAATTGACGGATATACTATTATTATGCCAAGCATGCAAAGATAACTTAAAATAAATCCAACGGAAAATAGATAGTAGGGATTTATAAAGAGGGAAATAATTGCCGCAATTGCTAGTGCTTGTAAATTGCTGAGTTTTGGTAAATATAGCATCCTTACACTTGATACGCTAATCATAATGGCAGCTCTTAACAGTGATGGAGTAAATCCTACCAACACGCCAAAAAGCCATATAAAAATAGTTGATATATATAATCTCAACTTTAATCCGGGAAAAAATAAGGCAAAGGCAAAGTAGGCAAGTCCGAATATCAATCCTAAATGTAGACCAGAAACACTTAAAATATGAGAAATTCCTGCATTAGACAAGAGTTCCTTTAATTCTCCATCCTCCTCATATCTAAGCAGCATTCCATTTGATAGCTTTGATGCATTTTCTCCTAGATAACTATCAAAAATCTCAATTCCCTTTTGTCTTATATTTTCTAAAATACTAAGATAGGAATTACCAACAACCGAGTATACTGGTTTATTGATCTTAGCCTTGATATTTTGAGAATATCTGGTTAGCCTCTCATCATATAATAATGGCATTGTTCTTGACTCCAATGGGCTTATCGTTCCCGACAAGAGTATCCTATCCCCTCTTTTTACCATGCCTTCTTTATCATAAAAAAAGAATTTATTAAATTTACTATCTCTAACTACAATAAATGAATAATCTTCTTTTTCTCGTCTCTCAGTTACAAGGTATTCGCCTTTTATATCTTTAGGAAATTGATAATTATCAAAACGTAGATAAATACTTAGCAGTATAATAGCAAAGCTAATAACAAATTTAACTAAGCCTTTATAGTTTGATCTTTCCCTTAAAGCAAAAAAAACAAAGAAAAGTATAAAGCCTAATCTAATCACTGGATATTCATAAAACAAAATCGACGAAATAATTCCAAATAAAATCCATTGCATATTGCTATTGTAAACTATAATTAAAAAAAATAAAAGCCTTTTAGTCTATTCAAAACCGATTTTTTATATTATAATATAGCTTGGAGGTAGGATTATGATTACAAATAGTGAAGCCTTTGTTTATAAAACGGTTTTATACGCTGGGGAGATCATGGTAAGATCTGGCTCTGAAACATATAGAGCTGAAGATACCATGAAAAGGATGCTCTCTTCCGTAGGAATTGAAAATGTTTCGACATTTGTCTCACCAACTGTTATTATATTAGGCGATAATACCAAAGATGGATCTTGTTTTATTCAAAATATAGATAAGAGATCTACTAATTTGGCTAAAATAGAAAATGTAAATAATTTAAGTCGCGACTTCGTGGCAAAAAAAATAAATATAGAGGAGGCCTATGCTAAGCTAAAAGAAATAGCCTCTGCACCATCTTATCCATATATATTAGCTGTTTTAGGTTGTGCGCTAGGCTGCGCTATTTTCTCAGTGCTAATAGGTGGCAATCTCAGTGATTTTATCTCAGCACTAATCACATCGGCAATTACTTTTCACACAAATGAAGTAATCGCCAAGGTTAGTAATACACAATTTCTAGGATATTTTGCCTGTGCACTTGCCGTTACATTTGTATCAGTTGGATTAAGTAAATTAGGTCTTGGTCAAAATCTCGATTCTATTGTCGTTGGATCAATACTTCCACTTGTACCTGGAGTTGCCCTTACAACTGGAGTTCGTGATTTTATGAATGGAGATTTATTAAGCGGAGTTGCAAGAATAATGGAGGCAGCGACAATTGCCGTTGCAATAGCCTTTGGCGTTGGTTTTTCACTTACTTTCCTTCATTTAGTAGGAGTTAGCTTATGAATTATTTAACTATTTTTATTTTAAGTTCACTTGCAGGACTTGGATTTTGCTTTATATTTACAGTAAAAAAGAGAAATATTCTAATATGTGCCCTTTGTTCAGGTCTTGCTTGGACGAGTTTAAAATATTTAGAATCAATTGGAGTATCAACTGTATTTGCATCTTTAGTATCTGCCTTTATACTAGGAATTATTACGGAGATAGCGGCTGTAAAATTAAAAAGTCCCGCGATCAATTTTATGATAATAGGATTTATCCCACTTGTACCAGGGCTAAAATGTTATCAAGGAATATTAAGATTAATAGAAGGTAATCAAGCTGAGGGAACTGCCTTGTTGTTTGAAGCAATTTTTATTGCGATTGCAATTTCTATTTCGTTTCTACTAACTTCATCCATAGTAAAGATGATAAGACAAATAAAAGCAAAAAAAAAATAAAACGCCTTTCGGCGTTACATACTACACAACTATATCAAATATTCTTATTACCATAACTATGGCTTCTTCGCGAGTGACTTCATTTTGAGGATTTATCATCCCATGATCATCCCCCACGATGACTCCAATATCTAATAGATGTTTAATCGAATCTAGAGCCCATTTGCTAACCTTATCAATATCTGCTATATTTTTATCACTATGGGTAATATCGCGTCCTAGTTTTACTAAATATCGAGATAATATTGTAGCCATCTCTTCTTTTGTAAGAGTGTTGTCTCCACTAAAAACACCATCTTTTACTCCATTTACAATGCCAATATTATACGCAAAATTTATATCATAATCAGCGATATCCTCGAATTTTTTTATTATTTCAACATCGTGTTTCGCAATATATTGATCCATTTTCATAAGCATTTTAATAAACTCATACCTTGTAATAGGCTTTCTAACGTCTTCTTTCATACTCTCAAGTATAATGCCTAGTTTAGATGCTTTTTCAATTTGATCTTTGCTCCAAAATGAAGTATTTTTTATAAATGAGTCATGTCCAAGAGTAAGTGAATCAGAATAATCCCCAATCACTTCTTTGTCGTCCAACATATATTTATATCTCATCTTAATTTGAACTAAGGTATTATCTGTATTTAGCTCAGGTCTATTTACAAAAGGATCAAATGTATAGCTAAGTGACATGGCATTTGTCTCAAATAACGGTAAATTTCTTTCATCCAAATATTTTCCTTGATCCAATTTAATATTAAATTCGATTTTTGCATCTTTTATTTTGCCTGAAGAAATCTTCTCAATCAGATTCTTGTCATTATTCCAATAAATAGTGATAAGTCTGTCATTTTCTAGATCGATTTCTCCTTTTAAATTATGCAATCTAAAACTGTCCTCTGCATTGATAACTATAGATAATGACAATATCAATAGTAGAGCTATAATAATAGATTTAGTCTTCATATTCATCATTTAATCTATGCTTAAAATAAATAATTTTACCTAGATTATTCTCCTCCACAACTAAATTTTCATTAAGAAACAGCTTGTATTTTTTTAACTCTCTATTTAATATAACATATAGAGTACCAAAAACAAAAGCTGATCTAAATAATGTTTTTTTGCCTAATATATCCTCAAACAGCGATTCTGGTAAAATAAAGTATAATATACCAAGTCCAATCAAAGGAAGCGATACTTCATCAATTCCATCATAACATGAGTTTGCATAGTCACGAGCCATTTCATAAAAAAGGTCTAGTGTAGACTTTGCCTTATCAAGTATTTGAGTTTCTGATAACGCATCTTTTAGACTATCAGTAAACTTAATAATATTTTCTTTGGAAAGATTATTTGCCAAATTCAATAGTAAATCTGTTTGAGTATTCATATATACCTCTTTTAAAATGTCCAGGCAAGCTTTTTGCCACCAATTAGATGAAAATGTAGATGTCTTACCGATTGACCTCCATCTTCACCTACATTTGAGATTACACGATATCCATTATTTAATTTCAAGTCTTTAGCAATAATCTTTATTGCAGCAAATATTGACTTTAGAATTTCTCCGTCACTTGCTTCAATAGTATCTACGCCATTAATATGCTTCTTTGGCACTATTAAAACATGAACCGGTGCAACGGGATTAATATCCTCAAATGCATAACAATTTTCGTCTTCATAAATCTTTTTAGAAGGAATTTCTCCATTTACTATTTTGCAGAACAAGCAGTCCATCTTAATTCACCATCCTTATTTATTAATTTTAAATCCACTATGGAATTTAGTTCTATATTTGGAAATTCATCTGTTGATAATTCACAATGAATATAATTAGTGGTATATCCACTGAATTTTCCTTTACTTCTCTCCTCTATCAGAACTTTTTGTGGAATATTAATTTGACTATATTTAAAATCGTCACTCAATTCATCTGCCAATAATCTGAGTCTTTTTGCCCTATCAATTTTTATATTTCCATCAACCTGTTCCATATCAGCTGCTTTTGTGTTTTTTCTTATAGAATATGGAAAAACATGAATCCTAGACAAGCGAATATCTTTGACATATTTCATAGTCTCTTTAAAATCTTTTTCATCCTCTGATGGAAATCCTACGATTATATCCGATGTAATTCCAGCATTTGGATAATATTTTCTAATAAGATCCACTTTTGATTTAAAGATCTCAGTGTTGTATTTTCTATTCATCTTTTTTAATATTTTATCACATCCCGATTGTAAAGACAAGTGGAAGTGATCGCAAAAATTATCTAGATTTTTAAGCCTCTTTAAAAATTCCTCATCGACAACTCCAATTTCAAGACTTGATAGTCTAAGTCTTACATTTGGTGCAGCCATGCTTACGGATTCAATTGCATCAATCAAACCAATATCATCTAAGTCTTTACCGTATGAGGCGACTTCTATTCCAGTAATTACAATTTCCTTTACTCCAGAATCAGAAAGATATTTAGCCTCTTTTTTAATTGAGTCTAGGTCATTGCTTCTAACTCTTCCGCGTGCAAATGGAATTATGCAATAACTACAAAAATTATCACATCCATCCTGAATTTTTATAAACCCTCTCGTCTTCTCTCCATGACCGTGAACTGGCAATGATTCAAATACTCTATACTTTGAGATATCGTCGACCATAGACTCCTTGCTATTTTTTCTCTCGATGAGTTTTGTAACTATGTCGAGCTTATTCATATTTCCAGTGATTAGATTTACATTCTTATTTTTTAATAATTCATCCTTTGATACTTGTGAATAGCATCCCATTATAACCGAATAATTATCTGGATTTATTTTTCTATTTCTGCTTAAGGCTTGACGTGATTTTTTATCACTTTCATTTGTAACTGAACATGAATTTAATATAAAAATATCGCATAACTCATCCTCAGTTATTTCAAAGCCGGCATTCTTTAACAATTCTTCTAATGCTAGACTTTCTACAAAATTTACTTTACAGCCCAAGGTCTTTATTTTAACTCGCATAAAATAACCTATTTTTTTATTGCAGATACAACTGCCCAATCATTTAAAGTATCGAAAAAGTCTATTAGAAAGCCATTTTCACAAAGTGAATCTTTGACCATTTGCACTTTAGAAGCCACAATGCCGGATAATATTATGTGCCCTCCACTCTTAAGTCTTTTTGCAAAGTCGGGCATCATTTCGATAAGTGTTTCAGCATAGATATTAGAAAATATATTATCATATTGTTTGATATCGTAATTTCTAAAATCTCCCTCTATTATATCAATTCTATCTTCTAATTTATTTAATGAAATATTTTCATTAGCTGATTTGACAGCAAGTGGATCTATTTCATATGCATCTACCTTGGCACCAAAAAGCTTAGAAGCAGCAATTGCAAGTATGCCACTACCTGTTCCAACATCCATAATAAGTCCACCGGGCTCTAAGCGATCTATCTCACTTAAAACAAGATAGGTCGTCTCGTGACTTCCTGTTCCAAATGCCATGCCAGGATTAATTACAATTGGAGCATTGTCGTCATTTTCCCATACAGGATTGATCCATAATCTATTGGAAATTTTAATTGGTTTAAAGTATGTCTTCCAATCATTCTCATAATCCATCTCATCTATGGTATTATATTCCATACTATAATCGAGATCACTCTCATCTAAAAACTCTTTTAAAGATAAATCATCTTGATACAATTTAAAACATACATCTTCTGATATATTTTCTCTATCTATATCAAAATAGTCCCAATTTTTTTCATCTTCATTTAATGAGTCTATAATTAAGTCATCCTGCACTTCATATGGAATATCCCCAAAAATTGCGAGCAATGTCTCGAGATAATCCGCGTCTATTCTTTTAATTTTAATACTAATTTCTTTCATAAAACTACCTTATATTTTTGATTTTATTTTTCATATTTGACCAGAACAATTTAATCTTATTCTTAATACCATGCAAAGGTGGAGGTTCATTTAATTCTACATTTTCATCAAATTCTCTAAGCAATTCCTTTTGTTTTTCCGATAGATTGGTCGGTGTTACGACCTTAATAACTAAATATATATCCCCTCTTGCGTCACTTCCATATCTATATAATCCTCTGTTTTTAATCTTTATAACATGATCATTTTGAGTTCCAGGATTTATAACTATTTCCTCAACGCCGTCTAAAGTTTCATAATCTCTTTTAAATCCAAGAGCCGCCTCAGGGAATGTTATCTTATATTCTTTAATCAAATCATTGTCTCTAACTTCATAGAGTATATCGTTATTTACATTTACAAATAAATATAAATTACCATTTGTGCCACCATTTAGTCCTTCGTCACCATATGGTCCTAAGTTTAACATATTGGCATCTTTAATTCCTCTTTTAATGGTGACCTTCCTAGTTTCTTTTATCTTAACTCTTCCCTTGCCAGAGCATTTTTCGCATGGATTTTCAATTATTTGACCCTTTCCACCACAGGTTGAGCAAGTGGTCTCCGTCTCAACCATTCCAAATAAAGACTGTTGAACTTTTCTTACGCGACCGCTTCCCTTACATGTTGGACAAGTTTTTACATCATGCTCACTTTTAGCACCACTGCCTCCGCAGCTATCACATTTTACAACTCTATTATAACTAAATTCCTTTTTTATGTCGTTCAGAGTTTCCGAGAGATTTATAGTAATATCAACTCTAATATCCTTGCCATTAACTCTGTTATCCCTAGCTCGTCTACTTGATCCTCCAAAAAAGTCACCAAAGCCAAAGTTTCCAAATATATCTCCAAAAATATCTTCAAAGCCCATATTAGAACCCATATTTACATCAGTGGAGCCATAATTATCATACATAGCCCTTTTCTCTGGATCACTTAATACTTCATAGGCGGCGGATATTTCTTTAAATTTTTCTTGTGCCTCTTCATCGCCACCATTTAGATCAGGATGATATTTTTTTGCTAGCTTTCTATAATTTGATTTAATCTCATCTTGAGTAGCATCTCTATTTACTTCTAAAATCTCGTATAAATCTCTCACTGTTTCCCCTCTCCATAAACTAAATTATAGGGTGATGTTTCCACCACCCTTTAATTTTATACTATAATCTATTTTTTGTAAACACTGACCAAATTAGTCTTCGTCTACTACCTCATAATCTCCATCAATGGTGTCATCTCCACCATCATTTGAAGAAGCATCTCCTGCGGCTTGAGCATTAGCTGCTTCATATGCCTTTTGACTAATCTTATAGAAACTTTCGGTCAAAGCTTCGGTCTTAGTCTTAATATCATCGTAGTCAGTAGACTCAACTGCCTTTTTAAGTTCTTCTAATTTAGCTTCAATGTCAGCTTTATCATTGGCATCTACCTTGTCACCAAGATCTTTTAAGCTCTTTTCTGTTTGGTAGATCATTTGATCTGCGTTATTTTTAATTTCAACATTTTCTTTATTCTTCTTGTCTTCTTCTGCAAATTTAGAAGCTTCATCGACTTTCTTTTTAATTTCATCTTCAGTTAAATTAGTAGATGAGGTTATGGTTATCGATTGTTGCTTTCCTGTAGCCATATCTTTAGCGCTTACATTTACAATACCATTTGCATCGATGTCAAAAGTAACTTCGATTTGTGGAATTCCCCTTGGAGCTGCAGCAATACCTGACAATTGGAATCTACCAAGTGTAGTATTGTCCTTTGCAAACTCTCTTTCGCCTTGTAACACATGGATATCAACAGAGGTTTGACCATCTGATGCAGTTGTATAAATTTGGCTCTTCTTTGTAGGAATTGTTGTGTTTCTTTCAATAAGCCTATTTGTCACTCCGCCAAGAGTTTCAATACCAAGTGATAGTGGCGTAACATCTAGTAACAATAAGTCCTTTACCTCGCCGGTTAGAACACCACCTTGTAGAGCAGCACCAAGAGCAACGCATTCATCAGGATTTATATCTTTTTGAGGATCTTTGCCTGTTAATTCTTTTACCGCATCTTGAACTGCAGGGATTCTTGTTGAACCACCGACTAAAAGAACCTTGTCTATATCTCCAATTGAGATACCAGCGTCTTTTATACATTCTTTTACAGGTCCTCTTGTTGCATCAACTAAATCATGAGTAAGTTCATTGAATTTAGCCCTTGTAATATCTATATTTAAATGCAATGGACCAGCTGCTGTTGCTGTTATAAATGGCAAATTAATATTAGTTGACATAGTAGATGAAAGTTCCTTCTTGGCTTTTTCAGCTGCTTCTTTAAGTCTTTGGTGGCTCATTCTATCCACTCTTAAATCAATGCCATTTTCTTTTTGGAATGTATCCGCAATAAAGTCTATCAACTTATTGTCGAAGTCATCTCCACCTAATTTATTATTTCCACGAGTTGCCAATACTTCAAATACACCATCGCCAAGCTCTAGTATAGATACGTCGAAAGTTCCACCACCAAGGTCATATACCATGATCTTGTGTGATCCTTCTTCTTTATCCATGCCATAAGCCAAAGCTGCAGCCGTTGGCTCATTTATAATTCTCTTGACATCTAATCCAGCAATTCTTCCTGCATCCTTGGTAGCTTGTCTCTGAGCATCTGTAAAATATGCAGGGACTGTAATCACTGCCTCATTGACAGTTTCTCCAAGATAGCTTTCAGCATCTGATTTTAGTTTTTGTAATATCATCGCCGATATTTCTTCCGGACCATAACTCTTGCCATCGATGTCAACCTTGTAATTGCTTCCCATCTCTCTTTTAATAGAATAAATGGTTCTTTCAGGATTGGTAATAGCTTGTCTTTTTGCTGTTTCTCCTACTAATCTTTCTCCATCTTTTGTAAATGCAACAATACTTGGTGTAGTTCTATTTCCTTCGATATTTGTAATAACAGTTGGTTCTCCACCTTCCATAAATGCTACACATGAATTTGTTGTTCCTAAATCAATTCCAATAATTTTACTCATTTAAATTCCCTCCTTAATTATTTCGCTACTTTAACCATTGCGGGGCGTAGCACTTTTTCTCCCCTTATATAACCTGCTTTAATCGTTTCTGATATATGATTCGGTTCGGTATCCGTTCCTTCTTCCATCATAATCGCATAGTGCATATTTAAATCAAATAATGCTCCATCCGAATCCATCCTCATTATTCCTTGAGATGCGAGGGCCTCAAGCAATTGATTGTATATCATATTTACGCCTTCCTTATCTCCAGACTCTCCCATATGAGAAAGAGCGATTTCAAAATTATCCACCACTGGAAATATTGCCTCTGCCATCTTCTCTACTCCAATTGAAACACTGTCGGCCTCGCTTTTCTTAGATCGATTTTTAAAATTGGTAAAATCCGCTTGTAGTCTAATCAGCTGATTTTTAAGTGAATCAATCTCTAGTTGTAAATCATCGCTCGTTTCGCATTTACTTTCATCTGCTTTAATTTCTTCATCAAGCAATTCTTCTTTTAAATCTTCCTTTAAATCCTTATTATCTTCCTGCATTCTTATCACCTCTTGCTATATATTTTGCAATATCGCGATCTAATTTTATTATTGTAGAAATCGCGTTGCCGTAATTTATTCTAATTGGAGCTATAATACCAAAAGAAGCCCATCTGTCATCGTCTAATTTATATGAAGAGGTAATGACCGATAGCTTTTCCAATGCTCCCTCTTCATCTCCGATAAATACATTGATACCATTATTTATATCATTAAATATTAAATCCTTAATAGATGAATCATCTTCCATGATCTGAGCGATTTGATTTACTCTTTCTGATAACTCAGGATGCATCAAAAGTCTTTCTATCCCTTCGATTTTCAGCTCATCATCTTCGCTAAAATCAATATCTTCATAATATCCAGTTAGATTTTTAAAATCCAATTTAAATTCTCTAAAAAACAGCGGATTTAAATTTTTGATAAAATAGTCAATTGTCTTACTTTTAAAATTTTCTTCCAAAAAGTTATTGATTATCTCAATACTTATATCTCCCTTGTCCATTTTATAATCAATTATTTTATTATATACTTGGTCATTATCGAGTACCAGCAAAAATAAGATCTGATTGTCACCTAGTTCTTTTAAAAACAACTCTTTGATAACAGGATTAGGTTCTCTGGAGACGAAAGTAAGCGTTGCATATTCAGTCATGCTGGATAATAATTTACTTGCTTTTACAATCAGATGCTCAAATCTATTTTTTTCATCTTCTAAAAAATCATCCATATTTATATAATGCCTATTTTCACTATTGCTATTAATTAAATTATGCACATATAACTCAATGGCTTTGCTAGATGGAATTCTTCCGCTTGAGTGATGAGTCTTGATTAAATATCCATATTCCTCAAGATCGCTCATGACATTTCTTATAGTTGCCGAACTTAGCCCGATGTCAAAACTCTTCACTAGTGTCCTTGAACCTATTGGCATTCCACTATCAATAAAAGCTTCGATAATATTATTCAATATGGTAGATTCTCTAATATTTAACATTCGTCCCTCCTTCCTAAAATTGTTAGCACTCATTCATGTCGATTGCTAACAATACTATTATACCCCCTAAATCAAATTTAAAACATAAAAATCATAATTTTTTTAAAAAATTAAAATTATAAAATAAGATCGACTTCCACTTGGTTAGAAAGATCCATTCCCTTTTCGGTTAATATGATATGGTCTTTTTCTTCATATACAAGTCCATTTTTTAAATGCTTAGAAAGATCAAAAACATTATCAAACTCAATATTAAATTTTTCTTTAAATTCTTTCCTATCAATCCCAGTTGATCGTCTGATGGATAAGAAAGCATATTCACTCATTGTATCATTTTTAGTTAGATGATATTCGATATTATTTATTATAGTTTTATCATTAATCTTCTTATAATAATCTTTTAAATTGGTTGGATTTTTTGTCCTGGCTCCATCAATGAAGCCCGATGCACCTAAACCCAGTCCAAAGTATTCAGTTAAGTCCCAATACTTTTTATTATGTCTGCTCTCGTAGCCTTCTTTTGCAAAACTCGATATTTCATATCTATGAAATCCATTATTAGATAAATATTCTGAAAATGTATGATAGATTAGTCTATCGAGTTCATCACTTACTGGAATGAGTTTTTTGTTCTTTATATCACTATATAATTTTGTTTTTTCCTCAATGATAAGAGAATAGGCAGAGATATGTTTTATATCCAAGCTGCATAAGAGTTTTGCATCTATTAATGTATTTTCTAAATTGCTCCATGGCAATGATAATATTATATCCGCTGAAATATTGCCAATATTATATTTATTTAAATATTCGACACATGATAAAAACTCTTCGGTAGAATGAGCTCTTCCCAAGAGTTTTAAAATGTCCTTATTGGAGTTTTGAAAACCAACACTTGCCCGATTTACTCCACAATTATATAGAGATTTAATCCACTTTTCATCAATAGTCTCGGGATTTATTTCAATTGTAATTTCATTATCATCATCTAAATAAAAATAATTTTTAATCAATTCAACCATTGATTCAATCATATTAATCTTTAATAATGATGGAGTGCCTCCCCCAAAATATATAGTATCTATCTTAGGCTTTTTGCCGTGTTTTTTTGCATAAAAATCAGCAGTTATGATGATTTCTTTTTTTAAATATTGCACATACTCCTCAATTTGTGAAGAATTATGCGGAATCATTGTTAAGAAATCACAATAACTGCATTTATGTTTGCAAAAGGGAATGTGAATATATAGCCCTATCATTTTTCCTTATACTTTAATACTTCAAGGAAAGCCTCTTGAGGAACTTCTACACTACCGAATGAGCGCATTCTCTTCTTTCCTTCCTTTTGTTTTTCAAGCAATTTCTTTTTTCTAGATATATCGCCTCCATAACACTTAGATAAAACGTCTTTTCTAAGAGCTGATATGGTTTCACGTGCAATAATCTTTCCACCGATTGCCGCTTGAATTGGAATCGCAAATTGATGTCTAGGAATAACATCTTTTAATCTCTCGCATATATCTCTACCTCTTGTATATGCTCTTTCCTCATGCACGATTAAACTAAAAGCGTCTACTAACTCTCCATTAATCAATATATCAAGTTTAACTAGATCGCTCCTTTCATAGCCTGCTAGTTCATAGTCAAGTGATGCATATCCCTTGGTATTGGACTTAAGGGCATCAAAAAAGTCATATATAACCTCATTTAATGGCATTCTAAATGAAATGGATACGCGTCTCTCATCAAGATAGTGCATTCCTTTATATTCTCCACGCCTATCGATGCAAATATCCATAATGCTGCCAACATATTCCTTTGGAGCCATGATTTCAGCATTGACAACAGGCTCTTCTATATAATCTATCTCTACTGCTGGAGGTAAATTAGTTGGGTTTTGAATTTCATCTACTGTACCATCTGTCTTATATACTTTATAAATTACACTTGGCGCTGTTGCAATTATATTGATATCAAATTCTCTATCAATTCTCTCTTGAATGATCTCCATATGAAGCAGTCCTAAGAATCCACATCTAAATCCAAATCCCAAAGCTTTGGAAGTTTCTGGTTCAAATACTAAACTAGCATCATTTACTTGAAGTTTCTCCAAGGCCTCTCTTACAGTATTATAATCCTCTCCTTCAGATGGATATATTCCGCAATAAACCATGGGGACGACCTTTTTATAGCCTGGCAATTGTTCACTAGTTGGATTATCGCTTTCAGTTACCGTATCACCGACTCTAGCATCTTTAACTTCTTTAATTGCTGCCGTAAAATATCCTACCTCACCAGCTCTTAATGCATCAACTTTTTTAAGAGCAGTTACATTAACCCCTGTTTCAGTTACTTCATATACTTTGCCAGTACTCATCAATTTTATTTTCATTCCCGGCTTTATAATTCCATCAAATACTCTAATATAACATACCACGCCTAAATATTGATCATAATAGGAGTCAAATATAAGAGCTTTTAGTGGTGCATTCTCATCACCACATGGCGCTGGGACATTTTGAACAATATCCTCAAGAACATCTTTTATATTTAGTCCAGTTTTAGCTGAAATTAGCGGAGCATTTTCGGCATCTATTCCAATTAAGTCCTCTATTTCAAGTTTAACCTCTTCGGGCCTTGCGCTTGGTAAATCCATTTTATTTATTACAGGCAAGATCTCAAGATCTTGATCAAGTGCAAGATATACATTGGCAAGAGTTTGAGCCTCAACTCCTTGTGTGGCATCAACCACCAAAACAGCTCCCTCGCATGCTGCTAAAGATCTGGATACCTCATAATTAAAGTCCACATGACCAGGGGTGTCTATTAAATTTAATTCATAATCAATTCCATCATCCGCTTTATAATTCAATTTTACTGCTTTTAATTTAATTGTAATTCCTCTTTCGCGTTCTAGATCCATGCTATCAAGCAATTGTTCTTTTAAATCACGCTGTTGAACAGTGCTTGTAACTTCCAATAATCTATCGGCAAGAGTGCTCTTTCCATGATCAATATGTGCAATTATGGAAAAATTTCTTATTTTATCTTGTCTACTCAATTCAGTCCTCCAAAACGATTAAATGGGAAAACTCTTAGTACACATCTTCCCTTTAAAGATTTTCTATTTACTGGGCCAAAATATCTCGAATCTTTACTAGCTCCAGGCAATCTATTATCACCGATGACAAATACTTCGTCCTCATTTAGAACTATATCTATCTCTCCTTCTGTATAAATATCATCGAAAATATATTCTTCATCTAGCTTTTCATTATTTACGAATACATCTCCGCCAGTTACTTGTACTCTATCTCCTCCAACTGCAATAATCCTTTTAACATAATTGTCAGAGTTTGTCTTTTCCTTATCCTTTATAACTACAATATCACCCCTAGTATAAGTATAGAATAATTTATCTATCTTAAGTTCAATAAGTCTATCTCCATTGTGTAATGTGGGCATCATACTCTCTCCACGCACAACAGTAAAACTAAATATAAATCTAACTATTAATAATGCAGCAATAACTGCAAATGCAAGTGACTTAATCCATTCAATTAACTCCACTTTCCACCTCGGCTTTTCATTTTTATTTATTTCGTTATTAGTTTCAAAATTTTCCATTTCTAGCTCCTTCGACTTAATAATTATAGCATTTCAAACGATATTTTTCAAGAAGACTTTAATTAATAGGACATTTGTGCTATAATAGCTCTAGAGGTGAGAGATGAATTTAGATATTTTCAATTTCAATTTCCAATATGATGACGGAAAAGTATTAAATGATTATGACAGTTGTGATTGTATTATACTAGGACCATCAAGGGTTGGAAAAACTCCCCTCTGTTTTTATTTGGGATACTTTAATATTAAAGCTATGAATATTCCTCTTGTTCCTGAGATTGCTCTTAAAGATATAGATATGCTTCCACGTAAAAAATGTTTTGGTCTTATAAGATCAGTTGAAGCCATCAGCAATTTTAGAATTTCTCGTGAAGAGTTTTTAGGGCTAAAAACTAATTACTCTAGTGAAAAGAGAATATTTGAAGAGCTTGAATATGCAAGAGAAATATATGGGTTAATTCGCTGCCCTATTATTAATCTTGATGAGGTGTCTATTGAAGAAGCAAGCGAATTGATTAAGAAAAGAATTAATTTTTAAGGAGGAACTATGTCTAAGTTTACTTATAGTTTTAAAGAAGGCAACGCAAATATGAGATCACTCTTGGGTGGTAAAGGTGCTAATTTGGCTGAAATGACCAATCTTGGTATTCCTGTTCCACAAGGCTTCACCATTACAACTGATGCATGCCGTGCTTTTTTTGAAAATGATGCAAAGCTTCCAGAAGGATTAATGGAAGAAACATTTACTAGAATAAATGAAATTGAAAAAGAAACTGGTAAGTCTTTTGGATCAAAGGATAATCCACTGCTCTTCTCCGTAAGAAGTGGTGCGGTGTTTTCTATGCCAGGCATGATGGATACAATACTTAATCTCGGACTAAATGATGAGGTTGTAATTGCATTATCCAATAAGACTGACAACCCGCATTTTGCATGGGATAGTTATCGTAGATTTATACAAATGTTTTCAGATGTTGCAATGGGCATTCCAAAATATGAATTCGACGATATATTAGACGATATAAAAAATGAAGAAAATATTGTCAATGATCAAGAGCTATCAGTAGATGGTCTTAAAAAAATTGTAAATAAATATAAGGAAGTTTATAAAAAATATATAAAAGAAGATTTTCCAACTGATCCCAATAGACAAATTGAACTTGCAATTAAAGCAGTATTTAATTCTTGGATGAATCCTCGTGCTAAAACTTATCGTCGCCTTCATAAAATTGATGACAACTTAGGCACAGCTGTTAATATTCAATCCATGGTCTTTGGAAATATGGGAGATACCAGTGGAACTGGAGTTTGTTTTTCTCGCTCTCCTTCCAATGGAGAAAATAAATTATTTGGAGAATTTTTAATGAATGCTCAAGGTGAAGATGTAGTAGCGGGAATAAGAACTCCAAATGATATTTCTAAATTAAAAGAAATCAACGAAGAAGTATATAATCAATTTTTAGATACTATTAAATCACTTGAAAAGCATTATAAGGATATGCAAGATGTTGAATTCACAATTGAAGAAGGTAAATTATATTTTCTTCAAACAAGGAACGGAAAAAGAACTGCTAAAAGTGCTTTAAATATCGCTGTTGACATGGTTAATGAAGGATTGTTAACTGAAGAAGAAGCTTTGATGAAACTCGAACCAAATTCTTTAAATCAGCTTATGCACTATCAATTTGATCCTCAGGCTCTTGAGAATAAAACTGTTGTTGCAAAAGGTCTTCCAGCATCTCCTGGTGCTGCTAGTGGATATGTAGTCTTTACTCCAGAAGAGGTAAAAGCTAAGCATAATAATGGCATTAAAACAGTGCTCGTTCGCGAAGAAACTTCCCCAGAGGATATTGATGGAATGATACTAGCAGAAGGGATATTAACAGCTCGTGGAGGTATGACCAGTCATGCAGCCGTAGTAGCGCGTGGCATGGGCAAGTGCTGTGTTGCTGGATGCTCTGATTTGAGAGTAGATGAGAATAAAAAGATTATTAAAAGTCAATCAGGTCTTGAAATAAAAGAAGGCGATATCATTTCAATAGACGGTTCAACAGGTGCGGTTTATCTAGGAGACATTCCAAAGATCGAACCACAATTAACTGGAAATTTCGGAACCTTTATGAGCTGGGCTGACAATACAAGAAAATTAAATATACTAACCAACGCAGATAATCCTAAGGATGCAAAAAATGCGAGAGAATTCGGCGCCGAAGGCATTGGGCTTTGTAGGACTGAGCATATGTTCTTCAATGAAGATAGAATAAAAAATGTAAGGAAGATGATACTTGCTGATAATATCGAAGATAGAAAGCTAGCACTATCCAAAATACTTCCCTATCAAAAAGATGATTTTATTGGAATTTTCGAAGCTATGAAAGGACTACCTGTTACCATTCGCCTCTTAGATCCACCACTACACGAATTCTTGCCAGTTAAAAAATCGGATATAGAATCGATTGCAGATGATTTGAATATCTCTTATGATAAAATGATGGATAGAATTGAAGAATTAAAAGAGTTCAATCCAATGCTTGGTCATAGAGGATGTAGACTTGCCGTTAGTTATCCAGAGATCTATCGAATGCAAACTCGTGCCATTATTGAAGCTGCTATTTCAGTTGGTGATACAAAACCTCAAATAATGATTCCATTGATTGGAGATTTAAAAGAATTGAAATATGTTAAGAATGAAATAGTCGATGAAATCAATTTGGTATTTGGTGAATTAAAGACCAGCATTCAATATGAAATTGGAACTATGATTGAGGTTCCAAGAGCTGCTCTTCTTTCCGATGAAATTGCAACAGAAGCTGATTTCTTTAGCTTTGGAACCAATGATATGACTCAGATGACATATGGATTTAGTCGTGATGACTCTGGAAAATATATTTCCGACTATATCGACAAAGGCATATTTAAAGTCAGTCCATTTGAATCACTAGATAAGGATGGCGTGGGTAAGTTGATTAAATTATCTACGGAACTCGGTCGCAAAGGCAATCCCAATATTCACATTGGCGTATGTGGCGAAGCTGGTGGTGATCCGGATTCAATCGAATTCTTTGCTGAAGTTGGACTAAATTATGTAAGCTGCTCCCCATTTAGAGTTCCGATTGCAAGGCTTGCAGCCGCTCAAGCAGAAATAAAAATAAATAATTCTAAATAAAAATAATGGCAAGTCTAAATAGGCTTGCCACTTTTTTATAGATCTATCTGATAAACTCTATAGGTCTTGTTCAATTTTCCTCCAAGTTTCGTTATATCATTGATCATTGGAGTATTGTAATCCCAAATAGTACTGCCCTCAACTTCTTTATATCCTTTTGCTACAATTCTCTTTAGCATCTCAAGATACATAGCTTGGGTGACTCCTTTGTTTCTATACTCTGGAACGACAAATAGAATAAAAACTCTCATTCTATCGATCTTTCTCTTGTAATATAGATATTTTAGCATAGTAATTGGATTCATCTTGCCATTCATTCTCTTAATCACCTGATTGTAATCAGGCATAGTTACATTAAATCCTATTGGCTTACCTTCATTATTTCTTGCAATTAGTATTACATCAGTATCTGCAAATGGCTTCATAGCATTTACCATTGCATCAACTTCTTCCTTTCCATATGGCATAAAATCAACCCAGTCGTCGTTGTTAGGCATAGCTTTATTTACTATTTCTAGTATGTCAGCAACGTCTTTTTTTAGATTATGATCATCCAATTTAATAGTATCAAGTCTAAATTTATATTTTTGCATTGCATATGGTATTATCTTCTCAAGTCTTTCATTCATAACAAATTCTGGCTTTAGCTTAAAAGCATAACAATCATGATATTTTTTTAAATTCGCCTGTAGCATCTGTTCATGATAATATTCAAAATTATATACATTCTGAATAAATGGCATATCATCGAATTTATCCAACAAAAAGCCTCTATTGTCATCTCCTCCGGGAAGTGACATTGGACCTTTTAATTTATTGGATCCATTTTCCTTTGCCCAGTTCTTCGCAAAGTCTATAAGCTTATTTGCAACTTCCTGATCATCTATCGACTCATATTGCGAAAAATAACTATCTTTTATTTTATGATAATCATTTAATTTCCTATTTATCCCTACAAGTATTCTTCCAACGACCTCGCCATCTTTTTTAGCAATTGCCATTATAGATGGTCCCACTGCATTTACAGCACTGGTCTTTCCCGTAACATATTTTTTATAATCGGATATTAACGGGCCAACCCAATATTCATTATCCTTATATAGCTTAAAAGGTAATTGTACAAACTCATTTAAGTCATCTTCATTTTGAACGATTTTAATATCTACCATTTATCCCTCCAATAATTTCAAGCGTAGATTTGGGAACATATCTTGTTATATCTTCTCCATTTAAAATCATTTTTCTTACAGTTGAAGCTGAAATAATTTCACCATCAACACATTTTCGAGGAACAATAATTATATCCATTTCTCCCTCTGCCCTTTTCATCAATGCTTCATTATATTTTTTCGTAAGGCCATCAATTGGCTCGTCTCCCAAATATCTCTGCTTTAAGCCCAGATCTTTGGCAATTCTTCCAACGAAAATCTCTGCATCTAGTTTTGCATGTTCTCCTGCAATATTACTATCTTCTTTTAAAAAATAACTGGGAAAAGTATGATCTGAGACTATGAATTTTCCGCTTGGAATAACATTTACCCAAATATCTTCTAGACCCTTTTCTACCATTTGAAATCTATCTTTAAAAGAATATTGTGATTTATTTTCTTGAACAACAAATACGATTATATTTGATATCCTCTCAGCTGCATACTCAACGAGATATCTATGACCATTAGTAAATGGATTGGCATTCATTACAATGCATGCATTATACTTACCAGTCGATTTTACGGATTCAATAAATTCATTATATTCATCAAGTGAATCAGCTAGCAATAAAATTTTATCAGTCGATGCAAATTCTACATATCCAAGCGATTTAAACATCGATCTATATTGAGGCTTAGTATATATATAACTATTGACATATCCCTTATTAAAAAGCCTCTCTTTAA
Organism: Ezakiella sp.; assembly: GCA_022766605.1. GTDB lineage: Bacteria > Bacillota > Clostridia > Tissierellales > Peptoniphilaceae > Ezakiella. Next base: position 101,236 of record JALEOH010000039.1, read on the forward strand.
GATAAGAAATGATTTTAGGCAAATATCCATTTTCACGTAAGCTACCATCAACGGCTAAGAGCTTAATTATATCATCTTTAATTGCTCCGCTCGCTACTATATTGCCATTTTCTCTTATAACATAGTATTCATCGGCATCTTCAAATCTAAGCCCTTCTTTTTCAAGAAAAGCAATTAGAGCATCCTTTTCAAATGAAAGCTCAATCATCAAACGATCAATCACTACAAAAACACCACTATTCCACCTTCTTCAGCATAGGTTGAAGAAAGCCCTTTCATGCCTGTTATATTAATTTTTCTACTTGGAAATATTTCGCTTATCTTTGCCTTAATCGCTTCAGCCATGTCTATTTGATTAGCATGTGATATTACAATTTGACATTTCAATGTCATATCACAAAGGTTCTTGCATTTTTCAACCACTGTATTAATAGTTCTTTTAACTCCTTTTTCAATAGAAATCGGTAGTATTTTCCCATCCTTTGCCCTTGCTATTAATTTGATATTTAATACTCGGGATAATTTTCCTGCAAATTTTGGCATGCGCCCATTTCTTGCCAAATTGGTAAGAGAAGATAGAGCAATAACTGTTACCGATCTTTTCATCATCTCCTCTGTCTCTCTTACAATCTCTTCAAATTCTTTGCCTTCCTTGGCTAAATCATTGATAAATAAGGCTATTCCCGATTCACCAGAAACAGCTGAAGCTGAATCAAATACATGTACTTTTGCATTTGGATTTTCTTCAAGATACATTTGCTTTGCAATCATAGCAGATGAATAAGTGCCTGATAATTTACTTGTTATTGTAATTACAAAAATTTCATCGCCTTTCATAACTCGATAAAAATCATCTGGTGAAGGGCATGCCGTTCTAATAGTGTCGTTTGTATTTTTCATAGTATGAAAAAAATCTTCCATGTCGAGATTTAAATCATCTACAAAAACGCGATTTCCCATTGTAATTACAAAAGGAACATAGCAGAGCTCCATTTGGTCTATCATATTATCATTTAATTCACAAGAAGTATCTACAATTAATTGTCTCATATTAATTTTCCTCCTCAATTATATCTTTTATTTTATTTGCCTCAAATTCAATATCTTTTAAGTCATCTCCTTCTATCATTATCCTAACTAATTTCTCTGTACCAGATGGTCTAATCAATATGCGATAATTGCCATGCCTTTCTAATAATTCATTTATGGCATTTGATATCCTTTCATTATCCATATAATTCTTTTTTAGCTCATTTGATGCACTTGCATTTACCAATACTTGTGGATAATCTTTAAATTGCTCGCTTATATAAGTCGAAGGGTGATTTTTTTTCTTTAGCATCTCCATTATAATTACAGCAGTTTGCAAGCCATCTCCCATAGTACTTTTATCCAAAAATATTATATGGCCTGATTTCTCACCACCTAAAACATAATTATTATCCTTTAAGCCCTCCATTACATATTTATCACCTACATTTGCCCGAAATAGTTTAATGTCATTTTTAGACAAATATTCTTCGAAAGCACCATTGCTCATACTAGTAGTTACAACACCATCGCCTTTTAAAGCGCCGATTTTCTTTAGAGAAACTGCAGCATATGCGATGATATGATCTCCATCAATTACATTTCCATTTGAATCAGAAAAGATAACTCTATCGGCATCTCCATCGAATGAAACGCCAATATCACAACTATTTTTTACTGTAAGCTCTGCAACTTTTTCTGGACATGTTGAGCCAGAATTATCATTGACATATCTTCCGTCCGCATCTGCATTAATAGCAATAACATCTGCACCAAGCTCTTTAAATATATCAGGTGCAATCTTGCTCATAACACCATTGCCTGGATCCACTGCAATTTTAAATCCTTCTAATCCTGTTGTAAGTGATTTAATATGATCAAAATATTTAGTGTGTAGTGATGAACCATCAATTAGTTTTCCAAGCTCATCACCTATTTTAGATTCAGGCCCAATATTGTCAATTTTATTTTCAATAACAATTTCTAAATCATCTGGCAATTTATATCCATCACCACCAATTAGTTTAATTCCATTATACATATAAGGATTATGGCTTGCAGATATCATAATCCCTATGTCGGCATCTGTGTTTTTAGTAAGATATGCTACTCCTGGAGTAGATATCAATCCAATATTAACCACATCTACTCCACTTGCAATAAAGCCCGAAGCCATGCTCATAAATAACATCTCACTGGATAATCTAGTATCATATCCTATTATTACTTTCTTCATTCCTTCCAATTCACTTATAGCTCTTGACATGTTATAAGCAAATTCGTTGGTCAGTTCGCTATTAGCAATTCCGCGAACTCCATCTGTTCCAAAATATTTTTTCATACTTCCTCCCAAAAAGTTATTTATCAATTTTAATAATTGTCCCCTGTCATTTGGAAAGCCGAGTTCAGTTAAATTCATTATTTCATTTAAGATACTTCCAATTATTGGACCTTCTTCAAAGCCAAGTTGCAATATATCCTTTCCAGAAATAGCAAGCACACTCGAATCAAGAACAACGCTTCCCCTAATATTATCTACCATTTCTTCAATTTTGTCAATAACTTTATTGCAACTATTGCCCGTTGCAATCGAGTCCGCCCTTACTAAGGCTAAAAAATCATCTAGATCACCATTAAAATCACGAAGTAGTCGTTTGACTCCCTTGGTGCCAATATTTGGATCAATTCGCATATGATTAATTATTAATCTATAAACGTCATCTATTATTTTATTAGAATACTTTAATCTCTTAAGAATTATCTTTGCAGCTTTAGCAGACTCTATTTCGTGATCATAGTAATGACAACCGTCCTTAGATATGCTTTGAACATCCGGCTTTTTTATATCATGAAGAAGTGCAGCAAGCCTTAAATTTAACTTTTTAGGAGTATTTTTTACAGTCTTTAATAAATGATTATATAAATCATATTTATGATGATGATTTCTTTGATCAAAATCATATGTTGCTACCAGCTCCGGTATAACGATATCTAGTACTCCCGTCTGTCTCATTAGATTTAATCCGTACTCTACATTGCTGCTCAATAAAATTTTATTAAACTCATCTTGAATTCTTTCTTCTGAAAGTTCTAAAATCATTTCCCTATTATAAACTATAGCATCAAATGTCGATTCTTCAATTGTAAAATTTAGTTCACATGCAAATCTAATAGCTCTAAGCATTCTTAATGCATCTTCACCAAATCTATCGTTAGCATTTCCAATGGTCTTGATTATCTTATTATCAATATCACTTAGTCCACATGTTAAGTCTGTTAACTCTCCATCTTTATTTACTAAAAGAGCATTTATAGTAAAATCACGCCTGCTTATATCATCTAAATAATTTCTACTAAAGCTTATCTCATTCGGCCATCTATGATCTCTATATTTGCCTTCAATTCTATATGGGGTTATTTCAAAATTTTCATAACTAACTGTGCCCATATTTTTATTTACAACAACCCCATCTTTAATAACATCGATTATCTCTTCGACATTTCTTGAAGTAGTAATGTCAAAGTCATTAGTTTTTCTATTAAGTATATAATCTCTGACGGCGCCGCCAACAAGAAAAGCACTATGACCATCTTTTGATAATTTATCTAGTATCGATTTAGTATTTTTATTAAGATTAATTCTTCTCATATGTATTTTATACCCAAAAGGCCAACAAGAGGATAGCTAGCCTTTTGGGCAATATTATTTTAATATCAAGAAATATATTGCAATTGAAGCTAAAAATAGTCCCAGTGCAATAATATATGACAAAATATTTTTCTCTTCTTTTTTGGTAACAATTTCAATTCCGATAACTTCGCGTATTCTATTTAAATGTGGTACAAATAAAAATATTAAAGCAGAGTTGCCAAATCCTTTCAAGAGATTAAATGGCAATATTATTGGGAGTAGCATGCCCATTACTTCGCTTCTAGGCACATTCATATATATTGGCGTAATTAGCATATTCCACAATAGCATAATAGCAGTCATGACAATAGTACTAAAGACAAGCGCTATTAATGTTTTATTGTTGGATGAATTATTCTTAACAAGAAGTCCAATTGGAATAATAAATGCAGCTGATGCTATAAAATTCATTATCATTCCCAATATACCCGTACTACTTACTGTAATCATTTCAATTAGACAAACTATTAAGGTAATCATAAGCCCCGGTGCTAATCCAAATAATAATACTACAAGTGCAAGCACTGCATCCTTTGGATCGAAGCTTAAAAATCCCCAAACGGGAATTCTTCCAAAGACCATTACAAGATAACTTAAAGCTGTGCACATTGCAAGTGCGGTTAATTGTTTCGTATTCGATTTCATTCCTCATTCCTCCTTTAATTGGGCTTAAAATAAAAAAGCCCCAAATAAAACAGGGGTCTCCTCTTTCGTCCGGACTATACCGTCGGCTCAGGAATCTAACCTGATCTGCATCCTGCTCGTGGGCTTTACCACCGGTTGAGGAATTTCACCTCCCCCTGAAGATATTTCTAGAATATCACATAATAAAATTAAAGTCAAGGCAAATGCCCTGACTTTATTCTTTGATATCTTTTTTATTTTCACTTTCCTTCTTGTCTTTTTCATCAGTAGGAGCAGCTATATCAGTTGTATTTGAATTCTCTTCAGTACTGGTTTTGTTCTCATCGCTATTTTCTTTACTTGTCTGTTCTTCATTGGATTCTGGATTTGCTACTTCCTTTTCTTTTAAAGGAATTTCTATCAGTGGTGTATCTACTAATGTTATAGACTTGAAATCAAGGGGTTTTAATTTTAGTCTTAGCGAATTATTACCTACTACCGACTCACTTGCATCCACTTCAAAAGTGATCTGCGATGGTGAAACCTTATTAATTTCACTCTCATATCCTCTAAATTTAAGCGCATATTGTTGAGGCATATTTTCTCTATCAATCTCAAGACCATCGGGAATACTTATTATATTTATCTGAGCTCTATCAATTGCGATATCTTTTTCAGTAAATTTTTCTATATCATAATTTAGTGTATAAACTGCATCCTTATCGACAAAATCAAATCCCTCGGGCAATTCTAATTTCAATTCTATTTGATCCATATTGATTAATTTTTCTAATCCAACCGTCGAGGTTTTAATCGTCTTTGGAATCTCCGCATTTTTATTTATAATCTTAAGCGATACACTAGGTGGATTTACTGACATTTTAGTCGTCTCATAATCAACCGGAAGATTGCCACTTGTCTCAAGCTCAATTGGAAGAACTACTGTTTTATATACAGGTACAACTATATTAACAGATTCAGGAACCGTCCTTAAATTAACCAGTTCTTCTCCATTTTGATCGATTACTGAAAGAGTGTTTGACACAGTAAATGAATCCGTTTTATCAGTTAAATTGATCTTGGTAATAACATCTCTTACCATTGCTATTTGACTAGTAGGTCCCGATATTTTAACTTTAGGACTAGCTATATCTCCAAGCACATATCCCTCTGGAAGATTTCCATCGTGATCAATCTTGACCTCGTATTCTTTTGAATTGATTCTTTCAATTTCAACAAGAGCAGTAGATGGATTAGTACCAGCTATCATTACATCTGCACTACTTCCTTCAATCGTAACCACGATTGGAACTCTCTGTTGTCCAGGGCTATATCCCTCAAGGTCTGCATATGCCTTTACATTGTCTGGCCTTATTTGCTCTAGTTCTTTCTTCTTGCCGCTTAAAACAACATTTACAGTTTGATTATCGATTCTAGTCGCAGTATTTCCCTGATCTGAAAGAGATTCGATATTTGTGTAATTTATTCTAATATTCCTAAGTGTCCTTGTCTCATCTGGATTTTCAATAGTCATAACATAACTCCATAGAATTATGGCTATGATTAAACTAGCGATCTTCGCTACTAGGTCCTGATTTTTCTTTTTCTTCGTTTTCTTTTGCATTAAACTCACCTATTATTCTAGAAATAAAATTGCCTTTCGATTGTGATGGATTATAGACCTCTTTTAATTTTAGACGCAATGTATCCTCGTCTAAAAATCTAGATATCTCTCCTGCCTCACAAGTGGAAATCGCACCTGTCTCTTCACTAACGACAACAACCATAGCATCGCTTCTCTCAGTTATTCCAAGAGCAGCTCTATGCCTTGTGCCAAGATCTTTATCTAGTCTTTTATTATCAGTTATTGGCAGAAAGCAACCTGCAGCTTTTATAATATTTCTATCTATTATAACCGCCCCATCGTGCAAAGGAGTATTGGGAATAAAAATATTTATAATCAATCCCATTGAGACAACTCCTCCTATTTCCGTTCCAGTTTCTATAATATCATCTAGACCTGTCTTCCTTTGAAATACAAGAAGAGCCCCTATTTTTTGACGAGATAGTGAACTACAAGCATTTACTATCTCCTCGATTATAGGATTGATCTCTTCATCGTCTTTAGTGATCAATCTGCCATCTACGAGTTTGCTGGTGCCAATAAATTCGAATGCACGTCTTATCTCAGGTTGGAATATTACAACAATAGCTATAAGACCAGCTCCTAAGAACCAGTCTAAGAGCCACTTAAGTGTATAAAGCTTAAACCAGTCCGCAATTTTGGTCACAATAAGAAGAACGACCAATCCCTTTGCAAGCTGCTCTGCTCTTGTTTGTTTAACAAGTTTATATAGATGATATATTATAAATGCAATTATCAATATATCTATTACATTGTTAAATCTAAAATTTGTAATTGTATCTTTAATGGAGCTAATCGTTCCTTCAAGTGAAAAATTCATTCTCTCTCCTTTGATTAGATCAATTTTTTAAATTCATCCTTAAATTCTCTAAATAAATTTATTGCATCCTCTATCGGCTTTGGACTACTCATATCTACTCCTGCTTTTTTTAATACACTTATAGGATCACTTGAACTACCTGATTTCAAGAATTCAATATACATATCTCTTTCATTCTCTCCTCCTTCAAGAATTCTCTTTGCAAAGGAAAGAGCCGCTGAAATTCCAGTTGCATATTGATAGACATAAAAATCATAATAAAAATGAGGAATTCTGGCCCATTCATATCTTATATAGTCGTCTTCTTCCATATGTGGTCCATAATATTTTTTATTGATCTCATTATATTTATCGGATAAAAATTCAGGAGTAAGAGCCCCGCCCTTTTCATAATGATCATATATCGCCTTTTCATATTCAGCAAATTGAGTCTGACGGAATAGCGTTCCCTTTATTGAATCCATAAAGTGATTTAATATATACATCTTCTTCTTTGGATCATCCTTCCATTTATCAAGCAGATAAAAGGTCAAAAGACTTTCGTTAGTTGTAGATGCAACCTCAGCTACAAAGATAGAATAATCTGAATAAATACAAGGCTGGTTTTGTCTTGAATAATATGAATGCATTGAGTGACCCATTTCATGAGCAACAGTAAATACATCATCAAGTGTTCCATGATAGTTTAATAAGACATATGGATCGGTGCCATATGAACCACTGCTATATGCTCCTCCCCTCTTGCCTGGTGTCTCATATACATCACACCAGCGATCATTAAAGCCTTTTTCTAGATTTGTAATATAATCCTCTCCAAGCGGCTTTAAAGCCTCTAAAATAATCGATTTTGCCTCATCGAAGCTATATTTAATATCGAGGTCTGCTACAAGATTTTTATATACATCATACATGTGAAGCTTATCAAGTCCAAGCACTTTTTTTCTGACTGCAACATAATCGTGAAGTGCATCTAAATTGTCGTTGACAGTTTTTAGAAGATTGTCATATACTTCTAATGGAATTTGATTGTCAAAAAGAGCCTCTTCGCGTGCAGAACCATATCCTCTTAATTTTGCATTAATACTAATTGCTTTAGTATTTGCATCAAGAGTACTTGCAAGTGTATTTATATGATCTTCATATACTGAGTAAAATTTACCAAATATTTCTTCTCTCTTTTGAAGACTTGCATCTGTCAGAAGAGGAACAAAATTGCCATTAGTAATAGTAACTTCTCCATCGTCTAACTCGACCTTTGGAAATTTTAAATCGGCATTAGTGAGCATCGAGAAGGATTTACTACCCGATTGAAATGTAGGTGCCAGCTTTGCAAGCATCTCTTCAGATTTACTATCAAGAGTATGGTCTTTATAGCGCAATATATTCCAAATATAATAATCGTATAATTCTAATTCCGGACATTCTTCAATAAATTTTTTATAATAATCATAGTCCTTCTCCATTAGCTCTGGTCTAAAATATGATGTAATTGCACTATATTTTGCAAACAAGGCGTCTAGCCTATCGGAAAGGGCCATATAATATGAATCTCCATTATTTTCGTTGAATCTATTGGAGATATATGTCGCGGTCTTGCCTAGCTCAATTTCCAGTTCATCTTTGGTTTTTAAAGCCTCTAATAGATTTTGGGCGCTCTTGGTAAACTCACCCTTAAATGAAGCCATCTTCTCTATTTTTTTATCTAGTTCATCAATTGCTCTTTCCGCATCTTTGCTTGAACTAAACAAACTCTCCAAACTCCACTTATATTTTTCGTCAATTTCATTTCTTGATTTATATTCCATAATCTCCTCCTATTTATTTATAAATTTACAAATATGATTTATTGGGCAAATATCACAAAGTGGACTTCTTGCCTTGCATATTTGCCTACCATGAAATATTATCACATGGTGCATCTTGGTCCATTTTGTTTTAGGAATTGCCTTCATAAGTGCATCTTCTGTTTTTTCAACAGTCTTTTCTTCAACTAACCCTATTCTATTAGATACCCTAAAGACATGAGTGTCAACCGCAATAGCGGGCACTCCAAATGAATTTGATAAGACGACATTTGCGGTCTTTCTGCCAACTCCCGGCAGACTCTCGAGTGCTGCTCTATCATTTGGAACCTCTCCATTGTAATTTTCAACTAATATTCTGGAGGTTTCTAATATATTTTTGCTCTTAGTATTAAAAAATCCAGCTGATTTAATATAATCCTTTAAACTCTCTTCTCCCAGTTCAAGCATGGCTTGTGGTGAATTTGCTACTTTAAAAAGTTCTTCTGTAATTATATTTACTCTAACATCAGTACATTGAGCGGATAATATCGTTGCAATCAATAATTCGTAAGGACTATTATGATTAAGAGCGCAGTCGGCGTCAGGATAATATTCCATCAAAATATCTATTACTGTTTTTATCTTTGCTTTTGATAAAGTCGTCATAAATAACTCACCTCATTTGAAATAATATCTAAATCAAAATTAGTCTCAATAAAATTTATTAACTTGTTTGAAATCTCATCTAAAAATTTATAATCGTTAGATACAATAACAATTCCCAATCCAAGGAAGTGAAGATCATCTTGATTGGATACTTCAGCGATTGATATATTGAATTTATTCTTTAATTTTCTTATAATCGATTCTCTAATAGATCTTTTATCTTTAATTGAATGGATCTCAAATAGCCTTATTAGCAAATCCATTGCGATAATTTTCATTTCATCACCTAATACTAGTATACATTATTTGCCAATTTTTTTCCATAGTTTAATTAATACTTTTAGAAATGGATTTAAATATTGTTTTGGGTATAAAATGAATATGAATATAAATTAAATTATAGGAGGTCGTTATGAAACAAGTACTCGATAAAGGATATGTAAGACTTGTAGATACAATGGGCAGCGATTTAACCGTCGTAAATGCAGCAAGGGCAAGTTATGCTAAAGAGAGCATTGAATTAAATGAAAAAGATGAAGGTCTAATAAAATTTTTAGCAAAAAATGATCATACCTCGCCATTTAGACATGCAATGCTTCAATTTGAAGTATATGCACCACTAATGGTTGCAAGACAATGGTGGAAATATATTATTGGTAGCTCACATCTTGAAGGCATTGGCGATACAATGAATGGATGGAATGAATCATCTAGACGTTATGTTACGCAAGAACCAGTTTTCTATATACCAAAGGAAGATGAGTGGAGAGCAAAACCCGATAACAACAAACAAGGATCTAAAGAGCCCGTAGATGTAGCACTAGGCAAGGAATTTACTGAAAAATTATTAAAATCAGTCGATGAAGGCATTAAACTCTATGAAGAAGCCATGGAAAAAGGAATCTGTGCCGAAGAGGCAAGACTATTTTTACCAGCCTATGGAATGTATGTATCCTGGTATTGGACGGCTTCATTACAATCAGTTGCACATTTTATAAAACAAAGAATGGATTCGCATTCACAATATGAAATAAGACAATATGCAGCAGCTGTTAAAGAATTAGCTGAAGAAAAATTCCCACTCAGTATAAAAGCATTGCTTGAAAAATAATTTTTAAAAAACCCCGCAATTGCGGGGCTTTTTAGTACTTTTGTCCTAATTCTTTTAATTCATTTAGCACACTATCTTCAGGATAGTCATATGCTTTAAATGTTTCGACTATATCTACTCCATTGTCTTCCATTTCATTTTTCCAATTTTCGATCCATTCTCCTTCATTCCATGCATATGAACCAAATAATATGACTTTTTTAGCTTTAAGCTCATCCATAACAGATTCAATATATGGTCTAAAGGTCAAATCTTCGATCTCTTCATCACCTTTTGCTGGGCAGCCTAAAAAGATAACATCTGCGTTTTCTACATCTTCACTCGATGCTCCATCAACTGCAACAAAATTAACTTCTTTTCCTGCCTCTTCGGCTCCAACCTTAATGGCCTCAGCCATCGCTTCAGTATTTCCTGTTTCCGTATAATAAATAATTGAAATCATCTCTTCCTCCTAACAGTATATTTCTACCTAAAAAATATTCTTATCTATCGTCTTTTCTCCAATATGCAACCGCAACAGCACCTGGTCCCGTGTGAACGCCAATATTCATTCCAATTTCATTAACTAAGATTTTGGCATTTTTATACTTGGCTTCTATCAGAGATTTTAGATAATCTACATTATTTTCTTCATTAGAATGGACAAGCAATATATAATCCTCATATTCCTCTCCATCTTTGATAAATTTATCGATATTATCGACAAGTGTCTTTATTGCCGTCTTAAATCCGTGGGCCTTTCCAATAGGAGTTAGATGCCCTTCTCTATCCATTTCAATTATTGGACAAATATTAAGCATATTGCCTAAAAATTTTTGAGAACCGCTAACTCTTCCACCACGATACATATGGCTTAGATTTTTAAGTGTGACATATGTCCCAATCTTAGACTTATATTCCTCTAGATGATCGCTAATTTCCTTAGCACTTTGTCCGCTATCTCGAAGTTCCACTGCTCTTAACAATAATAAAGCTTGTCCTGCACTTGCATTTAATGAATCAACTGCATAAAAATCTCCTTCTGGATACTTTTCTTTTAAAAGCTTCATAGCTTGCTTTGCTGCCTCGGTTGTGCTTGTCAACCCAGATGATATTTCAACATGAACTATATCATTGTCCTTTGCGATGTCAGAAAAATAGCCCATAAACATATCTACATTATTTTGACAAGTGGTAGGCATTAAGCCTTTTTTTAAAGATTTATAATATTCGGTCAAGTCAGATGATCTATCATCAATCACCTCTTCACCATTCATAACAACTAGATTTGGAATGAAATTGATTTGATATTTTTTAAAAATGTCCAAATCCAAATCACATGTCGATGTTGCAAACAACACTGTCTTTCTACTCATAATTTCCTCCTAATTTATAATAATTCTCCTTCATAC
>JALEOH010000008.1 GCA_022766605.1 Ezakiella sp.
ATATTTGGATAAAGTGCATCAGCTGAACCATGGGCTGGCTCATCTATTCCAAAAGTCTCTGGTATGCTTGGACCTGTTAAGTCGCAATCTAATATTCCAACCTTTAGTCCACGCTTATTTAAATGAGTTGCGATTAAGCTAGAGGTTAAGCTCTTTCCAACTCCACCTTTACCGCTCATAACCGCCAATACATATTTGACTTTGCTATTTTCATTTAATTGCCATTTTTCAATTCCTGCCATAATCATCCTCCAATAATGCTATTGCATAACTCTCTATTGCAAGACCGCTACCCGTTGAATCCATCTTTTCCTTTGTAGTTGCCTTAATTGCAATTTTATCTTCTTCTATATCAAGCACCTCTGCTATATTCTTTATCATGCTTGGAATATAATCCTTGAGCTTTGGACGCTCTGCAACTATTATAGTATCGATATTTGCTATTTTTTTATTTTTTTCTTTAATCATTTTATCTACTCGACTTAATAATTCCAGACTTGATATATCCTTAAATTCATCGCTAGTATCGGGAAAATAATATCCAATATCCCTAAGCCCAGAAGCGCCCAGTAGAGCGTCCATTATTGCATGCACTAGCACATCTGCGTCGGAATGACCGAGTAGACCATATTCATCTCTTATTTTTACTCCACCAATGATCAGTGGACGTTCTTTTTTTATTATATGAATATCATATCCCTGCCCAATCCTAAAGCTCATCTTTATCTCCTTCGCTGGACTTTGCAAACAACTCTGCAATGATTAAATCTTCGGGAGTTGTTATTTTTATATTGTCATAGCTTCCCATGACCATGGTTACTGGTATGCCTATCTTTTCAACTAAGCTTGAATCGTCGGTCGCCTCAATTCCTTCTCTAGCAGCATATACATAAGCTCTTCTTAGATCTTCTGCCATAAATACTTGTGGAGATTGGGCCTGCCACAAAAGCGATCTCTTTGGGGTTAAATGTACAATCTCGCTTCCGTCGTCTATAGTCATCTTAATAGTATCTTTAACCGGAACCCCAACGCAAACAGCCCTTTTTACCATCAACTCTTCGAGCGAAGACTCAATTGTTTCAATGTGAATAAAAGGCCTTGCTCCATCATGAGTCAAAAGCACATCTACATCATCGGGTAGTCTATTGAGTCCATTTTTAATGGACTTTTGCCTGGTGTTTCCTCCCGCAATTACGTCTTTAACTTTAAAAAAATCAGACTCACCAATTATATGCTCCCACACATAATCTACTTCTTCTTCACGGGCAATTACATATATATCATCGATATAATCGCAATCTTCAAATTTTTGTATGGCATGAGCAAGTACTGGCTTGCCATCGATTTTAATAAATGTCTTATTGATATCCGATTTCATTCTATTGCTCATTCCAGCAGCTGCAATCAGGACTGCCACTTTCATATTGTCTATCATAATTTATCTAATTTTCATCCTGTGTTAACTTTGCAAATATCATTCTGCCTGCTGAGGTCTGTAATACCGAGGTGACAATTACATCTAAAACCTTATTTACATGCTCTTTGCCATTTTCAACTACAACCATGGTGCCATCGTTTAAAAAGCCCACTCCTTGACCTAACTCTTTGCCCTCTTGAGTTATGCTAATATTTAAACTCTCGCCAGGCAAGACCACTGGTCTTAATGCGCCACTTAAATCATTGATATTTAGCACAGTTATATTTCTTACAGTTGCTACTTTATTTAAATTGTAGTCATTGGTCATTACAACTCCATGATTTTTATTAGCAACCTCCAACAGTGCGATATCCACTGACATTTTCTTATCCTTATCTAAATCTACTACGCGAACTTGACTTGGAAATTCCTCACGCAAATCTCCAAGTATATCAAGTCCATGACGTCCGCGTTGTCTTTTTTGTGAATCAGAAGAATCAGCAATAAATTGCAATTCTTCAAGCACAAATGACGGTATTAATAGATTGCCATCGATAAATCCCGTCCTCATAATGTCCAGTATTCTTCCATCTATTATTACTGAAGTATCCAGATATTTATCAGGAGCAAAATGACCTTCGCTCTTTTTATCATCTTTATTCTTTACAACCTCGACTCCTTTTAATTTGATATTTCCAATTAGCTTTCTAACATCATCTATCCTTCTAATGGCGATGGTCGTTGTAATTAGAGTAATAACTATATATGTTAAGACCGAAAGCACTCCAGACAAAACTGGAATTTGAATCTTTGAAATAAGCGTTACAAGTAGCGCCGATATTAAAAGACCGATCACCAGTCCAATCGTCCCCATAATAACATCAAGTGCATTTAACTTTCTTACGGCTATATCAACCGAGTCGGCAAGCTTCTTAACTCTATCTATAAAAAAATTGGATGATAAATAAAATATAATAGAAAAAATTGCAATTGAGCCTACATAGGCTAATACTCTATAGATAGTTTTAGAAAAAGTTATATCAACTATTGAAATTAAAATAAAGGCTATCGCATATCCGATAGCTCCTCCAATTATGGTTAAAAACCACCGTATTATCTTGTTTACCATTTTACCTCCTTCTCTTATGGATGAGGAGAGCTACTCTTCTTCCATAAATATATATTTATTGATCTTATTGGTCGCCATCTCTTGGTCGACGTCATAAGCAAGCATCATCTCGCTTACCAAAAGATCCATAGCTCCATTTAGCATTTTACGATCTCCACCTGAAAGTGTTCTTTCTTTACTTAAAATTTTAAGATCGCGAACTACCTCAGCAAGATCGGTTATCTCGCCTGTCTTCATCTTCTCAAAATTGTCCCTATGCCTATGATTCCAGTTTTTATTGATATCTTCTCCCTCGGCTTTTAGAGTATTCAATATATCGTCTAAATCTTTTCTATCGATAATTGGTCTTAAACCCAGTTTTTCTGCGCTATCAACTGGAACTGAAATGATCATATCTCCAACGGGAACTTTAATTATATAATAATCCTTTGCTTCATTTAATATTGTCTTTTGTTCGATAGCAGTAATAGTACCTGCGCCATGCATGGGGTAACTAACTTTATCGCCAATCTTATACATATTCCACCCCCAGTAACTTTTATACCCAAAGTTCAATCATTATAATCAAATTAATAGCATCTATCAATTAAGCTAATCGTGGAAAAGTTTTATAAGACAATTTATAAATCAATATGCTGACTATATATCCACTTAAGAGTCCACCGACTATATCGCTAAAATAATGCACACCAAGAAGGATTCTACTTAATGCAATTGAAAAAGCAAGCAGGCTTCCCAAAAATAAAGTAATGCGCGAAGCTCTTTTAGTATAGTTATTTTTTACCATAAAATAAATCATGGATATAAAACTGGACACCGCATTGGAGTGTCCGCTTGGATAAGAGTAACCTATCTCCTCTACAAGTCTATAAAATGGCCTTGGCCTTAGATAGATCTCCTTTATTAAAAGATTTATCAATGCCGTAATAATCATAGTTAGTATAAGTACTAGCGCTTCCTTTCTTTTATTTAAAAACAATAAAATCGCCGAGGCTATCGCTACTATAATAATAGTTCCACTTGTGCTAAAGAGATTTGAAAAAGTTTCTACTATATCTACTTTATTTACATCATCTAAATTATTTAATAAAAAATGTTCACTTACATAGTGATCTACGCCTTCTGTCAAGGAAAAGAAAACCGCAAGGCTTACTACAATAAATAATATTATAGCTAGTCTTAACTTTTTCATTTCATTATATCCTTTAATACCAATTTTATTATCTCATGCGCACTCTTAGCCCTAACTACATCTAAATCGACCTCATTGTTAGAAAAATAAATTGCATTCATTCCAACGCTCATAGCGCCGAAATAGTCGTTGTTAATATTGTCTCCAATCATAAAGCTCTCATCTGCCGTTGCTCCAGTAGCTTTGATTATTTCATTATAAAAGCTTGGGTTGGGCTTGCCCTTCTTATATTCCCCTGAGATAAATATATCGTCAAAATGATTATATAGCATATTTGCTTCTATTTTATTTTTTTGTACCTCAAGTATACCATTGGTAATTAAGCCTACCTTTGCAAACAGCTTAATATAGCTAATGGATTCTATCATACCCGGCATCACTTTATTATAATCATATCTAGATTCATAGAGAGTTGATTCTAATTTGTCTTTGTCGATGTTTTTATCGGGATATGCATCAGATAATTCGCGGAAAACCGCCTCCTTATATCCAAGAAGATCTCCATATTCATATTCATCGATAAAATAATAGTCTATTGGATCGATCCCAACAGAGTTATTGATCTCATAGTCCATAAATCGATACATATGTTTTTTTAATATCGTACGAAATATCATGCGGAATTTTTTTTCAGATGCTCCAATATTAAGAGCTCGTCTTAATTTTTTGTATATAGCAAGATTGACCGCATTGGTATCTATTATAGTATCATCTAGGTCAAAAAAAATATATTTCACTTATCATCCACTCCTTGTCTTATTAATTTATTATAGCAAAATTTAAAAGTAAATTCAAATATTGACAATAAAAAAATAATCTGCTATAATTTAATCAATCGTTGATACGGACGATGTTTTTCCACTGAGAAATACAGTGGCGCATGCTTTCGCGTTACAGGCATATTAAGATGGATTTCCCATGAAGATCGGTGGTACCGCGTTTACGACGCCTGATTATGGGATTTTTTTATTACCAAAAATTATAGGAGATGATAAAATGAAATTAGTTGATGAATTAAAAGAGCGTGGACTCATCTATCAGATGACCTATCCTGAAGAACTAGAACAAAAATTAAATGAAGAAAGCATTACTTTTTATGTAGGCTTTGACTGTACCGCAGATTCACTTACCGCTGGACATTATCTTGTAATCACACTTATGAAAAGGCTTCAAATGGCTGGGCATAAACCAATATGCTTAATCGGTGGAGGCACTACTTTAATCGGAGATCCAAGTGGTAGAAATGATATGAGATCACTTATGGGTACAGATTTTATCGATCATAATGCAGAAAGATTTAAATCTCAACTATCCAGATTTTTAAATATCGATGGAGTCAATGGCTTTTTTGCAAATAATGGCGACTGGCTAAGAAATCTCAATTTTTTGGATTTCAATCGTGAAATAGGAGTACATTTTTTAGTCAATAATATGCTGAATTTAGATTCATATAAGAATAGACTTAAAGACGGACTGACTTTCTTTGAATTTTCATATATGCTCTTGCAATCATATGACTTCTTGAAACTCTATCGCGACTACGGCTGTACTCTGCAAGTCGGTGGTAGCGATCAGTGGAGCAATATACTCGGCGGTTATGACCTCGTTCGTAAAATTGAAAATGCCAATGTATATGCTATGACCATACCTCTACTTGTAAATGCCGATGGAGTAAAGATGGGAAAATCAATGGGCAATGCAATATGGCTCGACGAAGAGAAGACCTCAGTATATGATTTATATCAATATTTTAGAAATGTCGATGATCGCGATGTAGAAAAATTCTTAAAACAACTCACATTCTTGAGTCTTGATAATATAGATGATATAATTAAAAATGAGGATATCAATCGTCAAAAAGAAATACTAGCATTTGAAATTACCAAAGATATTCACGGTGAAGAAAAAGCTCGCACAGCAATGGAAACTGCAAGAAACCTATTTAGCGGTGAAATGGATCTTCTGAATATGCCCTCATTTGAAATCGACAAAGAATTGATTAAAGATGGTATCGGCATATTAAATCTACTCGTAGAAACAGGACTTTGCTCCTCAAATAGCGAAGCTAGAAATCTTGTAAAAGGTGGCGGAGTAACCATCGACGATGAAAAGATAGATGACCCTCGTGCTACACTTAATGCTAATCGCTTCGAAAAAGATATTGTAATTAAAAAAGGCAAAAAGACTTTCTTAAAAGTAAGTGTAAAATAAAAAACGAGCGGAGATCCCGCTCATTTACATATTAACTACTAGCTATTATACTCTCTATTATTTGACGAATTTCATCTAATCCATCTTTTTTTGTCGAGGAAAACGGGATTATATCGTGATTTGCTCCAAGTTTATCGCGAATAATCTTAATATGCTTTTGATATTGTCCGCGCGATATCTTATCTGCTTTTGTGGCAATAATAATCGAGCTTAGACCTGTGTGAAGTATATATTCATACATGTCAAGATCAAGTGCGCTAGGCTCATGTCTTATATCTACAAGTTGAAATACCGCTACTAATTTTTCTCTTGTTTCAAGATAAGTGTTGATATATTTTGCCCACGCTTCCATCTCGCTCTTAGCAGCGGCTGCATATCCATAACCAGGTAAGTCGACCATTCTAAGCTCGTCATTAATATTGTAAAAATTAATTGTGCGAGTCTTCCCAGGCTTTGATGAGGTGCGAGCCAAGTTTCTTCTATTCATAAGTGCATTTAAAAACGAACTCTTTCCGACATTGCTGCGTCCAGCAAGTGCAATTTCGGGCATATTTGCCTCTGGATAGCCTTCAGGCTTGACTGCTACTGCCTCAAGCTCTGCTTTTATTATCTTATTTAATGGCATTTTTTAACACCTCTCCTATGTCTTTTACCAAAATTATATTAAGCTCATCAATTATTTCACCTATTTTGTCGAGATCTTTTTTATTTTCTTCAGGCAATATAACCGTAGTTACGCCCATTCTTTTTGCAGCAAGTAATTTTTCTTTTACTCCTCCAATTGGAAGTACTCTGCCTGTAAGAGTGATTTCGCCTGTCATTGCGACTTTTCTATCGACCATCTTACCACTTAATGCAGAATAAACTGCCGTTGCCATAGTAACTCCAGCACTCGGGCCATCCTTTGGCACTGCTCCTTCTGGTACGTGAATATGAATATCCTTATTATAATAAAACTCGGGATCAATCCCTAGCGACTTTGCATTCTTTCTTAAATATCCTATGGCAGCTACTGCGGATTCTTTCATGACCTCGCCTAACTTGCCAGTTAAGGTGAGCCTTCCCTTGCCATCTGTCACTATTGCCTCGACTTGTAGAGTAACTCCGCCAACGCTAGTCCACGCAAGACCATTAACCACACCAACTCTATCTTTTTTGTCAAGTATATCACGACTATAAATTCTTGCTCCAAGATACTCTTCGACTTCCTTTATCCCAATTGAGATTTTATTTGACAAGTCTAGCTCGCCTTTTGCAAACTTTACGGCTGCTTTTCTAATGATTTTTGCAAGCATTCTCTCAAGCTCTCGCACGCCCGATTCACGAGTATAGTACTCTATTATATGCCTAATCGCAGCAGGCGTAAATTTTATTTGGCTAGCCTTTAGACCTGCATTTTTAATTTGCTTAGAAACTAAATATCTATTAGCTATATTTTCCTTTTCAATATCGGTATAACCACTAATTCTAATAATTTCCATACGATCTAATAGCGCATCAGGAATATTAAGTGAATTTGCAGTTGTGATAAATAATACTTGACTTAAATCAAAGGGAAGATCCAAGTAATGATCGGTAAAGTCCTTGTTTTGTTCGGGGTCAAGCACTTCTAAAAGCGCACTTGCAGGATCTCCTCTAAAATCACTTGCAAGTTTATCTATTTCATCTAGTAAAAATACCGGATTATTAACTCCTGCTTTTTTAATTCCCGCAATAATTCTTCCGGGCATGGCGCCTATATATGTCCTCCTATGCCCTCTTATCTCAGCTTCATCACGCATTCCACCAAGGCTCATTCTTACAAATTCCCTATTAAGCGAGTGAGCGATAGATTTTGCAATGCTAGTCTTGCCGACTCCCGGAGGGCCAACTAGCAGCAATATATTGCCCTTGGATTCGGGATTTAATTTCTTAACTGCAAGATATTCCACTATGCGCTCTTTAATATCCTCTAGTCCATAGTGATCTTTATCGAGTATATCGGCGGTTTCGCTAAGACTAATATCACTATCGCTACTCTCATTCCATGGAAGCTCTAGTATCCAGTCTAGATAATTTCTAATAACTCCAGACTCACCTGGTCCATATGGATTTTGAGAAAGACGAGATAGTTCTTTTAATGCTTTTTCACGAACTTCATTTGGCAAATCTTTTTCATCTATTCTCTCGCCTAGCTCCATCAATTCGCTTTCGCTATCGCCCTCTTCGCCAAGTTCTTTTTTTATCGCCTTTATTTGTTCGCGCAAAAAATAATCCTTTTGGAATTTATTCATTTGATTTCTAACTCTGACGCTTATTTTTTCTTCAATCTTAAGCATGTCAAGCTCTCGATTAATAAGACCGAGCATGTATTCGAGCCTTTTTTTAATATCGAGTTCTTTTATAATATCCTGATATTCTTCTTCATCAAGCAGAAGCAAAGAACTAACGGCATCCGAGAGCCTACCAGGATCTTCCATTTCATAAAGTGTCATAATGGCATTATCTGACAATTTAGGATGCAAGCTAACATATTCCTCAGTCTTGCTTTTAACAAGCCTAACAAGAGCTTTTAGCTCGTCGTTGATTTCATCTACATATTCTCCATAGCGATATTCATCAACCTCGCCCTCAAAATATTCTCTATCTTCAATAAAGCTCTCAATATGCCCACGATAAAGACCTTCGATTAAAATTCTAAGTCCGCCATTTGGAAGCCTCATCATCTGCTTGATACTTGCAACGGTACCCCAATGATAAAAATCATCAAGACTTGGATTCTCCACAGTGGCATCCTTTTGAGTAACTAGTAATATATTCGATTCACTCATGCTCGCAAGCTCAATTGCTTTAATGGACTTTAATCGACCCACATCAAAATGTATAATCATATTTGGAAATATCGACAATCCCCTAAGAGGAACTATCGGCATGCTAACTCTGTTCTTATCGTAATTATCTAAAAAACTTTTCAAAAATATCCTCCATAAATTTCATTGTTACTATTATACAATAAGTCTTCATTCTTTTCAAATTAAAAGACCCACCACTATAAGTGAGCTTTATCATTCAATGAATTTAATAGTTAGTTTTTCATCATATGGACGATTATTAGAAAACTCAAATTGATCTTCATCGCTCCACGATGAATAATGACTATTTAAATCTCTAAAAAAAATCAACTTCACCCTTCCCCTCAAATTCAAAAATTGTAACCTCGAAAATTGGATCGCCAACTAATTCCGGCAATTTAGAATTTTCATCTATAAAAAATCATAAGCATCGGGGCTAATGTGCCTAATATTAGTTATATTCTTTTCATCTGTTAGCCACAAGTCATCCATATCTGGAAAAATCACCCTTACAGTTCCAGCTGGAAACTCTATATAATATTTATTTGATTCAATCTCTATGTCTTCAAACGGAAAATTTTTACCATTTATATTAACCTCAAACTGTGGATAGTAATGTCCACCTTCAGTTTTTATCACTGACGGTAATTCGCCTGGTTTAATACCATCTGCTTTATGTGGCTTAAGCCACACTTTAAGATGTGGATAAAACAAAATTAGCGCCACTATGATGACAAGAACTATGCTTATAATCAATTGCCAATTATCTTTCAATTTATTATTTTTTTCTTGACACGCTCCTTTAGATATTAATATTTTACCCAATTTAAAAAGGCTCAAATTTAATTGAGCCTTTAGCGATTATTCTCTTATAATTGCATGTACTGGGCAGACGCTTTCGCAGTTGCCACATTTTATACATGCATTTTGATCTATTATATGCTTTTCTTTTCTCTCTCCACTTATACAATTTACCGGGCAATTCTTTGCGCAGACAGTGCATCCAATGCACTTGTCGGTTATGAAGAAATTTAGCAAATCCTTACAGTGATGAGCTGGGCATTTCTTTTCATTTACATGTGCGAGATATTCATCTTTGAAATAGTGGATGGTGCTTACCACGGGATTGCATGCTGATTGACCAAGTCCACAAAGTGAAGTCTTAGTTATTAGATCGCTTAAATCCATTAATTCATCGAGTATACTCTCATCCGCCTCGCCTTTTGTGACTTTAGTTAACATCTCAAGCACTCGCATAGTTCCTTCGCGACATGGTGTACATTTACCGCAGCTTTCATCTACGCTAAATTCCATGAAGAAGCGAGCGATATCTACCATACAGTCAGTCTCATCCATTACAACCATTCCGCCTGAACCCATTATTGAACCAATCTTCTTTAGTGTTGCAAAGTCAATTGGAAGATCAAAATATTCGGGTGGTATGCATCCTCCAGATGGACCTCCTGTTTGAACTGCTTTAATCTTCTTACCATCTGGTATGCCGCCTCCAATGTCAAAGACTATTTCATTGATTGTTGTGCCCATCGGCACTTCTACCAGTCCCGAGTGAACTACCTTGCCTACTAAAGCAAATACTTTAGTGCCTGAAGAGTCTTCCGTGCCAATTGAGTGATAATATTCTGCTCCATGATCCAGTATAAATGGGATATTGGCAAAAGTCTCTACATTATTTAATACAGTTGGCTTTCCCCAAAGTCCCTTTACCGTTGTTCTAAATACTTTGGGACGTGGCATTCCGCGCCTTCCTTCGATGCTCTCCATAAGAGCTGTGCCCTCTCCACAAACAAATGCACCACTACCAAGTCTAAGTGAAATATCAAACGAGAAACCGCTTCCCATTATATTGTCACCAAGTAGGCCCATTGCTTTGGCATCGGCTATTGCTTTTTCAAGTCTTTTAACCGCCTTTGGATACTCTGCACGAATATATATAAATCCTTCGTCTGCACCAATTGCACGCCCACATATTGCCATTCCCTCAAGCACTGAATGTGGGTCGCCCTCCATTATGGAGCGATCCATAAATGCACCTGGGTCACCTTCATCTGCATTCATTACTACATATTTTTTGCCAGGCCCCATATCATAAGCGCCTTGCCATTTAACTCCGGTAGGGAAGCCTGCTCCTCCACGTCCACGAAGTCCAGAGCCTGTTACGCAGTCTATAATCTCCTGCCCATTCATGTCGAATATCGCCTTTCTCAAAGCCTCATATCCTCCAAGAGCAATATAGTCTTCAATCGAATCGGGATCTATTATGCCAAAATTTTTAAGGGCAATTCTCTTTTGATGCTTGTAAAATTCACCGGCAAGTTTTGGATAATCGGCTGTGTTATCGATATTTTCATCAGCGTCCAATCTTTTATTTAATTCAGGCAGATGCTTTTCTTTGATTTCGCGAATGATATCCGCCGTTTTTTTAGTTTCAACTACAGTCATATGCCCTCCTATTTCCCCCTCAATTCTTTAATAGTCTTTTTAACCATCTTCTTTTCATAGTGACCGATGTTTTCATCGTTGATAGTAACAACAGGCGCAACCGCGCAATCTCCTACGCATCTCGTTTCGATTATAGAAAACATCTTATCGGGAGTGGTTTCACCTTTTTTAATGCCTAGCTCGTCTTCAAATGCATGAATCAAATCCTCTGCTCCCTTAACATAGCAAGCTGTTCCCATGCAAATGGAAATTCTGTTCTTTCCCATCGGGATAAAGGTAAATTGCGCATAGAAAGTTGCTACTCCATATACGGTAGCTACTGGGAGCGATAGCTTCTTTGCAATCTCCTCAATTATCTCACGAGGTAAATAGCCGAATAGATTTTGTGCTTTTTGAAGCACTGGCATCAAAGCTCCATCCATATTCTTTTTCTCTTCGATGAATTGATCAAACTCCTTTAATTCATCGATATATTCATTTCTATCAAATACAAATTCCATACTATGCCTCCACCACTTCGGTTAGCGGAACAAATCTCTTTATATCATCGTCCGCATCTTTTACCTTCTCAAGCTTAACTGCAGATATCTTATATTCGGCTGTTAAAGTTATTGGATCGAATTCATCATTAGTCAGCTCATTGACCGGACTTTCCTTAAAGTGGAAGGTCATAAACATATTTCCCGGTTGAACGCGATCAGTAATTGTAACTCGAGTAATTATGCTACCACGCCTTGAACTTACTCTTGCGTAGTCAAGTTCTTTTAGTCCAAGCTTTTTAGCATCTTCTGGATTTACTTCTGCTAGCTCATATGGATTGATCTCCTCAAGCTTAGGCGAGAATCTAGTGGTGATATTATAGTGACCGAGTTTGCGTCCAGTATTTAATAATATTGGATATTCTTCATCGCATAATTCTGCTGGTTCCTCATATTCAACTGGAACCATACGAGCTTTGCCACGTGGGAAGACTCCCTTGTGAAGATATTTAGTACCAGGGTGATCAAGTGTAGGACATGGCCATTGAAGTCCTTCATTGCCAAGTCTTTCATAAGTCATGCCGCGATATGAAGGCATTGCTGCTCTTATATCGTCAAAGATATCCTCTGCACTTCTCCATTCAAAACCCTTGGTCACTCCCATTTTATTTGCAATTAACTTAACTATTTCCCAATCTGGCTTACATAGTCCTGGAGCGTCAACTGCTTTTCTTACCCTTTGGACACGCCTTTCACTTGCAGTAAAAGTACCTTCCTTTTCGGCATAGCAAGCAGCAGGGAATATTACATCGGCATATTTTGCCGTCTCACTCATAAAGATTTCCAAGCTGACTCTAAAATCGAGGGCCTCAAAGGCACGTCTTACGTGATTGGCATTTGGGTCGGATAGTACAGGATCTTCTCCCATTACTATCATAGCTTTCAACTCGCCTTCAAGTGCTTTATCAAACATCTCAGGAATCCTTAATCCAAGCTTTGGATTAAGACTTGTCTCCCATAGCTCTTCGAAATTTTCTCTCGCTTTATCATCTATTACAGATGGATAGCCTGGATAACTATTTGGAAGAGCCCCCATATCACAAGCGCCCTGAACATTATTTTGTCCACGAAGTGGATTAACCCCAGCGCTTTCAATGCCAACATGTCCTGTAATAAGTGCCAGATTAGCTAGATTCATAACATTCGAAGTGCCAGTAGTATGCTCAGTAATTCCAAGTGTGTAGAATATTCCAGCCTTTTCAGTTTCGGCATAAAGCTTAGCTACATTATATATCATCTCTTCAGATATGCCTGTTATTTCGCTAGTAGTCTTTAAATCGTAGGCTTTTACAGTTTCTTTAACTGCATCGAAGCCTTCAACTCTTTGCTTTATATAGTCTTCATCTTCCCAACCATTTTCGATTATTACATTCATAATGCCATTTATTAGGGCGGCATCGGTGCCGGATTTGATTGGTAGATAATAATGAGCCATGCCTGCAAGCTCGGTCTTTCTTGGGTCGACCACAATTGCCTTTGCTCCACGAATTATGGCTTGCTTCATTTTATTTCCGATGATCGGATGAGCCTCGGTTGTATTGGATCCAATTATCAAAAATACATCTTCATCCAATATTTCATTTACGCTATTAGTCATAGCGCCGCTTCCTAGTGTAGTTGCAAGACCTGCAACTGTTGGAGCATGTCAGGTCCTTGCGCAGTGGTCTACGTTATTGGAGCCAACCACCACTCTCATCCATTTTTGGAATGCAAAATTATCCTCATTGGTGCAACGAGCACTTGAAAGTCCAGCAATTGAATCTGGCCCATATTCTTTTTTAATCTCATTCAATCTCTTTGCAGTATAATTTAGAGCTTCTTCCCAAGTTGCCTTGCGAAATTCTCCATTTTCTTTTATAAGCGGAGTCGTAAGTCGCTCTTTAGAATGAATCATATCAGTGTGGAAGCGCCCTTTAACGCACATTTGACTACCATTAATTGGTGCATCTTCAGCTGGAGTTACTCCAACCACTTTATTATCGACCACATTTAGGTCGAAATTACATCCCGTTCCACAAAATGGACAGGTCGTCCTAACCTTCTTCATCTCCCATGGTCTATATCCAGCAAGTTGCTTATTCATTAGCGCTCCCGTTGGACAAACTGAGATACATTGACCACACATGCGGCATATGTCGCTATTTATACTTTGGTCAAATGCCGTCGTTACAGTTGAATAAAATCCACGACCCACAAAATCATAAGTTCCAGTAACTTGAACTTCTTTACAAATTCTTACGCATTTACCACATTTAATGCATTTATTTTGATCGCGAATCATAATTGGATTGGCATCGTCTATCTTAAATTCACTAACCGCCCCATCTGAGAAAGGATTTTTTACTCCATATTTAAAACAATGATCTTGAAGATCACAATGGCCTACCTCACCACAAGTTAAGCAGTCAACTGGATGATTAGCCATCAACAGCTTTAAAAGACCCTTTCTGTATTTAATAAGCCTCTCGCTATTCGTAACAACTTCCATCCCCTCTTTACATAGAGTAGAACATGCTGTCTCGGGCTTACTCTTGCCATTTATTTCAACTACGCACATTCTGCATCCCGCAAATGGAGATAGATCCTTTAAATAGCAAAGCTGAGGAATTCTTATTCCAACACTTGCCGCAGCATCGATTAAATTGGTCCCCTTCTCGACCGAAACATCGATGCCATCAATTTTTAAATTAATCATTACCACACCTCATTAAATGCAATATTATTGTAAATTTCTTCAAGACTAGCCTTTCTATTGGAACAGGCATTTGCCATGTCCCTTAACATGTCTTTATTACTCAAATCCTCTTCCTCTTCCATCAGCACCTTATATGTATCCATAAGCTGTTGCTCCTTCTTCATGGCAAGAGCCACTGCATCCTTGAATTCCATATTGGGTGAAAATTCTATATCATCACTTACCACTTCTTCTGTCACACCAAAATCGCGGTCGGTCTTTGCAACTTTAAGACTATAAGGTCTATCTTTATAACTATTTAAAAATCTCTCGTATTTCTTTTTAGAAATTATCATAGAGTTAAAAAAGTCCTTTAAGATATCGTCTTTACTCTTCTCCTTGGCATCTTCATAAAATTTTTTGATCGACTCTTCAATTTCAATCGCAAAATTTAAAATTTCCTTACTCATTTACACCTCCATCTTTAATTCCATTCGTTTAAATTATAACATATATTTTATTTAAAGTAAAGTAAAAGTGATTTCCATCACATAATTCATTATGATAAATTATCTTAACATTTTTTTACAAAAAAAAGCCTATATTACTAGGTCGAAGTTGACCATTAGGCTCGTAGTTTTCTTAATTAAATTGTAAATTGGATTTTCATCAAGCAATTGTGTAAGCAATAAATTATTACTCTCTTCGTCACCATCAGCATAATAATATATTTTAATGTCGATATAGTCTATATAACTATTTTCATAATATCCACGCACATCAAGTGCATTTAGAGGATTATTTAATTTGAATTCGATCTTTCCTTCTATTTCTTCAATTATTACATCTCTCTTCTTGGCTTTTTTTACACTCATAAGCATTATGCTCGATAAAAGAGATCCCATAAAATAATTTATTGCCGAGATATTTTCTGCCTCACTATCAAAACTAATAGAGCTATCTACTACAAATGAAGAATTAGCTGTATATATATGAACATTTTTTAAATCATTCATAGTCGCTCTTAAAGAAAAAAGCGAATAATCAATGCCCTCAAGTGCATTGCCATCTATCTTTGACATATTGCTTTCCTTGCCTCATAGATTGCATCAAGCTTGCTTTTGATATGATCATAAGTGTTGACAGGGCGATTGGCAAATGTTGCAAATCCACAGTCTGGATTTAGCATAATCATATCTAGACTTTGGTATTTTTCTGCTTCGCGAATTTTATTTACTATAAAATCAACGGATTCTATCTCATCAAGTCGAGGATTTACTACGCCAAGGCCAAGGATAATCTCCTTCATCTTGGGCTCAGCATAAAAGGAAGCTATCTCTCCTGCTCTATCAGTGGAAAATTCGAGGAATAATATATCCGCATCTATGTTTGAAAATAATTTCAAAAGAGGAGTATATGGACCTTCAAGCAATATGGTTTCGTCCTTACTCCAATTGCCTCTGCAAACATGGAGTGCTACCTTGGATTTAGCTTTATCGACCTTTGAGATGACGGATTTAATAAGATGTGTTGCAAACTCAAGCTCTTCAGTTGGATCTTTTCTTTCGGATAGTGCAGCACACATAAAGGTGCGTGGACGTCCATCGGTAAAAACCACCTCGGTTAATACCGGTTCATCAAATTGTATTATATCGACTCCAAGCTCTTGCAATTCTTCTATCTCATCTTGATAGATTTTGATAACATCCTCTCCTAGCTCCTCTTTGGAATCATATCCATTTTTAGATAGTTCCGGCAGCCACATCGACCTTGTTACGAGATAAGGCCCAGGGAGAGTTATCTTGATCTTCTTGTCGGTAAATTTTTTTATTCTCTTTAGCTCATCCACCACAATTCCATCTCTTCTTGCAATCTTTCCCGTACATATTGCATTTTTAATTGCAATTGCAGGCACATCTAAAGTATTTAATATTTGTTCAAATGCCTTTTTATCTTCTACATAGTCGAGCATCTCGCTCATGGACATCTGCCTAACTCCATCAAGGGCATTTGAAATAAAACTTACATAGTTGTCGCGATGAAGCTCGCCCGAGGTTATATAATCAACCCCATGCTCCTCTTGAAGTTTTATTATCTCAGATGTTTTTTCATCTATCAATTTGTAGAATTCTGTGTCACTCATCTTGCCAGTACGGCTTAGACGAAGTGCACGAAGCACTTCATCTGTACGTGGCATAGAGCCCATTAAGGATATCTCAAGCATTAAAGAAACCTCAAATACTCATTTGCGCTAGAGATTTGTTCATATCCACTTAGGCGACCTTTCTTCCATTCTTTCAAACCTTCAAGATCTAGTATTTCCTTATCCTCTGGCTTGTTATAGTCCATTTGAAGCATTATATCTTCAAATTCTCTTATTACTTCATCATCTATTTCGGGACGATAGTCAAATATACAGTGATCAAAATGCTTAGTCTCTCCAATTGCACTTAATTTCTTATCATCAACTGTTCCATCTTTCTTCCAAGCTTCCCAATTTAAATCAAGCACAAAAGCAGCATCTACTTCGCCATTTGTTAGCGCTTTAGCTGCCTCCATTTCCCCGCCGATATGATCTCCATGAAGCCCAACTCCAATGTCGAATCTCTTTTCAGTATAGTCTTTGCCAAATTCAAGATTATTTTCGTGAAGATAGTTGATTGGAATTAGCCTTGCCTGTGGTGAGTCAAGTGCACCAAAGCCGATAGTCTTTCCTTTTAACTCACTTACATCAGTTATCTCTCCTCTTCTTACAATAAGCATAGTCTTTCTATCTTGATCGGTATCTCTCATAAGAGAATATTTATATTTGCCATCGGTTCTTAAGACCACGTCCAAATGTGCAAGTGGAGAGTTCCATGCCATATCGATTTCTCCAGCAACAAGAGCATCTACTTGCATTTTATAGTCCTTAAAGAAAACCGGCTCTATTTTCATTCCAGCCTTATCAAAAAACTTTTCTATTAACTCCCAAACAACGGTTACGCGTGGATCATATATTACAGCACCAATCCTAA
This sequence comes from Ezakiella sp., assembly GCA_022766605.1. GTDB lineage: Bacteria > Bacillota > Clostridia > Tissierellales > Peptoniphilaceae > Ezakiella. The sequence continues at coordinate 17,471 of JALEOH010000008.1, forward strand.
GCATTAGATTAACTCCTGACCTGTTACAGCTTTTCCAAGCCATACTATGAGCACATCTACTGATGGCGCCATTATTTGACCAGCATATGAATCTCTCATATATCTTTCAATTGCATCAGCCTTGTTATAGCTCTTGCCTCCGCCAATTCTCATCGCCCACTTAGAGCATTCAATAGCACCTTCTGATGCATTTATACGCGATGCAAGTATCTTTGGAAGTGCATCCTCCTCCCCACAAGCTGCTGACCTTGCAGCCTCAAGTGTGAAATACTTTGCCGCATTTGCTCTATTATATAAATTTGCCAAGTGGATTTGGACGGTTTCTATATTTATTAAGCCTTGTCCATTTGGATAGACTCTTTCAATTGCATGCTTTCTTGCGGCCTCATATATTGCAAGAGATAGTCCCGAATAGACGCTTGCAAGTCCAACTACAAAATATGGAGCGACTACAGCAAAAATTTGTTCAACTGCAGTTCCCGGTTCACCAACCATGTATTTATCTTCTAGCTTGCAATCAGTCAAAGTCATTGGAGAGCTGACATTGCCGCGCATGCCAACGCCATTCCATTCATTTAGATCAAACTTAACTCCTTCTTTTTCAAGTGGAATCAGCCAGTTATCTGTCAGACCTTCCTTGGTAGAAGGAGCTGATATCAAATAAAAACTAGCTTGCTCTGCAGATGTTACCATGGATTTTCTTCCATTTAATACAGTATAGCCATCCTTGTGGTCGGCTTTAATATTTGGAATATAAAAGTGAGTTCCAGTTCCAAATTCACTATATGCAAGTGCGCAGAATTTTCCTTCATTTACAATTTTTTCGCATACTTCTTTTTTGAGCTCGTCGCTGCCATATGTCAAGACAACCATCAAGCATACATTATGCATCATATAGCAAAGCCCTGCCGATGCTGAACTTTCTGCAAATGCCATGCATACTCTTGCATGCTCTTGAATCGTTGCTCCCTCTCCTCCAAATTCCTTTGGCACCATGAGCTTTAAAAATCCTTCTTCTCCCATCGCCTTAAAAGCTTCTACTGGGAATATCGCCTCGTCGTCCATCTTCTTTGCAATTGGCTCTATATGAGCTAATGCAAATTCCTTTGCCTTTTCGTAAATTGTCATAGTGACCTCCTTATTATTTTGTGTTTGCTTATATAAATTCACACCAATCTAATTTAAATATATACTATAATTTCTCCAATGTCCAATAAAATTTCTTTATATGATTTCGATTTGCTATAGATAAAATTTATAACCATATATTTATTAAATAATTTTACAATCATTTTACAGATCAATAATCATTACTTAACATATGAGCCTTATAATCAAGACGTAAACTTTTCGTGCACATTGTGCAATATGAAATTTAAGGAGGATTAAATGAAAAGACTATCAATTTTACTTGTGATTGCAATGCTATTTACTTTTGCAATTCCAAGCTTTGCAGAAGAAGCAAAGACTGAAGAAAAAGCAGAAAATGCTATTATTAAAAATGTTATTATTATGATTCCAGATGGAATGGGAATAGAAGGATACACTCTTGCTAGATGGTTCGCTCCAGAAGGCAAATTCCACCTAGATGATATCGCAACTGGTTTTGTTAGAACCAATAATGCTGATACTCCACTAGCTGACTCAGCACCAGCTGCAACAGCTATGGCTACCGGTTATAAGTCGAACACTCCATATATCGGGGTTTATCCTGCAAAGGCTGGTATGCCAGGAACAGAAGGATTTGATGAAGCAAAAGCAGATATGCCTCTTGCAACTCTACTTGAAGCAGCAGAAAGAACAGGTAGATCAACCGGTATCGTTTCGACCTCAAATGTTAACCACGCTACTCCAGCAGCTTTCAGTTCACACCATCCATCAAGAAAAGAATTAGATACACTTATCGAACAACAAATCTATCAAAATATGGAAGTTGTACTTGGTGCAGGGAGCAATTATCTAGAAGCTGATAAGCGTAAAGATGGAGAAGATCTACTAAGCGAAATAAAAGCTCTTGGATATGATTATTTCACAACAAGAGATGAACTTCTTGCAAGCAAAGGAGAAAAGATCTTTGGTATGTTCCAAGGTGGAGCAATGAACTACGACCTTGATCGTGATGAAAAGACAGAACCTTCACTTGAAGATATGACAAGAAAGGCAATAGAAGTTTTATCAAAAAATGAAGAAGGCTTCTTCCTAGTTGTTGAAGGCTCTGAAATCGACTGGGCAGCTCACGCAAATGATCCTGTTGGTCTAGTAACAGATATACTTGCATATGACAAGGCAGTTAAGGTTGCTCTTGATTTTGCAAAGACCAATAGCGACACAGTTATTATCTCAGCTGCTGACCACTGCACAGGAGGCCCAACAATGGGTAACTTTGCAACAAGCGGTTCATATTACAAGACCCCACTAGAAAACTTCACAAAGATCATTAAAAACGCAAAGAAAACTGGCTTTGGTGCTGGCAATGAATTAAATGAAGACAGATCAAATATCGCTGAAATCATGAATAAATATTTTGGCATTAACGATTTGACTGCAGAAGAAATAAAGCATATTAAAGAAACTGAAGATCCACAACAAGGCATTGGACAAGTAATTAGCGAACGTTCATTTATCGGTTGGACTTCAAATGGTCACGTTGGTGGAGACACTGGTCTATATTGCTATAGTTCAAATCCAGCAGTTGCTCCTCTTTCAGGAACTGTTTTCAACCATGAAATAGCAAAATATGTAGAAAAGATCATGGGCGTTGATCTCGATGCTCTTACAGAAAAGCTATTCATAGTTGCTAGACCTGCCCTTGAAGCTAAAGGAGCTAAGGTAGAATGGAAGAATGTTGGTGGTGACAAGCCAAACCACGAGCTAATTGCAACTAAAGATGGTAAGACTTATCGTTTCCCAGTAAATAAGAATTATGCTTATGTTGGAGAAGAAAAAGTTACTTTCGATGGACTAACCGTATTTAACGGCAAGGCAGCTTATCTACCACAATCGGCAATCGATCTAGTAAAATAGTTAAGTTATTTCGAGGCCTTCGGGCCTCTTTTTTATAATTTTAATAAAAGGAGGATTTATGGCAAAAGAAGTATTAATTAAGAAGAAGACATTTAAATGGATAGTAATGGGGATAATAATGGCAATTATTGCTCTTGCATTTTGCTTTTTAATCATCGGAAGTTCCGGACTTGGCGACACAAGCTTCGAACCTTTTGGTCTTATAGTTGGATTATTATTTGCAATATTCTGTGGATATATTAGCTATCTTTTATTTAAAAAAGTAGCCGACAAGAGCCCTGCACTATTCGTAGATTCTAAGGGAATAGTCGAAAACTCAAGTTCCATTAGCCTTGGATTCATTCCATGGGATAGAATCGACAATGTATATGTAAAAAGAGGCAGCCTTGGCAATTATCTTTGCTTTGAGATAATCGACCTAGAAGGATTTCTCGAAGAAAGAAATGTAAAAGGAGCTAAGAAAAAAGCAATACTTGCAAATAAAAAAATGGGCTATGAAGGCGCCCTAGTAGACCTCGGCTTTCTAAAAGAAAGCGATATAGAGGCAATTATCGATATATTTGACAATGCAAGATAGTTTATGTATTGGCCCAAGTACTAACTTGGGTCAATTTTACTTTAATTTAATTGAATTTATAATTGCCCTTGCTTCACTATCTGACATATCATAGTGTAAAAATAGCTCATAATAATCTTCGACCATATCTTCGAATTTATCCATACTCATAATATTATTGTCATTTACATAAGATGCAAAGACCAGCCCTAGTATCTGATTGGTTGAAACGGGCCTTCCCATCCAGCTAATGCCAACATGTGGAATTTCATATACTTCATTATTCTTAACCGCCTTAAAATTTTTCCATATATTTAAATTTTTAATATTCTTAAATATTCCATTTTCACCAAGTACAATTACATCTGGATTTGCAGCAATTAAATCTTCCATAGAAACCTCATTGCCACCATGATCTTTTTTGTTGGCAAGTTTAATTACATTTTTCATACCATTTAACTCTAAGGCTTGTTGCTGTGGATTTCCAGCAGGATTGGTATTTAATCCCTTATCGCCCTCTCCGTGATAGAAGCTCTTCTTGGTATTTTTAGTATTTGCAAGCTTAAATGCCTCATCGATATATTCTATAATATCCTCTACATGATCCTCTTTGCCAAGAAGTTTGCCTACTTTTTTATAGGCGTTTTTCATATCCTTTAAATTGCCTTCAATAAATATAATTGGAATTCCAGTATCCTTTTGTATATTGTCAAGGTCTTCTACTATCGAGCCTTTTTTTTGACCAAAGTCGACAATTAGTTGTGGCTTGACCTTTACTAGTTCTTCTTTATTTAATGTATTCTTAGTGCCATAAAATGTTCCCCAAGCTACGATATCGTCTCTTACTTTAGGGAAGTATTTTGCTTCATCTGGTCTCTTATGGCTTGCCCAACCCACCAGTTTTTCAGGGGCAATTGAATAAAGAAAGAGCGATGCAGTGTTACCTCCAGCGCCTACTCTTTCGATATTTTTGGGTAGTGTTACTTTACGTCCAGCATCATCTGTAAAGACAAATGTTTCCCCAGACTTATTTAAAATTGCAATATCATCATCGTCATCGATGTCATGGATATCATCTAATTCATCGATTGCTTCTTCTAACACTTCAAATGCAAACTTGCGTGTTGCATCGAGCTTGCCATCAAATGGGTCGTCATCATCGATGATATCATGCTTTTTAGCAAATGCTATATATCCATTTGGCCACTCGAGCTCTCCGGTATTTAAAATCGCTCTTAAGACAATGCTTAGCACTTCTTGCTTTGTTATATTGTCATTTGGATAGAATTTACCATCTCCACGACCTGAAATAAATCCTGCCTTTTGTGCTTTATTGACGAATTCCTCCGCCCATCCTTTTACATCAGAAAATCCAGCTCCAGCTTCTAGCTTCTTACCTGTTACAACCTCCTTAGCTGCAACTACGATTTTAACTAGCTCTGCTCTTGAAATCTTATCATTTAACGCAAGATCTCCTCCATCTTTTCCTTGAACGATTTTATTTCTTAATAAAAAATCAAAATCATCTGCTTTAATTAGGCTAGTAAAGGATAATACCATAAATACTGCCAATAGTAGTGAAATAACTCTCTTCATAATTCTCAATTCCTTTCTTTTTATTTTACGGATAAATTATCTTTTTCCCGTCAACAGTTGCAAAATTAATATCTCTATCAAAGACAAAACTCAAATTTTCCTCATTGATAACCTCACTACTCTTTCCACTTTTGTATATCATACCATCTTTTAATATTATGGTATTATCAGTATAAAAAAGTGCAAAGGATGGATTGTGAGTAGAGAGTATAACAGTCTTGCCATCTTTTGATAGATTTTTTGCAATTTCCATTACATTTAGCTGATTGCGATAATCAAGTGAACTAGTTGGCTCATCCATTATAATATATGGGGTATCCCTTACTAGACTTCTTGCAATTAGGATCATCTGCCTTTCGCCACCTGAAATCTCAGATAGCTTTCGATATTTAAGATGATTGATCCCTAGTCTATCAAATGCCTGATCCGCTCTAATAAGCTCTTCTTTACCTGGAGTTTTTATTAAACCAAGTTCTCCTGCTAAACCAAAAAGCACCACGTCCATAGCATAAAAGTTAAAAACTCCATCGATCGATTGCGGAATATAACTAAATAAACTCGACCTCTTCTTGTCGTTTAAATCGCCTATATCATCTCCATCGATTAAAATATTTCCCATCTTTGGAGATAAACTACCCAATAGATTTTTAATAAGAGTGGTCTTGCCTGAGCCATTTTCTCCCATAATTGCCGTTAGCTTTCCATCTTCAATAGTTAGATCAATCGAATTAAGCACATTTTCCTTATGATAGCTAAATGTTAAATCCCTAATCTCAATCATAACTTCCTCCATATGATGCTTTTCGTCTTGATAGCAACAATATTATAAATATTGGCACCCCAACTAGACTTGTAACTATACTAATTGGAAGCTCAAGTGTCGAGAGCGACCTTGCAATAGTATCTGATATAAGAAGAAAACTCGCACCAACTATCATGCTCATTGGAATGACATATCTATTGTCATCTCCAACTATGCGCCTTGCCATATGTGGCACGACGAGGCCTATCCATCCAATAATGCCTACCGACGATACAGTTGATGCAATGATTATACTAGTAGCTATAATAAGAATCAATCTCATACGATTGATATTGACCCCTATGCTCTTTGCCTCATCGCTACTTAGACTAAATAGATTTATTCTCCACCTTAGTAAAAATATCACTATTAGTGGCAAAATATTCATCAGTAAGAGATAAATACTATCGACATCTCTTATAGAAGCGAATGAACCCATAAGCCAAAAACTTATTTGTGGAAGCATATTCTCACTATCTGCAACCAATTTAATATAGCTTATGCCACTTTGAAAAAGCGAGCCCATCAATATGCCGGCGAGAATTAATGAAAGTATTCTCGAGGATTTAAATCTAGTGGACAAAAAATAACTTGCAAATACCCCTGCCATCGCAAGAAAAAATGCAGTCGAGGTTATTCCCGCACTTGAATATCCCATTAGTATTGCATATGCTGCACCAAAGCCAGCTGCTTGACTAGCTCCCAATACATCACTTGATGCCATTGGATTATTAAACATCGCCTGATAAACCGCGCCCGATGCAGATAGACCTGCACCTACTATCAATACTGCAATCACACGAGGAAGCCTCATGAAAAAGAGTATCGCATATTCTGGCAAAGTATCATCGGCAACTCCTCCAATCCTAGCTATGATTAAATCAAAAATATCTGAAAAGCTAAGACTAAATCTTCCAATGCCTATCGACAACAAAGCTATAAGAAACAATAATAAAGCTGCTATTAAAATTTTACTCCTGTTCTTTTTATATATACCCATATAGCTATTATACAATTAATAAAACTAAAAGTAAATAGTATTATTGGTTAAAATATAAAAATTGTAATTATTTTTCTTATTAAGTAAAACAATTTAATAAACGCTATTTTTCTTCTATAGTATAAATCCATGCTTGCGATAAATCTTTACTATTCCTTGATTAAGTTTTTGTATAATGACAATGTTGGGATAAGAGAGTCTTATTTCAACGTGGTTTATTTAATTTCAAATATGCTTTAAGAATAACAAGAAAAGAGGTGTATATGTAGAGCGTGTAAAACCCAAATTTACCAAAGAAAATATTTCAAATAAATAATTACTGTTTAAAAATAATAAAAAGGCAGGTAAAATATCCCGTCCCGCCTTTTTATTTTTTATTATTCTATTTATTTAGCATTATCTTCAAGCTCTAAGAATTTATCGAAATCACTTTTATAGAGGCTATCTTGAATTATCCTATATTTTTCGAATTCACTCTCTGCATGCCTTTTAACAAGAGCTGCAGTTACCTTTCCCGCATCTTTTAATATATCTTTATCCCACAGTTCCAAAAATCCATTGAATCTTCCCTCCCAATATTCCGCATTCAATAGGATATGCCTTTAAATTTAAAGCTATTTTTAACAAGATGAACTACTAAAAAACGGTTTATAAAACTCTATCATAGGCATAAAAAAACGCCCACTCGGGGCGAATTTTATTTTAAATGTGATTTAATTACCATAAGGTCACTATCCTCAACTGCTTCTAATGAATGAAGCTCCCCGGGTAGCATTCTTACTATTACTCCTGGATAGATCTCCTCTTTTGAATTTTCACCGCTAAATTTAATCTTGCCCTTATATGGCACGACTACAACAGTGTGGTCCACCTTGTGTTCTCCAATGGATTCTCCTGCCTTTAATTGAAGATGAGTTACAGTTTGCTTTTCATCATCAAAGATATTTTCTGCTCTCTTGCCGTCATTTGCTTTGTAGATAATCATATTTCCTCCTTATTTTTTGAATATCAATTCACTATTTTCTACATCAATTGTGATATGGTCTCCGTCTAATACATTGCCCCTTATTATTTCACGAGCAAGTTTACTTTCAACCACGCTTCCGAGATATCTCTTTATTGGTCTTGCGCCAAATGCTGGATCATATGCCTCATTTATAATAAAATCGTGGGCATTATCGCTTAAGCTCAAGACAATATCTCTATCGGATAATCTATCATTTATCTCCTCAAGTGAAATATCTAGTATCTCTTTCATATTGTCTTTGGTAAGTGGCTTAAACATTATTATATCATCGATTCTATTTAAAAATTCTGGTCTAAATGCCGCTCTTAACTTTTCATCTACCTTAGATCTCGTTTTTGAATTTATCTCTCCATCGCTATCTATACCCTCTAATAGCTCTCTTGAACCAATATTAGAGGTCATAATTAAGATAGTATTTTTAAAATCAACGACACGACCTCTATTATCCGTTAGTCTTCCATCGTCCAATACTTGTAAAAGTAGATTAAATACATCGGGATGAGCCTTTTCGATTTCATCAAATAAAACCACCGAATACGGGCGACGTCTAACAGCTTCTGTTAGCTGTCCTCCCTCTTCATATCCAACATATCCTGGTGGTGCACCGATAAGTCTTGAGACCGAGAATTTTTCCATATATTCACTCATGTCGATTCTTATCATATTCTTTTCATCATCAAATAGATATTCCGTGAGGGCTTTTGAAAGCTCAGTCTTGCCGACGCCTGTTGGTCCCAAAAATATAAAGCTTCCTAGAGGACGATCTTTGCTAGACAGTCCTGCACGACTTCTTAATATGGCATCGACTATTGCATCGACAGCTTCATCTTGACCAACTACTCTTTTATGGAGTTCATCCGCCAAGTTTAAGAGCTTATCCCTGTCTGTTTGAGTAAGTTTACTTACTGGAATTCCCGTCCATTCATTTACGACCTTTGCTATCTCTTCCTCAGTTACTTCACGACTTAGCATCTTGTCGCCCTCTTCTATTTCATTTAGTTTTTCAAGTTCGCTTTCCAGTTTTGGCAATTCGCCGTATTTTAATTGCGAACTCTTCTCAAGATCATAATTTCTCTCGGCAAGCTCTATATCGGTCTTTACTTGATCGATTTTCTTTTTGATATCGCTGATCTTCTCTAGGCTAGACTTTTCCTCTTCCCATTTTTCTCTTAATAATTCATATTCCTTTTTATTCTCTGCAAGTTCAAGCTCTAATGCATCCAGTCTTTTCTTACTTGCATCATCTGTTTCTTTTTTTAGCGCCTCGCGCTCTATTTCGAGTTGTAATATCTTTCTCTCAAGCTCGTCTATCTCAATTGGACTAGAGTCAATTTGTGTCTTTACCATTGCGCTTGCTTCATCCATAAGGTCAATTGCCTTATCTGGCAAAAATCTATCCGTTATATATCTTGCACTCATAGTTGCTGCCGCAATCACCGCAGAGTCGGATATTCTAATTCCATGATGGACTTCATACTTTTCTTTAATACCCCTTAATATCGAGATGGTATCTTGCACACTAGGCTCTCCTACATATACTTTTTGAAAGCGCCTTTCAAGCGCAGCATCTTTTTCTATATACTCTCTATATTCATCAAGCGTTGTTGCACCAATCATATGAAGGGCACCACGTGCTAAGAGTGGCTTTAATAGATTGCCCGCATCCATAGAGCCTTCAGTTTTACCTGCTCCAACTATGGTATGGACTTCATCTACAAATAAAATTATTCTACCATCGGATTTTTCCACTTCATTTAAGACTGCCTTAAGCCTTTCTTCAAATTCCCCACGATACTTTGCTCCAGCAATCAAGGCTCCCATATCGAGTTCATAAATTATTTTATCCCTTAGTCCAGTTGGTACGTCATTTTTTACTATTCTTTGAGCAAGCCCCTCGACTATTGCGGTCTTGCCGACACCCGGCTCACCAATTAAAACCGGATTGTTCTTAGTGCGCCTACTTAAAATTCTAATTACATCTCTTATCTCTTCGTCACGGCCAATTACTGGATCCATCTTTCCAGTCTTGGCCTCTTCAACTAAATCCCTTCCAAATCGTGCAAGTGCATCCATGGTGGATTCGGGATTATCTGTATTTATATTTTGATTTCCTCTTATATCCATAAGCACCTCCAATACATTTTCTTTTTTTATATTATAAACTTTAAATATATTCTTTAATTCCCCTGGTTCATCTATCATAGCAAGCAAAATATGCTCAAGCGATAGATAACTGTCTTTAAAATCAGCTCTTTTGGAATCGGCATTTGCAAGAACATCGGACAAAGACTGCGACATATATGCTCCGCTTCCAGTTGATTTGGGATATTTTTCTATAATTTTATCAACTTCATTTTTTATACTATTAATATCTAAATTTAATCTTCCAAATATAAGCCCCACAACCGAGTCGCTCTCAAGCATGGCACGAAATAAATGAGCAGATGTAATCTCGGGATTGCCATTTGCCTTTTGTATCTCCACTGCACGATTGAGCGCTTCAATCGTCTTAATGGTCATATTTTCTCCCATATTCATATAATCACCTCACTTGTTAATTAATAGATAATTCTCCTATTTTCTTTAATAAATCCTCTTGTTCACTATTATAAGCTCCATTTACAATTTTAATTTCAACAAATAAATCTCCCTTTTCCTTTTTAATATTTACAAAGCCCTTGCCTGACAATCTGATCTTCTTTCCAGTTTCAATTCTGGCTGGAATTTTTAATTTGATCTTAGTTCCAAAAACCTCAATTTCTTTTTCACATCCGAAATATGCCTCCCAAGGATATAGCTCTAGTTTTTTGGTTAGATTAAGACCATCCATCTCGTAGTCGCCCGTTAAAATTCTTATGCTAAAAAGTATATCGGCATCAAGACCCCACTTATCGCCACGAACTTTTATCTTCTTGTCCTCAGTTATGCCACGTGGCACTTTTACCTCTATTGACTTGACTTCGCCTCCAACTTGCACGTTTAAATGCTTAGTAGTCCCGCTCATCGCCTCCTCAATACTTAGCTCAAGCTCCATCTCGTAGTTTGGTTTATAACTACTAGTACGGCCTTTACCACTAAATATATCCTCAAAGCCACTTCCCCTGCTTCTATATTCATAAGTCGTACCACCATTAAAGCCGCTACCACCACCGAAGAACATATTAAAGAAATCTGAAAAATCGGCATTTCCCGATGAATGAGTATAGCCAGAAAAGCCAAAATTGCTCGGGTCAAAATTTTGTCCTCCAGTAAAGCTTGCCCCGCTACCAAAGTTATCATAAGTCTTTCTCTTTTTTTCATCGCTTAAAACTTCATATGCTTCATTTATCTCTTTAAACTTCTTTTCAGCCTCTTTATCATTTGGATTTAAATCGGGATGATATTTTTTAGCGAGGACTCTAAATTTTTTCTTGATCTCATCGCTACTTGCATTTTTTTCTACTCCTAATGTTTTATAATAATCTTTATACTCCATAATCTCACTTCCTCTCCAAATAACAAGGTCAATTGTGTCTGACCTTCTTTGACTATTAATAATATACCCAGTCTAATTCATTTAAAACAAAAATAAATGCAAATAAAAAATCCGACCATAAAATATTCGTCGGATTTTTTTATTTATCTTTTGATAGAGGCAGCCATTTGATGAATTGTGTGCCTAGTGCCTCTTATAGTCACTCCTAATTCATAGATATTTTCAGCAAGTGCAACTCCACCAATTCCTGCATCTCCAATGTGGTGGATATCCACTCCATTTATTTTATTTCTAAGAGCGATCTCACGAATTGTTTCACGACTTGCGGATTCTTGACTTGTGCCAATGGTTGCCATTACAAGTGTATCTTTCTTATGCGCAAGCCTTACCACTTCTCTTATATCCTCGTCTGTTACGCCAGGCACAGTACCAACCGATGGCACTAGTATTATATCTGCTCCAGCTTCGATAAATTGTTCGATCGATTTAATATCTACTATTGGCTCGTCTACTCCAGAGGCGTGCATCTTGCCTGCAATGATAAGACCACTAAACTCGCTCTTTGCAATTCTAATTGCATCTAATATTGCATTATTGCTAACACCAGTGCTTGGATTTCCTGTGAAGCATACAAAGTCAAAGCCATATTCATCTAGTTTAGCGAGATTTTCTCTTGTAGCTGTGCGACCACTGCTTATCTCGAGCCTTTCTTCCATCATATTTGCACTATTATCTACCGGCTCTAGATTGACTCCAATAGGCCTACTTACAAGCTCTTTTAATCTCTTAACTACATCTTTGCCCTCTCCCAAATTAAAGATAAATGGTCGATCGACATCGAATATATTTAGTAAAATTAAATCGGCACCAAAGGCCTTTGCCACTTCTGCATTGGTAAGCCCATATATCGGTGGCTGAAAGGCAACTATGCATTCGCTTAAAACGATTCTTCCCTCGCTTGATTTAATAGATTCTAAAAGTTCTCTACTATTTAAATTCACAATTTCGCTTGCATCTAGCGAAAAAAATCTTTTAATCACAATATGCCTCCGTTATTTTTCACGTATAACTGGCATGCTCATGCAACGTGGACCGCCACGACCCCTTGAGAGTTCGCCTGAGACCATAACATGAAGCTTAATGCCCGCCTTATCTAGCACTTCATTGGTTACATTATTTCTATCATATACTATAACCTCGCCTGGCTTAATTGCAAGAGTATTGGAGCCATCACTCCACTGTTCACGTGCAGCATCGATTGGATTACCACCTGCGCAGCGGATTAGTCGAACTCTATCCATATTAAGAGCGCCAGCTAATATATGCTCTAGATCTCCTTCTAGTCTTCTAACCTCTACCTCATCATTCTTAAGGCTTAGCTCATATACCTCAAGTGGACCTTCAATTTCAGGATGGACTGTAAAAGCATCCACGTCTATCATGGTAAAAACGGTATCAAGATGCATAAATGCACGCTTCTTTGGTATTACAAAGGCAAGTACTTTTTTAAATTCACCAGCCTTTAAAATATTTTCTGCAAGTATCTCGACGGCCTTTGCATCAGTTCTTTGAGAGATTCCAATAGCAAGAGTATCCTCGTTTAATATAAGCTCGTCTCCTCCTTCAATAGAAAATTTTTCTTCTCTATTATATACAAACTTTGTGCCGATAAAATCGGGATGATAGTTGAAAATATATTTACCATAAATGGTCTCGCGATTTCTAATATCGCTCCACATTTTATTTAAACTGACTCTTGAGCCCATTAAACTAAATGGATCGCGAGTAAAATATAAATTCGGCATAGGCTTAGTAATAAAATAATCATTACGTGCAACAAAATCGGATAGTCTATTCTTTTTATTTGCTCCCATCTCTTCGCGTCTTATGCCTTCCATTGTCTTTAAGACGAGCTCGCTTGGCGAAAGTTCCTTTAAAAGATCAGATAGATATGCTCTTTCGTCCTCACGAACAACATGTGCCTCGTCGATAAATTCATTTATAAAATTAAGCCTTATCTTCTCGTCGGCAAGAGCTTCTGCTGCAAGCTCTTCCAAGTAGAGCACTTTAACTCCATTTTCTCTAAATATATCTGCAAATTGATCATGCTCTTCAATTGCCTTGTCAAGATATGGAATCTCGTCAAACAAAAGCTCCTCAAGCATGTCGGGCATTAGATTTAATAACTCCTTGCCCGGCCTGTGCAAAATTACTTCCTTAAGTGGTTTAGTCTCTGAAAATACTCTTATCATTATTACCTCCATTATAGTTTGCTATATATTCTATCATATTTTATGATTAGTTGCTATATAAATTCCAAATTACTTGCTATTTTCTCTTATGTGAAAAAAATACAATTGTTGAGCAAGTCCTGCTAAATTTCCATATTTTTTTGTGGCAAAATCAGCCATCTTGACTCTATTTTTCTCATCATAAAATTGTTCTTTAAAGACCTTCGCCATCCAAGTATCAAGTGGAAAAGTATCTCTCCTATTCATTCCATATAATAATATGCAGTCGGCAACCTTTGGTCCTACGCCCGAGAGTTTTACCAGCTCATTATGAGCCTCTTTAGTATTTAGCAATTTTATTTTTTCTAAGAAATCGGGATTATCCGATAAAAATCTCGAAGTGTTATAGATGTACTTGTCGCGGTAACCAAGCCCCATTTCTCGAAGTTCCTCGAGTTCTAGTTTGGCAATATCCTTTGAGCTTGGAAATAGATAATATTCTCCAAATTCATCACTAGCTTTAAGATTGGTCTTGATCAAGAGATTTGAAATTATCTTTTTAATTCTCTTGATATTGTTGTTTTGACTTATTATAAAACTATAGACTATTTCCTCCAAGTCCTGCTTTAATATCCTAATTCCATCTGAAAAAGAAAGTATATCCTTGGGAAAGCCCATCTCTTTTAGCATATTAAAATCATTTTCATAATCATAATAATAGTCCAAATAATTTAAAATCAAATCGTGATCGGAGGAAGTTATATAAATAAATTCCCCATCCTCCGATATCTTTGCTCTCTTGTCCTTAGTCTGGATAAGATATCCATCTTCATATTCTTTATACATAAAGACCTGACCGCTTTCACAAATATCTTTTATATTAAAATGAGCTGGCTTGTCATATTTAATCGTCTTCATATTCATCTCCCAAATTCTTTTCATCTATATTGTCTTTGTCGCCTATGAGTGCACAAAGAGTATATAGGCTTTCGTTTAATCTTACATTTTCAACTACAAGATCATCAATGTCGGTTAGTTGCTTGGATGTAAAATTCCACAAGCCCTTTACTCCACGCACTGCACAAACTCTTGCAAGTTGCCTAGCCCTTGAATGATGAATTGCAAGTATTGCAATGTCGACTTCATGATCAAGTAGATATCGATTAAGAGTATTGATATTAAATATCTCAATGCCCGATGCAATCTTTCCTATTTTATTTGGATTTCTATCAAATGCAGCAATTATTTTGAAGCTACCGGTTTTAAATCCCTTGTAGTTAATAAGAGCGCGACCAATATTACCCATGCCAAGTATAATCATCTTTTTAGGCTTATCGAGTGATAGCTCTCTTCTTAAAAGCTTTGCAAGCTCAATTAAATCATAGCCATATCCACTTTGACCAAGATTGCTTAAAAGCTGAAGATCGCGTCTTATTTGCGAGGCGGCAATTCCTGTGATATCACTTAATGCAGCGCTCGTTACGCGGCTATCTCCAAGCGATATTAGATCAAGCACCGCCTCATAATAGCTAGCAATGCGTCTTATGTATCCAATTGTCTTAGTATTTTCGCTCATAATATCCCCTTCCTATAAGAGAATATCAAATATAATTAAAAAAGTCAATCTTATAATTGTTAAACTAAAAATTGTGTTAAACCAAAAATTACCATCATGTCCATAATTTAGTTTCACTTGAAAAATTAGCTATTATTTAGTAAAATAATCTTGGAGGAAATATGTTAGTACAAGCAAAGGATTTAGAATTTTCATATAATATCAATCAAATATTTAAAGATGTATCTTTTGTAATAAATGAGGGAGATAAGATTGGGATGGTTGGCGACAATGGCAGTGGCAAGTCGACTCTTGCAAAATGCATCGCAGGCTTACTTACTCCAACTGGACAAATCTTTTATAATCCTGATATTAAAATCTCATATTTAAAACAACAGATCTCTACTGACGAAGTTCGTTCGGTCTTTGAGGTCGCCCTTTCAAAGTATGATAATATAATTCAAATGGAAAAGGATATGAGGCAACTTGAAAATGATATGGCAGATGCTGCAAATGATCCTGATAGACTTAATGTCATTATGAATGAATATCAAATAATTCAAGATGAATTCGATAAGCTAAATGGATACGCATATCTTTCTGAAATAAAGGGATATCTTGCAATGGTTGGCATGAATGAAGATTTTTACGATAGGACTGTTATGAGTCTAAGTGGTGGTGAAAAAGCTCGCCTTGAGCTTGCTCTTATATTTATGGAGAAGGCGGATCTTTTGATACTAGACGAACCCACAAACCACATGGACGTCGATATGATAAATTATCTTGAGCGAATGCTAATCGACTTTAGAGGATCTGTCTTATTTATTTCACACGACAGACTGCTTTTACAAAATGTCGCCAATAAAATTTTCGACGTTGAAAATGGTGGTCTATCCGTTTATGATATGGGCTATGATAAATATCGCAATATTAAAAGAGCGAAAATTGAAGAGCAACAACGACATTATGAAAGCTTTAAGGAAGAGGAGGCTAGGCTTAAAGAAATTATAAGACGATATCGCTCATTTGCTCGCGAAAAATCCTACAAGCAAGCTAAGAGCCGTGAAAAGATGCTTGAGCGAATGAAAGCCGAGACTCCGCCTCCCAAAAGTCAAGAGATTAAATTTAAATTCCCCGAGTCCACAAGGACTGGGCGCGATGTGCTAACCGTACTTGATTTAAAGAAGAGTTTTGAGGATAAAATTCTTTTTCAAAACGTAAATTTCGAGGTTAAACTAGAAGATAGATTGTCCATTATTGGACCAAATGGTTGTGGCAAGACGACACTTTTTAATATACTTCGTGGTAATAGCGACTTCGATGGAGAATATCTTTGGGGTGCAGGTGTTAAGCTTGGATATTTCAATCAAGAACTCAAGGTCTTAGATGAAGAAAATACACTAATAGATGAAATCAGTGACGAATATCCAAAGTTAAATATATATGAAATAAGGACTCTACTTGGAAACTTTTTGTTTTCTGGCGAAGATGCCTTTAAGGTCATGAAGGATCTCTCGGGTGGTGAAAGAGCCCGCATCTCGCTTTTGAAGCTTATCTTAAGTGGTGCAAATGTATTATTATTAGACGAGCCTACCAATCACTTGGATCTTACAAGTAAGGAGATATTAGAAGAGGCACTGCTTGCATTTAAAGGCACGATAATCTTTGTCTCACATGACCGCTTTTTCATAAAGCGAATTGCCAATAAGATATATGATATGGCGCCGAGTGAAAGGAAGATGTATATAGGAGATTATGATTATTATCTTTCCAAAAAGGAAGAGCAAAATCGTCCAGTATATGTCGAGGTCAACAAGACTGAAATTGCAAAGGAAAAGAAAAAGACACGAGAGGAAATAAGAAAATCTCAAGCTCAAAGACGCAAAATAGAAGCACTTGAGGATGAGATAACAACTCTCGAAGATAGAATTTCTAAGATAGAAGAGATCATGCTAGAAAGTAGCACATATGACGACCATGAATATGTGCTTGAATTAAATAAAGAGCATCTTGAGCTTAGAGATAAAATTGATTCACTTATGGAAGAGTGGGAGAAACTCTCCACACGTGGGTAAAATATTATTGCAATTATTGCAATTAGGAGGAATATGAATATTAGTTTATTAAGCGGATTTTTGGCGGGGCTTGGCTCTTTTATAGCTCCTTGTACGCTGCCAATGATCCCAGTATATTTGATGTATCTAACAGGAAGCATGGATTATGACTCCATTTCGAATAATCAAAAAAAGACCTTGATAAGAAGCGTCGCCTTCGTACTTGGCTTTACTATTGTTTTTGTTGCACTTGGAGTTAGTTCAACTGCCATCGGTAGAATATTATTTATGAAAAGAGATCTACTAAGAAAGATCGGTGCAATCTTGATAATATTTTTTGGCATTGTAATGCTTGGCTTTATTAAACTTCCAAACTTTGGTGGAAGCGGCAAGATGAAAGATTCAACCGGATTTTTATCAAGCGTGCTAATGGGCATGGCTTTTTCAATTGGATTTAGCCCCTGCTCTGGCCCAATACTAGGTGGCATACTCGTACTTGCCTCCACTAAGGGCAGCATAGTTGAAGGAGCCTTGTTATTATTAAGCTATTCATTAGGCCTTGGGATTCCATTTATCATATCTGGTTTTTTTGCAAGTAGCATAATGAATTTTATCAACAAAAATAAAAAACTCATGAATATACTGCCAAAGATCACCGGAGTGATCATGATAGCATTTGGAGTTTTAATGTATTTTAACAAACTGGCATTTTTGTCAGGACTATAGGAGGAAATATGAAAAGAACAATTTTAATCATTGCGCTTGTAATGGCTCTTGCCATCGGTTGCAACACTAAAGACACAAATGAAAAAGAAATTAAAGAAGAAAACAATACTGTAGAAGAAACAGTAAAAGAAGAGAAGAAGGAAGAAGCTAAAGAAGAAGTTAAAGAGGACTCAAAAGAAGAAGTCAAAGATGATACTAAGGACGAAAAAGAGGAAAACTCGCGTGAAAATGCCGATCCAAAGGCATATATAGCGACCTCTCGTGCAACTTTTAGCGATAAGGCAGAAGAAATGCCTCATGCTGATAAAGTTGAAATCGGAGGAGACACCGTTGATTTTACAGTAGTAACAGTCGATGGAGAAAACGAGCCCGTCGCACTTGACCAATTTCAAGCCAAGGATGAGCTAATCCAACTAAATTTCTTCACTACTAGCTGCACTTATTGCATCGCTGAGATGCCCGAGCTAGTTGAACTAAACAAACGCGATGATATAAATGTAATTGCAATTGGAGTAGGAGAGGCTCCCGATAAACTAAATAAATTTATCGAAAATATGAAATACGACCTGCCGATGTTTTCCGACGAAAATGGAGATGCAGCTCGTGCATATATGGTAGCAAGTGTTCCAAATAACTATTATATAAAAGACGGCAAAATCGTTGGACAGCTAATTGGAGCATGGAATAGCAAAGTATTAAACTTCGTCGCAGATGAACTAAATGCTGGCAATGATATGCCTGATATGGCAAAACTTCAAGCAGTATATACTGAAGGAGAAAAAGAAAATAAAAAATAAATATCGACCATTTTATGGTCGAATACATAAAAATTTTTAGTGCGGCAATATTAATAAATGCTTGCAATATTTTGATCTTTATGGTACAATAATTGACGGAGATTATTCTCCTTGCAAGAAATTGCCAAAGGCCATAAGGAGGTGTAATATGAGAAACTATGAAACAGTGCTTATCTTTCGTCCAGATATTGAAGATGAAAAGCGTGAGGCACTAGTCGAAAGGTTCAAAGGAATCATTACAGCTAATGGAGAGGACTTTAGAGTCGACAATTGGGGCTTAAGAAAGCTAGCCTATCTAATCGACGATTATCCAGAAGGATATTATGCAATCCTCGACTATAAAGCAGATCCAACTGTAATAGCTGAACTTACTCGCGTTGCCAAGATTTCAGATATCTTGCTTCGCTATATGACAATTGTTAATGAAGACTAGAGGTAATATATGAATAGTGTAATTTTAATTGGAAGATTAACCAAAACACCAGAACTTAGATATACTACAAACCAAAATATTCCAGTTTGTACTTTTGCCCTTGCAGTTGATAAGGGACTATCTAAGGATAAGAAACAAGAAATGGAATCCAAAGGACAACCAACAGCCGATTTTCCAAATGTAGTTTGCTTTGGAAAGACAGCTCAAAATGTTGCCACCTATTTAGAAAAGGGACTTCTAGTCGCAGTTAGAGGAAGAATCCAAACAAGGACCTACGACGATGCTCAAGGTCAAAAAAGATATATCACAGAAGTACTTGCCGATCAAGTTGAATTTATTCAATGGAAAGATCGTGACGCCCAACAAGGCGGATATCAAGGCCATAATGACTTTGGTGGTGACAACTACGATAATTATGAAAGTGATTTTTCTGGATTCGAACCCAGACACGATGACAATATCCCTTTCTAGTATAATTGAAAGGAGAAAATATTATGCAAAGAAGATTTCGTCCAAGAAAGAGAGTATGCCAAGGTTGTGTCGATAAGACAGAAAACTTTGACTATAAGGACGTAGCTAAACTTAAGAGATATATTTCTGAACGTGGAAAGATTTTACCACGCAGAGTTACAGGAGCATGTGCTCTTCACCAAAGAAAGATCTCACTTGCAATTAAACGCGCAAGACAAGTTGCATTGCTACCATATGTACAAGACTAATTAAAGACCCATTTGCGGGTCTTTTTATTTTCTTTAAAAATCTGGATATGCTATAATAAAACTATGAAGTTGTCGACAAAAATATTAATATTAATATTGATTCTAATGCTGCCCCTATGCGCTTGCAATGAAAAAAGATCCAATAAAATCTCACTTGATTTTGACGGAGACGATGTAGTTGATGAAGTAATGCTCGATGGTAGCAAATTAATTATAAATTATAAGGTACATGATCTAGCTCACCTTGATCCCAAGTGGATAGATAGCTGCGACCTAGATGGAGATGGACGCTTAGAGCTATTTATCGCAGTAAAAAAATCAACCCCTTTTCATCGCGATATCAAACTGCGCCCCTTCTTTTTTAATATAAAAGATGCTAAGCTATATAAAAAATGGACTGGCTCCAAATTCCGTGAGGATTTTAAAGATATAAAATTCATGAGATATAATAACAGAGATCTAGTTGTCGTCCACGAACTATTGGAAGATAGTGAAAGAATATCCATCTATTATTGGTTTGGCTTTGGATTTAGATATCTATGCGAGAGCAAGAGTTATGATAGTATTAAATCATTTGAAATTAAAGACGATATAATATATTTAATTGGGAAAAAGGGTAATAAAAAGATAAGGGAGCATCTTTCGCTCACGGATTTTAAGCAATAAAATAGATTCTAGTAGGAGGTAATTATGAAAAGATATTTGGCAATTATAATTGCAATTTTAATGACAATTGGTATCTTCACATCATGCGCTAGGCGCATCGACGATCCAATCTTTGAAAAAAACAATACAAACGATAAAAACGATAAAAAAGTCGTGGATAGCGGAAATACAATGGACGAAAAAAAAGATGATGATAATACTATTTATAGCGATTTTGATGAGTCCATTTCAGCAAGCATTGAGCTCGATAAGAAGGCAGCAATCCCCACTCGCGAAGACAGGGAGGTTAAATATGCTCTTCCAGATTATGATTTTAAACTCGATGATATTGTAAATATTCATCGCTTTAAAAATATTTCACCTGAGCAAAAGGAAAAACTGGAGAAAAATGGATTCGTGGTAAGCCCGCAGACCATAGATGAATATAATTGGATCAATATGCAGATGTATAATCAATATGAGACCAATGAATATGGTGATATTCCAAGCTTTATCACCACTGATTCCGCTCTAAATCTATTTCACGATTACTATATGAATACTCAAAGAAAGATAGAGACTGAGCACTTGGCAGACGATCTTTCAAGTGTTACAAAATATCTATATAAAGAATTTAAAGATCTTTATGACAAATCCAAAGACGAGAATGTAAAAAAAGCGCTGCTCTTCTTCGCAGTTCCAAATGCCCTTTTAAATGATGAAATAGACAGTGCTCTTGGCAAAGAAGTCCAAGCGGAAATTGATAAAATAGACGCAGCCGCTGGATTAGAAGAAAATCTCATCACCAATAAAGAAGTCAATTATAAGCAATTTATACCTCGCTCCTATTATGATGGAGATGAAGTTTTAGAAAAATATTTTAAGGCCATGATATGGTACGGTACTTTAGGATTTCCATTTGTCGAAGATAAAAAAATAAATCTCGACAATGTAAAGATAAGCCTTATGATCGCAAGAACTCTTCTCAAGTCAGATGATATTTTAGAAAAGTATTTCAATGTCTACAGTATTACCGAAGCCATGATAGGCTCAAGTGACGACCTTGGAATTATGGACATGGCTCTTCTTTCAAATGAACTCTATGGAGAATTTAATCTAGCAAAGATATTTGAACTTAAAGACGATAAAAAACTCGAAGATGCAATTGAAAAATTGCCAGAGCCTAAGATCAATATCAAGCAAATTGATGAAACCATGGCCCTTAATAAACAATTTAGATTTATGGGACAGAGATTTACCATCGATTCATATATATTGCAAACTCTAATCGAGCCGATAATTCGTCCAGTTCCATCCTCACTAGACGTACTTGGTACACTTGGCAACGATAAGGCTGAAGAATATGCGATCGATTATAAACTAGGCGATATGGATAAAGATGATTATAAAAGAAAAGTAGATGAGCTAAGCGATGAGTTAGACGATGCACTCGATATCGACTCACATGATAGCGTATATCAGGCATGGCTCTCTGTAATTAGTCAAGCTTCAGACAATGATCTCGATCAAAAGCCAAAATTCATGGATAACGATGCTTGGGAAGATAAGGAGATAATAACAGCTCTTGGCAATTATACCGAGCTTAAACACGACACCGTACTTTATTCCAAGCAAGCAGGCGCTGAAATGGGTGGCCCAATGGAATCAGAAAATGAACTACTTGCATATGTCGAGCCGAACTATAAACTTTATGATAAGCTAGCATATCTTTGCGAATACATCGATTCAATTGTTAAGGCATATGGATATGAGCCATTATTCGACTTATCGGACGACGAATATTCAAGATTTACAAGTTTTAAAGAATTCTATGAATTCTTAAGAGATATGTCAATTAAAGAGCTTGAAAATATTCCTTTCACAGAGGAAGAAGGACAAACTCTAAGATATATTGGAGGAGTTATGGAAAGCTTTTATTTCCTATCGCAATACGACCCCGATATATATGAGGCAGAACCATCTTCAATCGTAACTGATATATCTCAAATACTTGACACTGGTGAATCCCTATCTATTGGAACAGGACTGGTGGATAATATATATGTAATAGTAAATTATGCTGGCAAGAAATATTTGACTGTTGGTTCGGTCTATAGCTTCCACGAATTTTTAAGCGATGAACCACTTACCGATACTAAGTGGCGCGAGATGCTTGGCATATATAAAGAAGAGATGAATGGCGATGGAGGATATAGCATGTATTATTTCAAACCAGAACTCACAAAAGTTGGATATGATACTATGCTACCATTTGTTAAAAATTATAGAACCGTTGATAATGCTATAAAATTCACTGCAATCGATTACTAGAGTTCAATTCAAGCCACTAATATCAAGTGGCTTGATTTTTTTATGGACTTGTTATATACTATTATAGAAGAATTTATCAGAGGTAGTTATGAATATTGATTTAGATAATATAAAAGAATTGCATTTTATTGGCATTGGTGGCATCGGCATGAGTTCGATGGCATTTGTTTTATTGGAGAGAGGTTATAAAATCACAGGTAGCGATCAAAAAATCACTCCTATTTGCGAACGTTTAATCGAAAAAGGTGCCATAATAAATGCTCCACAAAATAAAAATAATATAAATAATCCCGATTTAATTGTATATACTGATGCAATCGGGGAAAATAATGAAGAATATATAGCAGCTAAAGAGTCTAATATCCCAATGGTCGACCGTGCAACCTTTCTTGGATTATTAATGAAAAAATATCAAAATTCCATTGCCATTACCGGTACTCATGGAAAGACCACGACCACTTCAATGCTAGCAACTATATACAAGCATAGCGCTCTTAAGCCAACTATATTAATAGGTGGCAATCTCGATGAAATCGGTGGCAATGCCCTTGTAGGCGAGCACGATATATTTATTGCAGAAAGTTGCGAGTACAAGGGCAATATATTAAAATATTTTCCAACCACGGCAGTTGTATTAAATATCGACGAGGATCACTTGGACTATTATAAGAGTATATATCATATAGAGGAAACTTTTATGAAATTTGTCTCAAATTTAAAAGAGGATTCTACACTTATAATTAATAATGATGAAAATAATTTAATGCAGATCAAAGAATCCGCCCCAGGCAAAGTCATAACCTTTTCGATATATCGTGAAAGCGACTTTAGAGCAACCGATATCAAATACGATAGCGAGGGCTATGTAAGTTATAATTTATTATTCCAAGATAAATTATATCCAGTTAGTCTAAATGTAATGGGACTTCACAATGTATTAAACTCCCTAGCAGCAATTGCAACCGCCTATAGTACAGGGCTTACAATTGAAGAGATAATAAAAAATATCGGCTATTACCATCCTGTCCATCAAAGACTTGAGCTACTTGGCAAAAAGAATGGAGTAACTGTCATGGATGACTACGCTCATCACCCAACCGAAATAATGGCAAGCTTAAATGCAGTAAAAAATATGCCCAATAAAAGAATATATTGCGTATTCCAACCACACACTTATACCAGAACAAAGATCTTATTAAATGGCTTTGCAGACGCCTTTAGACTTGCCGATAAAGTAGTTGTTATCGACATCTACGCCGCTAGAGAAAAAGACAATCACGAAGTTCATTCACGCGACCTAGTTGAAGCAATGGTAGATAGAGGAGTGGATTGCCACTACTTCCCTGGCTTTGACGAAGCTCTCGTATTTCTAAAAGAGGAACTAAGGCCAGATGATCTATTTATCACAATGGGAGCAGGAGATGTAAATAAACTTGCCCACATGTATTTAGAAGATTAATTATCGAGGATGCCCTCGATAACTACATATATACGACTTTTTTAATATAGCTCTTTTATAATAAAATAGTTCTTTTAATGTGAAAAGTGTATTGCAAATGTTTCATATTTGCTATGTAATATATATGAAAAGAAACGGAAGCAGCTATAGATGAAGCGCGTAAAATAATTAATGGAGATATCAGCGCTGATAGCTATAATTCGGTAAATGATCTTTTTAATGATATTTCCGATTAATAAAGATTAAAATCATCATGCTAAGACTGTCAATAACCTCGCAATTTCGCAAAGATTTAAAGCGAAAAAATCGTGGATATGACATCGATAAATTAAAATATATATTAAATAAATTAATTAATAATGATATACTCGAACTAAAGTATAAAGATCATGCTCTTTTTGGAGATTGTATTGCTTTTAGAAAATGTCATATAAAACCAGATTAGTTGCTAATATATAGCTAATCTTAACAGCAACTAGAACCGGCACTCGCTCTGATTTATTTTAAATATACATCAAAAAAGCTAGCGATTAATGCTAGCTTTTTTTATAGATATTCTTCTATATTATTAAATATATTGTCGACTTTGTCGATGTCCTTTGCTCCTGCCATTGCCATGTCAGGCTTGCCGCCTCCATTTCCTCCAAGAGCCATTGCAATTTTCTTTACTGCTGCTCCTGAATTAAATCCAGAAGCTACTATATCCTTTGACGCTGCAACCAATATATTTAGCTTACTATTATTTATAGTCGCAAAGACAAGTATTATATCGCTATATTTATTTCTTAGATCATCTGCCATGGTCTTTAGGTCAGCGACCTCGACATCATGCAATACTTTTGCAAGTAATTTATTGCCATTAAATTCTTTTATATCGTCTTCGATAGAGTTTACTAGATTACCTGCAAGCTCTCCTTTTAGATCATTAATTTCTTTTTTAAGATCTTTATTTTCCTTTAAGACATCCTCTGCTCTTTTAATTATATCCTCTTTATTGACTTTAAGAGTACTTGCAATGCTTTCGATTAGCTCTACTTGCTCTAATACATAATTATATGCCCCATGGCCCGTCACCGCCTCTATGCGTCTTACACCTGCAGCAACTCCAGCTTCCATTGTGATTTTAAATAAGCCAATCTCGGCTGTATTCTTTACATGAGTGCCACCGCAGAGTTCCTTGGAAAACTCACTCATTTTAAGCACACGAACAACCTCTCCATACTTGCTTTCAAATAAGCCCATTACTCCTTCTGCCTTCGCTTCAGCAAGGGATTTAATCTCCGTTACAACTGGGATTGATTCCAATACTTTTTCGTTTACTATGCGCTCAACCTCTGCTATCTCGTCTCTAGTCATCGCTTGATAATGGCTAAAGTCAAATCTCAAATGTGCATCATCTACCAAAGAGCCTGCTTGATGAACATGAGTACCTAAAACTTGTCTTAGTGCAGCATGAACCAAGTGCGTTGCGGAGTGATTGCGTCTGATATCATTTCTTCTCGTTGAATTTATCTTTGCGTGAACCCTATCGCCCGCCTTTGCCTCGCCTTCCTCTACTTCTGCTATATGAAGATAGACGGATTCCTTGGTCTTTTTGGTATCTATTATATTTAATTTAAAGCCATCTCCTAGGATTACGCCAGTGTCACCGATTTGACCGCCGCCTTCGCCATAAAATGGAGTATCTTTTAGTATGACTATTGCTTGATCACCTTTTTTTATCGAATTGACTTTTTTATCCTCGACAAATATATCAGTGATAATAGTATCCATCTCGTCTTTTGTATAGCCACAAAATTCATTTTCCAATCCATTAAATAACGAGTCGTCGCCACCTTTTCTCCAGCCTGAATCCGATTTATCAAGGGCTTCTCTTGCACGATTTTTTTGATCGTCCATAGCTGATTTAAATTCTTCTTTATTATAGCTTAGGCCATTATCTAAGAGTATTTCTTCTGTCAAGTCTTCTGGAAATCCATAAGTGTCATATAATTCAAATACATCTACGCCACTCATAGACTTTACACCACTTGATTTTAACTCGGACATCTTTTTATTTAATAGCTCGGTTCCTTGAACTATAGTCCTTTGAAAACGCTCTTCTTCTGTATTTAAAACTTCGAGAATTATCCTCTTATTGTCCTTTAACTCTTGGTAATGATCTCCCCACGATTCTATTACACGACTTACGGGAGCTTCCAAGAATGGTTTGTCAATTCCAAGAAGCATGCCATGCCTTGCAGCACGACGAATTAACTTTCTTAATACATATCCACGCCCTTCATTTGATGGAACAACTCCATCTGATATTAAAAAGGTCATTGCCCTTGCGTGATCTGCTATTATTCTCAAGTGAATGTCGTCCTCGTGATTATCTCCATAGTTCTTTTTGCATATTGCTTCAACTACTTTTATTATAGCTCTGATTGCTGCAATATCATAAACCGAATCGACATTCTCCATTACACAGGCAATTCTCTCAAGCCCCATACCAGTATCGATATTGGGGTGGCTTAGTGGATGATAAACTCCATTTTCGTCTTTATCAAATTGCGTAAAAACTAAATTCCACACTTCTAGGAAACGATCACAATCGCAGCCTGGCTTACAATCATCTTTGCCACAACCAAACTCCACTCCCTTATCATAATGGATCTCAGAACATGGACCCGATGGGCCTACCTCAAGTTCCCAGAAATTATCTTCTTTTCCAAGGCGAACTATTCTTTCTTCAGGAATTCCAATCTCATCTTTCCAAATATTATATGCCTCGTCATCATCGAGATAAACACTTACCCAAAGCTTTTCTTTGGGTAGATGCATTACCTCTGTCAAAAATTCCCATGCCCAACTAATTGCCTCGTGCTTAAAATAATCTCCAAAAGAGAAATTGCCGAGCATCTCAAAAAATGTAAGATGCCTTAGTGTCTTACCAACATTATCTATATCTCCTGTACGGACGCATTTTTGAGAGGTAGTCATTCTCTTTGCAGGTGGAGTTGCCTCGCCTGTAAAGAATTTTTTAAGAGGAGCCATGCCAGCCCCAATTAAAAGCAAACTCTTGTCATCTCTTGGAATAAGAGAAAACGACGGCTCTCTTAAATGCTCTTTCTTTTCAAAAAAATCTAGAAACTTCTCTCTTATCTCATGAAGTCCTATCTTTTCAAACTCACTCATTCTTATCTCCTTAAATTTTTATATATCTATTTTTGCTTCTTTATCTTTCACGAAAAGCTCATTATATATTACTTGTCCAACTATTACTATTGGGAGAGCAAATATCATGCCGACAAATCCAAATAAGAATCCTCCTATTAATATAGAAACTAGCACTACAAACGGATGCATGCCTAGTTGATCTGAGAAGATCTTTGGAGCAAGTATATTATTTTGTGTCCAATTGCCCATTACAAGTATGACTATTACCCAAAGAGCCTTTATCGGCTTATCTATTAGAGCAAAGATAAATGCAGGAAGCCCTCCAATAAATGGTCCAATATATGGTATGATATCTGCAAATATCGTTATTATACCAATTACAAGTGCAAAGTCGACTCCAACTATTGCAAGCCAAACTCCAGTAAATACACCTATATAAATCGATGAGAATAGCTTGCCTTTTACATATTGTCTAACTTGACCATTGACATTTCTACCTACCTCTACGAATTTATCCCGATGTTTTCTTGGGATAAGTGAGAGGAATGCCTTTTGAAATGCTTCTTTATCTTTTAATAGATAAAAGACAAAGATAGGAATTAGTATTGCCATCATGGTCTTACTGATGGTTGTTCTAATGCCACTCATCCAACCTTGATAGTTATTTTTAATACCCGAGAATATACTCTCGACTATATTTTTAATATCTATATTTGCTATATTAAATAGATCGCGTCCAAAATATTCTTTACTTAAATTGCTAATGACTTTTTGAGCTTGTTCTAAATAGCTCGGAAAGCTTGTAATCAATTTCTTAAATTCACCAGCAGTTCTTGGAACTATGCTTACTAATAATAATACAATTACAAGTAATATTATTACAAATAAAAGCAATATCGCTCGCGTTCTATTCATGTATTTTTGTTTTTCAAGCCAGTTAACGGCTGGATTTAATACATAGGCAAGCACGACTGCTGTTAAAAATGAATTTAGTAAATATCTAATGCTTGGAATATTTTTAAATACTAAATAAACTATACATGCTAGTGCGATATAGATCAGCCACTTGCCAATTTTTTTAAGATCTATATTTATTCTCTTCTTTTCGTCAACATGGCGATTGCCAATATTTATTATATAGTAAATTCCAGCTAATATTATTGCAACTAGTGCAATATATAGTAGCCTATTTAAAATTATATCTATATTCCACTTGGGCAGTCCCTGTTTAATTGCCTCTATATTCTGCATTATTCCCTCCTTGTTTCATTATACTCTAATTTATTTTTAGTGTCAACGATAATCGCTGATTTATCATGATTAAACTATTTTTTTCGATTTTTTTCATCATTTAATTGATCAACTCTTCCAGCAAGTAACATCAAAATATTCCACGACAAAAGTGCAATTACAATTAGCGTAATAAAATCATAAAAATAGCTTAAACTCTTAGCCTTATAGACGAATAGTGATAAAGCTACTCCTATTGCCAATAATATAATAGTCCATATGAACCAATTGTTAATTATCTTTTTTCTTGTATCGGGATTTAACATCGAATTATTTTTGTATTTAAATCCATCTCCTCCAGTTACTCTAATTACAATTGCAGAAATAAAAGCAAGAGCATATGTCGGAAGTATGATCTTTCTTCCATATTGATCGATATTATCATCTCTTGGAATAACTAGAGTAAATATTGCATATATTATAAATAAAGCTATTATTATCTTATTTGCATTTAGATTTTTCATACCTCACCTACACTAATGGCAAATAATCGCCATAGCCTTCCTCAACCATTTTATCATATGGAATAAATCTAAGTGCGGCACCATTGATGCAATATCTTAGTCCGCCCCTATCTATTGGTCCATCTTGAAAGACATGCCCCAAGTGATTGTCGCCTGATTTACTTCTAACCTCAGTTCTTCTCATATTAAAGCTGTTATCCTTGTGATATTTTACATTGTCTTTTAATATTGGCCTTGTAAAACTCGGCCAACCGCAACCAGCATCAAACTTTTCATTAGATGTAAATAGCGGCTCTCCTGTAATTTTGTCTACATATATTCCACGTCTATTTTCATCGTTAAATTCACTAGTGCCTGGTCTTTCTGTGTGGGAGTTGCGCATTATGTCATAACTTAATTCATCCAATATATTTTTTAGCTCCTCGTCACTTGGATTGTTGTATTTTTCATCAAATAAAGGCTCATCAGCCATATATAGATTGACATGGCAATAGCCTGAGGGATTTTTTATTAAATAGTCTTGATGATATTCCTCGGCCACTATAAAATGGCGAAGCTCTTCTACCTCAACTGCCAAAGTCCCAAGTCTCTCTTGATAATAGCCATATATTTTTAAAATCGTCGCTAGATCCTCACTAGATGTATAATATATCCCCGTTCTATATTGACGACCTTCGTCATTTCCTTGCTTATTAACCGAAGTTGGATCGATTATTCTAAAATAATGAAGCAGTATTTCTGCAAGACTAATCTTAGAGAAGTCATAGTCTATTTTGACAGTCTCGGCGTGGTCTGTAATTTTTAGAAAACTATAGCCCGTCTCCTCGCTCTTGCCATTTGCATATCCATTGATCGCCTCAACAACCCCATCAATTCTATCAAAATAAGCTTCAACTCCCCAAAAGCATCCTCCCGCCAAATAGATGCTTTTAATATTTTCATTCTCCATTTGCATCAAAACTCTCCTTTCAAATATTTAATCACAAGTTGCGTCCTGTCGCGACATTCCATTTTTTCTAAAATAATACTCAAATAATTTCTAACCGTCCCTTCCGATAAAAATAATTTATTTGCAATCTCTTTATTGTTTAATCCATCCGAGACGAGTTCTATTATTTCCCTTTCTCTATCTGTTATATCGCTTGGAAGCTTTGCTTTATATTCGGATTTAATCGCAGTTGTTAGCACGTCGCGGTCAAGGACTATATTGTCATTCATAACCGCCTCGAGGCTGCTTTTTAAATCGCCAAAATTCTGCTTTAGTATATATCCCTTTGCACCAAGCTTAATGGCCTCTTTTATATAGTCCTCTTCATTAAAAGTCGTAAGAAGTAATATCTTTGCATCGGGAAATTCAGATATTATCTTTTTCGTTGCCCATATCCCTGCTGCACTATATTCTTCGACTTCTTCCATTCTTATATCCATCAAAACCACATCGGGCATGAGCTCCTTATATCTCTCATATGCCTCGATACCACTACTTGCACTGCCTACAACCTCGACTCCAACTGATTTTAATATCATCTCAATCGAGCTTAGTACAATTGCATCATCATCTACTATTAAAACTCTCATCTCATCAACCTCAAATATATCTTAAATCCATCTCCATCATCGATATTGAGCCTGCCATTGTATTTACTTGCAATCTCTCTCATCGACCTAATTCCAATGCCGTCTTTTCCATGTTTTTTTACAGCCCCATTATCCATAACCTCTATAATATCAAAAGTTTTGTGGCTCTTAATATTTATAGTTACTCTATTGCCATTTGAATGCTTAATGATATTTGTAATGGCCTCGCGAACCAAAAATAATACATCTAGTTTTCTCTCTCCACGAATTAAATTGGCATTTATATTTAAATTTACCTCAAAGCCCTTCTTCTTTAAATCCTCTACTAGCTCTTCTATTTTTGCATCAAGATCAATCGAATCGTCTTTCATATTGTGCAGAGTTGATCTTATTTCATTCATTCCATCGGTTAAAGTGGATTTAATATTAAAAATCATCTCCTTCTCATTAATGCTAGCGATGGTCTCAAGAGCTCCCACCTGCAAGAGTGCACTTGTAATAGTGTGTCCAATTATATGATGCAGCTCGGTAGATATTCGGCTTCTCTCATTTAAAATTAACTCGCTTCGTTTTTTTTCTTCATTTAAAGACTTTAGCCTCATCTCCAAATTCCTTTTTAATCTATCCTCATCATATATCTTTAAGATATCCTCATATTTTTTGCATGTTTCAAGATAAAGACTGATTAAATAATTTATTGCGAATGCACTTAACAATACAATTGCCTCTATTCCATTATTTAAAAATGGCAAGAGTATTAAACTCATCAAGCTTTCTTTAAAGCCAATGCCAATTATTACAAAGGCAGCAAGTATTATATATTCCCGCTTGAACAATAAAAACACTATAAATAATGCTCCAATAATCTCCTTATGCCTTATTTTTATTATGGAGAAAATAAAATATGGCAATATAAATATCAGTGCATCATAGCCCAAATATATATATGAAATTATTGAGAAGATCAAAGAGAAGATTAGCCTAGTCATTTATCTAAATTTCGCCATTATATTTGAGAGCATATCCTTGTCTAAAGAAGTTTTGATATCCTTAATTGCCATTTCATACAATTCACCTGCATATTTTTTTACTACTTCTTTATTTTTGGTAGTGCTTGCAGCATATATCATCAAAAAACCCTTTAATATTGCAGCAATTACAGCTGGGTTGTCACCAGCTTGATATATTAGCTGATAAAAGGCAAAGTGTAGATTTTCTTTAAAATTATATCCTCTATACATTATCTCGGCATCCTCATTACATGCAAGGCTTGTATAATGTTCAGGCAGTCCTGCTATCTTACTTAGTAGTATTGACAGCTTCATCGCAC
The DNA here is from genome assembly GCA_022766605.1 of Ezakiella sp. GTDB lineage: Bacteria > Bacillota > Clostridia > Tissierellales > Peptoniphilaceae > Ezakiella. The sequence goes on from JALEOH010000008.1 coordinate 49,722, forward strand.
AAAGAACTGCGGTATTGGGGTCTTTTTGACCAGATCCAAGAGCGCTTACTGCAATCTCCACAATTTTTTGTATATTAAATCTAAAATCATATTCATCCGATTGTTCAGCACTTAATGTAAATTGCTTTGATAGATCGACGCATATGCTACTACTATTTGCCTCTTCAAGTGGATCTTTTGATAAAAATATTCCAAGGGTTGTACCCTCTACAATATATTCTCCAATCTTCGCTTTTATTATAAATTTAGCGCCGATATCCCCAATTTTTTTAATCATTGCTTCCGAATTTATTGCATTTAAATATCCGCTGTCAGTTGCAATTATCTCGCATCTATTGCTATATTTTTCGTATTTACTATTCTCGGTCTCGTTGTATTTATCAATTTGCTCATCGATTACAGTTTGAGCTTGAACAAATAAAGACTCGACTATCTTGGTCGTCTGAATTGAGTCTATTATTCCAAGCACAAAGCGAACAAATTGTATCATGCAAAATATTGCATATAAAATTCCGATTGAGCCTGCAATTACCATGTGGTCGATAAATTGATCTCTAATTAAAAATAATCCACATATACAATAGAAGAAGCCACCGACATATACTCCCAAGAGTTTCATCGTAAAGGTATTATTTATAAAATTTTCAATATAGCTATTTGAAAAACTCGAAGTATAATAAGTGCATACTGTCAATATAGTGGAGAATGTAAATGTACAGATTGTTAAGAGCGATCCTGAAAGAGTCGTGAGTATCGAGCCTGACAAGTCCGCCTCCATCAAAAAATATTTAGGCAATAGATCGTGAATCCAAGTATATCTAATATCTATTAACCACACTCCAAGTAGTAGGGCAATAGAAAATAGTATATATTGAATGATATATACTTTGCCATGATTGTTATAAAACCAGATTTTAAATTTTTGCATAATCCCCTCCATTTATTATTATTCTTACCCAAAATTTAATAAATTACATTTGTCATATGAAAATAATTACAGCATTCACTTATATTTTTTGATTTTGTACTCTATAATAAAAGCATGGAGGTAATTATGAGTGAAATAGTAAATATTGAGCATTTAGTAAAGAGATTTAAAGAATTGACCGCCCTTGACGATTTTAATTTAAAAATTAACAAGGGTGAAAGATTGGCGCTACTTGGCCCCAATGGAAGTGGTAAGACCACTGCAATTAATTGTATGCTCGGTCTACTTAAAATTGATCATGGTAAAATCGAATTGTTTGGAGAGCAAATGAGCCCAAGTAAGCTTGATATCAAAGCAAAGATTGGTCTTGTTCCACAAGAGCCAACTGTGTTTAACGAGCTTAATGTCTATGAAAATATAGATTATTTCTGTGGGCTATATGAACAAAACTCCATCAAAAGAAAGGAATTAGTAAATGAGGCGATTAAATTCGTCCACTTGGAAGATTATAAGAAATTCCGCCCCAAAAAACTTTCGGGAGGATTATTAAGAAGACTTAATATCGCATGTGGCATGGCACATAAGCCGGAATTTTTGATATTAGATGAGCCAACCGTTGCAGTCGATGCTCAAACTAGAAAATTCATGCTAGATGAGATTAAAAAGCTTGGAGAAAATGGTACGACAATACTTTATACAACCCACTATCTTGAAGAGGTTGAAGAAGTTGCAGAGACCATAGTTATCATAGAAAAAGGTCAAGCCATTGCAAAGGGAACGAGCGATGAATTAAAGAGTATGATTTCTACAACTGAAAAGATAGTAATCAACTTAGATGATGAGGGAGATAGATTAAATGAATTAAAAAAACTCCCCAATATCTACTCTATTGACTTCAATGCTGGAAGCTATCATTTAGCATTTAACAAAGGTCACGATAATATTCATACTCTTATCAATTATTTAAGCGATAATGACCTTAGCTTTAGTTCAATCTATTCAGAGCGCCCAAGCTTAAATGATGTCTTCCTAGAGTTAACAGGAAAGGACTTGCGAGAATGAAATACTATCTACTGCAATTATTTAGAGATAGGGTCTCGATGTTTTGGATATTTATATTCCCGATTCTACTCTCGACCTTTATCTTAAAATCAATTGGAAATATGAATTTGAAGGAGGATATCACTATGATGATCTCTCCTGACAATCCCGATAAGATCATATATGAAGAAGTTTTTAAAGAAAATACTGATCCCGATAGACTTACCTTTAAACTTGTAGAAGGAGAGGACTATGTAGATGCACTTGATAAAAAAGAAATCGTTGCCTATCTCGATAAAGATAGCAATCTAATAGTTAGTTCCAACAGTTTTCACGAGTCTATATTAAAAAATTTCGTCGATACTATAAAGAGGATTAAAGTGGATCCATATGCAACAATTGACGCCCTGTCAAGCAATAATATAAAATCCTCTAGCGATGAAGGTGCAGATAACAGCGGATTTGTCTTTGCACTTCTAGCAATGATTAGCTTTTACGGTAGCTATCATGGACAAACAATAGTAAATAATATTCAAGCAAATCTCACCCCGCATGCTATTAGATTTGCAATTAGCCCATCAAATAAATGGAAATATCTGATCAATGGATTCTTATCTGCCGTGCTTGTAAATTCTATGATATTTACAACCACATTATTGTATTTAAAATTTATTTTAAATACAGATGCAATAACCAATTTGCCACTTACGATAATCGCCTTTTTAATCGCAACCATATTTAGCATATGCTTTGGACTAACCCATGCATATCTAATAAATATTCCAGAAGGGCTAAAAAATTCCATCAACACCATTGTAATGCTCGTTCTATCCGCTGGAGCTGGATTATATGGCACCCATTTTAGAGGAAGTCTTGCAAAAGGACTTGGTAAAATTGCCGAATTCAATCCACTAAAGATCATATCCGACACTTTCTTTAAGATCAATATGCAAGCCTCGCCAACTATTGGCGCTGCAATATGGCTCATTCCCGTGTCGATAATAATCTTTATAATCTGCGGATTAAAGATAAGGAGGACTCAATATGACAGTCTTTAAAAATTTCATGAAACTAGCTTGGAACTACCGACTAGTCACCATTGCATATTTTTTAATATTTGCCATGATGTGCCTTCCAGGCTTTTTAAACACCTCCAAGGACAAAGATCTTAGCTTCAAGCCAATTAAGAGGGATATATTAATCGACAATCGTTCAAATAGTGAAGCGTCAAAGATATTTGAAGAATATTTTAGCAATAATAATCTCACCTTTAAAGAGATGACTGAAGAAGATAAAAAGATGGAAGTGGTTCTTAGCACTTATGATATTGCTCTTACCATTCCTGAGGACTTCGACCAAAGAGTCTTAAATAAAGATGAAGATGCAGTTTCATTCTATTCAAAGACTGAGAGCAATATAAATTATGTGAAATTCGACATAAATACCATCATAGGCTATTTGAGAAATTATGATCTCGATGTAGATAAGACTCTTGATATGCTTAATGTCGAAGCCAATACCAAAATGAGCAAAATCGATAGAAATAAATTTGCAATAGAGTCCATGCTAAATGGCTCAACCTATATATTGATGATAATTATAATGTTCTCAATCGGAGCAATATTAAAAAGCTATCAAAATCCGCTCATAATGAGAAGAATAAATATAAGTAGCTATGGCGTACCAAGATTTACAATGGAGCTTATATTAGGGGAATTTGTAGCGTCGATTACATTTTTAGTACTGCTTTTTGCAATGGTCTTTGGACTTGCACCATCTACTATCAATATATTCGTAAAAAGCCTACTCACCTTTATAGTATTTATATTTGCCATTCTTGGCTTAACAAATATAATAGTCGAGGTTGCACCAACCAATCAAGCACTTACTGCAATAGTAAATGCGGTATCGCTTGGACTCGCCTTTACCTCAGGAGTATTTATCCCCAAACAATTCACGGCAAAGGCCGCCCTCAATTTCGGTAAATTCTTCCCAGTCTATTATGTGGCAGAAAACAATGCAATAGGAGAGATGAATCTAGAATATTTTAAAAATCTAGCTATAATTGCACTAATGGCGCTTGCCTATTATGCAATACTAATGGTGATTAAAAGAGAGAGAAATAGATAATTATAAATATAAAAAGCCCTTCTGTGGGCTTTTTTTAATGCAGTATTTTCGCATCTAAAATCTTAAAATAATTTTTCCTATAGTCTATTAATCCATCCTTTTTCATCTTACTAAGTTCACTTGAAAGCGCACTGCGATCGACATCCAAATAATCGGATAATTCCTCGCGATTGTATTTTATCTTAAATTCAAGTGAATGATTAATTGTTGCCTCAAATGATAGATAATTTATTACGCGACCTCTAATTGTCTTCGATGAATTTTGAAATATCCTCCTCGATAGATTGACATTTTTCTTAGATGAAATCTCCAATAGATTTTTAATCAGCTTAAGGGATATATGATCATATTCACTCGATTTAAATAAATCTTTTATATCTATAAATAATACTTCTGAATCTTCGATGCTTACAACATCTACCATACAAGGCACTTCATGCAAGCAAGCATAGCTTTCAGAAAATATCTCGCCTGATTTTAGTGAATTTAATAAGAGCTTATTACCCCAAAGATCATAATGTTCGATGCTAACCTCTCCTTTGATTAAAAGAGCAACCCTCTTTACTATATCGCCGGCATTTATTATATACTCGCCCTTTTTAAATGAATCAATACTCATATCCACCTTGCTCGACAGTTTTCTCAATTCATCCTCGGAGATATCCTTAAATAGATGAATATTTTTTATATTTATTTTCATTTTGACTCCTTTCGTTGTTATAACAACGGATAATTGTATTTTAATTATAATATAATTAGGATATCAAATCAATATAAAGATGGAGGTTTTTTATGGAAGATAGAATGTTTTGTTATCAATGTCAAGAGACGGCAAATTGTACTGGATGCACCAAGGTTGGAGTTTGTGGCAAAAAACCAGAGGTCGCAATCATGCAAGACCTTCTAGTCTATGTTACCAAGGCTTTGAGCCTAGTTGTATCGAGACTAAGAAAAGAAGGCGTAGAAATTGCAAAAGAAATCAATCACAGAGTGACATATAATCTATTTGTCACCATCACCAATGCCAATTTTGACCTTGGGGCTATTAAAAAAGAAGTTACCGCAACTTTAAAGCTTAAAAAAGAATTGATGGAATCGCTAAAAGATAGATCAAATTTAACCGAAGCAGAACTATGGGATGGCGACGAATCTCAATATGAAACAAAGGCCAAGGAGGTGGGAATTCTTTCCACTAAAGACGAGGACATTCGTTCCCTAAGAGAGCTTATAACTTATGGCTTAAAAGGCTTGAGTGCCTATAGCAAGCATGCAAATGCGCTCTTAAAAGACGACGAAGAAGTCGATATATTTATTCAAGAAGCTCTTGCAAGTACACTTTCCGACAGTCTAAGCGTAAACGATTTAGTAGCTCTTACACTAAAAACTGGCGAGGCTGGAGTTAAGGGCATGGCTCTACTTGATAATGCCAATACTTCAAGCTATGGCAATCCTGAAATTACAGAGGTCAATATTGGAGTTAGAAATAATCCTGCTATCTTAATTTCAGGTCATGACCTAAGGGATCTTTATATGCTTCTTGAGCAAACAAAAGGCACTGGAGTTGATGTATATACTCACAGCGAGATGCTACCTGCCCATTATTATCCCGCATTCAAAAAATATGACAATTTCGTTGGCAATTATGGAAATGCTTGGTGGCAACAAAAAGATGAATTCGATAGCTTTAATGGCCCCATACTAATGACTACAAACTGCATAGTCCCACCTAAGCCAAGCTACAAGGATAGACTATTTACAACTGGTGCCGCAGGATATGAAGGATGCAAGCATATAAAGGGCGATATTGGAGAAGAGAAGGACTTTAGCGAGATCATTGAACTGGCAAAGACTTGCGAGCCACCAAAGGAAATAGAAACAGGCTCAATCATCGGCGGTTTTGCTCATAGCCAGGTAATGGCTCTTGCCGATAAGATAATCGAAGCAATAAAAGCTGGCGATATCAAAAAATTCGTAGTAATGGGCGGATGTGATGGACGTCAAAGAGGCAGAAATTACTACACAGAATTTGCAAAAGCCCTTCCAAAAGATACAGTAATATTAACAGCAGGTTGCGCCAAATATAGATATAACAAGCTTGAGCTTGGAGATATAAATGGCATTCCACGCGTGCTAGATGCTGGTCAATGCAACGACAGCTACTCTCTTGCACTCATTGCTCTTAATCTCAAAGAAGCATTTGGACTTGACGATATAAATGAGCTTCCAATAGTCTATAATATTGCATGGTATGAACAAAAAGCTGTAATAGTTTTACTTGCACTACTGAGCCTTGGAGTTAAAAATATTCACTTAGGGCCAACACTTCCTGCATTTATCTCAGAAAATGTATTAAAAGTCCTCGTTGAAAACTTTAACATTGCACCAATTGGCGAAGTTGAAAGTGATATGGAAAAATTAATTGGATAATTATAGCATAAAAGTCCTATTGGAAGAGCATGAAAATATAAAAACTCTTCTTGGAAAAATGGTTGACATTGCTCAGAAATTGATGAATAAAGAAGATGTCGATTTAAGTAAAATAGAAATGACAATCGATATAATTAAAAATTATGCAGACTTTCTTCATCACAAAAAAGAAGAGGAAATTCTTTTTAAAAGCATGATCGACAATCTTGGAGATGTCGCCGATAAATTGATCACTCATGGCATGCTAGTTGAGCATTCCCTTGCAAGATATGAAGTATTGTCCATCAACAATTCTCTTTTGCAATTTAAAAATAATAGCGATGACCACAACAGACTAAGATTGATCGGGCATATTATGGCTTATGTCGACCTGCTATATAGACATATAGAAAAAGAAAACAATGTAGTCTATATATTTGCAAAAAATAATCTCGATCAAAATGAATTGGATAGACTTGGTAAACTCACGCTCGATTTTGAAAAAGAGCATGAACTAATCCGAGATGAATATATCGAAAAACTAAATGAACTATAAAAACCAAAAACTACCGGCGAGACCGGTAGTTTTTTTTCTTAACAATATTTCCCGCACAAGCAAACTACCTCTTAATTAGTCCCTAGTGACTTTTAGAGTTGGCATTCATTAATGCTCTTGATAGAAAGAGTATAGTTGAAATATTAAAAAATATTGTTAAGCATTGCTTTTTTAGAAATCTTGCAATGCTCACCCTCAACCTTTTGTATAACTCCCGCTTTTCATTTTTAGATCTATTTTAATTTATAAATATCGCAAGCATGGTCTTGTTTTATCATAACAGGAGAGCCATATTCATCTAATCCACTATCCACGAATCCATTGGAAAGCCAAAATCTGCGAGAATCTTCTTTCGCATAATTAAGCGCATAGTATGCTGCACCATCACTTTTGGTATATTCTTCAAATTTTTTAAAACATCTATGCCCCATGCCATCTCCTCTAAATTCAGGAAATATCCAAAAATCCAAAATAAAACACTTCCTATCCTCGCTTTTATAAATACAATATTGGGACGCACCAATGCGAACACCATCCTGCACAAAATATACCATATGAAGTGTATCTGGGCTTCTTAACATATAACTCTCCAATATATCTCTATATTCAGGACTTTGATAATATTCTTTTTCTTCTTTAGTTAATATCATTCCATCATCTACTAAATATTTAAATTGAATATTCCAAAACTCATCTACCCGCTCTACCGGAATCTCCTCTATTTTTAACATAAGACCAACCTCCATAATTATTATATAATTTGCCCAATAAGATTGCAGTCTATTTACCAATTTCGACTAGTTCTTTAAATACTTGTAGATAGATGTCAGCTGTTTCTTGCCACGAGAAGTCTTTTTTCATTCCATTTAACTGCATGCGATTTAATATGTCTTTCTTGTTATAATAGATGTCCTTGGCTTTTAATATTGCGTTTCTAAAATCGCGCGAGGTTTGATTGGTGAAAACTATGCCCTCGCCTTTTTTGGTGAATTTATTATATTCTCGCACAGAGTCTTTAAGAGTTCCCGTTTCACGGACGATTGGGACGGCGCCATATCTCATTGCAATTAGTTGATTGATGCTTGCTATTTCACTTCGAGATGGCATTAGATGAAAATCGCAGCCTGCAAAGGTTCTTACCGCTTCTTTTTCGTTCATATATAATTTGACCGATAGATGCTCGGGATATTTTAATTGATAATCGATTAGCTCATCTTCAAGATTTGGCTCGCCCGTTCCCATGACTATTAGATTTATATTATTTTCTAATATAAATTCCATGTTGTCTACTAGTAGATCGATGCCCTTTCTAGTGTAGAGCTTACCTACTACGCACATTAGTATTCTGTCGGCACCGGTGAGATTATAATAATTCATCAGACCCATTTTATTTACTGCTCGATCTTCTAAGTTGTCGATGTCGAAGTTTTGAAATATGGACATGTCACGCGATGGATCATATCTCATGTAGTCTATGCCATCTAATATGCCAATCATCTTGTATGAATTGGCTCGAAATATTTTATCTAGTCTTTCTGCTGAATAGGGGCTTTGACATTCTTCTTTAAATGATGGAGATGGAAAAGTAATATAATCGCTTGATTCAATTCCACTTTTCAAGAAATTGACCGATGGATAAAATTTATATTCATCATCCATTATCATGCTACTTGGCAATTCGCAGGCGACGGAATCCTCTGCCGGATATATCCCTTGATTTCTTATATTGTGCAATGTTAGGACAGTCTTTATCTTTTGAAAGCGCTCATCTGATATGGCTCTTTTTTTTACATAGCTTGGAATAAGCGAGGTGGTAAAGTCCTGCACATTTATTATATCTGGAGCAAGATCAAGCTCGTCTATTAGCTTTATTACCGCCTTATTAAAAAATATAAATCTTTCGCAGTCGTCCTCTTCCCCAATTATTCTATTGCGATTGAAATAAGTTTCGCTATCGATAAAATAGTGCATTACTCCCTCTACGTCGAGTGATAATATCGAGGCGGTGTGGATAGAAAAATTCATATCGACAGTGAAATTGGTGATATATCTAAGGCTTGATTCATATTTGGTTTTGATGGAACGAAATAGCGGCATTACTACCAAGACTTCATGATGACGATTGAGATAGCTTCTTGAAGTATTGTAGACAAATTCAGAAGTATTGGTTACTTTGATAAATGGAACTGTCTCAGTTGAGACTATCATTATCTTTAATTTTTGTTCGGCTCTGCCTGCTTTTTTCTCTATTTCTTGCATATATATCTTCTCCCCAATACAGTGTCTTCTACATCTATCATGTTTGATTTAACCATGTCATCTAATACGCCATTTAACTCCGTAACTGAATAACTTACGCCTTCAAGCTCGATATCGCTTAATATGCGTGGATAGTCCATTTCGCCAATTGGAAAATACTTTTGCAGTATTTCTAGCATTTTATCATTGGTTCTTTTTTTATTTTCAATAAGTTCATCAAATGGGTTTTCGCTCTTAGGCTGATGGCTTATTGCCGATCTTATTCTTAAAAACATCGTACGACCCATGATTGCACTTGAATAAAAGACATCCCCACTTTTTAGATATGGAAGTCTTGCTGCCTCTTCACTTGAGATGTCCGTCTCCTCTCTTATCGTTTTTATATCTGTATCACGAGTGGTTCTAAATAAAAATTTGCTATTTAATTGAGCTGTAGAGGTGTCGTCTAGTATGCTTGGTCTTTGCGTTGCCAGTATTAAAAATACTCCATATTTTCTGCCCTCTTGAGCTATTTCCCTTATAATGGATTTTGCGGGACTTTTATCTCCTTGATCGCCTCGTGGAGCAAAATTATGCGCTTCGTCAATTATTATTACAAATGGCGGAAAATAGTTGCTATTTGATCCAGTTGCTGTTTTATTATCGAGATAATTTCTCCTTAGCTCATACATTTTTTTAATTATATAACTCATATAGACAGTCAGTTCACGTTTGTTGCCTTCAATTACTACGGTCTTGCCCGCTTTAATAGCATTGAAATCGTCGCCTTTTTTTGCATCAAATATTCCAAGTTTGTTTAGCTGATTAAATCTCCAGCTGATGCCCTTTAATACACTTAAATTTGCTGTTCTTAAATATCTTTCATATAGCTTTGCCTTATCGACTCTATTTTTTATTGAAGAATCGATTGGTGCACCTGAATTGGCAAGCTTTAAAAGGCTTTCAGCATCGCCTTCATTTAATATGTCGATGATGTCATTTAATTTATTAATAAAGGACTCTTTCGATTCATTTTTAACTAGCATATCTTCAACCGCCGACTTCATAGCCTCGGTCATTCCACTTCTTGATTCGATTAAATAATTTAGATCAAGCGGGCTTAGCTCTTTAAAATCAATTCCGATATTTACGCCAACTTGAAAGACATTGTATTTATTGTCAAATCTATTATCATCCGATACAAAAGTCATCTCGTTATGTGGATCGGCTATTATAGTCGGAATGCCAAGCCTCATCAATTCCTCTATCATGACGCGAAGTCCATAGCTTTTACCGCTGCCACTTCCTCCAAATATGCCAATGTGTGGATAGTCTTTCATCTTCCAGAGGTCAAATAAAAGCGGCAGTTCGTCTTGAGCTATCTCTTCTCCAGCTTGATATACAGTAAATAAATCTTTTAGATTATCATCTGCTCCATCATAAAGATCGTCAGTGTTTTTTATTGCACCGAGAACTAGGCCTTTTTCGGGTGTGGTAGTTATTAATATATTCTTTACCTCATCAAAGGTCGGCGTAACTACCTCACTACCCGTTTCTATTGGATAAGATGCCTCATTTAATAGTCTAACCTTTGCAAAATATATCTTCTCGCTGTCGATATCATATCCCAAGAGCTTCATACTCTCTAGCACTCTCTTATCTGCCATGTCGCTATTGGGATCAAGTGGCATAAATCGATTATAAGTATGAGTCTCGGTAGTCTCGCAAATTAAATCTCCCTGCAAAGGGTCTAATATCTTTAAATATTCATTTATTCTAATAGGCCTAGTATTGTCAATTATATATGCCTCGCTTTGACTTGTTAATCCAACTACTTTCATCACATCCACCTCTTCTTTCTTGCCTCATCTAAATAAACTCTTCTTAAATCCTCATCGATATATGTCAAGATAAATCGTTCCATATCCTTATCGCTTAGTTTAGTATATTTATCTACCATGTCTAATATCATTGGAATGCCCCGACTTGACTCGGGGGTAAGCGCAAGCACCAAGTCTATCATCGAATAAATTCTCCCCTCATCTAGTATCGGATAATCAATTGCAATGACTTCAGGCGTCCATGCTGGGCGAAAATAGGCGGTGCCTATATTCTCATTTTTAAGATAGTCCTTGCCAAGTATAAAGGCCTCATTTTTCTTTAACAATCCAAAGAATATCTCACGGTCATAACAGCTCTCCCCAATGCCCTCTGCTGCCTGCTTGCTCTTTATATCTTCAATTACTCCGATTAATAGTGCATCTCGAATTTTGCACTCTTCTATTAAATCCAAAAAAGCATATTCATCTGCTACAAGAAATCTTATAAAGCCTCCATCAAGGAGCAATGCTTTGCTATTATATTTTTTTATGCCCTCATATGCCGTTTCTATCTCTAGCTTTGCAAGCTCTACAATTGGAGAGATGTCGTCGCCAACAAGCGGACTAATTAGCCTATAATTGTCAAAGCGCTCGCGAAGTAAATCGGGCAAATAGCATGCTGATAATAGCGACAAATTATTGGGCTCAGCTCCTCCAAATGAATTTACCGAGCCATCAACCGCACCAACCGAGCCTGGCATGTATTTTAGTAACTCTTCCTTTTTTAAATGCCTTGCATTATAAAATTCACCAATATCCTTTAATCTATCACGCAAAGAACTTCGGTCAATCGCATTGAAATTCTCCCTTAATTTATCATTGAATTCTTTAAAAATATCTTCTCTATTGGAATTATTCATGCTTATTCTCCACAAGATATTGATAGACTTCATTGCGCTTAAATTCACGATCCAATTTTAAAACTTCCTTTAATATATCTTTATTGCTCATGCCCATGCTTCTAAAATGATCAACATGGAGTCTAAAATCTTTTTTTATCTCCTTCGCTCCCTCAACAACTATAACTAATTCTCCTCTAAAATCCATATCAACTGCCGTCTTGATATCTGTCGATATATGCTCCTCGTAGATTTTTGAGATCTCGCGGGCTATGGATATATTTCTATTGCCAAATACATCTAGCATATCCTTAAGAGTCTCATTTATATGATGAGGTGACTCATAAAAAATAATGGTGGATTTAACTTCCTTTAGATCTTCCAAAGTCCTTAATCTCTCTCCCTTTTTTTGTGATAAAAAGCCTACAAATAAAAATCTGCTGGTATCAAGTCCCGATGATACAAGAGCTGGGACAAATGCCGTAGCACCTGGAAGAGTTATTATCTTTTTATTCAAAGACCTTGCCTCTTCTACAAGTAAAGAGCAAGGATCGCTAATTCCCGGCGTGCCAGCATCGCTAATTATTGCAATATCCTTTTTATCTAGCAATGCTATTATTTCATCGATGCGAGAGCGTTCGTTGAATTTGTGAAAGCTCTTTAGACTTGCTCTAATATCATATTCATTCATAAGTATTTTAGAATGCCTTGTATCTTCGCAATAGATTGTATCCACGCTCTTTAAGACTTCAAGTGATCTAATTGTAATATCTTTTAAATTGCCAATTGGCGTTGGCACTATATATAAAATCCCCATAATTCACCTAAAATTATTATACCCGATTTAAGTATATGATTCAAGCAACGAACTTGTTTAATTTACTCTTTTCGGGTATAATTTAATTGTTAGGAGGAATTATGGATAATAACAATTTACAAGACAATGTAGTATTTAAGTTTAAAGACTTCGAATACAAAAGACCTGATATCGGTGAGATTAAGAAGGTCATATTAGAGCAAAGAGAAGCTCTTATTAATGCAAGCTCAACCGATGAAGCTTACGATACTTACGCTCGTATTAGCTCTTCGTTTGATGAATTCGACTCTATGGCAACTATTTGTTCAATTAGAAATTCGATCAACACCAAAGATGAGTTCTACGAAAAGGAAATTGAGTTTTTACAAGAAAATTCTCCCGTACTTGAGGAAGCACTTGTAGAATATAAAAAGGCTTTTGTTGAAAGCAAATTCAGAAGTGAATTAGAGGATAGACTTGGCAAATATCTTTTCCAAAAATATGAAAACGATCTCTTGACCTTTAAGAGTGAAATAATGGAGGACTTAATCGAAGAATCAAAACTCTCAACCGAGTATCAAAAGCTAAGCGCCTCTTGTGAAATAGACTGGGATGGTGAAAAGCTAAATCTAACTCAAATAGGAAAATATACTCAAGATGCAGATAGAGCCGTTCGTGAAAGAGCAACTAAAGAGGTTGCCAATTTCTTTAACACCAACTGCGACAAATACGATGAAATATATGACAAGCTCGTCCATGTAAGGGATAAAATGGCCAAAAAACTTGGATATAAAAACTATGTAGAGCTTGGCTACAAGAGAATGGGACGTGTAGACTACGATGCTAATGATGTTAAAAGCTATCGCGATCAAATAGTCGAAGTCGTCGTGCCAATTGCAACTGAATTGAGAAAAAGGCAAGCAAAGCGCATCGGAATTGAGGATATGAAATTCTACGATGAGTCACTCCAATTTAAGAGTGGCAATGCCAAGCCACATGGCGGACTTGAATTTTGCTTAAATAACGCCAAGAAGATGTATAGTGAATTATCGCCCGAGACCGATAATTTCTTCAACTTTATGATAGAAAGAGATCTCTTCGACCTTGAGAGCAAGCCTGGCAAAGCTGGAGGAGGATATTGCACTTATATTCCAAAATATCAATCTCCATTTATCTTTGCTAATTTCAATGGCACAACCCATGACGTTGAGGTTTTAACTCACGAAGCAGGACATGCTTTCCAAGTATTTAACTCACGAGATTATATTTCCGAATATATTTGGCCAGGCATGGAATCAGCTGAAATTCACTCTATGAGCATGGAATTTTTCACTTGGCCATGGATGAATTTATTCTTTGAAAATGATGAAGAAAAATTCAAGTTCTCTCATCTTCAAGGAGCTCTGCTATTTCTTCCATATGGAGCACTTGTCGACGAGTTCCAACATTATGTATATGAAAATGTGGATGACACTCCAGAAATGAGACGCGCTAAATATAGAGAGCTTGAGAAAAAATATCTCCCTCACAGAGATTATGCGGATATAGACTTCTTAGATAAAGGTGGATTTTGGTTTAGACAAGGACATATCTTTGGCTCGCCATTTTACTATATCGACTATACTTTGGCTCAAGTCTGTGCATTCCAATTTTGGAAAAAAGACCGCGACGATCACAAGAGCGCATGGGAAAGTTATTTAAGATTATGTAAGGCAGGTGGCACTAAGCCTTTCTTACAACTAGTTGAACTTGCAGGACTTGAAAATCCATTTATCGATGGTACGATTAAAAAGACCATGGAACCAATTGTCGAATATCTAAACAGTGTAGACGATTCTAAATTCCAATAAAAATAAGCCTCAAGGATATCAACCCTTGAGGCTTTTACATATATGTATTTATCTAAAAAATCATCTATATTTGACATGTGTATTTTACTAAAATAATAGCCCCAACATAAGATCGTCAGGGCTATTAACTATTTGAAAGTATTTTTGAACCAATTTGTTATTTTATTTATAAAACTTTTATCTTCCTTTACTTCTTGCCTTTTATTTGCATTTTCTATTGCACGAAGCATCTCGGCATCTTGTGCGCAAAAGGGCTCTTCGGTATTGTCGAAGTGAATAAAGCCATAATTGCCATCGATTTGAAGGCGTCTTGCCTTTAGATTATCTTTCCAAATATAATCGAGATAGCTATTGATCTTTTCTTTTAGATATGGTGCTTCTATTGGACAAGCTACCTCAACTCTTCTCATAGTATTTCTAGTCATCAAGTCTGCCGAACCAATATATATTATAGAGTCTTCGCCTTCTCCAAATTTATATACTCTTGTATGTTCGAGATATCTTCCTACTATGCTTCTTACTTCAATATTTTCAGTCAGTCCTTTAATTCCTGGAATAAGACAACATATGCCTCTGATATTTAGCCTTATCTTTACTCCAGCTTGACTTGCCTCAGCAAGCTTTAATATAAAGTCCTTATCTGTGAAGGAGTTGAATTTAAAAAATATTCTTCCCTCATTTCCTTTTTTTATTTCCTCGTCGATCAAGTTCATAAGAGAGCTCTTAAAAGTAGATGGAGCTTGGATTAATTTATTATATTCTCCATCGAGTTCCCCTAAGGTCATCTTTTGGAAGAATTTTGCAGCATCTTCTCCAATAACTTGGTCGGATGTTATAAATGAGGCATCAGTATATTGTTTGGAGGTGGACTCATTGTAATTTCCGGTGCCAATTTGAGTAATATAGCTAAGTCCACCTGATTTTTTATAAGTTATTAGAGTTACTTTGGAGTGGACTTTATACTCTTCTATTCCATAAATTATCTTGCAGCCTGCATTATATAGTTCATCAGTATAGTCGATATTGTTTTGCTCATCGAATCTCGCTCTTAATTCCATTAAAGCAAGTACTTCCTTGCCATTTTCTGCCGCTTTCATAAGGGCTTGAACGACTTTTGAGTTTTTTGCAAGTCGATATATCGTGATCTTAATTGAGACTACATCGGGATCGTTGGCCGCCTCCTCAAGTAACTCTATATAATGGCCCATGTCTTCAAATGGATAAATTAACAGAAAATCCCTTTCTTCCACTTGCCTCATAAGTGGCATATCCTTTTTAAAGTCAGGATTTCTCTGTGGTTTAAATGGCTCATATGAGATTTGCTTTAATATTTTTTCCGGTATGTCGCCTTCTAGCTTAAAGACATATTTCATATTAAGAGGTGTGGTCGTTACAAAAATCTGCTCATCGAGTATATTTAAATGCTTCATTAAGAATTTTTTGATTTTACTTGGAAGCTCTAGTGAAGTTGTCAAACGTACGCATTGCAAGCGTTGGCGTTTTTTAAGAGCCTTTCTCATAAGATTTCTATAATCGTCTTCATCATCTTCAAGCATTTCAGACTCGATGGATATATCTGCATTTCTAGTAGCCGATATCACGCATCTAAAGTTGATTTTATATTGCTTATATATCTCTGGTAAAAAATATTCTATTATTTTTTCAGTTAATATATATCTTAGATTTTCTCCCGGCAATTTAAAATAAGGCGGTAGCATCTTTGGCACTTGAACTATGCCTGTCATATCTTTATCATCTAATTTTAATTCGGCACATAAATATAATTCAGTATTTTCAAGAAATGGAAATGGATGATATTTATCAATTACCATTGGACTAAGGATTGGTTCTATTTGGTGGCGAAATATGGTCTCCAATATTCTCTTGTCGGCATCTACAAGCTCATCGATATCTACACAAAATATGCCCTCTTCACGAAAGCCGTGCTCGACACTTAAATATATGGAATCTTTTTCCTTATATAATGATCTTGTCTCCTTGAATATAGCCATCAATTGTTCATTGACGCTCATGCCGGTTTTATTGTCAATCGCAGGCTCGTTTACAAGTAATAAATCTTCAAGGCTTCCCACGCGCACCATAAAAAACTCCTTCATATTGGAGACAAAAATAGAGATGAATTTTAGCTTTTCATATAAAGGCACTGATTTATCCACTGCCTCATGAAGTACTCTTTGATTAAATTTTAGCCATGACAACTCGCGATTTTGAGCTATATTATATATTTCTTCCTTTTCCGATTGCAGCTTGTTATCAACCACATCTTGACCAATCTCCTCCATAAGTCCTCCTATTCTTTTAAATAACTTATTAAATATCCCTCTCTTATTCCATTTTTAGAGATCAAAAGCTTTTCTGCTCCCGTCTTTCTTAAGATCTCTACTAATATTACTAGCCCCGGAATTATAGTGTGAATTCTATCGGGGGCGACTTTTAATACTTGGGAGATTACTTCCTTATCTTTCGATATCAATTTATCAAACATCTTATATATAAATTCAGCTGGAATATCTCTATTGGATGGCAATTGATTTAATTCCATGGCAATATTACCAGCGGCTCTTGCCGTTCCTCCTGCACTATATAGCACATTTACATTCTTCATCTTCAATTTAAAAGGCTTTAAGAGCTGTCTAATTTGATTTTTCATATCTTTTATTTCGGATTTTTTTGGAAAAAGATTTGAGGAATATTTGGTGAAAAGCGATAGCGAACCTTCAGGTAGGGATACCTCCTTCGCAATTGCGCCATCTTTTATAATGGTGATCTCGGTTGAACCACCTCCAATATCTATCATAGTGCCACAAACTACATCATACTCTTCTGACAAGCCGACATAGCCATATAGCGCTTCTCTTTCTCCATCGATTAAATCTATCTTATGTCCTACTTCTCTTTCTACTGTTGATAAGACCTCGTCTTTATTTTCAATATTTCTAAGAGAGGCGGTTGCAAACATCAATATCTTCTCAAAATCAAATTCATATGCAATCCTTAGGAAATTATTCAGTATACGAATGAGTTTATCTATACCCTTTTGAGTCATGTAGCCACTTTTTACATAGCTAGCGAGTCCTGCTGTCGATTTTTTATTTAAAAGTTCTTTAATAGAGCCAGCTTCTTCGTTAAAAAGGCTCATCCTTATAGTATTGGAACCAATATCTATTACTGCGTATTTCATTATTCCCCCATAAAATTAGTATAACATCTATTTGTAAAAAACATGTTAAAAATATCTATTATTTTAGATTTTCCTCAATCCATGCAATAAATTTTTCTAGTATTTGAATTCTTGCATATCTCTTATCATCACTACTTATAATATACCATGGTGCATTTTTCGAATTGGTAAGAGCAAGCATCTCGTTAAATGCTCTATAATAATCAGGAAATTTTTCCCTATTGCGCCAATCATCATCGGTGATCTTATAATTTTTATCTGGATCTTCCTCTCGTTCTTTAAATCGTTTCATCTGCTCATCAAGTGAGATATTCAAAAAGAATTTCATCACGATTATTCCACTATCGGTCAGCTCTTTTTCCATATTATTTATTTCATTATAAGCTCTTTGCCACTCACTTCTTGTTGCAAAGCCTTCAACTCGTTCAACTAGCACTCTTCCATACCACGATCTATCAAATATCGCAATCTCTCTATCGCGTGGAAAATCCCTATAAAATCTCCACAAATAGTTAAAACTATTCTCATGCTCGGTCGGGCTCGCCACGGTATGCACATGCGCATTCCTCGGATCCATATATTTTAATAGTCTTTTTATTCCGCCGCCTTTTCCTGCTGCATCCATTCCTTCGAATGCAACTACGACATTTTTCCCACGTTCAATCAATTCAAGTTGAAGCTCATAGGCTCTTTTTTGAAGTGGCTTCAATCTCTTTTTATACTCTTCTTTGCTCAATTTATTATTCTCAGGTGGATATTTTTTTAATATATCTTCCACTTCTTTTTCACTAAATTTATTAGATTTTCTTCTATTATATAATATCCTTTCCCTCTCACTTTGTAGACGCATAATTATATCATTTATTACATATAAACTCGCATCTTTTATATTATTTGATGGAATTATGCTCCAAGGCGAAAATTCAAAATCACTTAGATTTATTATATTTTCATAATGTGTCTTGTATTCCTCATAATGTTTATTTTCTTCAACATCTTTTTTATCGATATAGATGTCTAGATATTTATCTTCCTTCATTTTCTTTATTCTATCCTTTTGCTCTTCTTTGGAAATATTTAAAAAATATTTTATTACAATAACATCGTCGTCATAGAGCAATTTTTCCATATTTTTAATCGCGTCCAATCTATTTTTTAAATGAATATCATGATCATCGCGCTTAGGCATGCGAAGAAGACCGCGATATAGTGAGCGGTCAAACAATTTAAAATGGCCACGCTTAGGCATATTCCACCAAAAGATCTGACTATAGAGCTTGTGTTTTTTATATTCTACTCTCTCAAATGTAGCCACATCTGCATAGCGCTTATCTAAGTATCTCATTATATATTTCATCATGTCTCCTCGACCCGCCGACTCAAAGCCTTCTATCATTACAATAGTTGTAATATCCTCTTTCCTTAGAACTCTAAGCAGCTTATCTAAATTATCTCCCAAATCCTTTACTTTGGCATCTATAATATCCTTCTTGTCCAATTCATATTCATCAAAATTATACATTTATAGTTCTCCTTAATTTGTTACTTATTTTTACCCAATTATGCTTGACAAATCGATTTATTTCGTCTATAATTAATAACGAATACCGCGGCAAATCCAAAATAGGAAAGGTGATTCACATGAGTAGTTTATACGGCCCAAGAGTGAAGATTGTTAGACGTCTAGGTCTTAATGTTTTCAATCTTCCAAAGGCAAACAAAGGAATGAAGAAGGGAGCAGCCCGCTCAGACAAAAAGTTAAGTAACTATGGCGGACAACTCCTAGAAAAGCAAAGATTAAGAGCATATTATCAAGTACCAGAAAATCAAATTGCTCGTTATTTCGAAAAGGCAAGAAAATCTAAAGATCAAACAGGCCACGCACTAATAAAATTATTAGAAACAAGACTAGACAATCTAGTCTATCGTGCTGGTTTTGCATCGTCTATTCGTCAAGCAAGACAAATGGTAGTTCATGGACATATTTTAGTAAATGGCAAAAAAGTCGACCGTCCAAGCTATCAGGTTCTTGTCGGAGATGAAATCTCGCTAAGAGAAAAGAGTCGTTCAAACGATATGTTCAAGGATAATTTTGCAGGCGCAAGCGCTTATCCATATATCGTTAAAGACGAAAATAAATTCTCAGCAAAGCTCGTTAAGATGCCAGAAAGAGAAGAAATTCCAATTGAAATCGAAGACGTTCTCGTAGTTGAGTATTATTCGCACTAAAAAATTCCCACAATTTGTGGGAATTTTTATTTGCTCTAATTATAAAATTTTGCTTGCTTATTATAGAGTTCATAGTAATCACCTTTTAAATTAATTAGTTCATCATGACTACCCGATTCTATAATTCTACCGTCTTTTAGCAATACAACTTTGTCAACACTTCTACATATGCCCAATCTATGGGTTACTATTATCGAAGTTTTGCCCTTTGACATATTTAAAATCTTTTTTAATAAATTGCTCTCTTCGATTGGATCGATTGCAGCGGTCGGCTCATCTAGCACATATAAAGAGCTGTCTTTAAATATTGCCCTTGCAATAGCAAGCCTTTCCATCTCTCCTCCACTTAGCTCAATTCCACCAAATTCTTGACCAACCCTTGAGTTAAGCTCATACTTATCTAGTAGATAAGTTAGCCCTGCACTATCTAATGCAGATATGATTGCAGCATCATCGTCTATTTTATCTAGGTTTGAGAGAGCGACCATCTCGCGAATGCTCAATTTATAATTATAGATATTTTGGCTTACTATTGATATATCGTCTCGATTTAGCTTATTGGTCCTATCTACTGCTTTTTTATTAAAAGTAATCTCTCCCGAATCATTCTCATAAATGCCCATGACTAACTTAGTTAGAGTTGTCTTGCCGGCACCATTTAACCCTACAATGGCAACGGTTTCTCCCTCTTTTATATCAAGGTTTAGTCCGTCTATTATAGGCTCTGAGTTAGGATATGAAAAACCGATCTCATTTAATTTTATATCTCCAAAGTCTACTGAGTGTTCGATATATTCTTCGTCCATATCGATATATTTAAAATAATCATTTGCATATGATAACTCGCCTGGCAATTCTCCAATTCTATTTAAGAAAAATGTACATGCCTCTTGCATGCTTGTAAAGGCATATATTGCTCCCCCAAATCCACCAACACTTAATTCTCCCTTTAAGATAAGATGAATTGTAAAGCCCATTGCAATGGCATAGCCCAATATTCTAATTATATCGCATAGCATCATGCTTGCGGCATCTTTAAATCTTTCTCGATAGAATTTTTTATTGAGCTCCTGTCTTTCAGTCTTATATCTATTCCTAAAAAAATCGTGTGATGCAGTGGATTTGATTTCACGATTGGTCTTGATATTTGTAAATAGCGAAAATATATATTCTAGCTTTCTTTCATTACGTGCTTCGATATTTTTTAATTGATAGAAGCTCTTGCCTCTAATCAAGCTGATTATAAAAAATGGAATTATGGATATAAGTCCAATTATTACAAATCTATAATCAAATTTAATAAGCGCAAGCATCACCAAAATAACAGTTAATATTTCGCTAAATATCTTAAATAGCCTAAGCACTATTAACGGAACTATCTCATCGTCTATTGCAAGCTCGGCTCTTTTTTTCATATCGAGTATGCTTGCATCTTCAAAGTCTATCGCACGCATGTTTGCATTTTTATGATTGAGTTTTTCTCTAAAATAAAAATTGCTCTTTTCAAATAAATATCCATTCATGGCAATGGAATAATAATAACTAAATCCTTGATATATGAGGTATAGCACGAGATATATAAGGGTATTTTTAATTAGATCCTCCGGTGAGGAGCCATTTATCACCTCTAGTCCACAGTCCAATATATTTGCTATTAAAACCACATTTATCGCTTTAATAATAGAGCTATAAATTAGATAGCAAAGCGTGGTTAGAGATCCAATCGGACTAACTTTAAAGCCCTCTTTAATCGACCTAAATAATTTATTCACGATGCTCACCTGCCTTTTGATCATCGGTATACCAACTGGATTGCTCGTTATACATTTTTTGATAAAGCCCGCATGCTTGCATTAATTCATCATGGCTGCCCCTTTCTCTTATAGCGCCATCTTCCAATACTATTATCTCATCTACCAACTTTGTTAAGACAAGCCTATGCGATATTATAAGAGCTCCACGACTTTTTAATATCTCCGCAATATTTTCATACATATTTTCCTCATAGTCGGGATCCATGCTAGCAGTTGGCTCATCGAATATCAAGTATTTAGATGGAGAATTGATTGCCCTTGCAATTGCAAGTCTTTGGGCTTCGCCACCTGAAATTTCAATTCCATCATCATAAAGTTTGCCGATATTTGGATTATAATCATATTTTTCCAATCCAGATAGTTTTAGCATCTCTTTATTGACCTCGATGCCGTGACCCATAGTGATGTTGTCAAATAAATTCATCTCATAATTCATAAAATCCTGATATACTATGCTAAGTCTTTTATATAAGTCGATATTGTCTGCATAATATGGATCAATCCCAGAGACTACTACCTTGCCCGAGCTAGGCTTATATAGTCCTGCAATTAACTTTACTATTGTGGACTTTCCTGCACCGTTAGCTCCGACAATTGCCGTAGTCTTATTGGTATCGATAACAAGATCAAGTCCGCTAAATATCTCATTAGTAGAATTTGGATAGTTAAAATACACATCTTTAAATATTATTCTATCATCCTCTACTGTATTATCGGTATTATCGAGATTGGTTTCACAATCTATCTCAAGTATTTTTTTAACAGCAAGCACTGTCTTTGTAATATCGGTAAAATTCCAAGAAATAAATGCTATAGTTTCACCAAAGTCGATGCTCTGAGATCTAAGTGTAATTAGTGCGGAAAATATACCATAGCTGATATTCCCGTGAACAAGCTCCCATACTGAAAATCCAAGCAAGAATATCACCCACAATACACTTGCAACAGATCCAAGCAAATTTGTTCGTTGTGCCTTAATCGTGGTTCCAAGTCTTTCATCAAATTGTTTTTTATTATATTTTTTATACTTGTCTTCGATATAATCGCTTGCACCAAAGATCTTTAGTTCAACTAGTGAACTCTTGTTGCCAAGTATATTGTAGAGATTTTCCGCCTCTCTTTCAGTCGCACTTATATTGTTAAACATCTCATTCATGATTTTATTAGTATAAAAAGATATAAATGAATCCAGTGCAATCAATATAAAATGAACCACTCCAAGTAACCAATATATACTAAATAAAACTATAGTAAGCCCTAGCATCTTTATTATCACTTCTATAAATTCAAAACTAGAAGTAAAGCCCCTTACAATATCGCTCCAAGGCTTACTTCCCATCAGTTTAATATCATCTTGCATAGTTGGATCTGCAAGTTTATCCCATTTTGTGGTTCCGAGTTTGTCTATTAATTTAATCGATAATTTATTGGATATATTTTTTTCAAGGCTAATGCTCAAAAAATTATTGATAAATGACTTCACTCCATCAAATGCAATTAATGACAATAATATAATTATATTTTTAATTGCAATCTCAAAACTAGCCACCCCACTTAAATATCCTGTTATTGCCTCGATTGATTTTGCCGTCCATACAACTGTAAGTGGTGCAATTAAGCCCGATACTATCGAGCAAATAATATATAAAATAGCATTTAAAGCATCTAAAGAGAAGACTGTTTTAATGCTATAATAAATTGATTTTATCATCTCATTCTCCTATTCACATGTCAAATAAGCGGATAAATCCGCCCAAATTTTTTTAGTTGTCCAGATGATTTTGCTCAAGAGCCCATTTATACTCATTCACATGAGCTAAACTAGATTAGAGCCCTTGAGCTAGATTTCTATTTCTATTATTCTTATGTAATATCATCTCGCACCTCTCTTCTTTTATTTTTCCAACACTTATATATTACAATAAAATTAAGACTTTGTCAATCATATTTGACAAAGTCTTAAGATAAATAATATTGATAAATACACGCTTTCCCCGATTTCGACGCTCGCCCCATAAACATCTCCCGTAAGTCCACCTAATTTTTTATCAATCGAATGATAAAACAATAATAAAAAAATTATTGTAATAAGACTTGCCGCTAAGTTTATGACCATATTCTTTGTTATAATTAATGCAATTATAAATGAAAAAACGCCAACAATAGCGGTATAGATATTATGAACTCTTGAAACAGACGATTTAAAAAAAGCTGCAAACCCATTTTTTTTTGCTGTGTCATAATTGATTATAGCATATGATGCCATTAGCCTTGGAATAATTAGCGACATTAAAAAATTGCAATTATAATTTATGAGTCCAAGTAACAATATATATTTTGAAAGCAATTGCATTACAATTGAAATTACCCCAAAAGCCCCTATATGAGAATCGCTCATTATTTCGAGAGTCCGATTGCGATCACTATTAGATGAAAGTGCATCTACTAAATCACTTAGTCCATCCATATGAAGTCCACCAGTTAAAATTAGCCAAGTAAATAATATTATAAGCGCATTTAACTCACCAATTAACGGAGTTTTTTTTAGCAATAAAATAATTATATATAAAAGCGTCCCCATCACTAAGCCGACTACTGGAAAAAGCGGGATTGCTATTGAAATATTTTCTTTGTTCCAATTGACTTTTTTTGCAATGGGAAGTCTTGTTAAAAATCCAAATGCGATAATCAGCCCATATATCAATTTCATTTTAAAACTACCTCGCAACCCATCACTATTAAGACCGCCTTATCAGCAAGTTCAGTAATCTTTCTATTGACTCTGCCTGCTATGTCTCGATAATATCTCGAGATTTTATTTTCAGGTACTATGCCACTTCCTAGCTCGTTAGTTACTATTACTAGATTCTTATCCTCTTTTTTAATGGCATAGATGAGCGATGTCAATTCATTCATCGCCCTTTTTTCTGTCATCTTAGCTAGCTCATCATTGATTTCAGTATTGCCGCATATTTCAAACATTATATTGCTTATTAAGAGAGTTACACAATCGAGCAAATAATTCTTCTCATCTCCCACTGCATTTATAATATTTTTATAGCCTTCATACGTTCTCCAAGAAGGATTACGCCTCTCTCTATGCAGGCGAACCCTCTCTTTCATTTCATCATCAGTTATAATAGAGGTCGCAATATAACATACGTCGCTAGTGTCTTTATAGATTGCCTCAGCATAGTCGCTCTTGCCGCATCTAGCACCACCTGTTACAACTGTTATCATATTTAGTCATCCTCTCTGATATTAAATAATTCATCTCTAATATTTATCTCATTCCATCGACCCATATGCTTTAACAAAAATATTGCAGTATCTAGCATATCTACCATCAATAGAGCCCCTGTTCCTTCGCCAAGCCTCATGTCCATATTAAGATGTGCCTTTAATCCAAGATAGTCTAGTAGCTTTTTCATTTGTCTTTCTCCACTTAGATGAGATGCTATTAAATAGTCCTTGACATTTTCATTTAAATGAGCAGCGAGAACTGCTGCAACTGCGGCGATGAAGCCGTCAATTATAACTGGGCGAGATTTATAAGCAGCCCCTAAAAATACTCCAACCATGCCAGCTATTTCATATCCGCCAATAATTGCGAGTATTTCAAGAGGCGTTTTATTATATAAATCATATTTTTTTATCGCATCGTCGATGACTCTGGTCTTTTTAATCATTCCCTCATCATCAAGCCCTGCACCTCGTCCTACTACATCTTTTCCATCTTCATGAAATAGTGCTGCCATTATTGCGCTTGAGGTAGTTGTATTTGCAATTCCAAGCTCGCCAACTATATATAGATCATAATCACTCTCCAGCACCAAGTCCACTCCAACCATGACCGCATCTATGCAAGTATCGTAATCCATCGCAGGCTCTTTTGCAAAATTCTTAGTTTCGCTTCCGAAGCGATGCTTGATAACCCTTGCGTCATTTATCTCATGCCTCGTGCCCATGTCGACCAATTTCACATCCACATCGCTTTTTAAGCACATTGATGCAGATGCCGTCTTGGTTCTTACCATGGAATTTATTAAAGAGCTCGTTAGTTCACTATAGCCCGAGCTTACCCCTTCTTCAAATATGCCATTGTCGCCTGCCATGACAATAAGTACGCGGTTGTCGATAGTTGGAATGTCCCTGTCTTCGATATTGCCGATTTTTATAGTCAAGTTCTCAAGATCTCCAAGGCTTCCTATTGGATGAGCGATATCATCCCATACTGCACGAGTTTTGTTTGATTTTACAACTGGCTTAATACCTGAGATTATTTCATCAAGTCTATTCATTTTACATCTCCTTATTTAATATTATATTTGTTATCTCATATAGGCTCTTAGTGCCTATTTCATTATCCCTCATTATCACTATTGGTCTTACATTAGCGTCAAGTGCCGACTTTATCTTTTCTTCAAATCCACTGCCCTCTCCACTATCTTTAGTTATCATATAGTCTATATTATAATCTTCATATATCGCCTTGTTAAAATCATAACTAAATGGCCCCATGACTGCAATTATATCTTTCATCTCCACGCCATTGTCGCTTAGCTCTCCAATTGACTTAGATGATGGAAGCACGCGAAATATAAATCGATTGCTTCCACGAACTTTTAAAAAATCTGTCGCATTTTTGGAGCCGGTAGTAAAAAGAAAGTTTCCCTTTAGCTTTGCAATTAAATTAATCGCCTCCTCGATATTGGCAACATTTAATATACTTGGATCGGTTATATTATGCCCAGGCCTAACATATCTAATAAGTCTTGTATTGGTTCTATCTGCCATTATTCTCAAGCTCTCTGATATTCTAGTTGCGAATGGATGAGTTAAGTCTATTATAAGTTCGATATCATGCTCTTTTATAAACCGCGGAATATCTTCTCTTAAAACTGGACCAACCAAAACATTGGCGTCCTTTGGAAGAAGCTCCTTTGCTTCAGGAGTGGTGACCGTTATTAGTATATTCTCATATAAATTATTTAAACTCTCTAATAGCTCGCGCACCTCATGTGTGCCGCCTGCAATCCATATCATTTATTTTCATATCCTCTTGGAGTGATCATGATATCATTTTTAATATAGCTCTTACTGTTGCCAACTATAACAATAGTCATCATATCTATCTTTTCATAATCGATTGAGTCTATAGTCGTAAGAGTGATTTTTGTATCATCCCTGCCAGAATTTTTCACTATGCCAACAGGAGTATTGTCATCTCTATATTTTCTTATAATAGAAATCGCCTCTTCAAGATGATGGACTCTACTTTTGGAGCGAGGATTATATAGCGATATTACAAAATCCCCTTCCGAAGCTAGGCGAACTCTATTCATTATTAAATCATATGGAGTTAGTAGATCTGAGAGCGATATAGTTGCAACGTCGTGCATTATAGGCGCACCAAGTTCACTTGCCGCACTATATTGTGCGCTTACTCCAGGAATTACTTTATATTCTGTGCCTTCATCCATCAGCTCTAATATGGGCCCTGCCATACCATATTGACCAGCATCGCCAGTTGAAATGACCGAGACTATATTTCCAGCTTTTTCTAATTCGAGAGCCTTTTTGCATCTTTCAATCTCTCCTGTCATTCCCGTTGAAAAAGTCTCCTTATCTTTTATATATTCACTTACATAGCTAAGATATGGCTTATATCCCACTATGATATCCGATGCTCTAAGTGCTTCAATCGCCTCAAGAGTCATCCTCTTCGTGCCACCTGGGCCTATTCCAATTATATATATCATTTTCACCTCATATTTATTTTATCTTTGAAATCGATATTGTAATTCCATCTTTGATATATTTATCGACCAATAATTCATCTGCAAAGATTAGTGCTGCTCTTGAGCTAACAGCATCAACCCCAACCGTCTCGCATACAAAATCCGATTTTTTAAAATCGCCCTCGACTTTTAACAGCTCCTCTTTGCTATAAGTTTTAAACTCTCGATTAAAAAAATTTGCAAGCTCAATTAAGCCAAGCTCGTCTTTTTTTATATCGATTGAATTAAATGATCTAATCGACTTTAAAGATAAATTATTTAATTCAAAAACCTCTTTAAGTGCAATATATAGCTCCTCAAAGCTCTTGCCGCGCTTACAACCAATTCCTACGATTAGATTAATCGGCCTTAAATAAACGGTAGGAATATCTAGGTCAAAACTTTTACTGCTAATTATAAGTGCAGCCTCAGCATCTTTATAGTCTTCGACCTTGTTATAATATTCATATTCGCAATTTAGCTCCGAATAAAAATATAATTTCCTACCCTCTACTATGCGTGCCATTACAGCTGCAACCTGCTTTAGGTCGTCTATTATTAAATTATTTTCCATAGCAAATAAATCAATCGCCTTTAGCTCAAGAACATCGCTTGCCGTTGTAATTACAGCTGTCGATTTTAATTTTTTTGCAATTGCCCTAGCTAGCTCGTTGGCTCCTCCAATATGCCCCGACAATAGACTTATTGTAAACTTGCCCGCTTCATCGATTACAATAACAGCTGGATCAGTATCTTTCGATTTTATATATTTTGCAATATATCTTACTGCAATTCCAGTTGCGCTTATAAATACAAGTGCATCATAATCTCTAAATAGCATTGGCATAATTGGCAATATCTTTTTATCTTTATTAAAAAAAAGCTCAGCCTTTAATCCAATTTTCTTAGCAAGCTTATATCCACCATCGGTAAAGGCAAGCATTGCTATTTTCATCTATCTTCCTCAACGCTCTTTCTATACATGGTTGTAAAATTCTTATCATAAAGCTTTGAGAGCGAAAAATTACTTCCATGTAGATCTAAAAAATCTCCCACCAATATTTGCGCTTGTCGTCCAATATTATTCTCTTTAGCAAGACTTGCAATATTTTTAAGCGTGCCCCTTATTATCTTTTCATCCTCCCAACTTGCTCGATATACAATCACAGCTGGAGTATCGATGCTATATCCTTCTAAAAGCTCCTCTACTACTTCATCAATTTTTTGAACGGATAAAAATATCGCCATGCTCGCCCTATGTTTTGCAAGGCTTGCCAAATTTTCTTTTTCTGGAACATCCGTCCTTCCTTTAATTCTAGTTAATATAATGGTCTGGCTGATATCGGGCAAAGTCATCTCGGCTTTTACTGCTGCATTAGCTGCCACAAACGAACTCACTCCCGGCACCACCTCATAGTAAATATCATTTCTATCGAGCTCTCTCATCTGCTCTCCAATTGCACCATATATACTCGGGTCGCCAGTATGAAGACGGACTATCAACTTATCTTTTTTTTCATTTTCAATCATAATATCCAAGACTTCATCTAAATTCATCTTAGCAGAATTATATATCTCGACTCCTTCCTTACAATATTCTAATTGTAAAGGATCCACAAGACTTCCTGCATAAATTACTATATCTGCTTTTTCTAAAAGCTCACGTCCTCTTACAGTTATTAGATCAGCAGCCCCTGGGCCTGCTCCAATAAAATAAATCATTTCACACCTCTTATTATAAATATCGGATTATTGCCAATAAGCATGCCAAGCTTTTCTCCAGCATTAGATGTTTGAACCATTGTTATCTCTACATCTTTAAAATATTTTTTTGTAAGCCTCTCTGCAATGCCAAGATTTTTTATCAATATAAAACTCATTACAACTACCCCGCCATCACAAAGCATATCGTGGCTTTTAATTATAATCTCCTCGAGTTTCCCCTTCGAGCCTCCAATAAATATGCGATCATATTCTTTATCTGGTAGATCCTCGGGCGCCCTTCCATGAATTATATCTATCTCTACATCATGCCTATTGGCATTTTCTCTTATTAGCTTAACTCCATCGATATTGGTCTCAATTGCAGTTACATTTGCTCCGCGCCTTGCCATCTCGACACTAACGGCACCAGTCCCTGCACCTATATCAAGAGCTCGTACCCCCTCAACTATGTCAAGAGCATCCATCAAATAGATTCTAACATCCCTCTTGGTCATGGGGACATCTCCCCTTATAAATTGATCGTCTTTTAATACTCGCATCTTATATAAACCACCGCAAGTGGGCTCCTTTCTTCGATATTGTCGCCTATTTTATAATATTTAATGCACTCATCTTTATAGCTAAGACTAAATCCAACTATGATATCTCCTCTCATGCCATTTTCGTAAAGTCTCTTTGAAATCATAGCAGGAGAATTTAGACTATCTGTTAGTATATATGAATTGGATTTGATTTTAGAATAATCGAGTTCTCTACCATGAGCGCTTAGAAGATTGGCATTTGATAAAGGCTCTTTAATAATACTTGCTAATAATTGAACTGAAGAAATTCCAGTATATACTCTTCCTAGTGCCCCTTCTCTTTTTAGATAATCGCTTATTCCAAAAAACATCGGGTCGCCACTTGCAAGAAGTAATATATCATCCTTGTTAAAATAATCTTTGAGCTCTCCATAGCTCACCTCAACAATATCATCTCTTAAGCTTGCTAGACTCTCCTTAACTCTTCTAAATGCAAGCACAGTCTTATATTCTTTAATTGCATTATAGACCTCAAGCGTCAAATATTTAATATCGCCCGGCCCAACTCCAGCTACATCAATCATGATAACTCCTTTATTAATCCATATGATAGAATATTATTTCCTAAAAACAAACAGATACTCATGGGCAATCAACAAAAAATTATATTTTATGCTATTGGTTTTCCAGTATCCGGTTGCTTTGCAGTTATGTTGTTCTTTAATAATCGTTTCTTTTAATGTAAATCCCTCATCGATAAATTTTTGCATAACATTAAAAGCAAGTGGGATCATACACCCATGCTTCCGAGTGTCTCCCATCAAAACTGCACAATATTTCCCAGTTTTTAAAACACGGTATGATTCTGAAGCAACTTTTCGCATCTCTTCTAAAAAATCTTCAATTTTAAGTCTTGATATATCTTCTTTTATATCTTCACTGTACTTTATAATATTAGCATATGGTGGATGAGTGCATATTAAATCAATACTTTCATTATCAATAAAAGAAAGGGATCTTGCATCCCCTTTTTTTATATATACTTGTCCTTTTGCCCCTTCATGCACAAAAGATGTTTTATTAATACATCTTTCTATAGCTATATCATTAATATCAACACCAATAATATTTCTATTTAGTAGCTTTGCCTCAACAAGTGTAGTACCACCACCAGCAAATTGATCTAATACCAAATCCCCTTCCTTAGAGTATCTTAAAATTATATTTCTAGGAATATAAGGAGACCAATTGCCTCTCCACTTTGCATCATGTGTTGCCCAACTACCTCTTTTAGGAAATGACCAATGAGTAGTCATCTCTAATTCAAAATTATCTGGTTCCCAATGTTTTATTTGCTTATCCATTACAATATAATCCTTTTAATTATTCCAGATTCTAAATCACTTATATTATATAAATGCTCCATTGCGTCAAATGTTTCTTCTAAATTATGTCGCGCACTTTTCCAACCTGCTCCATCTGTAATCCAAACGAACTGTAACTCAGTCATTTTTTTTACATCAGTAGCAATTTGTTTATAACTTCTGGCAGTTTCATTTAGTTTCGAACCTCCAGATTCATAATAGTTGGTCTCAATTAAATAAATTTTATTATCTGTCTTTATAACAAAATCAAATCTCTTCTCAGTCTTTCCATTATTAGAGATGCAAGAAAGATCAATATTG
Organism: Ezakiella sp.; assembly: GCA_022766605.1. Taxonomy (GTDB): domain Bacteria; phylum Bacillota; class Clostridia; order Tissierellales; family Peptoniphilaceae; genus Ezakiella. The sequence continues at coordinate 81,342 of JALEOH010000008.1, forward strand.
AACAAACTTGTAAGCCTACTAATTTTAATTTCCTTATAGTAGCTGACATTACGCACAAACCCAGCATCTTGAATATATCTCTCAACTAAATCTTCCATGAGGTGTCCTCTTCGATTTTTACGTCCATTAGAATCCAAACCAGTTTCAACACCAGTAACATAATCAATAATATTGCTAATAAGATGATTTTTTAGAAGGTCAAAAAGTCCAGTTTCTCTCATAAATAACTTATACTCGCATAACTGATTTTTTGATTCCATAAAATTAAAAGAATACAATCTATTCTCATATGCAATATTTAATTCCGTTGCTCTGACCGCCAACAATATGGGAATGCATTTTAAAACCTCAGGATAATTTCTTATAAGGTTGTCAAAATCATCCTCAATATTACTCGCTCCGATTAATGAATTCAATAGACTCAATTCTAATCTAATATTATCAACATTATGATATATTTTATCAAAATTAGTATAAAAATTAAATGTAGTTAAATCCTTCTTGAATGTTGAAAACCACTTATTAAAATCTCTTTGCATAAAAATCCTCCTTAAAAATTAGATATCAATAACTCTGAAATTCTACCCCTATTATCTGCTTTTGAATTAATCATTCTATTAGCGTCAATTCGTAAAATTTTTCTTGAAGAATACAGCTCATCAAAAAAATTATCATCTTTATCCGTATTTTTAGGGTCTGAATTACTTATTAAAATTTTTGCACCTTTAAGATCTATGTCATTGACAAAATTAGCCAATTCAATTTGTTCTTTATCATCAAAATTTGTACTCGTGTATGAAGTGAAATTTGCAGTTTTTGTTAGTGGACGATATGGCGGATCAATATATACAAAAGTTTTATCATCAATAAAATTAGATGACTCTCTATAATCTGCACAATTTATCTCCACATTTTTTAATTTATCTGATACTGCCAATAAATTATCTATATCACATATTAACGGGCTTTTATATGCCCCCATAGGAACATTAAATTCTCCTTTTTTATTCACACGATAGAGTCCATTAAAACAGGTTTTATTTAAAAATATCATTAAAGCTGCTCTTTCTACCATTAAGATTTTTTCTTTTGAATTAATAATCTTATTAAATTCTTTTCTTTTCGACAGATAATAATCTTTTCTATTCGCTGTATTTAACGGAATAAATTCATCTTGAAGTTTATTCAATTGTACTATTAGCGAAAAAACATCGTCCCTTATAACGGTATATGTGTCGATTAGTATCTGATTGATGTCACTTATATATACTTTTTCTAACTTATACATATTTAAAATATCAAATAATACAGCTCCTCCACCTACAAATGGCTCAGCATATTTATTGACAGGGCAGTTGTCAAAAGGATAATGCTTTCTAATTTCCTTCAATAATTGACCTTTACCCCCAGCCCATTTTAAGAATGGTTTTGAATAACTAATAAGACTGCGTTCTTTACTATTTTCGATTACAGAATATCTTAACACATCCACATTACCCGCATTATTTAATATATCTGAACTATTCATTATATTATTTACAGTTTGTTGTTCATTAATATAATTCAATTTACACCTCACATGTCTATTATATATTATATACTAGTCATAATCAATAAAGAATCTTTGCTTATTATCTAATTAATACATTTTTAAATTTAAAAATAGTATATATAATTTACCAAATGTCAAACGACAAAAACTTAATTATCCTTTAATAATCCTTTTTCCATACTATAGATCATGACCTTGACCTCAATATCCTCATCCTTTAGATATTTTTTTATTCTATCACTAGCACCCGATTCCATTAATTTTATCGCTTTCTCATATCCAGCATCGATACAAATATTCATCGCCTCTTCTGCAGTATTTAGATTGGATATCTTTAATATAAACTCACGCGGAGCATCTATCATAAATAGATAATATACAAATGCTTCCATTCGAGTGTCGCTATTTTTACTATGAGTATTGAATATGCCAAGTGAGAGTTTTGAAAATTTCCCAATATGGCCCAATAGATATATCTTTTTATATCCCGCCTTATATGCATATTTAAGAGCTTCTCCTATAAAATTACTCATCTGCGCATGGGGCATATCTATATTGTATTTCGATTTCATCTTCTCTCCATAGTTGCCTGGCACTAGTAATATGCCCTTATCAAGTCCATATTCCGCTTTATTGACATTTATATCAAGCTCAATTGTCTTTAAGAGAGCGTCTTCGCTCATTGGATAGACTATGCCACTACTTCCAATAATCGATATTCCACCTACTATACCCATATTTTCATTATAAGTCCTTTTTGCAATCTCATTGCCATTTGGTACATATATCACCACCTCATATGAATCGTCACTTACTAAATTAAGTGCATCTAATATCATCTTCCGCGGAGTTGGATTAATTGCCTTCTCTCCGATTTTTCCAAATAGTCCTTTTTTGGTAATAATGCCTATGCCTTCACCGCCGTCTATCGTAGTTGGCCCCTTCTTTTTTCTAAGCTTGGAATAAATAAGAGCTCCATCAGTCGCATCTTCATCGTCTCCTGCATCTTTTTTTATTGCTGCAACTGCCCACTCCCCTTCCTTATGAAGATCATATACTTTAAGATCTAATTCAATGCCAGCAGGCGTCATAAGTTTAATATTATCCCTTAAATCATCTTCCAATAATAGTGCAGCGGCAAGACTTGCACCAGCTGCACAAGAGCCTGTGGTATATCCAAGTCTTAATCCATTTTGATATAAATCCATCTCAAATGCTTACTCGCAAATCACATTCATATAAAAGCGCATTTACTATACTTGCTGCAACATTGCTTCCACCCTTGGTGCCTATGGTAGTAATCTGCGGAATATCGGTCTTTCTTAGCTCTTCCTTCGATTCGGCTGCACCAACAAATCCAACTGGCACTCCGATGACAAATAGCGGGTCGCACTTAGCCTCATTTTTAAGTTCAATCAATCTAAATAATGCCGTTGGTGCATTTCCTATTACAAATATCCTCGCTCCTCTTCTTACCGCTTCCTCTATTGCAACTATTGAGCGTGTTGTCTCTCTTTTTTTAGCAAGCCCTCTTATATCCTCATCGGATACAAGTGTCATAAGCTCCATATTGGCCTTTAGAAGTGCAAGCTTATTTATTCCCGATGCAATCATATTGGTATCGGTGTATATATAAGTTTTTTCCTTATTTTTAATGCTTGATTTTATTGCATGCTTTGCTCTTTCTATGAAATCATTTCTAAAATCTATTATATGACGATATTCCACGTCCCCTGTGGTGTGGATCATCCTCTTTACTATTGCAATTTCGTCTTCATTAAAAAAGACATCTTTTAAACTCTCATCAATTATATCCATCGACTTATTTTCTATTTTTTCTGGCTCTTTTATATACATTATCTCTCTCCAATCAAATTAATTAAAATATCTCTCCAAGCTGCTGGATGAAAATGAGCAAAAAATCCGTAGGCATTTTTATATCTATATCCATCATACCATCTATCATCTGTGCCCGGCTTATTTATTTCAAAAATCGGCTCATCATCTATCTCTACAACGCTTCTATGATATTCACGTGCATTAAATTCATCTCCAATGCTTCCAAGGCCATTATCTTCGAGCAATTTTAAATTGCAATAACCAAAGTGTTGAAGCTTTTTGGTCATATATGCTCTTCCGTTAAATACTCCTGCCATATCTATATCGTCTAGGCTATTATTTAAATATAAAAATCCACCGCCATAGGCTATTAACTTGCCGCCAGCTTCTACATATTCTCTTATTGCATTTATCATGGGCTTGTTTTTTGAAAGCTCTTCTTTATAATTTTCAGGATAGCCTCCACCAATGACAATTAAATCAGCCTCAGGAAGCCTATCATCATTAAGTGGCGAGAAATATTTTATATTTGCTCTATAGTCTTTGTAGTGGAAGGAAAATGCCTCGTCATATGCAATAGCATAGCTTAGAATTTTATCGTTATTTATTATTATATTCTCAGCTTGGGACTCGCTTAATTTAATAATTTCATCGACATTAACAAAAGTATTTATTAAATCACTCATAAGCTCTATCTTCTCTTCAAATCCATTTATCATCTCTGGCATAAGTAATCCCAATCCTTCGGATTTAATCTCAAGTCTATCGTCCTTTGGTATATATCCAAGAGCCTTTATTCCCGTATATTCTTCGACTTTCGGGGCGAGCATATTATACAATTTATTACTGATCTTATTGAATATAATGCCAACTATTTGTCCATCAGAAAAATCTACCATTCCCTTTATCTTTGTAATAGCAGTAAAGGCCTCCCCCTTTGCTTCATATACTAAAATAGTTGGTATGCCCAGAGTCTTTGCCAAGTGGAAGCTAGAATATTTATAAGTATTTGATAGTCCATCGAAATAGCCCATTACACCTTCCACTAGTTTATAACCATCTTTGCGATAAAAATATTCTTTTACTTCCCTTTCTCCCATTAAAAATAAATCCAAATTATTGGCCTCGCTCTTACTTGCAAATTCTAGATATTTGCAATCGATATAATCGGGCCCTGTTTTAAAAGCATCTACATCTATATTTCTATTTTTTAAAGCACGGGCAAGCCCTAAAGTCAGCATGGTCTTTCCAGTATTGGAAGATGGGGCAGCTATCATTAATTTATTCATAAGACTCCTTTCTTAAATTGTTCATTATATCCTTTAATGAATCGATCAAATGGTCATTATTGCTCGCGGACTTTATAGCAACTCTTATATAATTTCCATTCATATTGCTATAACTAGAGCAAGTTCTTACTAATATATTCCTTTTTAATAATTCGCGAAATATTTCATCTTCGCTAATTTCATTTAATTTAATAAGAAAAAAATCTGCATCGCTTTTAACAGTCTCTAATCCATCAATATCATCTACAAGCTGCATCATTCTAATTCTCTCAGCTTTTATAAATTCACGAGTCCTAGTCTTATATACTTCATCGAATAAAATTTCGCCTGCCTCTTCTAGTAGACTTGATATAGTCCATGGAGCTAAATTATCTTCTAATTTTTTTATATCATCAGCTGTTGAAATGGCATATCCAAGCCTAAGGCCTGGCATAGCATAGAACTTGGTCATAGCTCTAATAATATATATTCCATCTAGCTCACCATAGCTATAAAGCTTATCGGTAAATTCTATAAATGCCTCATCAAGCATTATAGTAAAATCCAGTTTTTCCCTAAGCCTTAATATATAATCTAGTTCACGATCGATGAGCAGCCTCCCATTTGGATTATTGGGATTGGTAATTATCAATAAACTATATTTATCTAATTCGATTTTATCAAGTGCATCTAGGTCGATAGAAAAATCGTCTTTTAAATCAATTTCAAAAAAACTCTTGCCGTGGACCTTTGCCCTAATTTTATATTCACTAAAGGAAGGAGCAAAACTATAAATCTTTTTAAAACGAGACTCTGCAATGATATTATCTATTAATTCAAGAGCCCCGCTTCCAACTGCGATATTACTACTATCAAGCTTATGAAATCGTGCAATATCCGACTTTAATTTACGATAAGAAACGTCGGGATAGCGCTCTATATTTTTTATATTCTCATCTATCATATCATAAAGAGCTTTTGGAGCACCTAGAGGATTGATATTGCTCGAAAAATCAATTATATCTCCATTGCTATATTTAAATATATCCGCTCCATGAATCATCGTCTACACTCCCTTTCGTCTGGCTATGATCAAGCTCATATAATTTTCTTCTTCTAATATTTCATCCACATCAGTTAATATCTTTTGATTATCACTACTTATATTGGATAGATAATATATGTCAAAATCCTTTAGCTTATCTATTATATCTTTTTTATTTTTATAAGTCTTTAATATAGCAATGCTATCGTATTTCAAATCATCTTCACTTAAATCATCAGTTAAGACGAAGCTCTCCGATTTTTTTACAAGAGGCAATTTTAGCTCATTTGCCCCTGCAAGAAAGCTCGGGATACCTGGAATAAATTCAATTTCAATATTGCTTGATTTAAATTCAAAAGTTCTAAATGAAGTCGAATAGATAGTATTGTCTCCTATATTTACAAATGCTCCGCTGCCACCTTCTGGAATATTTTCTTCGATTATATTCATATTTAATTTATATATATCATCGTCAACTGCTCCCATAGGATAGTCGAGCATTATAATCTTTGCATCTTTAATATAAGCTCTTGCCGAGTCAAGTGCCATATTCTTTCCACGATTATTTGGGGCAAAAACCACGTCAACACTTGATAATATTCGTGCCGCCTTTACAGTTAATAGCTCTGGGTCGCCGGGGCCAGTTGAAATTGCATAAATCTTTTTCATATCATCACCTCTTATCCAATAGAAGATGAAGCTTATTTAGATATAATTCTCTTACATCTTCTAATTCTCCAAGTCCAATTAGCCTTGCATCAACTTCAATTTCTCTCGCTTCGAGTTGTGATTTCCAACTATCATCATCTCCTGCCATATCGTTTTTGGCATGATCGCCAGCAACCAACATAAAGGGCTCCAATATGACTTTTTTTATTCCCCTTTTAATTAAATCGGGCAATATATGATCGAGTGATCTTTCTCCTTCGACTGTACCTACATATATATCATATCCACGAGCTCTATACTCTTCTTCAATTGCCTCATAGACCCAATCTGCCATATGCGTCGTGCCGTGGCCCATCAAAATCACCGTTTCATTTTTATCAGCAAACTCAATCTTGTCTACAAAATTAACAATATCCTCACTAGTTTCAAGAAGTGGCTCGCCCAGTTTTAAATTCTCTTCCTTTGCAAGAACTTCTAGTTTTTCATATTCATATCCGCGAATTATATGAAGTGGAAATATCCTTATATCCTCTACTCCACTATCTTTCAATTCAGAAACCGCCTCCATCTCATTAAAATAATTTACTCCTCTTTTTGCCCATATGGATTTAATTATTCTACTTGTAAAGGCAAGCTTCACATTCTCTTCTTCTTTTTTAGCCATATCTACAAATGGCACAATGCACTTTTCTAATGTATCCTCATAGCTAGTGCCAAAAGCCGCAACAACAATTCCTCTCATAAGTCCTCCTAATCTAATATATATCCAAATAGCAATATGATTAATACCATTATAAGCTCTGAAACTATGACAATTCTATTTGCTAATAATATATCTATGGGTTCAATTTCTTTTAAATCATCTCCAAGATATGCCTTGTCCTCAACTACTCCACCATAACTCGCTGGCCCTCCCAATCTTATTCCTAAAAGTCCTGCCATAATCGACTCCGGTATGCCAGCATTGGGCGAGTCGTGCTTCTTTGCGTCTCGCTTGCCAATTTCATATGCATATCCCACATTGCGATTAAATAATAAGCCAGAACACATGAATAAAAATCCAGTGATTCTCGCTGGAATATAGTTAGCTATATCATCTAATTTTGCTGCGACTTTCCCAAAATATTCATATCTTTCATTTCGATATCCATAAGTCGAGTCCATGGTGTTAATCATCTTATACAATAATCCGCCAGTTGACCCCATAATAGCAATATAAAAAAGTGGTGCAATTATTCCATCGCTTGCATTTTCAGCAACAGTTTCAACAGTCGCCATTATAATCTCACACCTATCTAAATTGCTTGTGTCCCTTCCAACTATCATCGAAAGAGACTCCCTTGCATCTTGGATTGAAGAGAATAATGCATCATAAACTAATTTCGCCGACTTTATCAAATCCCTTGCGGCAATAGAAGAATAGATTATATATATCGAGATTATATCAAATAATATAGATATAGAAAAAAAGTCTTTAAATAAAAATTCTATAATCTCCATTATAATTATGATCGACAATATATTAAATAATACTACTATGCCTCCGTATTTTAACAGCTCCTCCTCGTCATTTGTCCTTGACCTTACCCAGTCTTCTTCATGTTTTAATAGTCTGCCCATAAGCCTTACGGGATGGTAGGGATAGACGGGGTCGCCTATTAAAAAATCTAGCAGCACTGCTATTAAAATTTGCCATTTTATATCCATTTATACTCCTGCGATTTCTCTAACTCTATCCATGTCCATATTATTTTTTAAAATTTCCTCTAACTTATCCAGCTCTTTTTCAAGTTCCTCTTTGGTCTGTTCCCTATGATTGGCCTCTTTATCATAATCAATTAAGCTATCCTCATCGACCAGCTCAAACTTCTCATATGGTATTAAGCCGATTACAGGAATGCCCGTAAGACTTTCGATCTCTTTTATGCCCGAATGAAGTAAGCTGCTATCCCCTCTAAATTTATTAATAACAAGTCCTTTAATCCTTGCTCGCTCTTCATCTTTTAGTAACATCACCGTGCCATAAAGCGAGGCAAAGACCCCGCCGCGGTCGATATCTGCAACAAGTATTACTGGAGCATCCACCATCTCGGCAAGTCCCATATTTACTATATCATTTTCACGCAGATTGATCTCGGCAGGACTTCCTGCACCTTCGATAATGACAATATCGTTATCGCTCTCGATTTTAGAAAAAACCTCCTTTATATGTGGCGCTAGCTCTTTTTTAAATTCAAAATACTCCCGCGCCATCATATGTTTATATTCTTTTCCATCGATTACAACCATGCTTCCTACATTGCTTTTTGGAATTAAAAGAACTGGATTCATTTTAACATCTGGCTCAAGTCCTCCTGCAATTGCTTGTAATGCTTGCGCTGTCGAGATAAATCTTCCGTCTTTAAGCATATATTTTTTTGAGCTCATATTTTGCGATTTGAATGGATAGGCTCTTAAACCTTCCTTTGTAAAATATCTCATAAGCCCTGTAACGATTAAACTTTTTCCAGCAGATGAGGTCGTCCCCATCACCATTAACTTCGCCATTAATTATTTGCCGCCATATAAATAGTCATATATCATCTGATAAGCTACTTTATATTTGCTATTGGGGCGATTGTGAAACAATCCTTTTGGTAGATAATAGACCCTACCTTCTTTAACTGCGCGAAGTTCATGCCATACGGGACTTGATTCGCAATGCTTAGCAACAGCCTCCCTCGCGTAGTCCTCACTTGACATGCATTGAATGAAAATATAATCTGGATCCGCTTTATAAATATCCTCTACATTGATATCGATTCTTGGACTTGCGCCTTTTTTGACTTCGCCTTTAATACCATTTTTTGCTCCAAGATCGACAAGTATGGTTCCAAGGTCACTCATATCTAAATTTGCCTTTAAACTCTTTGCATTGGGCATAAGGCTAACAACCTTTGGACTAATAGACTCATCTACTTTATCTATTATATCCAAGACATCGCCAAATGTCTTTAGTGCAACATCTTCAAAAGCCTTTTGATTATCTGTTAACTCTGTAAAAATAAATGCCCATTTCATATATTCGCTAATACCGCTATAATTGATTGCAATAACTTCAATCCCCGCCGTTTCACAAGCATCTTTTATGGTAATATATCCCTCAGATGTAGGAGCGCATATTATAAGCTCAGGCTTTTCTGCAATTATATTCTCAACCGACCATTTTTTCCCAGCATTGGTATCGACTATTATCTTCTTTCCTTCTGTGATATCCTTTCCTTGTTGAAATTTATATAACTCAATAGCATTTTTGCCTCCAATAATCAAATCGATCCTTCCACCAAGTTCTTCATACATCGAGGCAAGACTTGCATATAAAATCGCAGTTCTATCTGGATTCTTAGTAATAGTTACGCTCTCTCTACCAGAATCGTCTTTAAATGTCAGACTAGTTTCATCCACCACTATATCCTTTACTTGTGCAATAGTGGCATCGATTATACCGCTGCTTTTTGCATGTTTCTCTTTCAAAGACTCTAGCTTTGCAATTAAATTATCAACATTATTCGCAGCTTTCTTCTCTTCGTCCTTGACCTCTTCCTTTACTTCTTGTACTTCTGACTTTTCTTCCTTAACGTCAGCTTTTTGCTCTTCCTTTTTGGCACCCTTTACTTGAATAGAATTTTTAGCAGCTTCTTTTGTGTCGTCCTTGTTACCACAAGCTACAAAGCTCAAGCTCATCAAAATAGATAGTAAAATTAAAATCGTTCTTTTCATATTAGTACCTCCTAAAATAACAAATATGGTCTATTATCATATGCACATAATTTTGCATCGACCCCGAATACATCTTTTATCATTTCCTCATTAATCACTTCCTCTACCCTTCCATTCTGATAGATCTTCCTGTCTTTAATAGCAACTATATAATCCGAATACTTTGCTGCCAAATTTATATCATGAAGTACCAGCAATATAGTCATGCCCCTTTCATCTTGCATCTTCTTTATCAAATCCATGACCTCCAGCTGATAACATATATCAAGATAAGTCGTTGGCTCATCAAGTACCATAATATCAGGCTCGGTTGCCATAGTTAGGGCAAGCCACGCTCGCTGTCTCTCGCCACCCGAGAGCGATTTTATACTCCTCTCTTCAATTTCTTTTAATCCAGTAAATCTAAGCACCTCCTCTATAACTTCAATATCCCTAGCACCCAGTCCACCGAAAAACTTTTTGTATGGATAGCGACCATTTGCGACCAAGCTTCTTACGGTGGCATCGGTTGGCGACTTATGAATTTGCGGAAGATAAGCTATCTTCTTTGCAAGAAAATTTGAATCATATTCCTTAAAAGACCTATCGTCATAAATCAACATTCCATTTTTGGGAACTTTATTTCTCGCAACATATTTTAATAGCGAACTCTTCCCACAACCATTTGGACCTATTATAGTAGTTATATTGTTTTTCGGTACATCAATTGTAATATCATCTAAAACCAAATTATCTCCATATCTTATTGTTATATTTTTAAATCCAAAATACATATCAACTCCTATAACTCTTTCTAAGTAAAAATAAAAAAAAGGGCGCACCAAAAATTGCAATTACAATTGAGACCGAGAGCTCCCCAATGGGTAGTACCACTCTTCCAATTGTATCTGCAAGCATAACAAAACTCGCCCCCATTAAAGCTGATGTAATTGTAAGATAGCGATAATCACTCCCTACAATCAGCCTTGCAATATGAGGCACGATTAATCCAACAAATGAAATAAGTCCTGCTGCTGAAATCGCGGCGCCAGAAAGTAAGCTAGAAACTACTATCATTAAAAAACGAAAGTTTTCTACCCTAAGTCCAAGCGAACTTGAAACATCATCTCCAAGAAGCAATATATTCATCTTGTAACTCATAAGTAAAGCAAGAAAAAGACCAACTAAAATATATGGTGCAATTAATTTAACCGTCGCCCATGAAGTACCATTAAGACTACCAACTAAAAATCCCACTATATTGACTATCCTATCCGAATAGACGCTCTTAATCAAATTATTAAATGCAGTAAATACCGCAGATATTGCAACGCCCGAGAGTATCATTTGATTGGGATTGACCCCATCTTGATAAGCAACGACATAAATAAAAAGAGTCGTCGCAAGAGCACCAAAAATACTACCTATGGGCAATAAATATGCAAGTGTTGGAAATGCAATTAAAACCAAATGTCCAACAAAACTCGCACCATTGGTAACGCCTATTACAGATGGACTTGCCAAATGATTTCTCATTATGCCCTGTAATAATGCCCCCGACACCGCAAGAGCCATGCCAACAAGTGCCCCAGTAATTGCTCGAGGCAATCTTAATCCAACGACTATTAATCTCTCATCAGTAGCCTCACTTGAAAAAAGCGAACTAAAAACTGCCTTAAATGAAAAATTAATCGCACCAAGAGCAATAGACATCACAAAGGCAACTATCATCAGAACAAACAAAAATAAGATTATTTTCTTCTTATCCATCTTTCCTCCAATAACATTCTAGCACTAAATGCAATAATAATCAAGATGTAAAAAGTCCACTATAAAAGTGGACTAAATAATCTCGATACATTCTCTTTTATTTTAACCCAAATGTTTCTTTTGGCATAGAGTTCGGGGGTTAGTTCGCTTGAATGATCTAGTATATCCTTTTTAAATTTATCTACAAATAACTTGGCTGTCTTTTCATCATATATAAAGGCATTGGCTTCAAAATTTAAAATAAAACTTCTCTCATCCATGTTAGCAGTGCCTACTGTAAGCATATCTTCATCAATTATCATTACTTTTGCATGGTTGAATCCTGCATTATAATAGTAGAATTTTGCTCCCGCCTTTAGCAACTCACCTGCAAATGCAAGATTTGCCCAAAATACAAATATATGATCGCCCTTATATGGCAACATGACTTTTATATCGACTCCTGATAGGGCTGCAACGCGAAGGCTCTCAAGAACTGAATCGTCTGGAATAAAATATGGCGTCTCAATATAGATGGATTTTTTTGCAGAATTGATCATCTTTAAAATTCCATCTTTGACGCTTGGCCACTGACCATCTGGTCCACTTGTAACTATTTGGACTAGAATATCTCCATAAATTTTGTTGCTCTTATCACTTGGTTCATGGAACTCTACATTTCTTGAGCCAGCTGCAAATCTAAAATCCATTTCAAATCGAAGTTGAAGTTTATTGACAGATGCGCCCCTTATTCTAACTGCAGCATCTCTCCAATAGTCGAATTCCTTTCCACCATCGATATATTCATCACCTACATTAAATCCTCCAACATAGCCAATCTCTCCATCGATGACAAATATCTTTCTGTGATTTCTAAAATTGATTCTAGGTGATATAAATGAAAGGAAGAATGGAAAAAATATTTCAACATCAACTCCATTTTCCCTTAGGCGCTTGATATCTTTCTTTTTAAATAGTCTTGCTCCCATGCCATCTGACAATAGCTTTACATCAAGTCCCTCTTTTGCTTTTTTTATTAGAGCATCCATAAGTCGCCCACTTATATTATCGGATTTCATGATATAAGTTTGAATATAGACGTATTTTTTTGCATCTAAAATATCAGCTATCAATCTATCAAAGAATTCTCCTCCATCTAAGATGGGTTCGACAGTGTTGTTGCAATCAATACCAGACTTAGAATTTTTAAGTAGCATATCCATTATGCTTTGATATTTATGTGGAATTTGACTATTTTTTTTATGATTTAAAATCTCATTTTGTATAAAATTTTTATGTCTTGCATCGAGCTCTCCCTTAGCCCTAAACATCTTGCGCTTGTTGAAGTCACGACCCAACCAGAGATAAAATAGGAATCCAACACCTGGCATTAGGACCAGTATCATGATCCACAGCCAGGTATTTCTAGGATTTCTTCTCTCCATAATAATAACAAAAATCGCAAGAATTGTATTAATAATAAGCAAATTCGATAATATTTCACTAACTACTGTGCTCATATTTTTTTATACTCCTTTTGCTATAAATTTACCCCTTGTTATTATTTTTTACTCTTATATCTTGCTTGATTGGATAATATCTTCTTTCTTATTCTAATCGACTCCGGAGTAACTTCTATTAGCTCGTCCTCTTCAATAAATTCCAGTGCTTCTTCAAGGCTCATATCTATCGGCGGAACTAATCTAAGTGCTTCGTCAGTTCCAGCTGCACGCATATTTGTAACTTGCTTTTTCTTACCGACATTCACCTCGATATCTAGGCCTTTTGGATTTTCTCCAACTATCATTCCCTCATATACTTCAACTCCTGGGCCAATGAATAAATTTCCACGGTCTTGCGCTTGAAACAATCCATATGCACTTGAGACTGTAGTTTCATATGCTATGAGACTACCCATTTGTCTTTTGGGAATATCACCGCGATATGGCTCATAAGATTTAAACTCTGAATTCATTATTCCCTCGCCCCTAGTGTCTGTTAAGAACTCTTGTCTATATCCAATTAACCCTCTTGCAGGAATTTCAAAGACAAGCCTTGAATAACCTCCGCGACTTTCCGTCATGCTCTTTAGCTCGCCCTTGCGTCTTCCAAGCTTATCCATAATAGCACCGATATATAGAGGATCTACATCTATGGTTACCTCTTCAATGGGTTCGAGTTTTTTACCATCTTCTCCTCTTTTGTAAAGTACTTGTGGTTTTGAAACTTGAAATTCATATCCTTCGCGCCTCATAGTTTCTATTAAGACAGATATATGAAGCTCGCCTCTTCCTTTAACGATAAAGGCATCAGTTGAATCAGTCTCCTCTATTCTCATGCTGACATTGGTCTCAATCTCTTTATAAAGACGACTTCTTAGTTGCCTAGATGTGACATACTTGCCTTCGCGTCCAGCAAATGGCGAATTATTTACACTAAAGGTCATCGATATAGTTGGCTCTGATATCTTTACAAACTGAACCGGCTCTCCACCTTCCACAGTTATGGTGTCTCCAATTTCTAAATCATCAATACCAGAAATGGCGACAATGCTCCCTGCTTTAGAGCTTGCAACCTCGGTGCGGCTTAGCCCTTCAAACTCATAAAGCCCTGCTACTTTTGCTCGCAATTTCTTATCGGGGTTCGCTGCATTTAGAACAATATATTCGCGTTTAGCTTCTATTGACCCATTTTCTATTCTCCCAATGCCAATTCGTCCAAGATATTCACTATAGTCAATTGTTGAGATGAGTAGCTCAAGTGTACCATTCTCATCTCCCGATGGAGCTGGAATATATTTTATAATTGCATCAAATAAATCAGTCATGTCCTTTGCTGGTTCAAGTGCGGAATAGCCACAATAGCCATCTCTTGCACTTGCAAATAAAAATGGTGCCTCCAATTGTTCATCTCCTGCTCCTAGCTCGATAAATAGATCCAATACCTCATCTATTACCTCATCTACTCTAGCATCTTTTCTATCTATTTTATTAATTATAACTATTACAGCTAGATTTAGCTCAAATGCCTTCTTTAGTACAAATTTGGTCTGTGGCATCGGCCCCTCATAGGCATCGACTAAGAGTAGCACTCCACTTGCCATCTTAAGCACACGTTCAACTTCACCACCGAAATCAGCATGCCCTGGTGTATCTATAATATTAATTTTAGTATCATTATAATAAATAGCAGTATTTTTACTGGTAATGGTGATGCCACGCTCGCGTTCGAGATCGCCCGAGTCCATTACTCTATCTGCTACAACTTGATTTTGTCTAAATGTGCCCGACTGCTTTAGCATTGAGTCGACCAAAGTTGTCTTACCATGATCGACGTGGGCAATAATAGCAATATTTCTTATATTTTTCAAATTAATCACTCCCACCTAATTATATAAAAAAAAGACGTCAATTTCAATACTTTGACGCCTTCGATCAGATTTATCTAAAATATTTTACACAAGCTACTCTATTGTAGCAAGTCTCTAGTTCATCTACAAGAGCACCAACTATGCCTAGCCCGCGGCCTCCCATCAAGCTCTGATCGGAACAAGTGCATTTAACAGGGACTTTTATTCCAGTGCCCTCGTCCTTAACTATAATCGATATTCCAAGGTCGGCTATGTGGACCGACACTTCAATCGACTTCGACTCGTCCATCATATTTCCATGAAGAGCAGAATTAATCACAAGCTCATTTAAAATCAGCTTTATATCAAATATAAGCTCATCATCATCTATGTAATTTGAGATCAGCTCAACTAATTTATCATTAAACTTTTTAATATCGTTGATATTCGTGTCAACTGATGCATAAAAATCAAAGCTCATAGCCCTTCCTCCTTTCTCTAGCTCAATTATACCCTCACGGGTCATAAATTAAACAAAAAGCTATTATTAATTCATAAATTAATTTATCTAAAATTTAACCCGAGATTATACTATGTTTAATAAATATTTTCTAAAATACTAATGGAGGTAATTATGAAATTTTTTGATTATTTTTTTCGCATGAAGCCCGATAATTTTAGATTTAAAAGCTACGGCGATGTCCATGTCAGCATGATGGCAATATGGCTTTTTATATGTCTTGCTATATATCTTTTTAGAGAAGATATCAAAAAGAGCAAAATACTAAGTAGGGGTATAAGAGCATCCTTATCACTTCTAATTGTAGTCCAACAAATTGGTTTTTATTATTTCTACTCACAAGCAGCATCTGGATTTGATCTAGTAAATGGACTTCCATTGCATAATTGCAGATTGGCACTCATAACTGCACTTATTGCACTTGTATTTGATCTTAAATTCTTCAAGGCAATTACATTATATACAGGAATAATTGGTGGAATACTTCCAATGCTCATCCCCGATTTAGAGCCATATGCTTTTCCGCACATGATGTATATTAGCTTTTTTATAACCCATTTTGCTATATTTTGGTCTTCGGCATTCTTTCTTTTTGTCGATGAATATAAATTCAATCTCATCGAATATAAAAAAATTGCATTGGTATTAAATGTATATCTATTGCTAAGTCTACTGGTAAATCTAAATGTTTCTGGCGCAAACTATGGCTATTTAATCGATCCACCCATATTAAAAGCGGTAAAAGATCTTATCCCTCAGTTCATCTATACCAGCCTTGCGTTTATAACTCATAATATACTAATATATCTCGTATATAGAATTGGATATTCATTGCAAAATAAAAAGAGCCCAGTAAAAACAAGACTCTTAAATAAAATTCCACTTACTCAAAAATAAATCAAACTGTTAGATCATTTAGTGAATCGAGATCTATTATCTCTATTGCTCCCTTTGGCAATAGACGTACATAGCCCATCTCTTGAAAATATGCAAGCTTTCTCGTAAGAGTCTCACGAGTGAGTCCTGTAAAACTACCAAACTCCGTCCTATTAAGATGCGGAGTAATGACCCAATTGCCCTTTTCGTTTTTTGCTCCATGAGTATCGATTAAATTTATTATCCCCTTTGCGACTTTCATATCTCCATTTATAACGCATAGTCGATCTATCAGTTGCTCACTCTTTCTAATCCTCTCATAACTCTCTACTAAAAGCCCCCTTAAAAAACTCTTATTATCAAGCAAAGTATTGTAGAAAGCCGACTTAGATATAATAAGCACTTCAGTATCAGTAAGTGCAATGCCATTATATACATATTCGTCATTTGTAATAAGATTAAGTCCTCCAACAAAATCCTCTTCCTTATATATATAGAGTATTTGCTCGCGACCATCGGATAAATCCATAGAAATCTTCATCGCGCCAGATTTAATTATATACATAAGCTCAGCCGCATCGCCGCTTCTAAAAATATACTCCCCTCTTTCAAAAGTCTTAAGCCTGAGTTCACTTTTTATTTTATCAATGTCCTCTTCACGTAGATCGCTAAGTAAAGTCGTATTTTTAATAATATCATTATTTAATTTCGCCACTTGATAAATCCTCCTTTTAAAAATTATACCCCAAAGTGAGCCAGATCACTCATAAATCATCCATAAACTTTATCTATAGCATTTTAATTTGCTATAGATTATTTTTATAACCATAGTTTATAAGTATATTGTTGGGTAGGAACTATATATAAGTAATTTATAAAGGAGGAATTTATGATTTATCAAGAATTAAATCCAAATGTAGCTAATGCCTTTGGTGAAGCATGTGCAATTGCAATATCCGAAGGAAAGCTTACACTCAAGCAAAAGGAACTAATTGCACTTGCAATTGGCGTTGCAGTTAGATGCGAACCATGCATCAATCACCATGCACCAGCAGCTGTTAAAGCTGGATGCAATCTCGACGAACTATCTGAAATGGTTGGCATAAATATCATGATGGGTGGTGGCCCCGGCTCTGCCTATGGTGAAAAGGCCCTTATGGTAGCCAAGGAAGCTGGAGCTAAAGAAGCTGAAAACAAAAAGACAATCGAAAGAATTACAGAGACTCCTTCAATCGAAGGCAATACTCCTCTTGAAAGATTAAATCCTGACTATGCAAAAAAATTCTATCTAATTGGAAAAAATGCAACACAAGATGGATATCTAACTTATAAAGAAAAAGAGTTGATTGCTCTTGCTATTGCCATTGCTGTTAGATGCGAAGGATGCATCAAGCATCATACTCCACTTGCAATTAAAGCTGGAGCAAGCTTAGAAGAACTTGGCGAAATGGCAGCAGTTTGCATTGCAATGGGCGGTGGCCCAAGCAGTCAATATGCAAATATTGCATTAGAACTAGCCGAAAAACTTACAAAGTAATCAAAATTATAGAGTATTATGATATAAAATAAATCTATAGCATTTCATCTGTTATAGATTTATTTTATATCATACCATTTTATATTGAATAATAAAATTCTCAGTGTTATAATAAGTTTGACACAAAAGTGTCAAAGTAAGGAGGATTTTATGAAATCATTATTATCATTAATTTTAGCAGTTATGCTTGCATTAACAACAATTGTTGCTCCAATCCAAGCAGCAGATGCTAATGAAGTAAAGAATCACGACCACAAAGAAGCCGAGGCAAAGCCTGAAGCTAAGACCGAAGAAAAGAAAGATGACAAAAAAGTCGGACTATTCGAACAATATAATCCAGATGTCAAAGCTGCAACAAGCGCTGCAAGTGCAGAAGTCTTTAAAGACCGCGTCTTAACTCTCAAGCAAAAGGAAATGATCGCCCTTGCAATTGCCGTTGCAGTAAAATGTGACGGTTGCATAAGCTTTCATGCAAAACAAGCTGTAAAGGCTGGTTGCAATATGGAAGAACTTTCTGAAATGGTTGGCGTAAATATAATGATGGGCGGTGGCCCTGCAAGTTCTTTTGGTTCAAAAGCACTCACTATCGCCAAAGAAGCTGGTGCTAGAGAAGCTGAAGCTAAAAAGGAATTAAAGCCAGTAACACCAGTAAAGGCAATTGACAAGAAAGACGAAGACAAGAGCCTACTTGAAAAATATTTCCCTGAATATGCTGCAAAACAACCAAAAATAAGCGAAGCTGTTATGAGAGAAGGCTATCTTACAGTTAAGGAAAAGGAATTAATCTCTCTAGCAATTGCAATAGCTGTTAGATGTGACGCATGTATTAAATATCACTCAGGAGCAGCTGTTAAAGCTGGTTGCACCATGGAAGAATTAGCTGAAATGGCAGCAGTATGTATTGTAATGGGTGGAGGCCCAAGCAGCGCTTCATCAAGAACAGCTCTTGAACTATGCCAAAAGGCAATAGACGAATCAAAGCCAGCTAAATAATATCAAAATCAATTATTTCAATCTCTCGTGGTAATGGACGCGAAGAGATTTAAATAATAAATGGGCAAATGCCCAAATAATTGCATCTTTGCCAAAAGATCCCCGTCATTGGGGATCTTTTTAGTTGTATAAATATACTAATTATATAGTCTAAGAAAATGAATAAAATCTATTTCAATTGATCTAAATCAATTATATAATCAAATTTAGATACTATATCATCATATAGCACATGCTCAATAACTATTAATATACCCTAGTGATTTCGATGGATAAAATTTTTGGCATTTTTAAAATTGTGCATATTTCACCAAATGCATATAAATAACTATGTAAGGCACGATTTCGTGCCTATCTTTTTTTAATTTTGCCATATATAAAGAAAATTAGCATGCCAAGTACGGCTGCGATAATTATTGCACCACCCGGCTTTATATCATAATAATATGATGCACTTATTCCCGACATCATATATATTATGCCAAGAATTATAGTGGTTAATAGAGTTTCTTTATAACTTTTTGCGACTATTAGCGTGGTTGCAACTGGCAAAACTATTAATGAGGTTACCATTAATGCTCCAACTAGCTTTACTGCCATCGCTATTGTAATTGCACTTAATAGCGTAAATATGGCATTTATCAATTTTACATTTACTCCAGAGAGCCTCGCTGTATTATGGTCGATTGCAATGGCGAGTAGCCCTGCATATTCTTTTATGCTTGCAAAAACTACCAATACGAATACTATCGCTACATTTATTACATCTTTTGTAGTCACCGAGGCTATGCTTCCGAATAAATATGATTCAAATGAAGTTCCTCCTGGTGCAAAGTCCGATAATATCGATGCAACTCCAAGTCCAATACTCATTATAATTGCAGTTGCCATATCTCCATATTGTGGAAAGCGATGCCTTATAAATTCAATCAAAAATGCGGCAAGTATGCATATTATTACCATGCCAATTAATGGATCAAATCCAAGTATTAGCCCCATGCCTACTCCTGCAAGTGCGCTATGAGAAAGTGCGTCGCCAATCATCGAGGTCTTTCTATTTACCATTACAACTCCAATGGCGGGCACCATTATCGATAAGAAGAAGCCTACTAGTAGTGCTTTTCTCATAAATGCATATTCTAACATCAATTTCCCCTTTCTACTTCTTTTTTTATTAGCTTGCCATCATTTATCTCATAAGTGGCATCAATTTTAGTAAAAATCATTACTTCATCTAATTCATGGGTGACCAATATTATGGTTATATTCATATCGTCATTTAGTTTTTGAATGGATTTCAAAAACTCTTGCCGACTTTTTTCATCAACTCCCGCAGTTGGCTCATCTAATATTAAGAGTTTAGGATTATTTATCATTGCTCTTGCTATCATGGTTCTTTGAGCGAGGCCGCCCGATAGTTCATTTACTGGTCGATTTTTATATTCCAATAGTCCCAAGTATTCCAATACTTGATCTACTTTATCATAATGCCTTTTCTTTGCAAACTTCAAAAATCCAAAATCCTCATATAGATTAAGAGAGACCATTTCACGGACGGTAATTGGAAAAGCGATTTTGCTTACCACGCTCATTTGCGGCACATAGCCTATATTTTTATAGCTTTTATAATCTTCAATAGGCTTGCCTTCAATTACCACACTGCCCTTGCTCGGCTTTAGTTCACCAAGCAGGTTTTTTATCAAGGTGGATTTACCGCTCCCATTGCTTCCAATAATAGCCACAAACTCGCCTTGCTTGATTTCAAGATTTATATCCTTCAAAATCGGTTCTTGTACATAACTAAAATTTAAATTCTTTACCTCTACGCTATTCATCTTTAAGCTCCTCATATAAATTTTCAAGATTCATTCTCATAAGGTCGATATAGCTCATTGAATCGATCGATACTCCAGGAAGTGCGTATTCCATGCTGGCAAGTGAGCTTATTTTTCCATCGTCAATCTCTTCTGATATGACTTTTGCAACCGATTTGGGTGCACCATATTCAGTGAATATGGTTTTTATATTTGCTCCCTTAGCATAGTCTATCGCCCTAATCATCGACCTTATACTTGGGTCGTCCATGCTAGTTAAGCCTTGTAAAGGATATTGAATAAGATTAAAATCCTTTGCAAGATAGGCAAAAGCATAGTGTATTACTATAAATTCCCTTTTATTCAACTCTTTAAATTTATCTCTAAATTCATGTTGCATAAGATTTAGCGTGTCAACTGCATTAAATCGACGCATATCTATGATCATTTTCTTTTTGGGAACTAGCTTTATTATCTCACGGGCGATTGAGTTTAGATAAGTCTTAGCATTGTTAATCGAAAGCCACGAATGTGGATCATATGTGATCTTATCAACGCCTTGAGAACTTCCTCTTAAAAGCTCCTCACCAATTATTTTATTGTCTTCCCTATCGACAAATTCATACGACAATATTTCTTCTGGAAGTCTATCGGCATAAACTATCCACTTGCCAGACTCGGGCAGCTCATAATTAAGCTCCCCCGATTCGTGACGCATTTTTATGCGATAGACCTTACTATCTTCTACAATTAAATTGGTCTCTTGATGCACTTCCTCTCCAACATCTTCCATCAGCTTGCGGCCGAGCTTTACATAGTCATCATGGCTTAAATTTTCATCATATTTTTTAAAGACAAGACGCAAATACTCCTCATGAGTATGTCCAAATAAAATATTATTTTTCTTATCCTTAAAATCATATCTAGTCATGATTTGAAAATCGCCAATAGCAGCTGCTCCAGTATAACTAATTAAATCCACATTATCCGATAGCCTTAATATATTTAGATCGGGCAAGTTTTCAGATACTTTGTCGACCCATCTTTCCGCATTGGCACCATTGACTATCAATAAATCGGCCTCTGATAGCCTCTTAATATCGCGTGGGCTCGGTTCCCAATCGTGTACAGTTGCACTAGTTGGCATAAAACTCCTAAGCTCTACATCGTCCTTAGCAACTAATTTCGTTAAATCATAGATTGGAAAAAAAGAAGCATAGACCAGAGGCTTTTTGCTGGTCTTTGCTTCTTCTACATTCTTACATGAAATTAATGTTAAAAGTACAAGGAAAAAACCAATTATTAATTTTCCCCTCTTCATTTTCTACCTATTATTCAGTCAACTCTTCTGCAACATCTTCACTTGATGTAGATGTGCGAATAAATGTTGGATACCATTTGCTTTCGGGATCTTTAATTTCATCTATTGAATCAGCATATCTTGCATGATAGTGAGCCATATGCTCTTCGCCATGGATTTGCATAAGAGCTAAAAGTGGCTTAACATCCTTTGAATCCGTTTCAAAGACAAACCAGTTTAAAGTCTTGCTACCATGTTCAACCTCAAGAATTTCCTTAAGCTTGTATTTTGCTGTTGCAATTTCCTTGCCTTCACCAACTTTGCCATCATAGAAAGTAACTCCTTCTTCATCGATATGAAGTCCCTTATAATCTGAATGTCTACGCACATCGACATTTTTAATAAATTCTTCTGCAGTAATATTTTCTTCCTTTGCAGCCTTCTCTACAGCTTCTTTAACTACAGGGTCATCATAATATGCGTCGAGCGAATTCCAATCTCCCTTCCATAGAGCAAGACTTACATCCTCGGGTGATAATTCCTCGTGATCGTGGTCATGATCGTGGTCGTGATCATCATGATCATGGTCGTCGTGATCGTGATCATCTTTTTTCTCTTCAGGCATAGCCTCTTTTTTTTCTTCAGCTTTTGTTTCAGCTTTGGTTTCCTCTTTAACCTCTGCCTTTTTGTCAGCTTGCTTATTGCAAGCTACCAGTAGCATCATCGCAAATGCAATAGCTACTACCAATAATTTTTTTAAATTATTCATAAATACCTCCTTGCGATCAAATTTGATATCAATTATCAATATCGCTATGAGCTATTATAAACCATCGATTTTAAAAAGTCAATAGCTGCTAACTAAATATTTTTATTTTTTCATTAAAAAGCGTATTTACAATGATAAATGTTCATTTGAAATTAAATACATTTAATCTGATATATGTATTCTTGAAATATATTTTTTTATTATAGTTAGCTGGTATTAACTCTATCTGTATAATAGCAAAAAAATAACAGCCTTGCGCTGCTATTATCTGTCTCCTATCTCATAGCCTATTGAATAGAGTGCAGTTAATAATGCCGCACTTATCACAGGGCTTAATGACAGCCATGTATTGGTATTTGCTGAATTAAATGCAATTGCCAAAAATGCAAGTGCAGGATAGCTTAAGCCACTTACAACTAGTGTATAGGCATTAGCAAGTGCCGATAATTGATTTATTATTACTGGCGCATTTGGATACCAAACCGCAGCTATTATAGATATAATAGCGCATATATACATGAATCCATGCATGAACAATAGTCCTTTATTAAAGGCTATCTCATTTTTCGCAATATATCTCGCATAATATATCCATAAAGCGCAAAATGCAATGGATAATATCGTTAGTATAAATCCCGGCACATGAAAGTAATTTTCCAGCGCATAGTAGATGATAGAGCCAATTATTGGAAGAGCAAATCCGATAAATAGTCTCATATAATTATTTTTTATCTTTAATTTTTCATCGATTAATTTCATTGATTTTTTATTTTCTTTATTTGCCATTATTTATTCTCCTGACTTGTTAATTTATCCATTATTTCAGGCGAGGCATAAAAGGTCTCGTCGTCAAAATAGATTATCGTATAATAGCCTGGATAGGACTTTAATATCTCCTCGATTTCCTCTGCCGACTTTAAAAATAAAGTGGTGCTTAAAAAATCGCAAGTATATGATTTAGGTCCAATCACAGTTAAGCTTCTCTTGCCATTTTTAGCAGGATAGCCTGTTTGGTTGTCAATTATATGATGAAATCTTATTCCATCAATCATAGTATATCTTTGATAATCCCCAGAGGTTACTATTGAAGTATTGGTTACTTTAAGCGAATCGACCGCTCCTTCTCCATTGGTATATGGATTGCTAATGCCGATATTAAAGCTATCTCTATCTTTGCCCGGGCTTCCCTTTACACTTACATTGCCGCCGCTATTTAATATATAATTTTCAATGCCAAGCTCAGCTATTGTTTTTTCAAGCTCATCATTTAAGAAGCCCTTGCTTACAGAGCCAAAATCAAGCTTTGCTCCATCGCTTAAAATTATTCTATCTCCATCGACCTTTACAGAGCCTTTGCCTCCTTTTTGCATCGCCTGTTTTATTTCATTTTCCTCTGGCAATATTCCTGTTTCGATAGTTTTTTTCCACAAGCGATATAGCTCTCCTTTTGATAAATCAAGAGTATAATCGGTCTTTTTCTCATCTTCTAAAACCAGCTTGGTCAAGCTTGCAAGTTCAGCACTTACTCCCTCGCCATCCCTATTTATCTTAGCAACTATTCCATTTTCATCAAAATCGGTCAAAAGATTATGATAATACTTGATCTTTTCCTCTAATTTTTTTTCGACCTCTTCCTTCATAGATGCTTTGCCATAATAGCTAAACTCTATTACAGTGTCAAAATAATCATAATATACTATATCCACTCTTTCATCCTTTTCTAATGATTTAGTTATATTTTTAACTCCATTGCAAGCAACTAAGAAAAAACATATTGCAACTAATATTATCCTCTTCACTTTAACCTCCAATAACATCTCCAAGCACTGTTAACGCATCTACTCTCCAATGCTCCCTTGCAAGTCTTATGGTCTTTGCCGCCTCTTCGAGCGTGCGACCCGTTGTCAATATATCATCGACCAATAAAATTCTTTTTTCATCATCCTCATACTCTTCTGCCACAAATTTGAAATTATGTTTTTTTCTAGCCCTTAAAACCGAACTAGAAAGATGACTTGGCTTTGATATGCTCTTTCTTTTAATAGATCTTATTAATTTAATACCCCAAGCATCTGCAATTTTTTCAGCGATTAATTTACTTTGATTAAAGCCCCTCTTTGCAAATCTAAGCGCATCCGATGGAATATAGCTTATATAGTCGTAAGATTTGTGTTCTTTGATCTCCTTGAATAATATATTAGAAAAAAAGTCGGCATATGAGATCTTACGCTCGAATTTAAACTCATGCATCATCTCTTTTAATATGCCCTGATAGCTAAATCCAACTATGATCTCATCTATATAATTAAGCTCGTGTACATAGCCCTTTTTTATCCTCTTTAACTCTCGAAAACACTCCTCGCAGCATATTTCGCCTGGTCTATCGCATATTAGACAATTCCTTAGCAATTACCAGCACCTCCGTTATACTGCTTTTTAATCCCGAGTTTCGCCTTTCTATTCTAGTGTTTTTAAGCATGGTATTAAAAGTTTCGGGTCTACCCATTACAACCAATAATTCCTTTGCACGCGTAACTCCAGTATATAATAGATTTCTATTATTTAAAAGATAGTTCGCCCTCCAAGCGATGAATATTACGCAAGGAAATTCAGAGCCTTGCGATTTGTGAACAGTAATTGCATAGGCGAGCTTTAGCTCTGATAAATCCTTTTCTTCATATATAGCATAATAATCATCTGAGAAGAGTACAACTAGTTTTCCTTCAAATGGATCTATTTCAGTTATAATGCCAATGTCTCCATTAAACACTCCTGTTTCATCGTCTTTGCGATGATTTTTATAGCTTATTTTTCTTTCATAATTATTTGTGATTTGCATAACCTTATCGCCGAGTTTAAATTTTTGATTTCTAAAACTTATATATCTTTCTTCACTATTGAGCCTCTCTTGCAACAGGCGATTTAAATTTTCCGTTCCGAGATTTCCTTTTTTAGTCGGAATTAAAATCTGTATATCATTAATAGAGTTAAATCCATAATAATTGGGCAATCTCTTTTCAACAAGTTCGAGTATCTCATCTACAAACTCATCTTCATTTGTTTCATTCATAAAAAATACATCGCCATTAGCTTGATTGAATTTTGGCACATTGCCTTCTCTTATGTCTCGTGAGGCAATGGCGATCTCTGAAGTATCGAGAGTGCGATAAATTTTATTTAAGCGAATCTTTGGGATCTCCTCCACCTCTAAAAGATCCTTTAGCACATTACCCGCACCTACACTTGGAAGCTGGTCGCTATCTCCAACTAATATCAGGCTTGCCTCGCCTCCAAGGGCATCTAAAAGGGCTTTATATAGCTCAGTATCAACCATACTCATCTCATCTACCAAAACCATATCGCAATCTAATTCCTCAACCGGCTCCATATATTCATCGTCATATTTTGGACGAAGTTTAAGCAAGCGATGCAAAGTCATGGCAGTGCCTCCCGAGCTTTCCTCAAGTCTCTTTGCGGCGCGTCCCGTTGGAGCGGCTAGTCTAATATCCTTGCCTCGCATTCTTGCGATCTCTAAAATAGCACGCACTATAGTTGTTTTACCAGTGCCTGGGCCTCCTGTAATAATAGAAATATTATTTTTTAGAGCCATAATTATCGCCTTTTTTTGCTCATCGTCATATTTTACGCTCGATTCGCTAAAATGTCGATTGATATCTTGATCTAACTCCTCATCCATTTCAATTCTAGCATTTTTCTTTAAAATCAAATCAGCTGTTAGCCTTGCTGCCTCACTTTCAATCTCGTGCATGTAATTTGAATAGATCCTCGTGCCATCCTCTTTAATCATCCTTATAATATCGCCTGAGATAACCAAGTCTACATATATCTGATTCATGCCGTCCTTTTCAAAGTCACCTACAAGCTCCTTGAGGGATTTTTCAAGTTCCTCTTGATATAAAAACATATGTCCATCAAGCTCTGCCATATACAATAGATAAATGACGGCAGATCTTATTCTAATTGGATCTTTTTTTTCAAAGCCAAGTTTTAGTGCAATCTCATCAGCCTTTAAAAATCCAAATCCGCGCACAAGTTTAATCAATCTATATGGATCCGCCTTTATAATATCTATAGAATTAGATCCAAGCGAACGATATATCTTCTCCGCCGCAGCCCCATATATGCCATATTCTGCAAGCTCAATATAAACTCTTCTTGCATCTTTTTCGCTATCTAAAGCAGTGATTATCTTATCTAAACTTTTTCTTCCAATACCAGGCACCTCGATTAATCGCTCTGGTTCCTCCTCTAATATACGAGCAGTATCCTCACCAAAAATATCGATGATTTTACTTGCCATCTTGGCCTTTATATATGGAATATTGCCATTTTTTAAGTAATTAATAAGCCCTACTAACGAGGGCTCTTTTTTTCTATTAAAAGAGCTAAAGCTAAATTGCTCCCCAAATCTTTCATGAAAAACCATGTCTCCAATTAGCTCTAGCTCCTCTCCAACCATTAAATTAAAAATATTTCCCGTGCAAGTAATGATCTCATCATCGGCATCAAAAACAAAAACTGAATAGCCATTTTCGCTATTGGAAAATATTATTCTTTCAACTATTCCCGAGATATTGATCATCTTGCCTCCTTATAAACTATCTCAACTCACCTAGACTATGAAAACTATAGCCCTGCTCGAATGCTATATCTATTACTCTTCCCAATACTTTTACATTGGTGTCGCTTACTGCATGCAGTAGTATTATAGAACCGTCGTGGAAATTAGAAGTGATCTTTTCTATTGCAAAGTCTTCCGCAGGCTGACTGTCGGTCAACCAATCCTTATAAGCGAAAGACCAAAAGGTCGGAGTATATCCCATATCACTTATAAATTTTAAACTTGCCTCGCTATATCCACCCTCTGGTGGACGCAAAAACGGGCTCATGCTACCGCCGATTTTATCTTTATAAAGCTCCTCAAGCGATGTAATATCCGATTCTAAATTGCCACTTGCAAGTGCATCGGGTGGATTTAAATGATCCATTGTGTGATTGGCAACATCGTGTCCTTCATCTATCATACGCTTTACAAGATCGCTCCTACTATTTAAAAAATGCCCAGTAATAAAAAAGCATGCTCGTACATTCTTCTCTTTTAAAACATCGAGTATCTTAGATGTATTTTCATTGTATTCATAGCCCTCGTCAAATGTCAAATAAAGTCTTTTGGATCCACTTGGCACTTGCCATATGCCACCATATTTTTCCAATAAGCCAGCAATATCAAAATTAATAGAACTCTTACCTCCGTCTTTCCCAGGGCTATACCACCAGCTGAGCTTTTCATTTGAAAGTCCATCGTAACCAGTACTTTCCTTTCTTATTATAGGCTTTACAACTGGCTTTTTATTCCCCTCCGCCTCAGATGAAGATTTTTCAGTTACTTTTTCATTATCATTTATAATCTCGTTTTTTTCATTTTTTTCTTCTTTTTCTTCTTGAGCTTTT
The DNA here is from genome assembly GCA_022766605.1 of Ezakiella sp. Taxonomy (GTDB): domain Bacteria; phylum Bacillota; class Clostridia; order Tissierellales; family Peptoniphilaceae; genus Ezakiella. The sequence continues at coordinate 109,832 of JALEOH010000008.1, forward strand.
TGATTTTCTTTAGCATTATCATCTTCATTCTCATCTTTATCATTAGAGCCTTCTTTGGATAAGTCAATAGTTACAACTTCTTTTTTTTCTTCTTGTTGCTGTTCATGTTGGCGATTGTCTTCCTGCTTTTCTTTTTCCGCTTCCTTTTTATTTTCCAATATATCATCTACTGGCTCATCCAACTTGACTTCGGCATTATTATTTATTTCGACCTCATCATCTTCATTATTGTTATCATTAGAGTTTAACTCGCTTAAGTCGACTACTTGGACTGTCTTTTTATAATTATAACTATCTTCATATCGACCATATGCATAATCCTCAAGACTATTGCAGCCGGTCAATGACAATGAAATAACAACGATGAATAAAATTATATTTTTCAATTTATACATTGAACCTAAATAGCACGACATCGCCTTCTTGCATGATATAATCCTTGCCCTCAAGCCTGATCTTGCCCTCTTCACGAGCCTTTACCATATCTCCACCCAGCTCAACCAAAGTATCATAACTTATTACCTCGGCTTTTATAAAACCGCGTTCGATATCCGAATGGATTTTGCCAGCGGCATTTTGCGCACGAGTATTTTGTTTAATAGTCCAAGCACGCGTCTCCATCTCTCCTGTTGTCAAAAAGCTCATAAGCCCCAATGTCTTATATGAAGCACGAACTAGCTTATCTAGACCTGACTCGCTTAAGCCCATTTCATTAAGAAATTCTTTCTTCTCATCGCCTTCAAGCTCCGCAATTTCCTCTTCTATCTTAACAGAAACCGTTATAACCTCTTCGTTATGAGCATCTGCATATTCTCTTATTGCATCTACATAATGGTTGTCTTCAGAAAGTAAATCATCATAGCTAACATTTGCAACATATATCAAAGGCTTTGCCGTCAAAAATTGATATCCATTGATTAAAGAAAGTTCTTCTTCCTTTAGCTCCAATTCACGAATTGCAAGCCCCTCATCGAGCTGCGCTTTAATTTTATCGAGTAGCTCAAGCTCCTTTAACAAACTCTTATCCGCCTTTGCTTGCTTGCTTACACGATTATATATTCCCTCCATTTGAGCCATATCAGAGAAGACAAGCTCGGTATCGATGGTCTTGATATCTCTGATTGGATCTACACTTCCATCTACATGGACTATATTGGGATCGTCAAACGCACGCAAAACATGAACTATTGCATCTACCGCCCTTATATGACTTAAAAATTTATTGCCAAGGCCTTCGCCCTTGCTCGCTCCTCTAACCAAACCAGCAATATCATAAAACTCAATTGCAGCTGGCACTATTTTCTTCGATTTATTAAGACGAGCTAGCACCTCAAGTCTCTCATCAGGCACAGTAACAAGACCCACATTGGGGTCTATCGTGCAAAATGGATAATTGGCAGCCTCCGCCTTAGCATTTGTAATTGCATTAAATAATGTCGACTTGCCAACATTGGGCAGGCCTACTATTCCTAATTTCATATATCTCTCCTTAATTGATAAAAATATCCTAATATCCCTAGTTATTATATAATACAAATGCCAATTTTGCAAGCAAATGGGGCATATTCTCAGAGCAAAACACATGCTTAAAGCACAAAAATCAATAGTAACTTAAAAAGCATCAAAAAAATATGTAAACTAAAAACTTACACCAATTTCCTTTCATCTTCCCATATTTAATTTAAAACAATTTTTCAAAACAGTGACCATTTTATGATATAAAATTTATGCGTAACAATGCTCGAAGAAGTCGCAATCACGAAATGTTTTTTATAATTTAATTCGGGGCTAAAAGACAAGTAGTTCGCGATTTTAGCCCCAAATTATGGTTTGACGGCAAGTATTTTCCCCCTCTTAATATACCTCTCCATCCCCTCATGTCCCCATTTGTTCAGGTATTCGGGGGTGAGATCTTCCCGAACGACGAGATAGGGATCAAAACCACATTCTTTTAAAATCTGTTCCAAGCTAACTGCTGTGATGCTGCCGCCTACTCAGGTAGCGATCATATGCGGATCTTCTTTTATTTCTTGTGGAAGTGGATTGATTTGAATTATGTCCGAAATTGAGAGTCTTCCACCGGGTTTTAGTATTCTAAAGATTTCACTATATACTTTCTTTTTATCCTCTAAAAGATTTATTACGCAGTTGGAAATGACGACGGTACAAGACTCGTCGGGAAGGTTGATATCGTCGATTTCCGATAATATAAATTCAGTGTTATTAAAACCCCTTTTTGTTGCAATCTCGCGTGCTTTTTCAACCATTTCAGGCAAATTATCTATTCCTATAGCCTTGCCATTTGTCAATATTTTTGCAGCCTTAAAGACGTCGATGCCTTTACCACTGCCGAGGTCAACTAATATATCATCGGGCTTTAAATTGGCATTCTCGGTGGGATTACCACATCCTAGTCCTAAATTGCCATCCTCGATGTCCTCTAAGCTATATCCAAGCGACAATGCAACAGCGATCTCCTTTTCTCCATCTGTTGAAATGCCATCGTTTTTAGCTATATTTTTATAAAAATCTGCTACATTCTTTCTTCTATCCATGTCTCCTCCAATTTTATAATGCTTAGATTTTAAATACCCAATCAAAGATTATTTTAAACAATATTTAAATATATATTATCTTGATTATTATTATGTGCTATAATATATTCATAAGATATCTATCTTTAGGAGGTGAAATTATGAAAAGGTCTTTATCCATCTTGATTATTGCCTTGATGCTAATACTTACTGTATTACCACTAGAGGCAAAGGCAAGCAAAGAAGAGTCATTTAAACTCGAGCTTAAATTTGAGGCTGGAGAATTCATTCCAACAAAGCTTGACTATGTAGGCAAAGAAAAAGCTGGTAAACTCACATTGATAAGTGCAACTAAAGAGGCGGAATACTTTATTGCAAGCTATGAAGGCTCTTTAGATGAAAAGGGTGAAAACTACAACAAAGTTGAAGTTAAAACAGTAGGAGAAAATTCTCGCATCATAGTTAATGACGATGATTTAGCAATAAACGGCAATATCGTTATTGATAAGAGAAAGTAAAAATTCCCATATTTATTTATTATGTTTATAATAAATATTTTGGGGTATATAATTAACGTAAGATATATCTTACTCTTACAGAAAGGAGATGAAATTATGAAGAAGAGCATTGCGATTTTATTGGCAGTCTTAATGCTAACATTAAGCACATTACCTATAATCGCTAAAGAAGGAGACAGACCCAATGGTCCGGGTCCAAGCAATGGCAGAAGGTGGGAAACTTTCAAGGTAATCTATGATATCGGTTCATATATACCAACTTACTATGAATATCTTAGCAAGGACTGGTATGGAACATTGAATCTTGTACGAACAATTGAAGGTACCGATGTTATACAAGCTTTCTATGAAGGCTGGGTTTACCAAAGACAAGCTAATAACTACAACAAAGTTGAAGTTAAAACGGTAGGAGAAAATTCTCGCATCATAGTTAATGACGATGATTTAGCAATAAACGGCAATATCGTTATTGATATGAGAAAATAACAAGGCAATTATAAAAGTCGCGATCCCAATCGACCGCGACTTTTTATTTTCCCATAAATCCTCTTATTAGATATTTGATTCCCCAAATTATGAAATTAATTCCAATTAGATAAACTATAGTTACATATGCGCTAAGTGGATTAAATATCATAAGCACACCTAGTATGATATTTAAAATACTGGTAAATATATTCATACCATACAATCCATTGCCGAAACCCTTTAAATATTTACCATAGATAAGATCCTGCAAAGCATCTAGTATAAACCAAATCCCAAATAGATATGGCAGGCTCAAAAATGTAATTTTAAAATTAAACATGATGATCAAGCCAAGTATAATATCCAGTATACTAATTACAAGTAGTGGCGTGGTACTTATCGTGCTTAATTTCTTTATTTTAGAGACACTTAATAGCCCCATCACTCCCTTTACTATTGCAATTGCACCGAAGTAAATTACAAGGCTCGATAGCGTAGTAACTGGATTTTTAAAAGCAATAAATGCGACTATAAAAAACAAAACTCCAAGAATTACGCTTAGCCAATTAGTCGATCTTTTATTTTCTGTCATATTATCTCCTCCTGTATTTAATTAAATTCTTTTCTTAATAATATTACCCAAAAAAACAATTGAAATAAAATAAATCACGCGATATTTGCTAAGGCACAAAAATTTTACAAATTAATTCATAAAATATTTTGCCCAAGCATTGTATAGTTCTTTATAAAGTGGGCTAGCTTTAAACATTTCATCATGCGGAAGATAATTCAAAACTCTTCCCATATCAAGCAACAATATCTTATCAGATAAGGCACAAGTGCTCATCCTGTGAGATATAAAAATAACAGTCTTGCCCTTTGTAATTTTATTAAAATCCGTTATTATTTCACAATAAAAGAAATGGTCAATATGTTAATAAGGGCGATTGCTCGCCCTTACATTGGTATTTCTACTGTGAAGGTGGTGCCTCTTCCCTCTCTACTTTCGAGGTAGATTTTGCCACCTAATTTTTCTATTCCATGCTTTACAATGGAGAGTCCAATTCCGCTTGAATCTCGTCTGTGACGGGAAACATCCACAGTATAGAAGCGCTGGAATATCTTGTCCTTGTCTTTTTCAGATATTCCTATGCCATCGTCCTCGACGCTAAATATAAAATATCCATCGCGAGGAACTAATCTCGTTTTGATATATCCACCCTCAATGCCATATTTATAAGCATTGTCGATTAAATTATAGACTATCTCTTCTATTAATTCCTTGCTTCCAGTATATGGTATGCTAATTAGATCTTTTTCTAATCTCATACCTTTTTCTTCGGCCTTTAATTGATATAGGTCAAGCGTCTTTTCGACTATGTCTTTGATATCAAAATCCTCTTCAGGAATTTCATCTTGCTCCTCTATTTTAGATAGATTTAGCATCGACTCTATTAGTCTTAATATTCTCTTGCCTTCTTCAAATATCGTTGAGCCGATGTTTTTTACGTCCTTGCCCTCGACTTTTCCGATGGACAATAGCTCAGCATATCCATTGATAGAAGTAAGTGGAGTTTTTAATTCATGAGCGACATTTGAAGTAAATTCGCGTCTTTCTTGCTCAAGAACTATTTCCTTAGTGACATCACTTAATACTATTATCTTTCCGATAAATTCTCCCTTGCCACGAACAGGAGTAATATCCGCCCTTACTTTGGTATCGTTTATGTCAAGAATCACACGATCCCTTAAATATGTTCTATCTGTCGAAAGAGCTGCCATAAAGTTCTCATCACGAGTTAAATAAAGGACTGAACGATCGATATAATTTACACTTGTATCCTTATCGAGTAGTATTAATGCTCGCCTATTTACTAGAACTATTCGATTTACATCGTCGATAAAGAGCATTCCCTCACTCATATTGGATAATATAGCTTCGATTGTATTTTGATAATCCTCAAGATTATCTATCTTGCTATTGATATCCTCTCTTTGATCTTCAATTAGTCGCCTTACAGGATATAGTTCACGATACATGGGGGTGTCGGTTGTCCCTCCTGCAATGCCTTCTACTTGTATTTTAAGATCGGATATTATTGAATTGGTCATTATATTGCCCAGTATAAATGTTAGGAAAAGTGCAACTAGAACTATTAGAGCAACTGGCCAAATTATCTTTTGAAAAGTCCTAAATATATTAGTCTGCATCTCGGAAATTCTAAGCACAGATCCATCATTCAAGGCTTGCGCATAATAATAATAATTTTCATGCATGGTCTCGCTGTATCTTACAGCGCTTCCAGTGCCTTTTGCTCTTGCCTCAATAACTTCCTCACGCTTGTCGTGATCGCCCATATCCTCTGCCCACTTGTCAGAATCATATAAAACTGTTCCTTCTTTGTCTATTAAAGTAAGTCTCATTCCTGGGAAGCTTCTCTTAGCTTGGTCAAAGATTTCCTCTTCTTCAGGCAGTTTTGACAAAAAATCCAATATATTCTTAAGTCTAGTCTCATGAGTTGTCTTATGACTATTATAGAAGACAAATGAAATAGCTATAGCAGTTAATGCAATTGCAATTACTATCAATAAGGAGAAATTATTATAGATTTTCTTTTTCATTTGTCCTCCAATTTGTAGCCTATATTTCTTATTGTTTTAATTGAAGTTGCTCTATCCCCAAGTTTTTGGCGCAAAAAAGCTATATGCACATCTACTGTTCTACTTTCACCCTCAAAGTCAAATCCCCAAATGGAGCTCATCAATTGATCACGCGAAAGCACTATGCCTTTATTCTTTACAAGATAGCTCAATAACTCGAATTCCTTAAAACTAAGATCTATCTCATTTTCATCAACATATACTCTACGACTTATAAGATCCACTCTTATCCCACTTGCCTCGAGCATATTTTGATTATCTTTTTTAACTCTACGAAGTAAAGCCTTAACTCTTGCACATAGCTCTAGCACCGAAAAAGGCTTTGTGATATAGTCATCTGCTCCAAGGTCAAGCCCCATTACTTTGTCTATCTCATGAGTCTTTGCAGTCAACATTATTACTGGAATATCGCTATATGAATTGCCTTTTAGCCACTTTAATATGCTAATCCCATCCTCTCCAGGTAGCATTATATCGAGTAGGATTAGTTTTGGAAGAGCCTCTTTTAGCCCTTCTTTTAATTCCTCAAAATCGCCAAATCCCTTAGCTTCGAAGCCCTCATTCGACAGTGCATAGATAATTAAATCCCTTATACTCTTGTCGTCTTCTACGCAGTAGATCATATTATTTCTCCAGTTGATTGTTTAGAGATGGATGACTCCCAGTATGAGCGTAAATTACCCATTCTGAAATATTTTCAGCATGGTCTCCAATTCTTTCTACATATTTCGCTATTTGAAGTAGATCTAGAGCAACTCCGGGATCTTCCACACCTTCTCTTATTTTATTGATTATATTTTCTCTTACTTGTAAAAAGCCCTTATCAACTTTATTGTCCATTTCGTCAATGCCATATGCAAGTGTTGGCTCTTCCGCAACAAAAGCATCCATACTAAGTCTTAGCATCTCTTGCACTGTCTTATACATATCGCTTAAAACTGGCAAATCGACCTGCGCATTAAATCTATCATTGATGAATTTTTGAATCTCCGATATATTTTGTGTCTGATCGCCTATTCTTTCAAGGTCGGTTATTATCTTTAATACTGCAGCAATAAATCTAAAATCACGAGCACGTGGACTAAGAGTGACTAGTAATCTCAAGCAACGCGATTCAATCTCTTTTTCCATGGCATCCGTCTTGGTGTCACGGCTGATAATCGAATCTAACAAGCTCTTGTCGTTATCACGAAGTGCAATGAAGCTATCTTTTACACAATTTTCAACAAAAGCTCCCATTTCAATTAGATCGTTTTTTAGATCTGTGATTTCTCTTCCAATATTTGTTTGCATTCTAACCAAACCTCCCCGTAATATAGTCCTCAGTTCTCTTATCCCTCGGATTTTCGAATATTTGTGTGGTATCTCCCACCTCTATTAGGTCGCCAACTAAGAAGAAAGCTGTCCTATCTGTAATTCTACTTGCTTGAGCGATATTATGTGTGACTATAACTATAGTATACTTCTGTTTTAGTTCTAATGCAAGCTCTTCTATTTTACCAGTTGAGATTGGGTCAAGCGCCGAAGTTGGTTCGTCCATCAATATTACTTCTGGCTCTACGGCAAGTGCCCTTGCGATGCAAAGACGTTGTTGTTGTCCGCCAGATAATGATTGAGCATTTCTAAATAATATATCTTTAACCTCATCCCAAATAGCAGCCTTTTTAAGTGATGTCTCTACTATTTCTTGTAATTCCTGTTTATTTTTTATGCCATGGGTTCTTGGACCATATGCAATATTGTCAAATATGCTCATTGGAAATGGATTTGGTTGTTGGAATACCATGCCTACTCTTTTTCTAAGAGAGTTTACATTGTATTTAGGATCATATATATCCTCTCCTTCAAGGCAAATCTTTCCCTCAACTCTTGAGCCTATTACAAGGTCGTTCATCCTATTTAAGCACTTAAGAGTCGAGCTCTTACCACAACCCGATGGCCCAATAAATGCAAGTATCTCTCCCTCATAGACATCTAGTGAAAGATCGTGCACTGCATGAAAATCTCCATAATAGAGATCTAGATTGTCGATTGTCATCTTTTTATTTTTGCTTTCATTTAAAGTATTCATCTACTTCTTTTCTCCTCCTAATTTTCTTGCAATTAGCCCTGAAATAGCATTTAACAAGACTACGATTACTAGTAGAACAAGACCTGTTGCATAAGCCTCTCCTGTATATCTGCCCTCACTAGATAATCTGTACATATGAAGTGCAAGCGTTATACCACTATCGGTTAATTTTCCTGGAATATTGGTGCTTGTGCCCAAAGTGTAGAGTAGGGCTGCAGTTTCACCAACAATACGTCCAATTGCTAGAATTATTCCCGAGAGTATTCCAGGCATTGCCGGTGGAAGCACTATTACAAATATCGTTCTTAAGTGTCCTGCTCCAAGAGCAAAGCTTCCTTCACGATATCCTTTACTTATTGCGATTAATGCCTCCTCTGTCGAACGAACAATTGGTGGCAATATCATTATAGAAATGGTAAGCACACCTGAGATGATACTATATCCAAGCCCAAGTGTAATTCCGAAGAATAAAAATCCAAACAGACCATATATAATTGATGGAATCCCCGATAGAGTTTCTGTAACCATTCTAATTGCAGTTACGAATTTGCTCCCGGGCTTCGCATATTCTACTAGATATATAGCTGTAAATATTCCAATTGGTGCAGCTATTAATATAGATAATGCTACCATTATTATGGTAGATATGATCGCAGGCATCATTGAAACATTTTCTGAAGTATACTCAAGTGCAAACAGCGAAGGCTTTAGATAAGGAAGACCCTTAACTGTTACGAATAACAATATGAATAATAATATTGCAACCGAAAATACAATAGATACTGTTGTAAAAATCGTATAGGGTATTGATTTACGTCTTTTTGTAACTGGTTTCATTTGTGAAGTCACCGCCTTAGTAATTGATTTATCCATTTTTAGTTCCTCTTGTCTTCACAAATTGGAACGCTCCGTTAATTATTAGGATGAATACAAAAAGCACAGTTGCCGTTGCAATAAGCGCCAATCTATGATCTCCCGATGAATATCCCATTTCAAGGACGACATTCGTCGTAAGAGTTCTAATCCCTTTAGTGATATCGGTTGTAATTCGAGGCTGATTTCCAGCAACAAGTACTACTGCCATTGTCTCCCCGATTGCTCTACCAATGCCAAGTATAACTGCTGCTAATACTCCGCTTCTTGCAGCAGGAAACATAACTTTGGTGACGGTTCTCGAGTGACTTGCTCCAAGAGCAACTGATGCCTCGTAGTATTTGTTGGGAACAGCTCTAAGCGCTGCCTCTGCAATAGAGATAATGGTTGGCAATATCATTATTGCAAGAAGAATTCCCGCTGCTAATATACTCGTTCCCTTACTCGATGGAAAGATCTCTCTAATAATCGGCACTATCGTTTGTAGTGCAAAGAAACCATATACAATTGAGGGAATGCCAGCCATTAGATCTATCATTGGCTTTATAACTTTGTGAACCTTGGGACTAGCTTCCCAGGTGAGGTAAATGGACGAGAATAGGGCAATAGGAACGCCTATTAAGCATGCAAGCGCTGTGATGTACACAGAGCCAAATATCATCGGCAATATTCCATAGCTTGGTGGATTTACCGATGGGCTCCACTTTGTGCCGAAAAGGAAATTTCCAAAGCCTACTTTCGCCATGAATGGTAATCCATTTTTGAAAATGAAGTAACATATGAAGAGAAAGGCAACAACCGAAAGTGCGGATGCTGCCATAAAAACTATCTTCATAAAGTCTTCTTTGAAATCTCTTCCCTTCATAGCTTTATTTTACGTCTTTCCAGTCGGTAACTTCTCCTGTATAGATGGCCTTGATTTGATCAACTGTTAAATCTTCAGTTGGGTTGTCGTTATTAACGATAACTGCGATACCATCCATGCCTAGAGTTTCATATTGAAGATTAGCTTTTTCTTCATCTTTAAGAGCACGTGAGCTCATGCCGATTTGTGCAACGCCTTCAGTTACTGATTGAATTCCAGCGCCCGATCCTGTTGATTGAAGGTCAGCTTTGAATTCTGGATTTAATGCCTTATAAGCATCGATCAATTGTTCCATTAGTGGAGTAACTGATGTTGAACCAGCAATAGTGATTTGTCCGCTTAGATTTGCAGGTTTATAACTTTCAGTATTTGTTGCAGGAATACATCCATCTTCTTCAACAATCTTTTGTCCTTCAGTTGACATGCAGAACTTCAAGAAATCCTTTGATAGTTCATCTAGATCAGCTTCTTTATAGCAAAGAACAAATGGACGAGCAATTGGATAATTGCCAGCTGTAATTTCAGCAGGAGTTGCTTCTGCTCCGTTGATCTTTAAAGCCTTAACATCGCTATTTAAAGATGCAAGTGAGATATATCCGATAGCCGACTTGTCGCTACTTACTGTTGTTAAAACAGCATCTGTAGCATTTGCAATTGTAGCTTCAAGTGTTGTGTGGTCTACTTCTTCGCCAGCTTCGTTCTTAGAAACGATCTTTGTGATTTCTGTGAAAGCTCCTCTTGTACCTGAACCTTCTTCGCGGCTTACTACATTGATGCCACCTTCAAAAGTTGCTGGAGCTGGAGTTTCTTCTTTCTTTTCTTCTTTAACTTCTGGCTTTGTTTCTGTCTTGGTCTCTGGTTTGGTTTCTGTAGTTGTAGTATCTTTTTTGCCACATCCAACTAAAACCATCATTGCTACTAATAGTGCAACTACCAATGTTTTAAATTTTCTCATTTAATCCTCCTTATGACTTGTTTTCTATTGAAAACTATTATCCCATAGTTAATGGGGTAGGGCTTTGCCCCTTACAATGCCAATAATACCAGTATATTGTTAAGATGTTGTTTTATATATGTTAAATCTATGTAAAATTTGTAAAATGTAAAATATCCTTGTTTTACAAACGAAAATTTCCTATCGCTTAAAGGATAATGAAAAAGGGTACGATTATATTATAGCATTCGCTTAAAAATTTTTAGTATAGGAGGCAAGAATGAAACTAGAATTATATTATAAACCAGAATGTCCTTTTTGCAAAAAGGTCATTCAATTTATGGAAAGGCGTGATATTAAGCTCGAAATGAAAAATATCCACGAAAAGGAAAATCTCGACAAATTGATAGAAGTTGGTGGAATGAATCAAGTTCCATGCTTATTTATCGACGGCAAGGCAATTTATGAATCAGACGATATCATACAATTTTTAAAGGATAATGCAGATGATAAATAATTTTAGAGAATTTATCGATAGCTCGCGTTTAAATTTCGAGGCAATAAACAATCTAAAGCAGATGTTAAGAGAAGCTGGCTTCATCGAACTAAGTGAAGCCGAAAAATGGAATCTAAAAAGTGGCGACGGCTATTATATTACCAAAAATGACAATTCAATACTCGCATTTAGATTATCGGAGGATATTAAAAAAGGCTTTAATATCACTGCAAGCCATTCGGATTCTCCGACTTTTAGAATTAAGCCCAATCCTGAAATAAAAAAAGAGAATGTGGTTGTATTAAATAACGAAGTATATGGAGGAGCACTTCTATATACTTGGTTTGACCGTCCACTTGCAATTGGAGGAAAGCTTGCAATTAAATCAAATGATCCAATGAAGCCGAAAATCATCGAATATATTTCTAAAGATAATCTAGCTGTAATTCCGTCGGTTGCAATTCATATGAATCGCGATGCCAATAAGGGCTTTGAAATCAATCCACAAGAGCAGACTTTACCTGTAATTTCTTTAGATGAGAACTTTGATCTGATCAAATATATAGAGGCTGAGATCGGAGAAGAAATAATTTCTCACGAACTCTATCTTATAAATTCTTCAAAAAGTGAAATCGCTGGGGCGAGCGATGAATTTATAATGTCAGGAAGACTTGATAATCTCGAAAGTGCTTATCAAAATATCTACTCACTAATAAATGCAAAAAATATCAACAAGACGGCCGTCGCATATGTATCGGATAGCGAAGAAATTGGTTCAATGACCCAAGCAGGTGCATTTGCTCCATTTTTTAGTGAAAATTTAAAGAGAATAGTATTTAATCTAGGCGGAAATGAAGAGGACTATAGAATAGCACTTGCAAATTCATTTATGATATCATCCGACCTTGCTCATGCCGCCCATCCAAACTATGCTCAATATGCCGATCCAACCAATCGTCCACGAATAAATGGGGGTCCCGTAATTAAAATTGCAGCAAATGGTGCCTACACCTCGGACGTTGCCTCAATCGCAGTCTTTAAGTCGCTTGCAGATAGTGTTGGAGTAAATACGCAGACTTTTGTAAATCGATCGGATAGACGCGGAGGCTCGACCATTGCATCAATTACAACCTCAAAGCTCGACATTCCAATAGTCGATGTGGGTTGCCCCGTTTGGGGAATGCACTCTGCGGTCGAAACAGGTGGCACAGAAGATATTGAAGATATGATAAAAATAATGATGGCTCTATATGAGAGCTAAAAAAGGCAGCTAGATTTTAATAGCTGCTTTTTTATTCTTGAGCTTGATAGAGCCTAAGTATAAGCTTTAATAGAGTCGTCTTACCACTGCCATTTATTCAACGAGAGCAACTTTCATTGGGCTTTCTATTTTAAAATTTACATCATTTAATGCATAATTGTCTCGACCCGGATATTTAAAATAGACATTTTTAAACTCAATACTTCTTACTACATCAATTTTATTATCCCAGCTCCCATTTTTACATCTGCATTCATAAATTCAAAATAATTATCCATAAATGATTCGGTTTCAATTAATAAAGCCCCTTCTTGAACTAGGGTTATAAAACTTCGACCAGCAAATATTAAATATCCAATAAATAGAGTCAGCTAACCAATGCTCAATCTTCCAATAATTACATCTCTTACAAAGGCCAGGACCATTATTCCAATTAAATTATATATTCTAAATTAGATTATGTTACTTTGAGCTCTTGCCACTATGCCTCTTACTATGTTATAATTAAAAAAAGGAGGTATTGTATGAAGATTGCAGTATTTGCGGGAACGCCCGTTGATGTTAAGATGGGAGAGGATATTTTAATTGCCAGTGGCTATTCCACTCTTGGCTTTCCCATGAGTAAAAATCCTATGGAGCAAACTAAAATTCAATACTACGGAAAGGACAAGCTCGAAGAAATATTTAAATCAAAGCTGCTTAAGGCAAAGTCCCAAGGAGCAAAACTCGTCTTTATCTATTGTAATTCACTCTCTGCTGCAATTGACTATAAAGAAATCTGCAAAGATGAAAATATTCCAGTCATTACTCCATTTGAGATATATGAAAATTTGGATGAAAAGTATGTAAATATTGCAATTATCGCTGCAAATGCCATTAGTGCATATGTAATAGATAGGCTACTAAATGAAAAGAAATTTAGAAATACCATTTCATTTGGCAATTTAAACATAGTTAATGAGATAGAAAAGGCCTTGCCCCCAATGGAAATAATCGATAAACTAAATTTAAAATATTTTTTAAGATATCTAGAAGGAATCAACTCCCCATATAAAATAGATTGCATACTACTTGGTTGCACCCATTTTCCATATTTAAAGACCGAACTAAAAAAATTAACCTATCTAAATATTATCGATCCAGCAGATAAAATGGTCGAACTAGTAAAAGAAAGAACTAAATAACTGTCTTCATTCCTTAAAAGCTTTTCTAAAACATTTTTTAGTATAATCCTTAACTTTATTTCAAGAATGTGATATAATAATGACATTGATATAATACACTAACAGTTAATTAAATTTATTATAGAGAAGAAAGGATGGTAATATGAAGAAGATAGGTAGATATAACTATACCAATTTGAGAGGGAGAATAATTATTCTCTCAATTTTTCTTGCACTGACAATAATGTTAATATTGATCAATGACAGTAAAATTTTAGGACGAGCGGACACATATTTTAGAAATGCGGAAATTGCCAGATTCATGGATGCAAGTAGTATATTTGTATTTATCTCCGGAATGCTAGCAACCCTCTTGGGTGGATTGGGCTTATATGATGCTTTTAAATTTATCACGTCGAATCATAGCTATAGCCATGCCATTTTTTCTGTACTCATGGTTATACTTGGAATTTTGATGGGCTTTTTAGGAATTATGACCAATTTTAAGCTGTTTCAATTAAACAATATCGTAGTTTCAAGAACTGCAAGCGAACTAAATGGTCTTTATATATTTCGTGAAATGCTCATATCTATTGGAGTGGGAGCTATCATGAATATCATAAGAATGCTTTCCGATAGATCAATAAAAAAGAGATATGATAAATCTATCGAAAATGATGAGGATAAAAGAAAAAGAAAAAAAGAGCTATTCAATGCTCTTAATTTTAAAGATATTGATGAATAGTTTTAAATTGATTAGTTATGCAAAGATTAAAAAAGAATTTCAGGAGCAGTGTGTCATATATCGCTCCTGAAATTCTTTTTTGCAAAAATCATAATTGATCTATTTATAGTAAGAAAATACAAGCCTCTCTTTCTCATACTCTTCATTTATCTCTCTGGTTGCCGTTATCAAATATATATCAACAACTTCTCCACGATCACGAGCTTCTACATGCCCAAAATTGGGTCTGCTATTGATCGCATCTCTAGGGATATCATTACGAAAATAAGATCTATCTTCTTTCTTATTCTCAATACAAATAGTTCTAGTGAATATCGGTAAACCTTCCTTTTTATAGTATAAATATACCCACCTCAAGCCATTTACATTTTTATACAATTTTAAATAGTACTCTGGCATTTTTAATTTTCTTTCAATCGATAAACCATCCTCTTTGCTCAAAGGTCGAGTTATATCAATATAGTCACATTTTTTTAAATCAGAATCAGTTATAGTACTATCAAGATTTTTTATTTCACTCACAATTTCTTCTTCGCTTGGAATTTGTATTTTAAAATAGTAATAGACCAAGAATGCTACTATTAATATGAATAAGAATATAATTACTTTAAAAATCTTTTTCATATCTTGCCTCCCAATTTTTAATATCTCATTAAGTTGACTGATTTATAATTGCTTCATATTTAGTAATAAAGTCTAAATCAGTGCCGCTTTAATGTATATCGATATCTCAATTTATTTATACCCACACAGTCTGCTGCCCAACATATTAATTCTATATTCTATAAAATCAAATAATTGATAATTACATAAGACTATCTTCTAAATACAATAAAAATCCGTGAATTTCACAAACTAAATGTAGAGTCTATCGTATTCCTCTTTGGTCAAACAAAAGTCATATATTTCATGCGATACTCCTACTTGATCGACCCATGTTTCATTTGACTTAGATTTTGTTGCACCGATTTTTACATAGACATGTTGAGCGATCTCATTGGTGTCAAGAGTATTCCAACGAGCTTCTTTAAAGCCTTTCTTAAATAATATTCCAAGGCTTTTTATTATCGCTCTTGTGCCCAATCCCTTATTTCGATTGGATACCAATGCAATTTTCCAGTCAGGACTAACTATATCATCGTCGATATCATAATAGAATTCTCCGACCGCTTCGCCCTTATATTCAATTATATATAATCGTTTGCTGTCAATGGTTGCCATGACTTTGTCGATATTGGAATTGACTCCATGTGGAAAGCCGACTGCCGACATTATCTCCCCGTCATTCCACCACGAGAGTACTGTGCTTGCGTCGGCATCCACGGCGAGTCTAATATTTATATTATCATATAGTTCATCAAATATATTCATTTCTAACCTCCATACAATAAGATGGATAACTATCCATCAAGACTGCCTCCTCAGGAACTACCAGCGCCTGCTGTGCAAGCATAACAATGATTGCCAAGCGCTATATTTCTCTTAGTTAGTCCTATTTTTAGAGCATCGTCTATATTCTTAGGTTCATCTTTTACTTTAAGTCCCATACTTAAATTAAAATCGCAATCATATAGTGAGCCATCATAGTCGATTGAGATCATATCTCTACACATCAAATCCTCCAAAGTCGCCACATTAAAAGCATTAAATAGCTTAGTCATATAGCGATTTAGATTATTGCTCTTCTTTAGCCACATGCCAAATCGACCAAGCGGAACATTGGTCATGCTAAATAAATTATTAAAGGAAATATCATATTCATTTGCAAGCTTTTCACGATATATATCTTCAAGCTCCACTTGATTGCCGGGCAATATCGCTCCCGATGGATTATATACTAGATTAAGCACAAGCTCTTTTTCTTTTCCATATCCAAGCTGCATCAATTTTTTTAGCACTTCTATAGACTCGTCATAAACCCCTACTCCTCTAGCTCTATCGGTCTTATCTCTCTCATAAAATGGTAGAGAGCATATTAGTTCCACTTTTTTATCAGCCATAAATTCGAGATATCCCTCATATTCTGGCAATAAATGTATGGTGAGATTGCTTCTTACCATTACTTTATCGGCAAGCTTCGAGCCTTCTTCAACTAAAAATTTAAAAGACGAACTCATCTCAGGTGCGCCGCCTGTAATATCGAGTATTTTAAAGCCCTCTTTTTTAAATAACTCAAGCGATTTTTCAGCAATTGATATATCCATATCCTCAACTCTGCTTGGGCTGCATTCCACATGGCAATGCTTACAAGCGAGATTGCATCTTCTAGTTATATTCATCTGCAATGTATTTAGC
>JALEOH010000015.1 GCA_022766605.1 Ezakiella sp.
TATCAAGGAACACGACCTTGTATTATTAAGACACGAAAGATTAGAACATCACTATATGAATGATTTAGATATGACCTATGAAGAAGCGCATAATGAAACAAATAAACGATTTCATTATATAGTGCCAAAAAAGGAGGATTGATAATGCTGACGTTTAAATTAATAAAAATAAAAAATGGATTTTATTATTATGAAATCTATCCAGAGGGAAAAAAGGAAGGAAAAGGAATTTTTGTCTATAATCCGGAAAAAGATGAAGTAAAAGAGATAGTAAAGCCAGAGGGCAACTTTGATTATTTGGGTCATTTTTTAAATTGTTTACAGGATGAAAACGGAAACTTAAGAGAATCAGGCATGTCAGCATGGTATTAATAAATGAAATGAGATATAACAGAGATATATCATCATGGCAAAAATATAAAAAACCCAAAAAAGTTATCGGCAATAATTTATCGAAATATGGTTATACAAATTATTCAGAGTTTTTTGCAGAATTTTTTGCAAATTCTCAATTAGGAAGTACCAATGAATTAGGAAAAGCGATGAATGAATGGTTAAAGAATAGAGGTTTTTAAAATGATTAAAATGCCAGAATTTTTAAAATACCCCGAGTGGTACGAAGAAAATACAAAAATGAAAAACGAGATAGGTTGCGAAGATAAAAGATATATTATAAAAGAAAACGCTCCAGATTTTATAAAAAGCTATGCGGAATACTTGAATTATTTAAAGAATATAAATCCGATAAACTCCAAGAAATTATGATTGATTAATAAAACAGAGCTAGTTATGAAACGAGATATGGATTTAGTAAGAGATATACTTTTATTGGTGGCAGATGCAAGAGAATAGTAGAACCATCACTCAAGGCAGACCATGAAATAATATCCACCTACACTGCAGATGTACAAACAATGCTAAACGAACAAGCAGGCATAAGCCTACAAGGTATTGAAGTATTGAAAACTACCGATATTATCATTTTCGGTAGTTTTTTATGCTTGATTAATCAAGTGATTTCGGTTATAATTAAATCAGTTAGACTTAATTTTAAATCTAGTCAATCAAAATGGAGGAATGATGAAGAAGTTTTTAGACTTAATTCAATTTATAGTCAAGAAGTATTTTAGATATACTTATCCTTTTATAATATTGTGTGTCTTGATGTTACTTCCTCTTATTAGTCTTCAGCCGATCATTGCAGGAATTTTACTAATTATTCTTATTATTTTGATCTCGAGGGAAATAAGAGACTATGAGAATAGAATTATAAATGAAGAGAAGGAGAGAACTCGCGAGAGCGAGGAATTTGAATCGGTAACAAAACACGCTATCTTTCATATGCCATATCCTCTTGTTATGGCAGATAGACGCGGTGTAATTACATGGCAAAATGCTCCATTTACAGATCTTACTGGAGAGTCGACGAGAAATACTGTAATTAGTGAAGTTATTCCCGCAATTACACTTAGCGAATTGGAAAAAGACCAAGAGTATTTTGAGGTTAGCTACAGGGATAGGAATTTTGTTGCAAAGCTCGATAAAGTTTATGACGAGGGCAAACTCGATAGATATTTGATTTATCTAACAGATGTCAGCGAATATCGCTTGCTTGAGAAGACCTATTATAAAGAAGGTCTTGCAGTCATGCTTGTATTTGTGGATAATTTAGACGAGGTTAAAAGTGGAGGAGATGAGGCCTTTAGAACGAAAGTTCAATCCATGGTCGATACCACTATTACCAATTATTTTACAGGCTACGATGGAATAGTTAGAAAATATGAAAATGATAAATATCTTGTCGTTGTAAGTAGAGATAGCTACAATAAAATAAAAAATAAAAAGTTTGATATACTTGATGAAATGCGTGAAAAAGAGCTTGAGGGAGGAATACCAATAACTCTTTCAATTGGAGTAAGTGATTTTGGAGATAATCCCAATTCAAAATTTACCAAGGCGCGTTCGGCAATTGACGTTGCGCTTGGTCGTGGAGGCGACCAGGCTGTTTGTGTTACAGATAGTGGCTATGATTATTTTGGTGGAAAGACCAAGGCCTCTCAAAAGCATACTAAGGTCAAGGCGAGAGTAATTGGCTATGCACTCCGTCAACTTATAGAAAATGCAGAAAATATTTATGTATCAGGGCATAGAAATCCAGACATGGATGCAATTGGCTCAGCAGTTGGAGTAATGAGTATAATAAGCGGTATGGGAAAGAGCGCAAGACTTGTACTTGGAGATGATACAGTTGCAATAGATAGTATTATTGAGATGATGAAGAAGGAAGCACCCGAGATCTATCAATCTATAATCAGCCCTGAGGAGGCAAGAAATAGTTATAAGCATGGAGATCTCTTGATTTTAACCGATCACCATAAGCCGTCGCTTTCTCCATCGCGAGAGCTATCCGAAGATGCAGATAATGTCGTTATCATCGATCACCATAGGCGCGCAGATGAATTTATAAAAAATCCTGCTCTAGTATATCTTGAGCCACATGCATCTAGTACAAGTGAGCTTGTAACTGAAATCCTTCAATATATAGTTGAGGATAGAAAGTTAAGTCATTTTGAAAGCTCAGCTTTACTTGCAGGAATTATGCTCGACACTAAGAATTTTACTACGCAAACAGGCACGAGGACATTTGAAGCGGCAGGGGTTTTGGCAAGGATGGGAGCAGATCCCGAAGAGGTCAAGCTGTTGTTTAGAGATGATTTTAATACTTTTGTTAATAGAGCGCGTGCAATTGAGAATGCAGAAATGTTTATGGAGAGCTTTGCAATATCCGCTGTTCAAAATGAAGGCGACGAGGCCATATTAACTGCTGCCCAAGCAAGTGATGAACTTCTTCATATAGATGGAGTTGAGGCAAGCTTTGCACTCGCAAAACTAGACGGACAGGTGCATATAAGTGCGAGAAGTATGGGTACGATATCAGTTCAACTAATAATGGAAAAACTTGGTGGCGGAGGGCATATTGCTCAGGCTGGAGCAAGGGTTGACGGCGATATACCAGAGACGATAGAAAAATTAAAAGAGGCAATCAAAGAATATGTTAAGGAGGATAGAGAATGAAGATTATATTATTGGAAGATGTAAAGAGTGTGGGCAAAAAGGGCGAAATTAAAGATGTTAAGCCTGGATATGCAAGAAATGCTCTATTCCCCAAAAAACTTGCAATAGAAGCTTCTAGCGAAAACATGAAACTTTGGGAAGAGGAGCAAGCTCGTTTAAAGGAAGAAGATGCCGCAAATAAAAAAGCTGCCGAAGAGATCAAGGCAAAGCTAGAGAAGGAAAAGCTCGTGCTGGAGTGGAAAGGTGGAAGTTCTGGCAAATTATTTGGTTCAGTTACCACTTCTGAAATCGCAGATAAAATCAAAGAAAAGCATGGCATCGACATCGATAGAAAGAAGATCGAATCTGATCCTATTAAAAATGCTGGCATATATGACGTAAATGTAAAACTATATGGTGGAGTAAATGCTAATTTAAAGGTGGAAGTTGTAATATAATGGAATATCAATTACCCGAATCACTCGACGCCGAACTCACTCTTATATCCAATATGATAAATGATCCCGAGAGCGTGGACATTGTCTTTGAGATTATATCAAGTGAGGAGGAGTTCTTTCATACAAATAACAAGTTAATATTTAAAGCGATTAGAAATCTTCAAGGAAGTGGTAAATCCATCAATCGCATAAGCCTTGTTGACGATATGAAGACATCTGGTGATTTGGAGAAAGTTGGTGGAATTACAACTATTGCTGAGATCTCAACGAGCTTTGTCACTGGTGCAAAGACAAGGGACTTGGCTGGTATAGTCCATGAAAAATATCTATTTAGACGCCTTGCTCGTGTAGCTGACGATATTAAAGAGATGGCTCTAAAGGCTCAAGGGCAAGCGATAGATGTAATAGGCGAGGCGGAGGATAAGATACTTGACCTTGCACTTAATACTGGCGACGACAAGCTAGATATGATTGGACATATACTTCAAGAAACCAGCCAAGATATATTAGAAAGAAGCAAGCTCGAAGGAGCGCTTTCCGGTCTTTCTACAGGCTTTAGCGACCTTGACAATATGCTAAGTGGATTTCAAAAAAGCGATCTTATCTTGCTTGCAGCTCGCCCAAGCATGGGTAAGACCGCCATCGCAGTAAATTTTGCTGTAAGTGCAGCTCAAGCTGGAAAGACAGTTGCGATATTTTCACTCGAGATGAGTAAGAGTCAACTTGCGCTTAGAATATTTTCTCAAATCTCAAATATCGATTTGAGCGACCTCATTAAGGGCAATATGAATGGTGACTATTGGAAGAGAATAGGCGATGCACTGTCTAGCTTTGCATCAAAGCCGATGTTTATAGATGATCGATCTGGCGCAACTGTAAATGATATTAGAAGCAAATTGAGGAGATTAAAACTGGAACGAGGACTAGATCTAGTCGTCATCGACTATCTTCAATTGATGGAGGTAACTGGATTTAGTGAGAATAGAACACTTGAGATTTCAAAGATAACTCGCGGGTTAAAATCCGTTGCGAAGGAGCTTGATGTGCCTATAATTCTACTGAGTCAACTTTCGCGTGCGCCTGAGCAAAGAAGTGACCACAGGCCATTGCTTTCTGACTTAAGAGAATCGGGGGCGATTGAGCAAGACGCCGACGTGGTTATGTTTCTATATCGCGATGAATATTATAATAAGGATACTGAGGATAAGGGAATTGGCGAAGTCATAGTTGCAAAGCATCGCAATGGTCCTACTGGAACCGTTAAATTGCTCTATAAGGGATCTAATACTAAGTTCTTAAGCATGAGCAATGTGCCTGAGCCGATAAGTGAAGTTGAATTTTAGGATTGCACCAGCAGTCCTTTTTTATTTGTTATAAAATTGGGTATATTAAACTTATCAAAGGGAGGTATAATATGGATTTATATAAATCATTAATCGAAAGACGCTCGATTAGAAAGTATAAGGACAAAGAAATATCAAATGATCTATTAGATAAGATAATGATCGCGGCAAAACATGCACCGACTGCGATGAATAAGCAAAATTTAAAGTTTTATGCCGTAAAAAAATCTGATTGGATTAAAAGACTTGAAGAAGCGATCAAAGTCGACATGGATAATAATGAATATTCACTAAGAGATGCCAAGGCTTTTATTTTAGTTGCAAGTCCTAAGGATAGCCTGCTTGCTGATGCTGATACAGCCTGCGCTATGATGAATATGTTCTATGCAGCCATGAGTGAGGGCATAGGCTCCTGCTGGATCAATCAACTAAGACATGTATCAGACAAAGCACATGTGCGCCCGCTACTAGATGAGATTGATTTTCCAGGCGATTATCAATGCCTAGGAATGGTTGCTCTTGGATATCCCGACGAAGTACCAGAACATAAGGAGAGAATAGAAGAAAGATTCATCATTGAATAAAGTTTAATAAAGATAAAAAAGATGACAGGGCATTCCCCTGTCATCTTAAATAAAAAAACGCCATTGGCGTTTATAGTGGTGCGGATAAAGGGACTTGAACCCCCACGATTTGCATCATACGGCCCTCAACCGTACGCGTCTGCCAATTCCGCCATATCCGCATACATAAGCTTATGACATTGCTCGTAAGTCTTATTATACTACAAATGATTTAGTTTGTAAAGAGTTTTTATAAAATATTTTAATATATAGTTTTTTAATTTGAAGGGAGAAAATAATATTATCATGGATAAATCAATAGAGATGATTTATAATTATATAAAAAATAATGAAAAGCCAGCGGATGAATTAAAGCTCGGTGCCGAGTTTGAACATATATTACTTGATAAGGATGCATATACACTGGGATATTTTGATCGCGGAGGCACTGGGGATTTATTTCGCGAGATGGAAGCTCTTGGCTGGGAGGCAAATAGAGAGGGAGAAAATATTTTATCTATTAGCAAGGGCAATATTTATATTTCAACTGAGCCAGGTGGTCAACTCGAGTTTTCAACAATTCCACTTAAAAGTATAGATGAGATAAAAGAGGCATTAAAAGAATTTTATTTAGATGCAACCATGGTGTTAAAAGATTACGACTCTAATATTTATAATATTGGATTTCAACCAAAGACCAATGTGGACGACATTAAAATCCTTCCAAAGGAGAGATACTATGCCATGTATGATTATTTTAAGACCAGTGGTAAAATGGGCAAGTATATGATGAAGGGGACGGCATCTTTGCAACTCTCCATCGATTATACTAACGAGAAAGACTATGGCAAGAAATATTCCATGGCAAATCGCCTATCTAATATATTGTATATGATATTTGACAATGCGCCTTTTTTTAAGGATAGGCCATATGAGGGATATGCTCTTAGATCAAAGATTTGGAACAACACTGATAGAGCGCGCACTGGCATGATAGAAAGGGCTTTTAGACTTGACTTTGGATATGAAGACTATGCAAAATATCTTGCGGAAAACGATGCAATATATATCTTAAAAGATGGCGAATTTAAGAGATTTAATGGTAAAATAAAAGATGCAATCGACCAAAATACTAGTAAAGAAGAATTAGAACATCTTATGACCATGGTTTTTCCAGATGTTAGAACTAAGAATTTTATCGAAATAAGACAAATAGATAGCATTCCATATCCATATAATTTGGGAGCGATTGCTTTCTTAAAAAATCTATTTTACAACGAGGACAATCTCGAACAAGCTTGGAATTTGCTTGGGGATATGAGTTATAAAGAAGCCGAAAGAGCAAGGATTGAAATGTATGAAAAAGGCTTTAAGACGAAGATTATGGGAAAGTCGATTGATAGGCTTGCAGGTGAACTCTTATCGATGATAGACATCGATAAATCCGATGAAAAATATATTAAGCCAATTTATGATTTATTTGAAGGAAAGTCTTTAAAAAATCTAGCAATAGAATCTTGGGAAAATTATGCCATGGTTCAAAATGCTATATCCGATTTGCGTGTGAGAATGGAGGTTTTTGATGTATAGTGAAGCTAGGAATGCCGAATTTATTGAAAGAGTAAAGAGTTGTGAAAAATACAAAGAAGACTATAAAAGACTGATGGAGCTAGCTCTTGAGGGTGGGGTAGTATATGATGGTAAAATGGTACCATTTACCTACCAGCCGCTTTTAATCAGCGAGAAGGACAATGACGCTTTTAAATATATTGTTACGCGCACTAATGAGATCATTAGAAAGGTAGTAGCAAAATATTTGGAAGATGAAGAATTTAGAAAATTATTTGGATTTAGTAAAGAGCTCGAGGATCTAATATTGCATGACCCAGGCTATGAAATTCCAGTTCCAATTGGTCGCTATGATGTATTCTATAATAATATAGTCGACTTTAAATTTTGCGAAATCAACACCGACGGCTCCTCTGCTATGAGTGAGGATTCTGGACTTGCCTCTATATTTAAAGAAAGCGAGATATTTAAAGATCTAGAACTTGATGGATGGAATTTTAGAAATTATGAATTATATGATTCTTGGGTGGTAAAATCGCTTGAAATATATGAAAGAGCCAAGGGCAAGAAAGATAAAATAAATGTCGCAATAGTTGACTTTAAAGACTCTGGCACGCCGACTGACTTTGAAATATTTAAAAATAGCTATATAGATCATGGTGCAAATTGTATAATTGCCAATATAGAAGAGCTTGTTTATGATGAAAATAAAAATAAATTGATTTTAGGTGACTACGAGATCGACATGGTCTATCGTCGTGCGGTTACAAGTGAAATCATAGAAAAAATTGACATGGTTGAGGATTTTATAAAGGCTTATTATAATGACGCCTTTATCTCCATTGGATCTTTTAGATCTCAAATAGCACACAATAAGCGATTTTTTAAAGTACTTCATCATGATACGGCGGATTTTTTAGATGGCGAGGATAGGCTTTTTATAGAAAATCACGTGCCTTACACCGACCTATTTGATGGAGATGAGATGAAATTATCCGAGATTAAAAATGATCGCAATAGATATATATTTAAGCCCAATGACCTAAGAGGAGGTCATGGAGTTTATGTAGGAAGTGAATTAAGCGACGATGAATTTGACGAAATGGCAAAAAAGTGTTATAACAATGATTATATATTCCAAGAATATGTCGATAAGAAATTGATCGACTTTGTCGAGCTTAAAGACGATGAGTGGGTAGATGTTAAAAGGGCCAATATGATTGGTCTATTTAGCTATAATGAAGCATTTAAGGGAGTATATGCACGCTTTGGAGTGGATAATATAATTGGCTCAATTAGAGAATATATATGTGCTCCAGCATTTAGATATGAATAGATTTACTAGAAAGAGGTTGTTATGGGAGATGCAATTGTAAAAAATATCGTAAAGAGCTATGGCAAGGGCAAGGCTAAGATCTATGCCAACAACGATATTTCTTTTACCATTAAAGAAGGGGAGCTTGCAATTATCGTAGGCCCAAGCGGTGCTGGCAAGTCCACTATTTTAAATATATTAGGGGGAATGGACAAGCCGGACTCAGGTGAGATTATAGTAGATGGAATAGATATTTCTAAAGCGACTGATAAAGAGCTGACCGAATATAGAAGATATAAGATTGGATTTGTCTTTCAATTCTATAATCTAATCAATAATCTTACCGCACTTGAAAATGTGGAATTGGCGGCACAAATAGTTGAAAATTCCATTCCCGCCGATGAAATACTAAGACAAGTTGGACTTGGTGATCGAATGAATAATTTTCCTTCTCAATTATCAGGAGGGGAGCAACAACGCTGTTCCATTGCGAGGGCTCTTGCAAAGAATCCCTCCATTTTGTTGTGCGACGAGCCTACTGGTGCACTAGATTATAGAACGGGCAAGCAAATTTTAAAATTACTTCAAGATACTGCAAGAAAATCCAAGACTTCGGTTGTAATCATCACTCACAATACTGCAATTACTCCGATTGCAGATCGCGTAATAGAAATTTGGGATGCCAAAGTTAGAAATATAACTGAAAATAAAAATCCAATGGATATAGACGATTTGGAGTGGTAATATGAAAAGGACGGCAATGATAAAGGATCTACTTAGAGAGATCAAAAAGACATGGACAAGATTCCTGTCAACTACAGTAATGATAGCACTAGGAGTCTTTATTTTAGTCGGCCTAAAAGTAACTGGACCAATGATGAGTGAGACCGCAAGTTCACACTCTGAAAGTCAAAATATGTATGATATTTTAATCACTAGTCCAATTGGCATTTCAAAAGACGATGTAAAATTACTTAATGAATATAACAGAGATAAAAATATAAATGTCGGATATTTTACCGACGTCAACTGGGCAAGTGAAGGACTGAATATTAGACTTGAAAATTATTCAAATGATATCTCCTCGCCTGAAATAGTAGAGGGGCGTGCTCCCAATAAAATCGGAGAGATATTAATCGAAAAGACCGAAGCCACAGATCATATTGCAATTGGTGATAAGATAGAGTTCTTGGGGGAAATCGATAAGTTAAAAGACGATGAAGACCCAAAGGATCTTAAAACATACACTTATGAGGTTGTTGGCAAGGCACTCTCGACCGATTATATGATGCAAGGAGTCAAGGGAGTTAGCTCAGCAAGTGGGGTTAGCCTTGAGACTGTAGCCTATATCGATATTGCTAATTTCAATAAAGAAAAATATTCTTTTGTCAAGATGAATTTTGACGAGCTAAGAGATCTTGACCCGAATGCTTCAAAATATAAAAAGATCACCGGTGAGATTAAAGAGGAAATAAAAACGATATTAGAGCCTCGCTCCAGTATAAGATTTTTGGAACTAATTGATAAAAATAACGAAAAAATAAAAGATGGAGAAGAAAAGATAGTCGATGCCAAAGCAGAATTAGCCGATGCCGAAGATCAATTTAAAAATGCAAAAAAAGAACTAGACGATGCAAAAATAAAATTAGAAGATGCTAAAGCAACGCTAAAAGATGCAGACGAAAAGATTAAGACCAATGAAAAGAAATTGATAGACGCCGAGGCCGATGCCGAAGGTCAAATTAACGATGCCAAAAAGAAAATAGCAGATGGTAAAGTCGAGCTAGATAAGGCAAAAAAAGATATGGAAGGCTATGAGAAAGATTATTCTGATGGCTTAAAAAAATACAACGATGGACTTAAAGAATATGAGGATGCGGTTAAAAAACTAGAGGATGCCCAAAAGGAAATCGACAAGGGTTGGGTAGCTGTTAAAAAAGGTGAGCAAGAGGCTGAGTCGGGTTTTACACAAGCTCAATCGGGCTTAAGTGAAGCTGAAGGGGCGATAAGTCAGCTAGAGGCGGGCATCTCCCAAGTTGAAGGAGGTCTCGCTCAAGCAAGAGCAGCAAAATCTGAAGCAGAGTCAGGCGTAGCTAAAGCCGAGGCAGCTATTGGAGCAGTAAATGCAATGCCGGATGGTCCACAAAAAGAGGCTATTCGTGCGCAGGCTGAGGCAGCTCTTGCACAGGCTCAAGCTGGTCTTAATCAAGCTAATGGAATGATCTCCGAGCTCCAAAGTAGACTATCAACTCTAAGTTCGCAAAAAGCACAAGCCGAAGCAGGAAGAGTTGCAGCAGAAAATGGTATAGCTCAAGCTCAAGCTGGTTTAAATACGGTTTCAAAGACCAAGTCCATGCTTAATAATGCACAAATAGAAGTCGACAATGGCCGCGAAAAACTAATTCCTGCTAAGATAGAGCTGGATGATGCAAAAAAAGAACTCGATGACGCAAGATCTAAACTAGATGATGGTAAGGCGAGAATTGAAAAAGAAAATAATAGAATAAAAGAAGGCGAATACGAGCTTGCAAGAGAAGAGGCCAAACTAAATAGCGAAATGAAAAAGCATTGGGCCGAGATCAACGACGCCAAGGCTCAATATCAAGATGGACTAAAAGACTATGCAGATGGCGAAGAGGAGTATAGCGATGGCAAGAAAAAATACGATGACAAATATGCGGACTTTTTGGAAAAGAAAGCCGAAGCCGAGGTAGATATTGCCGATGGTGAGAGAAAAATCGCAGATGCCAGGGATATTTTAAAAAATCTAAAAGAGCCAAAGTTTGACGTTCAAACGAGAAAAGATAACGATGCATTGGCATTTATGTATGAGTCTTCTGAAAATATCGATCTAGTAAGCTATGTATTTCCACTTTTCTTCTTTTTTATAGCAATATTGGTCTCGATTGCGACCATGACTAGAATGGTTGAGGAAAATAGAATAAATATTGGCACCTATAAAGCACTTGGTTATGGAAAAGCTGCAATAAGCTTTAAATTCATAGTCTATGGACTGCTCTCCAGCTTAATTGGAGGAATAATAGGCGCAAGTCTTGGCTCGACCATGCTTACAAAGTCGATCTATCATGCTTATTCTGCTTCCTTTGTAATAAAAGAGTTGACCTCGGTTCCTCATGCTTCAATAAATATCATAGCAATACTAATCGGAGTCTTTGCAAATGTATTTACAGTATTTCTAGTAATAAGATCCACCTTAAAAGAGCCTGCGGCAAATCTATTGAGGGCAAAAGCACCACGATCTGCTAAAAAGACCTTGATAGAAAAAATCCACTTCATATGGAATAGATTGAAATTTTTAGCAAAGGTCAGCATGAGAAATGTATTTAGATATAAATCGCGCATGTTTATGACTATCTTTGGTCTCGCAGGTTGCACTGGACTCTTATTTCTCGGATTTTCATTAAGAGAGGCGATCGGTGGTCTTGAAGGAAGGCAGTTTGGTGAGATTTATAAATATGATATAACAGTAATAACGGACAAGGCGCTGCCACGCGAAGGACTAGATGATTTAGATAGATTTTTAAATTCAAAAGATGTAGATGGCTATACTAAAATTTATACAGAAAGCCTGACTTATGTAAGTGAAGAAACAAAAGATCAGCATGTAATGCTAGTCGTTCCAGAGGATAGCGATGAATTTATCAATTATGTAAAACTAAGACATGATAAGCGCTTTAAAAAGACAAAGTATTTAAAACTCGATCAACCAATTATAACTTCTAAGCTAAAAGGCATAATTAAATCAGATGAAATAGTACTCGAGGATTCGGATTTTGTGGATTATAAAATCCCAGTACTTGAGGAGGCTGATTTTCACATAGGTCACTATATATTTATGTCAAAAGAAGATTATGAAAAATACTTCGACAGAAAATTGGAGACCAACGCATATTATATCGACTTAAATGAGGATTCGGACTACAATCTAATAATGGATGAGCTTGGAAAAAATAAATCGATATTAGCGGTAACGGGATTTGATGAAAGCCGTAAAATGATAAATGACTGGAAAGGCTCCATTAATATCATAACCCTTGTAATATTGATCTGCTCGGCAGCCCTCGCCTTTGTCGTACTATATAATCTAACAAATATCAACATCGAAGAAAGATTAAGAGAAATCTCCACCATAAAAGTCCTCGGATTTAGAGATCACGAAGTCGTGCAATATATCTATCGAGAGACCTATCTCCTAGCACTCATCGGCATCTTATTGGGCTATGGCGTTGGCTGGTCTCTTTTAACAATAGTCAGTGAAATCCTAAGCCCCGACAATCTTTTAATGAATCTAAAAATAAGCTTCATCCCCTATCTACTCTCCGCTCTAATCACAATGCTCTTTGTCTGGCTCGTTAGGATAATTGTCAACAAGAGGTTAAGAGGGGTGGATATGGTGGAGGCGCTGAAAAGCTACGAATAAACTTTTTGAGGCTAAAATGAGCCTTTTGATTTCTGACTGCGGGCGGCATATTGTCTATACAACTCGCTTAAGCCGCCTTTTTGTCGTTCAAAAGCGCCACGCATGTTAATAATGTGGTGTATATGATTTTTATGCATGACGAGCAGGTATAATGCCGAGCTTAAATTAACTAAGGATTGCATTTGACAACTATAGAAAATATATTAAATTTTTTGATAAATCCCTTGACAAAATACTTGCCATGATGTAAAATATTGTGGTACGAAGTATTGAGGACCCGGAAACCTCATTATTAAACGTCACTAAAAAGCTCGAAAAGGAGAGGAAATATATGAAAACATTTATGGCTAAACCGCATGAAGTAGAGCGCAAGTGGCTCTTAATCGATGCCGAAGGAATGGTTCTCGGTCGCTTAGCTACTGAAGTTGCAAAAATACTTCGCGGTAAAAATAAACCAATTTATACTCCACATGTAGATACTGGAGATTATGTAATCGTTATCAATGCAGATAAGATTATTTTAACTGGAAAGAAATTAGATCAAAAGAGACATTATCATCACACTGGTTATCCAGGCGGACTACGTTCAGTAGATTATAGAACTCTTATGGAGAAGAATCCAGAAAATGCTGTATATTATGCAGTAAAGGGAATGCTCCCAAAGAATACTCTTGGTAGAAAAATGTTTAAGAAGCTTCGCGTTTATAGAGGAGCAGAGCATGGTCATGAGGCTCAAAAGCCAGAAAAGTATGAATTTGAAGGAGGTCGTAGATAATGTATCAAGCAGTAGGTAGAAGAAAGACTTCCACAGCTCGTGCAATACTAAGAGAAGGAAATGGAAGTTTCATCGTAAATAAATTAGATGTAGATGATTATTTTGAATATGATACTTTAAGAATGATTGCAAAGAGTCCATTAACTCTTACAGATAGCCTTGCTAAATACGATATCGTAATTAGAGTAAATGGCGGAGGAAAGAGTGGACAAGCTGGTGCAGTAAGACATGCTATTAGCCGTGCATTACTCGAAGCAAGCCCAGAGCTTCGCCCAGTATTAAAGCAAGCTGGTTTCTTAACTAGAGATTCAAGAATGAAGGAAAGAAAGAAATACGGCTTTAAAAAGGCAAGAAAATCAACCCAATTCTCAAAGAGATAGTATTTGTTGCTTATATAGAAATTATAAACCCTGCAATATCAATGGTTGCAGGGTTTTTTGTTGGCTTAATATTCATTAAAATAAGCGAAAATAAACGACGGTAACTAACACGTAACTAACAAATTAATTTATCTGGAAATGGGATATATTATTTTGCGATAATGAGCTTTCTTTCACATATTGGCTATGCACTTTTTCCACTTGCTTCAGCTGGATATGATGGCAGTATCAACTCATTTATCCATGTCTATGTAATTACAATTCCGGTAGTTACACAATCTATTTTTTCTCTTGTATATTTTTTTAGAGGTTTTAGAAAATCAAGAGATAAAGGATATGCAATAATTTATCTTATTATTCTTCTATTGATGATCTCATCTATTGCAGCTCCATTTGTGCCTAAAAATATATTTGGAATAGTTGAGAGAATAAGCACTTATTCCATAGTAATTTATACATTTATATTATCGACCTATTTTTTTAGAAATTGATATGTAGTGGCTCTTAAATAAAAGAGCCTATTTTATTGATATTTTATTAGGAAGTCCTCCACTTTACTTGGAGAGCAATCTGTTAAAATCGTCCCGTCTTTTGCAATTAAAACGGGCGTCGCCATTATCTTATATTCTTTTACAAGGCTATTAAAGAGGTCTATATCGTCCTCTTTTTTTATTATTTTAATCTTATCATCATATTTACTATTTAAAGCAAATTTTAGATAATTTTTGAGATTGTCGCATTTGGGACAATTTTCCTTTGTTAGCATTATCATTTTCCCACCTCAACTAATTATTTTTTGCAATAGAGGGCTTATCGAAGAAAAAGTCGCCATCTTCTAGTGACTCACTTTTCATCTTTTGATAGCCATTTCCCTTCATTGAAAAATTATCCATGGTCTTAGTTTCGGTATTTAACCCATTTAATACTACAGGATTTACCTCCTCTTCTGGGAAATAAGGCTCAAAACCCAAGTTCATCAAAGCCTTGTTGGCATTATATCTAATAAATATTTTAACATCGTGCGAGAGTCCAACTCTGTCATAAATCTCTTCGATAAGTGCAACCTCGTAGTCATATAATTTATTTAGTAGCTCGATGGTGAATTGATACATGCTTACTTTCTCGTCTTCTGGCAGTTCATCATATATTTCACGTGCGAGCCTACCGACAAATAGCCCGTGAATACTCTCGTCCCTTAAAATTAGATTTATTATTTCACCTGCTTGCATTAACTTGCCCTGGCCATAAAACCAGAGTGGATAGTAAAAGCCCGAGTAGAATAAGCAGCTTTCTAAAAAGACACTCGCAATCATCGCGCGCAGCATTGTTAGATTAAATTCATGCTCGCTATATTTTGCAAATCCATAATTTCTCTCATAAGTCATCTTGTCTAGCTCTTTGTAATAGCCAACTATGGTATTTAATATAGTTTGAAGATTTTTATTATTCTCTCCCCAAATATATAGCTCGTCGATCTCAGGCGTCGACATATAGGTCATAAATATATTGGAGTAGCTCTTTGCGTGAACTGCATTTTCCATGGCTGCCATATAGTTTAATACTGCCTTTTTTTGATGAAATTCGTCTTTCATTGCTCTACTAACTACGGGCATGCCGATATCGCCTTGATAAGTGTCTAAAAAGGTCAAGACTTGTAAATTTTCGGCATATGCACGCTTAACCTCACTTGGCAATATATTCCAAGTATTTAAATCCGATTGCAGGGCAATGTCCTCGGGTCTCCAAAATTGCGATAGATTTTGTTCATAAAATACTTGAGTATATTCATCTTCGTGATTATTCCAATTGGCTCCTGTATATTGATTCATATTTTCTCCTTTCATTATTAAAATATTAAACTCGGCAACTTTCGCATTCTTCGAGTTTGAGTTTTTGGGTGCGCGTGTAATACAAGGTTTTAATTCCTTGATGATGCGCATATATATAATATCGGGCGAGTTCACGTGTGGTAATATCGCTTGTAATACAAAGCTCAAGGCTGATGCCTTGGTCAACGTGCTTTTGCGCCGTAGCAATTACATCTATTAATTTATATTTGTCGATTTTATAGGCACTTTCATACATAAATTCCGCCTTGTCAAGTGCAGGAGCAGGAAAATAGGTTTTAGAATTTCCATAAGTTCTCTCTTCGATTAGCTGTTTAACAGGCGTAATGGATGGAGTTGCACTCATTACATATGCGGTCGATCCATTTGGCGCGACGGCAAGGCGATTGGAATTATATAGCCCATATTTCATTACATCTTCTTTTAAATTAGACCAATCCTCGTTTGTTGGAATATATATATCTTTAAATATCTCCTTTATTTTAGGAGAGCTTGGATATATTGGCCCACGATTTTCAAAATATTTACCACTTGCATAGTCGCTTTCCTCAAATCGATAGAATTTATTTCCAGTTTCCCTGGCCTTATTCATCGAGTGAAGAAGGCTATAATAATTGATAATATTAAAAAAGACGTCTATTAGCTCGATATCCTCGTCGCTTCCATAAGAGATATAATTTTCTGCAATAAATCCATGATGACCCATTATGCCAAATCCAACCGAGTGCATTAATTTATTTGCCTTTGCAATCGTTGGCACATAGCTTATATTGGTCTTATCGCTAACTGAATTCATAATATCCATGGCAGCAAAGACGGTCTCTTTTATTGTATTGTGCTTAATCATATTGCCCATGTGACCACTTGAGAGATTGCAGCTGATATCCATGCCATAAATATCTTCATCTCTCTTGTCATAGTCGGCGTAGTGAGATAGCTCGCTTGGTTGCAAAATCTCCGTGCAGAGATTTGAAAATTTTATAGGCCTATTTAGTGGATTGGCACCATTTACATTGTCGCAAAACATCAAATAGGGATAACCACTTTCGCCCTGGACTGATGCAATCATATCGAGGAGCTTTCGTGGATTTAACTTCTTTTTTCTTATATTTGGATTTTCTACCAGCTTATCATACCAATTATCCATCTCAACTGCCATGTCCCCAAAGTTAATTCCATATTCGTCAAATATATTTTTAGGATAAAAAGCATACATATCCTTGTCTTCACGAGCTAGCTCTATGAATTTATCTGGAATGATAAGTCCGAGGCTAAGCGTCTTTACTCTTATATCGTCGTCGGCGTTGAGCTTTTTGGTATTTAAAAAATCCTCCACATCTGCATGAAATATATTGAGATATGCAGCACCTGCACCCGGCCTTTGCCCCATCTGATCGGCATAGCGGAAAGCATTGTCGAGCAATTTTAATACTCCAACCACTCCCTTTGCAACATTTTTAATGCCTTTAATCGATTCACCCTTTGCGCGAAGATTGCTCACATGAAGGCTCACACCTCCACCAATCTTTGAGAGCTGCATAGCAAATTCCTCAGCTCTTGCAATATCATTTAGTGAGTCGCCGATCTCAAGTAAAAAGCAAGACACAAACTCTCTGCGACGCTTTTTTCCGGTATTTAATAGAGTTGGCGTAGCAGGGGTAAAGTCCTGGTCGATAAGCCTTCCTATTAGCTCCATCGCACGATTTATATCACCATCGGCATGATATAGCGCAATAAATGAAAGCCTGTCTTCATATCTCTCGAGATAAACCGACTTGTCATCTGATTTCATCGCATAGTCATTGTAGAATTTATATGCGCCCATATAGCTGGGAAAGCGGAATTTCTTGCTATATGCATAGTCGAATACCTGCTTGATTTCATCGAAAGAATATTTTTTTAAAAAATCCTCTTCGATATATTCATTTTTAATTAGATAATTTAATTTTTCCTCTAGTGAATGGAAAAACTGCGTTTTCTTATTTACTTCATTTACAAAATAGGAATATGCTGCCTCTTTATCCTTTGATAAATCCTTTATATTGCCATCTTGATCAACTATTTCATTATTTAATAATATCCACTCTGGGATTTCTAATCTATTCATAACCATGCTCCTTATCTTTAATATACTGACTAATCTTTTCCCAATCGCTTTTAAAGCCCGAGCCTTCGAACTTCAATACAAGCGGGATATTGTATTTTTCTTGAATTATTTCTCCAGCCTTGCCGAAATTTGCTCCCCAATTTTTATTGCCACTTACTGCAACGCCAATGCAATTGTACGCAAATTGTTCAAGGAGGCTAACCGTGCTTTCAGGCACTTGACCAAAGCCAAAGCTCCTTGTAAGCAGGAAAAATTTTTCATTTTCTTTTATTTTATCCTTACCAACTAGTCTTATATCGCCCTCTAAATGCTTGGCGAAGTTGATTCCATTGCCGGTAAGGCTATCCACCATAATAATCATATCATCCTCCAAAAATATTCCAATTAGATTATACCTCAATTAAAACAAAAACACAATATATAGCGTTTAAAATTTTACAAAACACAATATATAGTGTTGATACAATCAGCTATTCAAATTTTTAATTAAAAATATAAAAAGATGGGTAAAAATAAGTCGGAGGTAATTATGTCGTTAAAAGTTGAGGCTAAAAACAAAAGAAGGCTTGCTATAACCATTTATCTAAGCCTAATAAGCATATTAGGTGGCATTATCATGTTGAAATTCTTGCCTGAAATGGTGGCAAGTCATGGGGATTTTGCTTTTAATATCAATAAATATATGCCAAGAACCAATTTCTACTGGTTTATTGCTTTTTTAAGCATATTTTATTGGGTGGTGTTTTTTGCAACGAGAAAGGACAAGCATTTTCCGCTAGCAATGCTACTTATTTATATAATATTGTCTCTGGTAGCTTTTACAACTATATATAGAGCGCCCGAGGCAACTAAATTAATCGAGCTTGAAGTGGATTTTGTTTCAGCAGTAGCTGCAGCGCTTAATCTAGTAGCAAGTGGATTTTTAATATATAGATTTGATCGCTCATCAAGTAAAATGTTAACTATAATGATAGCTCATTTTATATTGAGCTTATTTGCAATCTATGCTAGACTAAATGTCGGAGCAAAAGTATTGATAATATTTTTTGAATTTATGATATTATTATATATTAATTTAGGGAAGATTGGAGATGAAGATGGAAAAATCAAGAATTAAATTATTAGTTGAGTTAGCAGTAATAATACTTGCTCTTATACTAAGCGCACAGCTTACCCAAACTGGCACAAGCGAGGAATTATTACCACTTATAATACTATCGGTCTCTATTATTGCTCTAGCAATAATAACTCAATTTATTATCGATAATGACAGGATATATCGAATAGTTTTAATGTTCGCAATTAGCATATTATTTTTAGTAGCAGGCTATATAGTCTATCCAGATCTATTTAGCGGAGAAAGTGGCTTTGCAAGTTTATATGCAATAATAATTGCAATAGTAATGGTTTTTTGCTATCTGATTTTCCCTATGCTTAAAAGAAATACCATAGTTGGCCTAAGGACAGGTGAAACCCTAAGTGATGAGGGCAATTGGAGAGCAGCTCATGATAAGCTCGCCTCATTTGCATCGATATTTTTGCTGGCCTCTACTATAATTGCTTTTTATATAGATATGCAAAATTGGCTTAAAGTGGTATTATCAAGCATGGTAATTGTTCTTTATCTTGTAATATATAATCTCTTAAATAAAAAAACTAAATAAAAACTGCAAGGCTTAAAGCTTTGCAGTTTTTTATTGCATGAATTTGTTTATGTATGAATTTGTTTAATAATATCTTAACAATAATATAGTAGAATTTAATAGGAGTCGCAATAGGGGGAGTAACATGATATTATTTATCCTTTCATTACTATTTTTTATATTAAACACCACAGATATATTTGGCATTTGGCCATCCATTGTTGCAAACATAAGCTATATCAGTTTGTAATAGGCATATGGATATTGTTGTTAATATCGTGGATAATTCAAAAAATATTAAGAAAACTTGGCAGAGGAGAGTTAGTCGTACGATTCCTCGCCTTGCTATATGGCTTTTGTATTTATTATTATATGAAATATAGCGATCCCGACTTTTATAAAAAAATGCTTATTCACGAAAATAAAATCGCCATCTTTCTATTTGTAATATCTATTATAAGCATGGTAAGAAGATTCATTGCCAAAAAGCAATTCGAAGCAAGTGAAAGAAAATAACATTAATAATCACAATCCGTAAGTCCTGTCTATCGTCAACTCTATTAGATTTAATAGATGATTTTTATCTTCCTCATCAGGATGGGACTGGCCGATATTTCTCATAATGGTTTGCCTTGGGGTAGGGGCTCTTGGATGATCAGGTGGACGCGAGTTGATCTCGTCTAGCTTTTCTTTTGGGAGCCTGCCTTGAATGGCAAATGTGGATAGAACGGTTACCGTTTCATCTAAAAGTTCCCCAGCTCGAGCAAAGCATCGATGAACTTGCATAGAATAAGTATATGCACCAAGAGTCATATATAAAATCACTTCTACATCTCTAAGTTTACTTAATAATAATTTGGTATTGTCGTCAGGATAGCCCTTGTCCACCCAAAAGCCTATTATAATATAATCATATTTTTTAAAATAACTGGCATCTTTCTCATTTGCCGATAGAATATCGAGAGTTTCACAATTGTATTTATTTTTTATCGTGTATGCGAGGCTTTTTGTATTGCCAGTTTCACTTGAATAAATGTTTAATATCTTCATACATCCTCCATTTGTATATGAGTTTAACATAAAATAATTAAAAAGTCAATTTTTATACAATTTTTAATTGATACTTGATAATCATTTTAATATTTGGTATAATAAAATCAACAAATAAAACAAAGGAGATGCTAAATGAGAAATATCGATTTTAACAAGAAACATCTATCCCCACACAGAAGAAATATGATTGAACTCTTCGTAAATTGTACGAGGAAGATCAAAAATGAAGAAGGGGAGAAGGCAATTACAATCAAGAAAATATCCGAATGTACTGAACTAAACTCCGCAACCATCTACAACTATTTCGAAAATGTAGAGCATCTTGTATTCTTCGCAAATATGGATGCGCTAGACAGCTTCAATGCCGATTTGAAAAACTATGTGACAGAGGGAGATGATCCACTAAAAGTATATATTGAAGTTTGGAAATGCTTTGCAAAGCATGCATTTAACAAGCCCGAGGAATATCATTATATATTCTTCTCCGAGTTTGCAAAGGAAAAGCCCTATTATATCTATCAATATTATAAGATTTTCCCAGTTGAAAATAATGGCTTTCCAGCATATCTCATGAAGATGCTAACAACCGACAACTTCATTGAACGCCTGGATAAGCAAATAGCTGTATCAATCAATGTTGGATATTTCACCGACTATACAGCTGAAAAAGTAAATGACATGGCAAGATATATCTTCGAGGGTTTGCTAGAGGATATAAGAAAAGAGGAAATAAGCAAAGAAGAGGCACTTGAAAAGTTTGAAGAATATTTAAATATAATTGTAGATACTCTTAAGAAGAAATAATTAAGATCAGCTCCATATACGGGGGCTGATTTTTTTAACTTTTTTGTAACTTTATGCTCAAAAACTATTGACTTTTGGTAAAAGCTTTGATACACTGAAATTGTCAAGGAATTGTAAACATTATAAAAACAATCTGAAAATGTTTGCAAAAATATAGCCTTGATCGACATAGGAGGATATATGAAAAGATATTTATCAATTCTCGTAGCCGTATTTATGGTTTTATCACTTGCTGCATGCGGTAGCAAGACTACGACTACAACACAAGACGGCACAACAAAGGAAAGCACGACCAATGAAACTGGAAGTAAAGTACTTACAGTGGTCAATGACGCAGATGCAATTACACTTGATCCACAAGGTTCAAATGATAACTCATCTTCTAAGGTCTTACTTCAAATCTATGAAGGTCTAATTGACATCAATGCAGAAGGTAAGGTAGTTCCACTACTAGCTGAAAGCATCGAAGCCAAGAGCGACCTCGATTATGAAATTAAGCTAAAGAAGGGCGTCAAGTTCCACAACGGCGAAGAAATGAAGGCATCAGACGTAGTATTTACTATTAAAAGAGCTCTTGAAAGCCCTAATGTTGCCTATCTATATGAAGCTATTGACGGTGAAACAGTTAAGGCAGTTGATGATTACACTGTAACCTTTACCCTAAAGACTCCATATGCTGGTATTGTTATGGCATTTATGCATCCAGGTGCAAGTATTCTTAGTGAAAAGGCTGTTACCGCAGCTGGCGACAACTATGGTCAAAGCCCTGAAACAGTTTGTGGAACTGGTGCATTTAAGTTAGCTGAATGGTCAAAGGCCAATAAGATCGTCCTTGATAAATTTGCAGATTATCATGGAGAAAAGCCAGCATTTGACAAAATCGACTATAAGATCATTCCTGAAGCAAGTAATAGAGTTATCGAACTCGAAAGTGGATCTGCAGATATCGCCTATGAAATTGCTCCAATCGACAGATCAAAAGTCGAAGACAATGAAAATCTAACATTATTAAAATCACTCGACTATGGTACAACCTATCTCGGATTTAATACTCAAAAGGCTCCATTCGACAATCCTAAGGTAAGAGAAGCTATCTCTTATGCAATCGACCTTGAGCCAATCATCAAGACCGTTTGGATGGGCGTTGGTGAAGTTGCAACTAACTCACTACCACCAACACTAAACTATTCAATCGCTGATCAATATCAAGTTAAGAAGAGAGATGTTGAAAAAGCTAAGAAGCTTTTGGAAGAAGCAGGCTTCCCCGATGGATTTGCTTGTGAGCTAGCAACCAATGAAAGACAACAAAGAATCGACATGGCTACTATGATTAAAGAACAACTATCAGAAGTAGGCATCGATGTTACTGTATCAGTTATGGAATGGTCAGCATATAATGACCACCTAAAGAATGGTAGACAAGATATGTTTGAAATCGCTTGGATCGCAGATACACCAGATCCAGACTCATTCATGTTCCCATGCTTCCACTCAAGCGCTGCTGGCGAAGGTGGAAACTATGTATTCTTAAACGACCCAGAAATGGACAAGCTTCTTGAAGATGCTCGTGCAACACTCGACGATGCAAAGAGAGCAGAACTATATAAGAAAGCTCAAGAAAGAGTTCAAGAAATCACAGCTTGGATTCCACAATATTGGAATGAAAATGCTGTAGGAACTAAGAAATCCATCTCAGGACTTGAACTAAATCCATTCAATTTCTATAAGCTACAAAACGTTAAATTTAACTAAAATATGTAAGGGGCGTTAATCGCCCCTCACATCCACTATAAGGAGATATAGATGTTAAAATATATTTTAAAGAGAATACTTTATCTAATCCCCGTCATGTTTGCGGTAAGTCTCTTCGTCTTCTGGTTATTATACATAACCCCTGGGGATCCTGCAAGAAATATACTTGGACCTTCTGCACCTGAAGAAAAGGTAGCAGAGCTAAGACTGGAATTGGGACTAGATGATCCATTCTTCACTCAGTTTGGAAGATATCTAGGAGGAGTTGTCAAAGGCGACTTTGGAAGAAGCTATATGACAAAGACCCCAGTATTAATGGAGATTTTTAAAAGAGCAGGCGCTACACTTAGACTTGCAGTTCTTGCTATTACATTTGCAGTAATCCTTGGCATTCCAATCGGCATTATATCAGCTGTCAAGCAATATAGTATATTCGACAATATCACCATGATATTTGCACTAATAGGAATTTCAATGCCGGTCTTTTGGCTGGGGCTCTTGCTGATACTATTATTTACAGTTAAGTTAGGCTGGCTACCTGGTTCTGGCTTTGATACGCCAAAGCAATGGATATTACCAGCAGTCGCATTGGGCGCTCAGTCGGTCTCGGTTATTACAAGACAAACTAGAAGCTCAATGCTAGAAGTTATTCGTCAAGACTATATTAGAACCGCCAAGGCCAAGGGTCAAGAGCAAGGTGTAATTATTAGACGACACGCACTTTCAAATGCACTTATTCCAATTACAACCGTTGTTGGAACTCAGTTCGGACAGTTGATGGGCGGCGCTCTAATGACAGAGGTCATCTTCTCAATCCCAGGCATTGGAAGACTAATGGTCGACTCGATCAAGATGAGAGATATCCCAGTAGTTATGGGCTGCGTACTATTTGTTGCTATTACTTTTGCACTTGTAAACTTAGTAGTAGATATCTTATATACTTTTATCGACCCAAGAGTAAAGAGTCAGTATGTGTAGGTGAATTATGGAAAGAACAGCAGTTAAAGAAAAGACAAAAAGATCTAGCATGACTCGCGATATCCTAAAGAGAATGTTTAGAAATAAGCTCTCTGTCGTAGGCATGGTTATATTAATAGCACTTGTTTTGATAGCTATTTTTGCAGATTTTATTGCACCATATGGCTATGCAGAAATCCTAGGCGAACCATATCAGCTACCAAGCTCAAAATACATCTTTGGCACCGACAACCTCGGCCGTGATATATTTAGTCGTGTGGTCTATGGTTCACGTATATCGCTTAAAGTTGGCTTTATCTCGGTAGGTATCGCCCTTATAGTAGGGGTTACACTTGGCGCAGTTACTGGATTTTATGGTGGCAAGGTCGATACTATCATAATGAGATTTATCGATGTCTTGCAAGCCATCCCAGACACACTTCTTGCAATTGCAATTATGTCAGCACTTGGTTCAGGACTATCCAATTTGATGATTGCGGTAGGAATTGCCGCCGTGCCGGGCTATGCAAGAATAGTTCGCTCGAGCGTGCTTACAATTAAAGACAATGAATTTATCGAGGCAGCTAAGGCAAATGGCTCGACCGATTTTAGAATTATATTTAAGCATATAATACCAAATTGTATGGCACCAATTATCGTCCAAGCAACACTTGGCGTTGCATATGCAATTATAAATGCAGCAGGACTTAGCTTTATTGGCCTTGGCCTTGAGCCACCTACACCTGAATGGGGAGCAATGCTCTCGGGTGGACGTGCATATATTCGCGACTTCCCGCATATGACATTATTCCCAGGGCTAGCAATCGTAATTACCATATTTGCACTAAATGTAATGGGCGATGGTCTTCGCGATGCACTCGACCCGAAGCTAAAGCGTTAGGAGGCCATTATGAGAAAAGGAAATTTATTAAATATAAGGGATCTTTCGGTCGAATTTCATACCGACTCCGGTATAGTTAAGGCCGTCAATGGAATGAATATATCCCTTAATAGAAAAGAAACTCTTGGACTTGTTGGTGAAACTGGTGCAGGAAAGACCACAACCGCCTTGTCTATATTAAATCTAGTGCCTGATCCACCAGGAATAATCACAAGCGGAACAGTTGAATTTGAAGGGGAAGATCTTCTTAAGAAAAAGGATAAGGAGATGCAAAAAATAAGAGGCTCTAAGATATCCATGATATTCCAAGACCCAATGACCTCTCTTAATCCGGTTATGACAATTGGAGAGCAAATAGAAGAAGTCTATGAACTTCACACTGATTTAAGCAAGAAAGAAAGACATGAAAAAGCAGGCAATATGCTCGAAGTCGTTGGCATTCGTCGTGAAAGAATAAATGACTATCCGCACCAACTCTCGGGTGGTATGAAGCAAAGAATCGTTATTGCAATGGCTCTTGCCTGCAATCCTGAAATCATCCTTGCTGACGAACCGACCACTGCGCTTGATGTAACTATTCAAGCTCAAGTGTTGGAGCTGATGAAGGATTTAAAACAAAAATATGACACTTCTATCATAATGATCACTCACGACCTTGGCGTCATAGCAGAAATATCCGACTATGTTGCTGTCGTCTATTCAGGAAGCGTCGTAGAGTATGGCAGCACTAAGCAATTATTCACCGATAAGAAGCATCCATATACCATAGGCCTATTTAATTCAATCCCAAGCCTAACAGGCGATGTCGAAAGGCTAAAAGTAATCCCTGGCATGACGCCCGACCCAACCGATCTACCAAATGGTTGCCGCTTCCATCCAAGATGTGAGCATTGCATGGAAAGATGCAAAGTGGAAGAGCCAGGAGTATATGAGGTTGAAGAAGGTCACAGTGTAAAATGCTTCCTATTTGATGAATATAAGAGAGAGGAGAATGGCGATGAGTAGTTTTATCGAAGTAAAAAATTTAAAAAAATACTTTCCAACCAAAAAGGGACTACTCCACGCAGTAGAGGATCTTTCGTTTGAAATCAACAAAGGAGAAACTCTTGGACTAGTAGGCGAGTCAGGCTGTGGCAAGTCAACTGCAGGACGCGCTATAATTAGACTACACGAACCAACTGCAGGCGAGGTCTTGCTAAATGGAGAAGATGTCTTAAAGAGAAATACCACAAAGGAAAAGCGTCAGCTTCGCCGTGAGATGCAAATAGTATTCCAAGACCCATATTCATCACTCAATCCAAGGCTAACCACCTTTGATTTGATAGCAGACGCACTTTATGTAAACAAAATCTATGATTCTAAGAAAGAAATAGAAGAAGTAGTTGCCGAGATGATGGAGACTGTTGGTCTTGAAAAAAGACTTGTAAACTCATATCCTCATGAACTCGATGGAGGACGCCGTCAAAGAATAGGCATCGCTCGTGCACTTGTAATGAGACCTGAATTTATAGTATTAGATGAGCCAGTTTCTGCACTTGATGTAAGTATCCAAGCGCAAGTATTAAATCT
The DNA here is from genome assembly GCA_022766605.1 of Ezakiella sp. Lineage (GTDB taxonomy): Bacteria > Bacillota > Clostridia > Tissierellales > Peptoniphilaceae > Ezakiella. The sequence continues at coordinate 26,532 of JALEOH010000015.1, forward strand.
CTTGCAGGATATTCAAGAGCAAAAGAGATTAACTTATCTATTTATATCCCACGACCTCTCGGTTGTCCGTCACTTATCAGACAGAGTAGCGGTAATGTATTTGGGACGCATGGTCGAGCTTGCCGACTACCAGGCAATATTTGAAAATCCAATGCATCCATATACTAGGGCATTGCTCTCGGCAATACCAGTTCCTGAATACAATTACGATGCCAATAGAATTATATTAAAAGGCGACGTACCAAGCCCAATCGATCCACCTGATCGTTGTGTATTCTATGGACGCTGCCCCAATAGAACCGAGGCTTGCGATGGACCCCATCCAAAGCTTCGTGAAATTTCACCCAGTCACTTTGTGGCATGCCACTTAGTGTAATCCCAATATATCTTAACAGCAAATCAGCATGAGAAGTTAGGCTCGTGCTGTTTTTGCTTGCAAAAGCATATATATTATTATATAATAAGAAAAAAATATTGAGGTGATTATGAATTTTTTATCAAAAGAGATAATAATTATTATAGGCTTGCTCCTGCCGACGGTTGCAAATGCATTTGGAGCATTGCCAGTTTTTTTCACAAAGTCGGTCTCGCAAAAGATCTTGGACACGATGCTCGGCCTTGCAGCTGGAATAATGCTTGCGGCAAGCTGTTTTTCGCTTATAATTCCAAGCATTGACTATGGCGGAGGCGACTTTAAAGCGGTTATGATAACTGCAGTTGGCATAATAGCAGGTGCAATTTTAATAGATATGATAGATAAATTTGCCCCACACGAGCATCTATTGGATAAAAGGCGAGAGGGCAAGAGTTCATCGCTAAGTGAGATATGGCTATTTATTATAGCAATAACCATACACAATTTTCCCGAGGGTCTTGCAACAGGAGTTGGCTTTGGGACGAATAATGTCTACGATGGACTTGCTCTTTCAATTGGAATAGCCATTCAAAACATGCCAGAGGGGCTTGCAGTTGCTCTCTCGCTAATTAGAGAACAGTATTCAGCTAAAAAAGCCTTTTTGATTGCAAGCTTAACTGGACTAGTTGAGCCAGTAGGAGCAGTGCTAGGCTACTATGTAGTGCATGTATTTAAGCCCATACTTCCGTTTATACTTGCCTTTGCAGCTGGTTGCATGTTATTTGTAATATGCGATGAGATCATTCCTGAAACTCATTCCAATGGCTATGAGAGGGAGTCGAGCTATGGCATTATAATTGGATTTGTAATAATGATGGTCTTAGACATACTATTGGGATAATTGCAAAAAAAGAGCAGGCATGAGGGGTCGCCTGCTCTTGGGACGGGGTACTAATTTATTTTAAGAGTTTTTTCAATTGCCGATTTTAGACTTTGTTCTATTTCGGCAATTTCTTTTTCTGCAGCCTTGCGATTTTTTGCAGCATCGTCGTGGATTTGCATGGTCTCTTCAATAGTCGAGATTAAAGTATTGTTGACCTTTCTTAAAGTCTCGACATCAACGGTCGACCTTTCAGCCTCTTTGGCTATTTCAATAGTATTTTGCTTTAGATTTTCAGCATTTTTCTCAAGCATTTTATTGGTCATATCACTAATATCCTTTTGCATCTCCAACACTTGAGCTTGGCGACTTACTCCAAGAGCAATCAATACTTGGCTCTTCCAAATAGGAATGACATTGTTGATCGAATCTTGTAGCTTGCTGATTAAAAGCTTATTGTTATTTTGGATAAGCTTAATAGTAGGTGCGGTTTGAAGTGCGATGGTCTTACTCGTCTTTAAATCGTAGATCTTCTTTTCAAATTGAGCAATATCATCTTCAAATTCCTTTACAACTTGCAGTGCCATAGGGTCGGTTGAATTCTCGACTTCCTTGTGTAGAGCAGGCAAGGTAACGCTCTTAAGCTCTTGAACTTTTTCTTCTCCTGCAAGTATATAAAGATTAAGCTCGTTGAAGTAATTTAAATTTTCATCATATAGCCTATCCATCATGGATAGATCTTTTAATAGTTCCATCTTAGATGTCTCAAGCTTGCCGGTAATCTTATCTATTTGGCTAGCTACGACTTCATATCTTTGAATATAGCTCTCGGCTGCACTAATTGCATTGCCGATAATTGGAATCTTCTTTAAAAAGCTCTCCCTTTTTTGAAGCGCATGTGCATCAAAATCCTTGACCTCGCTCATAAGCTCCCCTAGTAGATCTCCAACTTCGCCAATATCCTTGTTTTTAATTTCGGTTAATATTGTATCGCTAAATTGGGCGATATTTTTTTGTGCACCCGAGCCATACATCAATATGCCATTGGTGTCTCTAACATTTACAAGATCCTTGATCTTATCGACTTTCTCTCTATCCTCGGGCTTAACAAGGCTAGTTTCTATATTTTCATTTAAAGAAACATCCTCGACCTTTGCTACTTCGCCACCTTTTAATAAATCATTTAATTTAATTTCACTCATAACTCCTCCCATTATTTATCTTATTGCGTCCATGAGTTCTTGCATAATACTCATCTTGGGCATCGACATAACATTTTTTATCTCGCGTGCAATGCCACTTACCTCAAATTCGTTCTCATCTATAACCCCTGTCAAAACTGTCCTAAAGCCGTGATTTTTATAAGCAAGCTCTTGAATCTCTGGGTCAAGAAGCGCATCTATCACGCGATTTTTCTCATTATTTAAGCTAATATATACATGGCTCGACCATACTGTCGGCTTTGGATACATAATTATAATATCGTCTTTAATTCTATCAAAGCTAGCCTTATTCACTTTGCTAAATTCAAGTAATTGACTTTCATATCCTGCAACTATTGGATAGGCTCCAACGCCCTGAGTAAGAAATTGATTGAACATATCCTCGCTTGAAGTGTGCATATATCCAAGTGCCTTATAAATCTCTTGCACTTCTTTTTTTATTTCAGGCAAGCTCTCCTCATCAAGTGGCTTGTTGCCATTTAATGAATTTGCAAGCAGCCCCAAAAACATATTTCCCGAGTTGGATCTATTTGGGTCGGTAGTTGCAACTGTAATATTGCCATAAAGCTCACCAAGGCCAATATCTCCCCACGAGGTCTTGCTTTTTATCATATTTGCAAGCTTAACCATATCCACATAGTGCACTCCATCTACCAGCTCTACTACCTTGCTCTTGATAAGAGCATCTACAACAAGTTGCCTTGAATAAAGCACTATTGGCGTATTTAAAACGATTTCATTTTTGCTATCCTTCTTGCCAAGGCTGTGAAATAGCTCAAGCGCAAGTTGACTTGATGGAAATAGATAATCCCACGAGTCGTCGAACGACTGAACCATCTCAAAAGAGCCAGCCTTTCTATAGTCAAACTCGATATTGTATTTTTTCTTCATAATATTTTTAAATTCTTCGCTTTCGACAAGTCCAATCTTCTCGCCGCCGATCAGACCTTTAACGCTAATCTCCGAGCCTTTTTTTGCATTAAACATCGAATAAATAATAATAGTTGTAATTACAAGCAATAGGACTATAAGTCCCCACATCTTATTCCTTTTCATCTAACAATTCACCCCCCAGTTTAATTGTCGACTCAAGCATCTTAGCCTGAACTTCAAGCTCCATAAAGTCGTCTTTATGATAGCCCTCCAGCTGATTTTTATATACTTTATCGAGCATCCTCATAGATGAAGCCATATCTTTTTTGAATTTAACTAGCTTAGTACTATCCACACTAGACTCCATAACCTCGACATAGCTGCCTAAGATCTTTTTGGTATTTGGAATATAATATTCAAGAAAATGCCTACTGGAAGAAAGTGCCTCTTTGTCATTTGAAATGACCTTAAATATATTATTTCCAGTTGCCATAATCGACTCAAGACTAAGCTTAATATCGGGCGATTTAATGCGAGTATATAGTCTTTTAATATCATTAAAATCCTCGAGAGCCTCGTTATACAGCTCGCTTAATTCCTCATTCAATTCATTTTGAATAAGCCTTAAATTGCCAACTTTCATTCTGGGTTCAATCAGTAAAAAGACCGCAATAAATATCCCAAAGGTCGAGACCAGCACAAGCCACAAGGGTAGCTTTAAGCTAATTAATATAAAAAAGCTAACAAGTCCCGCAATAAGTGCTATAATATTTTGTTTTATATTTGCTAATTTCAATTTATCTTCCTCTTAATTGTATCCCTTGACATCCTTAAATGCCTTTATCAAATCCTCGCGCCCATCGAATACTTTTCCACGACTAAGCTCCGCAAGTTCGCTCATCTCCCTTTCGTTGGCACTGCCAAATAATATTGAAAATATCGGGATGTCTTTATTTAATTCATTATATTGCTTAATCATCTCATTCTTCTTAGAACTATCGGTTGGTGCTCCATCGGTCATAACAACAATAGAAATATTTTTACCACTGTAGTCATTTGAGCCAATTTTCTCTATTGCCTTAATAAGCGCCTCGTACATCGCAGTCGAGCCACCTGCCTCTCTATCATTTAATATATTATATGCCTCTTCAAGCTCACGCTCGTCACCAGTCTTTTCTATAATATCATCTACCGTCTTTGAAAATGGAATAAATACATTCTCATCATTCGGATGCGAGTTTAAGAGATTTTTATGTGCATTTGAAGCAATTAGCAGTTCTCCTAGAGCAGCTTTAAGCTCTCTAACTCCATCGCCCGACATACTTCCCGAATAGTCTAACAGATAATATGTTACAGCTGGCTTTTTAAATGAAGTCTGATATAGACTAAGCGCTTGCTCAATAGTATCGGTATCGGGTAGCTTAATTGGAGAAATGATCTTATCGGGATCAAGACCCCATTCGCTCTTAAAATATTTCTTATTGGAATCGCGAACGGTATTAAAATTAGAACGCCTACCCGTCATTTCTATTTTATCTTGCACCTCATCGCTCAAAAGATAATCTTGGAACTCGAGGAAAGTCTCCTCTTTTTTCTCGTTGTCAGTTTTTGAAACAAATGCAAGCGGAGCATCGCTAAATACCAGTCCATCTATTGGATATATTGCAATAAGAGGCTCACGACCCAGCTTTTCAAGCTCATTATTGGTCTTAATAATAAGAGTTTCGTAGTTGACCATAGCGTCGTAATATCCGTTAATAAATAGATCAACCAGCCAGTTGGAGCTACCGCTTGAGCGATTAACACCCGAGAGCAATTTAGTAATAGACTCCCTAAGTGCAGGATTTTGTAGCTCTTTCCAATTGACCCCGGCCTCATCTCCATTGATATCATTTGCAATTGCTGTTAAAAATCCTAGATAGGCACTAGCTCCCGAATTGGATTGAGTAGCAGAAGTCATCGCAAAGCTAAATCTATCATCTTCAATAGCTTCTATTATATCTTTAATATATATATCTTTATCATTCCAACCAAGCTCTGCAACTTTACTCTTTTTTATTCCAAAAATAATCGGAGTAATGCTAATGGATTTTTGATGCTTTAGAACCTTGTGAATATCGCCCATATTAAGCCATATAGTACTAGCAGGCCACAATGCATCGAAATTCATTGCCCCGGTTTTTAATTCATTCATCATATCAAGCGAACCCATATAGCTAAGCTCGATTCGCCTGTTGAACTTCCTCTCATATTCTTCAATAATCGGCTCAAGCTCTTTAATCTCAGAGCCAGCAGCAATCTTAAGCACCTTAGCATCGGCAATTTTCTTGCCCTCGTGCGCCTCCTTCATGCCACAACCAAAAAATAAAAGACATGCAATTATAAATGCAATTAATCTTTTCAAAATATCCCCTCCAATACTGATATTAGGGCGATGCCCTTATAAATTCTATACCCTAAAATCAATACAATATACATTAATATGTTGTAAAATTTATTTTACAATAACAATCTTTTCTTATCATAGTTTTTACAATTGTGTTTTTAAACTTTTCTAAATCATGAATAAAAACTCCAGCAAAAGAAAAAATAAGAAAATGTAGAAATAGTGTAAAAAAGACTTGACAAAATGGCTGTTATGTATTAAAATGAATTTGTTAGCCCACGTAGCTCAGTAGGTAGAGTACATGCATGGTAAGCATGAGGTCACCAGTTCAATCCTGGTCGTGGGCTCCACTTGTATTTTGTGGAGCGTGGACAACACGTAATTTATTGGAATAATTTACATTGAAATTATTACCATAAAGAACAAAATAATACCAAATCATTAGGAGGAATTATGGCTAAAGAGAAATTTGTAAGAACCAAACCACACGTCAATATCGGAACAATTGGCCACGTTGACCACGGCAAAACGACATTGACAGCAGCAATCACATTAATAATGAACAAAAGAAACGGCACAGGCGAATTCATC
>JALEOH010000016.1 GCA_022766605.1 Ezakiella sp.
CCAAAGGAAATGGTAGCTAAAGCAATTGAAGCCCTTGGCTTTGATGTAAAATAATTATTATTAAGTAAAGAGCTCTCGACATTAAATCAAGAGCTCTTTTTATTTTTTACTTATCTTCTTTTATTAGCCCCAAAATCTTCCGGAGCAGGAAAATTTGTATAAGCTCAGGCAAAACTACTACAAATATGGTATAAAGAACTCTTGTGAGTAACATTTTAGCCATTGTATCCATATTAACCTCTCTTTCTCTTCTTAAGCTCTGCATAGATCATATATAGCAATGCTATTTTTATTATGACCGCAGAGATCTTTAGAATATTGTTGATATTCAAGTAAAAGCTATTACTTGTTGTGGCGAGTAATGTCGATAGTGAATCCATAGAAAATTCCTCCTAACTAATTTATAAATCTCTTTGGGTTTTGTGAATTTTGCACTTCGTTCTAATTAATATTTTAGCATATTAAACTCGAATGGTCAAATAAAAAGAGTGTTTGCTAAAATATGCAGTAAAGAGGACATCTGGAAAGAGTGATGGCCTCTTCTATAAGGAAAATATAAGTTTAGAAGTAAGTTCATGGGACCTAAATACGACAATTGTTTTACTGTGATGATTTAGAATAGAGCCACCCCTAGTGAAATGTCGTCATCTGATCTTATACTTCTTTCTTTAATTTAATTATAAAACTTTAATAAACTATTTACAAGGGACAGTTAATGATTAATTTAATAGGACAGTGCAACATCAAGGTCGATATTTTGCTATATAATACCTTTTGTTATATAATATTTTCGAAGGAGGAATATGGAATATACAAGTTTACCTATTTTGCTAAGTGAGGATGGAGATAAGGCTCTTCAGATCTATAAATTCATATTGGATGAAATAAATTCTTCAAAATTAGTTGCAGGAGACAAGCTTCCATCAATTAGAAGGTTGTGTGAGAGTTTAAATATATCTAAAAAAATTGTTGAAAGAAGCTTATGCTATGTTATTAGACGAAGGTTGGCTTTCGTCGGTGCCAGGGCGTGGATATTTTGTCTCAGATGTTGGAGGCAGGCTAAAGCTTAGTGGTAATGAGAATTATTTTATTACTAAAAGAGAGCCTATGCCATACCATATGATAGATTTGCCGGGCATTCAAAAGATGGTCGATACTACGCTAAAAGAATTGAGGCAGGAAGTATATAATACTCCATTTATTGGATATGATGAATGGATTACAGACAGGCTTAAGATTTGCATATCTAAATGTTTATATGAATTTAGAGGAATGGTGGTAAATCCAGAGGATATTTATATTACATCGTCTATTCAAAATTTAAGTGAGCTCATATATGTCAATTATAATAAAAAGATAAAAATAACAATGGAGGATCCCTGTTCTAAATTATATAAATATATAACGGATAATTTGCTAGTAGAAGTTGCTTATGTAAATATGACTGACGATGGAATAGATGTTTCAAGCATACCAGAGGATACTGATATTTTATGCATTCAGCCGGGCTGTCAATTTCCAACAGCTTCTATTACCAGTGATGAAAAGATGAAAGCCATAGTCGACTGGGCAAGGGAAAAGGACAATCGCTATATAATAGAAACAACTTTTCATACTGAGATGAATTACATTAAGAGTAAAAATAAATTCATCTACGATCTTGCACCTGACAAGGTAATATATGTATGTAGTTTTGCTTTTTTCTTATCAGATGGATTTAAGTTTACTTATGCAATCTTACCAAAGACTATAAATCGCCCTAGGAGTATCCCAAATATCGACTATCTAAATATGAGATTTTATAGCATTGCTATGAACAATGGAAGCATTGTAAAATACTGTGGAAATATTTGGAAGGAATCTAAAAAGAAAAGAGATTTGATAATCCAGGAACTTAAAGAAAGAAATATAAAATATAAAGGTGGCACCGCTGGATATTTTATAGTATTAGATGTGGATGAAAAAAGAGATATGATACTAGAAAGGGCAAGTGAAATTGGCATTAAGATTATTCCTATATCTGAATATTACTACCACAAAACGACGGACAATAGGCTTGTAATGGATTTTTCTCTTATACCGCTATATAAAATCGAGCAGTATATGAAATATCTCTTAGATTAGGCTTGACATTTTGTTTTAGTTTATGTATAATTAGGATGATCTTGTTGAGAAAGTTCAAGCGAAATGCTTGACTTTTTTTATTTGAGATGCTATAATGGAAAGTGTGCTGAAAAATGCACGATAAAAGGAAAAGGAGGAAGATTATGCCAACAATTAATCAGCTTATAAAGCAAGGCAGAAAGAAAGTGGTTAAGAAATCTAAGACACCAGCTCTTGGATACAACTTCAACACTCTTCAAAAGAGAAATACCGAAGTTAATTCACCACAAAAACGTGGAGTTTGTGTTGCTGTTAGAACTGTAACCCCAAAGAAGCCTAACTCGGCTCTAAGAAAGGTCGCACGTGTTCGTTTGACCAATGGTGCAGAAGTTCTAGCATATATTCCAGGAATCGGACACAATCTTCAAGAACACTCCGTCGTTATGCTTAGGGGCGGACGTGTAAAGGACTTACCTGGTGTTCGTTATCACATCATTCGTGGCACATTGGATGCTGCTGGTGTTGAAAACAGAAAACAAGGTCGTTCTAAGTATGGCGCTAAGAAAGCAAAAGCCAAAAAATAACGATTATTAATAAGCAAATAATATAGAGACAACTATTAAAAACATCACTCATATCCTTTTATCAGGGATGTGAGCTTTGGACCACGTGAAAATCACGAGTACCAATGAATTAATTTTTATTAAGGAGGGAAGAGAATGTCAAGAAAAGGTCACATTCCGAAGAGAGACGTACTACCAGATCCAATTTATGGAGATGTGGTAGTGACAAAATTGGTTAACAATATCATGCTCGACGGCAAGAAGGGCGTTGCCCAAACTATCGTCTATGGAGCATTTGACTATGTTAAAGAAAAGACCGGAGAAGATCCACTAGAGGTCTTCCACAAGGCATTAAACAATATAATGCCAGTGCTTGAGGTCAAGGCAAGAAGAATCGGTGGTGCAACTTACCAAGTTCCAATGGAAGTTAGACCCGAAAGAAGACAGACACTTGGACTTCGTTGGATAACTCTTTATTCAAGAAAGAGAAGCGAAAGAACTATGGTCGAAAGACTTGCTAAGGAAATCTTAGACGCTGCTAACAACCAAGGTGCATCTGTTAAGAAACGTGAAGACGTTCACAAGATGGCAGAAGCCAATAAGGCATTTGCAAGTTACGGAAGATTTTAAGGAGGATAGATGGCGACACAACCATTAGATAAGATTAGAAATATCGGAATCATGGCTCATATCGACGCTGGAAAGACCACAACAACCGAAAGAATACTTTACTATACTGGTAAGATTCATAAGATTGGTGAAACTCACGAGGGCGCTGCCCAAATGGACTGGATGGCACAAGAACAAGAGCGTGGTATTACCATTACTTCAGCGGCCACAACGGCTTTTTGGAAGGGAATCCAGTTGAATATTATCGATACCCCAGGCCACGTTGACTTTACAGTAGAAGTTGAAAGATCGCTACGCGTTCTCGATGGTGCCGTAGCACTATTTTGTGCAAAGGGTGGGGTTGAGCCACAAAGTGAAACTGTTTGGCGTCAAGCCGACAAGTACGGAGTTCCAAGGGTAGCATTTGTAAATAAAATGGATAGAACGGGAGCGGATTTCTTCCGTGCAGTTCGCATGATGAAAGATCGCTTAGGTGCAAATGCAGTTCCCATTCAAATTCCGATTGGAAAAGAAGATTATTATAAGGGAGTAGTTGACCTTGTAACTATGAGAGCTGAAGTCTATTATGATGACTTAGGCAATGACATTAGAGATGAGGAAATCCCTGAAGATTTAAGAGATTTAGCAGATGAATATAGAGAAAAAATGCTAGAGGCTATTGCAGATTTTGACGATGAAATCATGGAAAAATTCCTTGGTGGAGAAGAAATCTCAGAAGAAAAGGTAGCTGCAGCTATTAGAAAGGCAACGATTGCAAACGAAATCGTTCCAGTTCTTTGTGGATCTGCTTATAAAAATAAAGGAGTCCAATTGCTTCTAGATGCAATCGTTGCATATCTACCAAGTCCACTAGATATTCCAGCTATTACAGGAACCGATAGTGAAGGTAGTGAAGTAAAAAGACATCCATCAGAAGAAGAGCCATTCTCAGCTCTTGCATTTAAAATTGTAGCTGACCCATTTGTTGGTAAGCTCGCATATTTTAGAATATATTCTGGTAGAATGCAATCGGGTTCATATATCTATAACTCGACCAAGGGCAAGAGAGAAAGAGTTGGAAGAATTCTTCTAATGCACGCAAATAAGCGTCAAGAAGTTGAAGAATTGTCAGCAGGAGACATCGGAGCAGCTGTTGGATTGAAATTTACAACCACAGGCGACACCCTATGCGATGAAAATGCACCAGTAATTTTGGAAAACATGGAATTCCCTGAACCAGTTATTTCTGTTGCAATTGAGCCAAAGACCAAGGCGTCACAAGAAAAGATGTCAACTGCATTAATTAAGCTTGCTGAGGAAGATCCAACCTTTAAGACCTATACTGATCAAGAAACTGGTCAAACCATTATTGCTGGTATGGGAGAGCTTCACTTGGACATCATCGTAGATAGACTGTTAAGAGAATTTAAAGTTGAAGCGAATGTTGGTAATCCACAAGTTGCATATAAGGAATCCATTAAGTCTACAGCAGAAGCTGAAGCAAAATATGTTCGTCAAACTGGTGGACACGGTCAATATGGCCATGTTAAGCTAAGAGTTGAACCACAAGAGCCAGGTGCAGGATATGAATTTGTCAATGCAATCGTCGGCGGTGTTATTCCAAAGGAATTCATCGGCTCAGTCGATGCCGGAGTCCAAGAGGCACTAGAAAGCGGTGTTATCGCAGGATATCCAGTACTAGATGTAAAAGTAACCCTATTTGATGGTAGCTACCATGAAGTAGACTCATCGGAAATGGCATTTAAGATTGCAGGCTCTATGGCGATTAAGGAAGCTCTTCAAAAGGCAAATCCAACACTATTAGAACCAGTTATGAAAGTCGAGGTTACAACACCAGAAGAATATTTAGGCGATGTAATGGGAGACTTAAATGGAAGACGCGGAAGAATCGAGGGAATGGAACTAGAAAATGGTCTTCAAACGATTCATGCATTTGTTCCGCTAGGCTCTATGTTTGGTTATGCAACCGTTCTTCGTTCAAATACACAAGGACGTGCAAACTATTCAATGGAATTCGACCGCTATGAGCCAGTTCCAAAGAGCATTGCAGATGAATTAAAGAAGCAAAATTAATATAAATTTATTTTAAAGGAGAATTATTATGGCTAAAGAGAAATTTGTAAGAACCAAACCACACGTCAATATCGGAACAATTGGCCACGTTGACCACGGCAAAACGACATTGACAGCAGCAATCACATTAATAATGAACAAAAGAAACGGCACAGGCGAATTCATC
>JALEOH010000033.1 GCA_022766605.1 Ezakiella sp.
ACTTAGCCATATTATTGATTTTCGAGGAAAAATTGGATAATTTCGAACGACAACAAGAAAATTTCTCGCAGTCGTATAAATGATACGCCCTTGAGAAATTTATCGCAGTTGGAGTTCGAAAGGGCCAATTTTAACCGAAAATCAAGAGAAAATAAACCACACAAGTATATACCCCACAACAACTGCCGTCAACGTAAACGGCACGCTAAGCTTCATAAATTCGCTGTTGTTGACGGTGTGACCGTTCTCCCTTAGGATGCCGAGGCTGGCGATGTTGGCAGAGGCACCGATGGGAGTGATGTTACCACCTAGAGTGGCACCGATCAATAATCCAAAGTAAAATACAGTCATATCGTAGGGGACGTGACTACCGATGACAGAAAGCACGGGGAGCATGGTTGCAACATATGGAATATTGTCGACAAATGCGCTAATTAAAACACTGCCCCAGACAATTGCCGTATATAATAAAAAGCGATTGCCAGAAAGACCAACGAAAGCCTCTGCGATCTTATCGATAACACCGGCGTGACCTAAACCTGAAATTATTATAAAAAGACCGGCTAAAAGCGCTAGAGTTTGATAATCCATATCCATAAATACTTTATAGATTATATAATTGGATTTATTTTTAATTATATTATGAACTATGCCAATAAGTGCAACTCCGACGCAGATTACACCATTTAATATTGGACTTTTAGCTTCACTTGGAATAAATGAAGCTACGATTAATAGCACGAGCATCAATAAAAGCAAATAAGTTGGAACCATGTCTTTTACCTCGGTCAACTTAGTAGGCTCTGCTTTGCCCTTCATATCCTTTACAAATAGATATATTACAAATGTTGCAAATATAGCTGCAATCTGCACTATAAAGAACAATCCCATTTTGCCATCATATATAAAAAAGTCAAAGAAACTCAAGTCTAGAGCCGAACCAAGTAATATAGAAGTTGTATCCCCAACAAGTGTTGCTGCGCCTTGTAAATTAGACGAAATAGATATTGCAACTATCATCATAACCGGCGAAATGCCAAGCCTCTTTGAAAGAGCAAGTGCAACTGGTGCAATCATTAAAACAGTTGCAACATTATCTACAAATGCACTGACAAATCCCGCAAATAAACTAAGTGCAATTATAATAAGTCTAATGTCCTTCATCTTATTAATGATAATATCCGCAATTCTAGTTGGCATCATACTCTCAGAAAATAGCGTAACAAGAGCCATTGTGCCAGCAATCATCAAAAGCACATTAAAATCAATCGCCTCAAGTATACCACTAACCGGCACTATGCCAAAGGCGATAAAAACAAGGGCACTAATGCCCACAATAAGTGGTCTCTTTTCGACAAATATTATCATTAGTATATAAGTAATTACAAAGAGAACTGCTGCTAAAATTAACTTATTCATAATAACCTCCAATAAATAACGACTTAATTATACCCAAATAAGCTAGCATATCCCCATCTATGCAATAAAAAAGGGCATCACGCCCCTTTTTTATCTTGCTTCTGATTCAAAAATCGGTTCACTTGCCTTTTCTTTGTAATAAGCCTCCATCTTTTCAGCTAATTCTTCTTCAGGCATATTCCTATAATAATCCTTTAAATGAACATAACCACTATAAGTTACGAAAAACTCAGTCCTAATTGGTATAATGTGATGCATCTTAACATCAACAATACTAAGCCTTCCTGTATAAAACTCATCATTATACTGGATGGTTTCTGGTGCTGGGTTTTTCATATTATATCCGTTTGAATATGGTTTATAAACCTCAACATATTTTTCCGGAAGTCCTGGTGTTGGTCCAAAAACTATTGAATCATCTTTGTGATTATTATACAGTTCTTCTAGTTTTTGAGATAGAATCTCCTCATACCAACTATACAACTCTTCCCTTTCTGCTTTTAATTCGGCTTTTCTTTTTTCATAGTCGAATTTAGTCTTTGTTTCTGCTTTGATGCTAGGGAGAAAAATTGTCAAAAGCATCGCAACTGCCAAAATGAATGATAGATTTCTCTTCATTATTGATACCTCCTTCTCCTCTTAATATTTGAAAAGTTTTTTGCTAGCTCAATCTTTTCATAATTAAAGTATATCACTTTACCAAAGATATGTCAAGTAATTTTGTATCATTATGCTATAGTTTTTTCTTATAGCAAATCGAAATGATATAGATAAAATTTATAACAAAACTATTAATATCAATAACTATTTAATCTTACTCCCTGCCACAAATTTCAATCTCTCTTAATATTTCATAACGAAGATCTTCCATCAAATAATTAAAGTCTATCACATATAGCTCATCCATCTTAAAAGACTCAATGTATCTAATCAACGCTCGACCGTCATTAGCAAAAGCTGATACGGATTTTAGCCAAGACTTAGGCTTATTTACTTCTAATTTTTTTATCATATAAATTTGTTTCTCCTAGATCGTCTTTCAAATTCAAATTATCCCCCCTCTCTTTCAAAAATCATACTAAAATAATTCAAATATTAATAGCGTGTCACAATCTATTAATAATAAAACTATCCTATTAAGTATAAACTATCTAACTAATTCTGTCGTCTCTATACTTGCTCGCATATTATTTCTACCCAAAAATTTATCAAATTAATTTACTATGAGCCTATTCATAAAGACTACTGAGTTCATCCATAAGAAATTATAAACTAGGCAAAGCTAATTTAGATTAGCTTTTATATAATTAATAAGATATCCGCTTGTTTAAAAATGAATTATTTATGTACCAAAGAGGGCGATTGCCCTCTTTAATATCCAATTATCTTGGATAGCGTTGAAACTTGATTTCGTTTATATTATATCTTAAATCCTTATCAAGTTTGTTGTTGTAGTCGCCATTTGAATCAAGGCTGTTGATCCATTCGCTCATTCCTCTTTC
>JALEOH010000004.1 GCA_022766605.1 Ezakiella sp.
TGGTGCCGAAGAAGGGACTTGAACCCCCACGGCTATTAACCGGTGGATTTTGAATCCACTGCGTCTGCCATTCCGCCACTTCGGCAATGGAGATATTATACTACAATTTTAATAAAAAATCAAGCCCTGGTAAATATTATTTTACACAGGGCTCTTTAATTATTTTTTTATCTTTTCAAGTATCAATTTATTTACGGTTACAGGGTCGGCCTTGCCACGGGATAGTTTCATGACTTGTCCAACTAAAAAGCCCAAGGCTCTATCTTTACCTGCATTAAAGTCGTCTATGCTCGAAGGATTTGCAGCAATGACCTCATCTACCCAAGCTTCGATTGCGCTTTCATCTTGCACTTGAATTAAATTGTCTCGCTTAACTATTGAATCGGGACTGCTACCCTCTTCAAACATTTCGCGGAAGATTTTTTTTGCAGTATTGTTATTGATCTTCTTGTCGATTAAGAGCTCCATCAAGTACTTAAAGTCCTCGATAGTAAATCTCAATTCGGATAAACTCATTTGCTCATCTTTGATGCGCCTCAAGAATTCATTTATAACCCAATTGGTTACGAGCTTTTTATCTCTTGCATCTTCGACTAGCTCTTCGAAATAGATTGAGAGCTCTTTGTCGCTTCCAATGATGTCGGCATCGTATTTATCCATATCATAGCTTAGTCTTAGTCTTTCTTTTCTCTCGTCTGGAAGTTCTGGAATGGAGGATTTTATTTGCTCTACCCATTCTTTTGATATATCAAATATTGGAATGTCCCCATCAAATTGAAAGCGATAGTCTGCTGTTGTGGTCTTTACTCTCATTAAAATGGTCTCGAGCTTTGCCTCGTCCCAACGCCTAGTTTCTTTTTGACCGGTTTCACCTCTTGCTAATAGCTCCTTATGTCTTTTTTCCTCATATTCCGTAGAAAGTTCTACTCCACGAGTGGAGCCGATGTTTTTAACTTCGGTTATAGCTGTCTTTTTATCGTCATCTATAATATTGATATTACAATCGACCCTCATCGAGCCCTCTTCCATTTTGCAGTCCGACACCTCAAGTCCTGTTAATATATCGCGCAATTTGTCGACAAATGCCCTTGCCTCTTTGGGAGACGAGATATCTGGCTTTGTTACTATTTCAATTAATGGAGAGCCGGCGCGATTGTAATCCATATATGTTACATCTTCCATATGCTTGGCTTTGCCAGTATCTTCTTCAATATGAGCTCTAATAAGTCCTATTTGCTTCTTTGCTCCGTCGACTTCTATCTCAACATATCCACCTTCGCAAATAGGCATATCCTCTTGAGATATTTGATAGCCTTTGGATAAATCTGGATAAAAATAGTTTTTTCTATCCATTTTAATTACAGGAGCTATATTAGAATGAAGAGCAAGTCCTGCCATGATAGCTTGTTTTATTGCCTCTTTATTTATAACTGGCAATGCTCCAGGATGCCCCAAGCAAACAGGACAAACATTGGTATTTGGCTCGTCACCGAAACTACTTTTACAGTCGCAAAACATTTTTCTTTCGGTCTTTAACTCTACGTGAATTTCTAATCCAATTAATGTCTTCATCTTGCATTCTCCTTGATAATTGCTTCAAATCCCATAGCAATGCTTGCTAATTTATAATCGTTTTTCTTGTCAGCAATAAATTGCATGCCCGGATTTATCTCTCTTTTAGCACTTGTTGGCACCGATATTGCAGGAACTCCAGCGATATTAGTCGCAACTGTTAATAGATCTCCTTCCATCATCTTTCTAGTGTCGCTAAATTTCGAGCCGAGTTTGAATGGAAGCTCTATTGCAGTCGGAGTTAGTATTGCATCGACTTTTTTAAATATGCGATCATAATCTTCTTTTATTCCCTCGCGAATAAGCTGAGCTTTGCCATAGAATTGATCACGATTGTCACTTGACAATATATACATGCCAAGTAATATTCTTCTTTTAACCTCATCGCTAAATCCAAGGCTTCTTACCTCGGTCATATATTCTTCAACGGATCCTTTAAATTCCACTCCTGCATATCTAATTCCATCAAATCGAGATAGATTAGAAGAGCATTCCGAGTCGATTAGATTGTAATAACAACCAACGGCATAATCCATATATTTAAATTCCTCTTCGACTATTTGTACTCCATTTTCAATCAATAAATCAATCGAATTTTCATATGCCTTTCTTACAGGCTCTTCGAAGTGAAAGTCGTTAAAATTCTTATATATTGCAATCTTCTTTCCCTTAAGGGCAGCAATCGCCTCTTCGTCACTACTATATAGATCGGGAAGCTCGACTGCGATTTTAGTCATATCATGTGTAGTATTCTTATTGATATTTTGAAGTAATAAATATGCATCTTTGACACATCTACCAATAGTGCCCACAGTGTCAAAAGTGTTGGCAAGACTTGTTACACCATAACGACTAACAGCTCCATAAGTTGGTTTAACACCCACAACCGAACAAAAGCTAGATGGTTGTCTAACAGATCCGCCCGTATCTGTTCCAATGGAAACGTCGACGAAGCCCATTGAAACAGCTGCTGCCGACCCGCCAGAGCTTCCACCGGGAACCAAAGTATTGTCAATTGGATTTTTAACAGGACCAAAAAACGAAGTCTCGTTGGAAGAGCCCATCGCAAACTCATCCATGTTGAGCTTTCCAAGTATATTAGCTCCGCTTTCTCTTATGAATTTAGTAATATCAGCATCATATACGCTAGTAAAATCAGATAGCATTCTAGATGCGCAAGTCGTCTTTAACCCTTTTACATTGACATTGTCTTTTATGCCGACAATAGCTCCATGAAGAGGTCCATCGGGAAGCTTATCCGCCCTTTTTCTTGCACCTTCTATATCAAGAGTGATGAATGAATTGATCTTCTCGTCCTCTTTGACTCGATCAATCAATTCCTCCAGATGCTCTTTTTCGCTTATCTTTCCATCTTTAATCAGTTTAATTGTCTCATGTAAATATCTCATCATTCACCTACATATCTATCTATTTCAAAATATCCATAGTTTTTACGCTTGGCATTTAAAAGCGCCTCGTCCTTAGTAATGCCTTCCTTTGGAAGATCATCGCTTGGCTCTTGTTCGCAATCGTTGATATTGTATTTTGCAATATATTCTCCATCAAAATCATTTACAGTTTGCAGTACCGAAAGTGCATCTAAAAATCTTTCATAAAAATCCTCTGTATCGCTTTTTAATCTGGCGAGTTTGCAAATTTCATCAAATTCCTTTCTATCCATCTATTACCTCCATCAATTCCTCCTCATTTAATATAGCTATTCCTAGCTCCATTGCCTTATCAAGCTTGCTGCCGGGGTCACTTCCCACAAGAACTATATCGGTCTTCTTAGAGACCGAGCCTGTCGCCTTGCCTCCTTGCGATTCTACTATAGCCTTTATCTCATTTCTTTTGTATTTTTCAAAGCTTCCGGTAATTACAACTGTCTTGCCACTAAAATATCCTTCTTTAATATCCTCCTCGATATTTTCTATTACAAGTCCATGCTTTTCAAATTCATCCAAAAGTTTTATTGCTTCTTCACTCTCAAAATACTGCCTTATATTCTTTGCGATAATCTCCCCTACGCCTTCTACCTGAAGTAAGTCATCGAGGCTTGCGCTTCTAAAATTCTCAATTGAATTAAATCTCTTTGCAAGATCGCGCGAGACCCTTACTCCAACCTCGCTTATTCCAAGTGCAAATATAAATCGGTCTAAGCTTATCTTCTTAGAGGCATCAAGAGCATTTATCAAATTATCCGCTTTTTTGTCGGCAAAAAGAGGCAATTTTAGCAAATCCTCTTTTTTTAACTCATATAGTTGATATAAACTAGTGATATTAAACTCATCTACCATCGACTCCGCTGTCTTTTCGCTCAAACCTTCGATGTCCATCGCATTTCTACTTGCAAAGTGGACTATTCTATTTACAATTTGGGGCTTACAGAGTGCAGAATTCTTGCAAACAAGATATGCCCCATCCATCACAAGCTCCGTCCCACAGGCTGGGCATTTAGTTGGAATTTCAATCTCGCTGGTATTTTCAAGCTCGCCAATAGTACCCATTATTTCAGGGATGACCTCATTGGAGCGC
This sequence comes from Ezakiella sp., assembly GCA_022766605.1. Lineage (GTDB taxonomy): Bacteria > Bacillota > Clostridia > Tissierellales > Peptoniphilaceae > Ezakiella. The sequence continues at coordinate 4,108 of JALEOH010000004.1, forward strand.
CTTACTATTACATTGGCTCCAAGCCTTACGCCCTTTCTTTTAATATCTGCAATATTATTAAGCGTAGCATTAGACACAAGCGCCCCTGATATCTCAACTGGTTCTAGATTAGCAACTGGAGTAACTTTGCCCGTTCTTCCAACATTCCAGCTAACTCCAAGCAGTTTGGTCTCGACCTCTTCAGCCTCGAATTTATATGCAATGGCCCAGCGAGGAAATTTGTTGGTAAATCCAAGCACTTCTCGCGTCTTTAAATCGTTGATCTTAATTACAGCGCCATCGGTAAGATAGTTAAGCTCATGACGCGTGTTGTCGATAAAGTCAATCTCCTGGATAACTTCGTCCATATCATCGACTAGCTTATGATAAGGATTGACCTCAAATCTCTGATCTGATAAGAATTTTAGCGTCTCCATATGGGTTAAAAGAAAATCGTCGTCAATTGTTCCTATATTATATATAAAAGTCTTTAGATTTCTTTTAGCAGTCTCACTAGTGTCCAAATTCCTAAGCGCACCTGCCGCAGCATTGCGTGCATTTTTAAGTGGAATATCAGCAGTTTCATTGTATTTTCTAAATTCATCAAGTGGCATTATTGCCTCTCCCTGAACTTCTAACAGTCCTTTGTAGTCAATTGTAAATGGAATGTTTTTAATGGTCTTTGCTTGACTTGTAATATTTTCACCAATTACACCATTGCCCCTAGTTGCTGCAATGTCGAGCTTGCCATCACGATAAGTCAAGTTAATAGTTAAGCCATCGAATTTATATTCTACAACATATTGTATCTTGGGAAGCTTATCGCTATGAGAGTTATTATATTCAGCTACAAGTCGCCTTGCTCTATTGTCCCATGCGCGAAGCTCCTCCAAGCTCTGTGCCTTTCCAAGGCTCCAGAGCGGAGTAATATGAGTATGCTTTTCAAATGCATCTATTATCTCACCGCCAACTCTTTGAGTTGGTGAATCAAATAAGACAGTATTTAGCTCTCTTTCAAGCATCAAAAGCTCCGAATAGAGCTTGTCGTATTCGGAGTCGGTTACAATAGGATCATCCAATGTATAATAATGATAATTATATTTATTTAGCTCACTTACGAGCTCGCGCATCCTCTCAAATTTATCCATATAATAGCTTATTTAGTCCATCTTCTTTGAAATTGGAGCAAGCGACAATTTAAGTTTTTTAAGTCCCTTGGAGTTAAACACTATAGTAATGTCGTCACCGCTCACGCTTACAACGCGACCCTCTCCCCACATCTTATGCATTACCACATCTCCGTCAGCAAATTCAGCCTTCTTTTCATTTTTAATGGCATCTGTCTTTTCGTGGCGATAGCCCGAATATGTCAATACTTCATTTGGAGCCTTGACAGCTCTCTTCTTCTCTTGTTCCATCGTCTCAATAAATTCCTCTATCTCTTCTATAAATCTACTTGGCTTCGAATAAACACTCGAGCCATATAAAAATCTCTCCTTAGCTGCTGTTAAAAATAATAAATCCTTCGCCCTTGTAATTGCAACATAGCAAAGTCGCCTCTCCTCTTCAACATCCGCTTCACTTTCAATCGACCTTATGCTCGGGAATAATCCCTCCTCGAGTCCAACGACAAATACCACACTAAATTCAAGCCCCTTTGCAGAGTGAATTGTCATTAAAGTAATCTTGTCGTCTTCCTCTTTACTGTCGATATCCGACAATAGCGAAATCTCACTTAATAAATCGGCAAGAGCTGCCTCTGGATTTTTATTTTGATATTCCATCACATAATTTTTCAATTCATCGATATTTTGCAATCTGCTCTCATCTTCGATATCGTGGCTCATCTTTAGCATCTCCACATAGCCCGAAATATCGATGATTTTATCGACCAAATCCTTAAGAGTTAGCTCCTCTTTTTTAAGAGCGAGCATCTTCTCTCCAAAATCCCTAACCTTGGTATTGTTGGAATTTACGCAAGTATTAAAAAAATCCTCGCCACTAATTAATCTATAATTTAAAAGCTCGCTTAAGCCCTTAGCTCCAACACCGCGCCTTGGGGTATTGATTATTCTCTCAAATGAAACAGTATCATGAGGATTATCAAATAATCGAAGATAGGCTATAATGTCCTTGACCTCTTTTCTATCGTAGAATCTCGTGCCCCCTATTATTTGATATGGAATAGACGAGCGCATGAAGATCTCTTCAAATGCACGCGACTGAGCATTTGTTCGATATAAAATAGCGATATCCGAATACTTCGTACCATTTAGATTTAGCTCTTCGATTTTATTTGCAACAAAAAAAGCTTCCTCGCTCGAGGTCTCTAAGTGATTAAAAGTAACTGGCTCCTTGGACTCCCTTGATGTAAATAACTCTCTCTTATACTTTTGATAATTATTGACAATAAGATGATTGGCAGCATTTAATATCGGAGTAGTCGAGCGATAATTCTCATTTAAATAGATCACCTTAGCATCTTTATAATCCCTCTCAAAATTTAAAATATTTTGAAGATTGGCACCTCTAAAAGCATATATACTCTGATTCTCATCTCCAACAACCGTAATATTATTGTATAGCCCCGATATCAACTTTATAAATTGATATTGAATATCATTTACATCTTGATATTCATCGACAAATACATATTGAAATTTCTCCTGATACTCCTTAAGTGCCGACTTATTGTGGCGAAATAACTCCACCGTCTTTAATATAAGATCGTCAAAGTCAAGAGCATTGGCCTCCTTAAGCCTTTTTTCATATTCCTCAAATACATTTGCCACCCTCTCCTGATAATAATCGCTACCAGCATCAGTTTGGAATTCATATAGCCCAAGACCCCTGTTCTTGTAGCTACTTATAGTATTTTTAATACTCTTAGGCTTAAATGTATCGCTATCGTAATTAAAATCCTTAATAATTCTCTTAATCAGATTGGTCGTATCTGCAGTATCATAAATAGTAAAAGAGCTCGAATAATGTTTACGCAATATTCGCACACATATACTATGGAAAGTCCCAATCCACAAGCCATCTACAGAGCGTCCTAAGAGATCAGAGGCGCGCTCTTTCATCTCACCTGCTGCCTTATTAGTAAAAGTAATCGCAAGAATATTATATGGATTAACCCCCAAATCCTTTATTAAATGTGCGATCTTATAAGTAACAACCCTTGTCTTACCACTACCTGCACCAGCAAGCACTAAAAGAGGGCCATCAGTCTCCATAACCGCCTCATACTGATTTTTATTCAATAAAGCCTCTATCTCCAATACGCCCCTTCCTTTCTACTTATATAATTATTATAGGATAAAAAAAGCGTAAAGTCAAGCCCGAGCGGCATTTTTAAAATTAGAAGTAAATAGAAAATTTCAAAATTAAATATAAAATTAAACTATGATTACACCCTCGTCTTCATGAGCCGCATAACCATATCTTATTATATCTCCCTCTCTTTTTATATTAAAGATTATCACACTGTCTGTCTCCATGAAATCTGCTCTAAAATTTTCATC
>JALEOH010000025.1 GCA_022766605.1 Ezakiella sp.
TCGGGCAGCCTGTTTTTTTGGTATGACGGGCATGATTTAATGTCATGGTGAAAGTCCTCTAAAGGTATGGACTGTAGAATAAAACTGTCCTATTAAGTATAAACTATCTATTTTCGTTTTTCGTATTTGCTTTGCCATGGATCCATACTTTCTTGTATATCCTGCTTCTTTTTATTGCATATTCTACTATTCTCTTCAAGTAATCTCATTTTTCTGTTATAATTATTTTCATAAGAACGTCCTTTTGTATTGATGAATATATCCTTTATTCTTAATCTTAGTAAAATCATATCCCCTAAGAGTATTAATAACCTCCTCAAAATACTTATCCATATTAAGCTTAAACTCCCTCTTATCTGCAAGATCACCATCCTTAAAAGAAACAACATTTAAATCATCTCTAACAAAATTAGATAATGACAAATTAATCTTCATCCTACCAGCCTTCTTTTCTTCATTAAGTTCCTTTATAAAACTCATCAAAAAAATATTTTTATATTATGTGATATTTTTTTGAAAAAGGCTTGCATTTAAATTTTTCTTGTGATATAATGACACAAAGCAGAGATGAGAAGAGTAGTTTTAAGATGGCTTTTAAGAGAGTGCATGTTTGGTGTGAATGCATAAGACGCTTTTTATGAAAAAGAACTCGGAGCACTTATTGAGGATAATTCATAGGCGGTTTGATCCCACGTTACGGGAGACGAGTATGTATGTACTTTGTGAGTTTATAGTTCGTGAGGATTATAATAAATTTGGGTGGTAACACGGAATCTTTCGTCCCATGTGGATGAAAGTTTTTTTGTATTTAAAAATAGGAGGTTATTATGAGAAGATTATTATTTATTATGGCAGCATTGTTATTGGTAGGCTGCGGTGGAAGCAACAAGAGTGAAGTGGCAAGTGGAAGCGAGGATATACTTCGCGTAGGAATGGAATGTGGTTATGCGCCATACAACTGGACGCAGATAGATGACGCCAATGGGGCGGTTCCAATCGAAGGTTCGAAGGAGTTTGCAAATGGCTACGATGTAATTATGGCTAAGAAGGTGGCAGATAAGCTTGGTAAAAAATTGGTTGTGGTTAAGACTGAGTGGGATGGACTTACTCCGAGTCTTCAAACTGGAAAGATCGATTTGATTATGGCGGGTATGAGTCCGAGTGCAAAGAGAAGAGAAGAGGTCGACTTTACTAGTCGCTATTGGATAAGCGACTATGTTATGATAGTGAAAAAAGGTAGTGGATATGAAGATGCAAAGAGTATTGATGATTTTAAGGGAGCAAAGATTACTGGACAATTAAATACTGTCCACTATGATGTAATCGACCAAATAGATGGGGTCGAAAAGATGGATCCTATGGCGGATTTTCCACAGATGAGAGTTGCTCTTCAAAGTGGCATTATCGATGGATATATTGGTGAGGTTCCCGAGGGCTTAAGTGTTGAGGCAGCGACAGATGATCTTGTGATGGTGAAGTTTGGCGAAGAAAGCGGTTTTACAATAGAAGACAATCAAAATGAAATTGCTGCTGCCGTTAAAAAAGGCAATAGCGATTTACTAAAGACTGCAACAGAAGTATTTGATGCAATTAGCGAAGAGGAAAGAGGAGAGATAATGGCTGAGGTCATAAAGATTCAACCAGCTGTAAAATAATATGGAAAAGGCAATTAGTATATTTAATGAATATGGGAAGATGTTCTTAGATGGCACTATTACAACTCTTCATATCTCGATAGTAGGCACGCTCTTAGGGCTTGCTATTGGGCTACTAGTTGGTGCTATTAGAACTATTCCAAAACAAAATGGAATAAAGGGGATTTTTCAAAAGATAATAAATGCTATTTTATCGGCATATGTTGCGATATTTCGTGGCACGCCGATGATGGTGCAGTCGATATTATTGTATTACGGAATTGCATATTATTTTGAAATTCAAATCGATAAGATGCTCGCCGCCTATATAATTGTTTCTATAAATACTGGAGCATATATGAGCGAGGTTGTGCGCGGAGGAATAATCTCGTTAGACAAGGGTCAGTTTGAAGCAGCATATAGTTCGGGGCTTAGCCATTGGCAAACTATGCTATATGTAATTTTCCCTCAGACTATGAGAAATATTCTGCCGGCTACTGGCAATGAATTTGTTATCAATATAAAAGATACTTCGGTGCTTAATGTAATTAGCGTAGGAGAGCTTTTCTTTGCGGCAAAGACAGTTGTCGGCCAGACTTTCGACTATTTTAATACTTTTATAGTAATATTTTTCATCTATCTATTCCTAACGACGATTGTCACTTGGATATTAAGGCTGATAGAGAGAAAACTAGAAGGTCCCAAGAGCTATGAGCTAAAGATGGGCAATCAAATGCAGGTGTAATATGGAAATTTTAAAGATCAATCAATTAAAGAAGAGCTTTGGAACAAATGAAGTCTTAAAGGGCATTGACCTTAGCGTAAATAAGGGTGAGGTCGTAAGCATTATTGGTTCGTCGGGAAGTGGTAAGTCGACTCTTTTGAGGTCGATCAATCGGCTCGAGGTGCCAAGCTCGGGCGAGATATATTTTAAAGGCGATCTTGTAGAGGAAAGAAATCTTCGCGAAGTTAGACAAAGATGTCAAATGGTCTTTCAGCATTTCAATCTATATAATAATATGAATGTTCTAAATAATTGTACAATAGCTCCAATTAAACTATTGAAGATGAATAAAAAAGAAGCGAAGGATATTGCAATAGAAAATCTTAAAAAGGTGAATATGGAGGCATATATAGATGCTCGCCCTAGTCACTTAAGCGGCGGACAAAAGCAAAGAGTTGCTATTGCAAGAGCATTATCGATGAATCCGGATATAATTTTATTTGACGAGCCAACATCAGCTCTTGACCCTGAGATGGTTGGAGAAGTGCTTGATACCATGGTTGAACTTGGTAAGACTGGACTTACCATGATAATAGTAACTCACGAGATGAATTTTGCAAAGAATGTATCCGATAGAGTATTATTTGTAAATGATGGTTTAATCGAAGAAGAGGGAAGTCCAAGTGAAATATTTAACAATCCAAAGAGCGCAAGATTAAGGGAGTTTTTGGGAATATATGGCAATATATAAGCGACTGCATATGCAATCGCTTTTTTATATTGATATAATTACAGTATTGTTAAGAAAATATTCATCTGCAAATTAAAAGCGAGCGTGTTTGCTCGCTTACATATTTTATTAACTTAATTGTAGTTGATAGAGTCGATAATAATATCCATGAAGCGCCATGAGCTCTTGATGGTTGCCCTCTTCAACTATCTCCCCTTTATTCATTACTATTATTCTATCCATGTCGGATATGGTTGAGAGTCTGTGAGCGACTGCGATGGTTGTTCTATCTTTCATCAATTCCTCTAAGCCTTCTTGAATGAGTAGCTCTGTTTCGGTGTCGATAGATGCAGTTGCCTCGTCTAGTATTAAAATTTCGGGGTCGCGAAGTATTGTACGAGCAAAGCTTAGAAGCTGACGCTCTCCAGTGGAGAGTGTGCTTCCACGTTCTTCTACTTTGGCATTATATTTATCGGGGAGTTTTTCTATAAATTCACTTGCGCGAACTCGCTTTGCAGCATCTATTATTTCACTTTCGCTATATTCTTTTCCAAGTGTCATATTATATTTTATATCTCCCGAGAATAAGAATACATCCTGCAGGACAAATCCCAGACGATGTCTTATTTCATCGGTTGACATGGTTCTAATGTCACGCCCATCGATATATATATTGCCACTATCTATATCGTATAGCCTTGCTAAGAGGGATAGTATAGATGATTTACCGGCACCGGTTGCACCGACAAATGCAACTGACTCGCCTTTTTTGATCTTAAAGCTTATATCCTTTAATATTGGCTCTCCTTCGATATATGAGAAGCTGACATTTTTAAATTCGATATCTCCTTTTTCGGCTTCAATATTATATTTTTCATATTCGGGCGCTGGACGAATCTCTGTGTCGATTTCAAGTAGATTTACTACTTTCTCAACACTTGCCATGGCAAGCTGAGTTATATTATATTTTTCTGCCATATCCATTATCGGCATGAAAAATCTCTTTAGATAAGTTATAAATAAAAATAGCGTACCAAATTCCATATTGTTTTGGATGACTTTACCGCCTCCATACCATATTAGAAATGCCTCACCAAGTGAGCGAACAATTTCAAAAGATGGTCTAAATAGAGCATTGTTTCTAACATTTTTAAGCACAGTATTAAGATAGTCGGCATTTTTATCATCGAATGCCCTATCCATTTTCTTCTCTTTGCCAAATATTTTTATTATGCTCATGCCACTTAAATATTCATTTAAGACTGTGTTTATTTTTGAGAGCTTGCTTCTTGCAAGGCGGAATATCTTAAATTGTATGCCGCGAAAATAAATTGCGATAAATATTACAACTGGGATTAGAGTAAAGCACATTAGAGCGAGTTTATAGTCGAGTTTGATCATTAAGACCATTACTCCAATTACAATGCCAAGGTCGGCTATGAATGAGACCATGACATCGCTATAAAATTGCGATAGTGTTTGAGTATCGCTCGTAACTCTGGTCATAAGCGAGCCAACTGAGGTATTGTTATAAAAGGTGGTGCTTTGCTTCATCAAGTGGTCGAATAATTTCTTTCTAATATCATATATTATGCTTGCGCCGGTGCGACCTAAGAGGAAGTTAAAGCCCCAAGTAGCTAGGAAGTTTACAATTACAGCTGCAATATATAGCATAGCTATATTTACTATGCTACTGGTGTCGTTTTTTCTAAATTCCAAGTATTTATCGTGATCGACTTCGCCGATATATATTCCATTTTTAAGAAGACTATGCACTCCGCCTTCGCTTTCTATGGTGTATATATCGCCGCTTGCCTCTTTATCTCTTTTTAAATAAAATTCATTGCCATCAATTGTAACTGGAAGTGCATCCTTGGGATTTTCGGTTACGACCATTGGAAGATTATCTCCCGATATATGGTCGTCGATTGCAACTTTTACAAGAAATGGATTTAATAGCTCAAGCAGTGTGGAGACTGCAACGAGTACGAGAGCTACAAAAAGCGGAAGTATATAGGGCTTTGCAAAGCCCAAGAGATGCTTCATAAGTGATCTATCTTTTAATTTTTTATTCGCTCTTTCCATCGTAATTCTCCAATTCGCTTTCAAGTAGTTGGTGCTCGTACATCTCGTTGTATTCTCCGCCAAGTGCGACTAACTCTTCGTGTGTACCACGCTCAGATATCTCTCCATCTTTTAAGAATAGGATTTCGTCAGCATCTTTGATCGTCGAGATGCGGTGGGCAACTATTATCATAGTGGGGTCAATGCTTCTTAACTGATCCAATATATTCTTTTCAGTGTCGGTGTCAACTGCCGATAAGGAGTCGTCAAGTACGAGCAGTTTTGGTCTTTTAATAAGAGCCCTTGCAATGGAGACCCTTTGCTTTTGCCCACCCGAGAGGGTTACTCCGCGTTCGCCAATGACAGTTTGGAAGCCGTCTTTAAAGTCAATTATATCTTTGTAGACTCCGCTCATCTTTGCTGCATCGTGTATATGCTCTTCGTCGATATATTCATCAAAACTAAAGGCTATATTCTCGTCTAAAGTCTCTGAAAAAAGAAAATTATCTTGTGGAACATAACCACTTTTTTCGGTTAAATCATGCAGATTTATCTTTTCAATTGGAACACCATCGATCAATATCTCGCCAGAGCTTGGAAGATATTGACGGAAAATCAACTTTGCAATAGTCGATTTAGAACTACCTGTCTTACCAACGAGGGCGAGGCTCTTTCCATTTTCCAGTTTAAAACTTATATTTTTAAGTGCAAGTCTATCGTCATTTGGATAACTAAAGCTCACATTTTTAAATTCAACAGTAGCGGTATCCTTTGGAAGAGAGATGGGGTTATCGGCATCTTTAATCCTCGGCTTATTCGCAAGCATGCTCTCTATTCTCTCCATACCAGCGGAGCCTTGCTGAATTATATTTATTATTATGCCAAGGCTTCTTGCTGGCCACATAATTATGCCGACATATGTGTAGTGTGCAATAAAATCTCCAAGGCTCATGGTGCCATTTACCACATAGCGCGCACCAATATATATGACTAGCATATAGCTAACTCCAGCAAGTAGCACCATAAATGGAAATAGAAAGGTCGTATGTTTGACTACATTTTTATCTTTATTATAATAATTTCTATTTGCATCCTCAAATCTCGCTCTAGCATGATCCTCTTCTACGAATGCTTTGATAACTGAAATACCAGAAAAACTTTCGGTAGTAATATCATTTAGATATGAATAGGCCTCTTGCCTTGCCAAAAATATCCTGTAAAAAATTCTGCCAGCAGCAATGATAACTGCAGCACAAAATGGAATAGGTAGTAATGTTATTGCGGTTATCTTTAGCCCGGATGTTCTAATCATCATGATTATAGTAAGAATAAGCATGAAGCTCGAGTCTACACTCATCATAACTCCATCTCCAGTAAAGCCTCTTATTGCATTGATATCATTGGTTGCATAGCTCATAAGCTCGCCTACTTTATTGTGATTGTAAAATTCGCTGTCCATATTTAACCAGTGGCGAAATAGAGTTTTTCTTAAATCATATTCCACCTTTCTTGACGAGCCAAATATATTAGTTCGCCAAAAATATCGCCCGATAGATGTAAATAGACCGGCGGCAATTGTAAGCAGTGCATATTTAATTAGATTTGCTTTAATAAGAGTTCCATTTTGAAAGTCATTTGCAAAAGATCTCAATATTTGTGGAACAAATAATACTACGGTATCGATTGCAATAAGCCACAATACGCCAATAGCATATTGTTTTTTATATGGCTTCATATATTTAGAAACTGATTTTAAAAATTTCATTATGCCTCCTTTTTTATTTCGTTCTTCGAACTATTATAACATAAAATAGGATAAAATGAAAGTAGAAATCTTTAATTATTGCAAAACTTGCAAATTAATTTGAAAAGTGCTACAATTAAATCACACTAGGGGTGCCGATATGGCTGAGACATACCCTTACACCTGATCCGGGTAGTGCCGGCGGAGGGAAGTGGTAATAGTCCTCCTTATGGAGGTTTTTTATTTTGCCAAGTACTCCAAAAGTGAATATATTTAGGAGGGTTTTATGAAGACTAAAATCGATATCAAGACAATAGTAGAGGCGGGGCTAGCTATTGCTCTTGCAACAGTATTAAGTAGAATCACGATCTTTAAGATGCCTCAAGGTGGTTCGGTAACTCTTGCAGGCATGGTGCCACTTATTGTATTTGCAATAAGACATGGCGGAGTGCTTGGAGTAGTTGTGGGCATAGTATATGGAATTATAGATGCCATATTTGGTGGATATGTAATAGGACCTTTGCAATTTTTGCTAGACTATCCTCTCGCATTTGCATCGATGGGTATTGCAGGATTTTTTAGTAAGAGTTATCTTAAAAATCATTCAATAGCTCCAGTACTTGCTGGAACCGTACTTGGATATGTAGTTAGACTAATTATGCATACATTATCGGGAGTAATATTCTTTGCTGAATATGCCGGGGAGCAAAATGTTTGGATTTATTCTATAATATATAATGGAACTTTCCTTGCAGCAGAAGCAGCTATTGCAATAGTAGTAATCTTTGCATTACAAAATGTATTAAAAAGAGGACTCGATTAAATAAGTGAATTCAAAAAAGAGCCTGGTGTATAGGCTCTTTTAAAATGCACTCTTTATCTTTTTCCATAGTCGTCTAAACCAGCCTGAGCGTTTGATGGATTTTTGTGCGATAAGCTCGACTTTGTCTACTTCGCCTCCATCCTCTAATAGTATTAGCTCGCCTAGTCTTTCTCCTGCTTCGATGTCATGAGCTATGAATTCGTCATATACCAATTTTAATTTGTACACTTTTCTTACATCAAGCAATTTATCGAGTGTTGTCTTTGGAATTATATTTAGACTCTCTTCATCATAGTCAATTGGATTAAGTGCCATTTCATATAATAAATTGCCATCTATTACTCTTTTATATACATAATTATCGAGAGATGAATTTATTAGCTCAAGTGATTTGTCGCGCCTTTCATTGTCGCTTTTAGCACCGAAGACAAAGCTAAAGACGCGTCTATTCATATCTAGGCCTTCTGATGGTTCGGTTGCAGTTGCAATTAAGCATTTGCCAGCGCGATTGGTAGTGCCTGTTTTTAATCCGTCAATAGTTCCACGACCGAGTATTGGATTGGTGGTAACTATTCTGATACCGAGTCTATTTAGATCGACTTCTGATTTTTTAGTATAGTCGATTATATTTGGATAATTATTAAAAATAAATTTACATAGCTTAATTAGATCTCTGATCGTCGAAATGTTTTGTTCATCTGTTGCAATAATCGGAAGACCATGGCTATTTATAAAATGAGTATTGTTCATATCAAGCGATTTTGCCTTATCATTCATCTTTTTTACAAAAGCCTCTTCGCTTCCACTTACCAATTTTGCAAGTGCAAGTGCAGATGAGTTAGCGGATCGTACCAAGAGTAGATCAAGTAGTTCACTAACCCTTACCTCGGTTCCAAGTTTTATATCTACATCGCTTCCATAAAGATAGAGATTTAGCTCTTCTTGAGTATATTTATAACTGTCATTTAAGTTAAGAGAGCCTTCATTTATTTTTTCAAAGACTAGAAGAGCGCTCATCAATTTGGACACAGATGCAATTGCTATCTCGTCGTCTATTCCTTGATATTCGATTATGGTATCCGTTAGAAAATCATAGCTTGCAAATCTTAAATCACTGTTGGTATCTCCGTTATTATTAGCGGCAATTGGAATATTTATTGTCAATAAAAAAGCAATTATTAATATTAGTTTTTTCATATATATCTTCCTTAAAATTATTTTTAAAATAAATTATGAGTTATAAAATGCAAAGCGCAATATTTTATGCAATAAAAGACCCAAAAGAGCGCCTGCTATTGCCAAGATTAGATCATCTATGGAGCTGACTCCCGACTTGGTGATATATTGCAAGAGCTCGATTGCAATACTTGTAAAGAAGCTGATGCCTAGAATTTTAAGAAAATGTCTTTCTCCTGTTAAAATAAATGGCAATAAAAAGCCCATTGGAATAAACATCATTATTGACGCAATTAGGCTCTTAAATCCAGTCGAGAAGAAAAAGCTAAGTCCATCGGTATAGGCATCTAATTTAAATGCCGCTGACTTAAATGGAATGAGGGAAAGCCCTCTCATATAATTTTTAGTAATCAGCCTTGTAAATATTGAATTTTTGATTAAAATATAAAAATATAATATGAAGAGTACGACAGCAACTACGCGAACAGTTGCCGCCTTCTCGCTATTTTTTGTCCTTCTCAATTATAATATCTCCAGTAAATCCCTTAATCCATCCTCTTTATCGCGACCGATTACAATATCTGCAATCGATTTTGTAATTTCGTCGGCATTTCCCATTGCAATTCCCAAGGGAGCATCTTTAATCATCTGCCTATCATTGCCCGCATCTCCAACAGCAACTATGGATTTTGGGTCAAGCCCAAAATAATCTATAAAGAAATTGATGCCACTCGATTTTGAAACATGAGATGCATTTATATCCATATATCTATTGTTCCACCTTGTAATAATACAATCTGGTATGGTGCGCTCAAGCTCGTCGTCAAGCTCGGGAGGGGCATAGAGAGTTGCTTGAAGTATTGCTTCGTTAGATGGATCACCTATTCTATATCTTGCAAGATCTTTTAAATAGTCCTCGAACTCCTCATGTTCCATAGAAAGATGAAAATCATTTTCGGTTGCGACAAGGACTGCAAGATTGTGCTTTTTACAAAATGCTTTAAGCGCATCCATTGTTTCATCGCTTAGGACTTCTGCATGAATGCATTTTCCACCTACAAAACAAGTCTGTCCATTAAGGCATATATAGCCTTTAAAATAGCCGGAGCCAAGCACGAATGGAGGCATATTTACATAGTGCCTTCCAGTTGCGATATATAAATTGTGCCCACGATTTATCAACTCTTTTAATGTATATTCAACAGCAGGCGAAATATCGTAGTCGCCAAAGGGTAGTAAAGTACCATCTATGTCAAAAAATATATTTTTCATATCTCCTCCTCTTATTATTCTAATTGAAAAAATGGACTTTGTCAATTAAATAAATATGATGATTGTAATGGGCATTTGGGTATAAAGTACTTAAGTTATAAGGAGGATATCCGTGGAAAGATATGAAATTATAAAAAAATTTGAATTATTTAAGATTGCAAATAGTTTAGCAATAGATTTTTTTCCAACACAATCTGAGTCGAAAGAAGATAGGGAGCGCCTAATCGATTTTAAGAATGTACTTAGAAAGCAATTATCATCAAGAACCAAGAGTGTAAATGCAAAAAAAGCTCAAAAATTGCTCGACTGGATGAATCCAAAGCGTAAATGGCAATGGGATGATCTGGAGTCTACCAATATTATATTTGAAATAGAGCCTAGCTACGAAGTCTATGCAGATCTTGCAGTTGCAGGAAATATTCCTATACTAGATGAGGGATCTTTTTTGATTTATAAATTTATGTTGGAGTCTGAAATATACGACAGGCAGACTCTCGTTTTATTGCATAAATATTATAATATAGACTTGCCAGAAAGATGCGAGCCATTTAATGCAAGAGAGGTTCAAGTCACCGACAAGAGTGTAAATGAGTTAAGGCTTGAGATAATTGAGAGCAACAAAAATACGAATAAAAAGCCAAAAGATGGCAAAAGCAAAGCTGAAGCGAACAAATCCACCAAGAGCAAAAAGGCGAAGAGCCTTGACATCGAATTTTTTGATTCATCATATGATGACGACAGGACGGAGTATGACTTCGACTATAGCGATGAGATTATAGATGACGATTTGATCACTCTCGATGATATAGACGATGAGGGCGATATTGGAGATATGGAAGATGTGCTGGACTTTAATCCACGTGATGAGGATAAAGAACGTATAGATGAGCTCATATCCGATGATAATGAGATTATCGAGAATAAAAAGATGGCAGCAAAAGCAGCGGCAAAGCCAAAAGCAAGTGTGAATGTCAAAAAGTCCAGCAGTGCAGATATCAAAAAAGATGCAAATAATAAAAATAACGCAAAGACTACAAAAACGCCTGCTAAGAAGACGACCACTATAAAAAAGACATCGTCTAAGGCTTCAGCGACAAAGCCTGCTAAAAAAACGGTGGCTAAGAAGGGTGCGGCAGCTACCAGCAAAACCAGCACAAAGAACAATAAAGGCACGACCAAAAGCACAAAAAATGCAAATAGCATAAGAAATAAATAAATGGAGGAAATATGAACGATAAGAAATATGCACAATTAATAATCAAAGAGGCTTTAGCAATCCAAAAACGTGAAAATGCAATTATTTGGATCAAAGCGAATACTGAAAATTTACCATTTGCACGCGAACTCGCCCGCATGGCATATGAAGAGGGAGCGGTGGAAGTAAAAGTAACGATTAATGATGAGGAACTCTCAAGGCTCAATATGGAATTTATGAGTGAGGAGAGGCTTGAGCATTTTGGCAAATACAATCTCGACGAGGCGATGGATTATATCGAAGACGGAGTCAGTTATATCTCGATTACAGGGGGCAATCCCGATTTATTTAAGGGCATAGATAGCAAGAGAATTACACTGCGCCAAAAGGCATCAGGCGCTGTTATGAAGCCTAGCCAAAAATATACCATGAACGATATCAACTCGTGGACTGTAATTGGATATCCAACAAAGGCTTGGGCAAAGATAGTTTTCCCAAAACTTAGCGAAGAGGAGGCTTTTGAAAAGCTAAAAGAGGCCATATTTAAAACGGTAAGACTCGATCATGAAGATCCAGTTAAGGCATGGGAAGAGCATCTAGACACTCTTAATAAGAGGGGCGAGGTGATGAATGATATGAATCTTACTAGCTTAAGATATAAATCGGATAAAGGAACCGATCTTACTATTGGTCTACCTGAAGGGCATATATGGGTTGGAGCAGAAAGTAAGGATGCCAAAGGGTATAGATTTTTACCAAATCTTCCAACCGAAGAGATATTTAGTGCACCAGATGCAAGAAAGGTAGATGGTATAGTTTATGCAACAAAGCCACTTAATCTTTCGGGCAATCTAGTCGAGGACTTTTGGATTAAATTCGAAGGCGGTCGCGCAGTTGAGGTTGGGGCTGCTAAGAATGAAGAGCTATTAAGGGATTTAATCGCTCGTGATGAGAATGCATGTCGCTTGGGAGAAGTAGCACTTGTAAGTGTAAATAGTCCAATCAATTCCTCGGGACTAATTTTCTACAACACATTATTCGATGAAAATGCGAGTTGTCACTTAGCTCTTGGTGCCGCCTATCCGACATGTGTAAAGGGCGGAGAGTCGATGAGTGAAGAAGAGTTAGCAAGCCTTGGCATCAACGATTCGCAAATTCACGTCGACTTTATGATTGGAGACGAGAGCCTATCGATAGTTGGCATCGATAAGGATGGAAGTGAACATCAAATATTTAAAGATGGAGATTTTGTATTTTAATGAGCTTATATGACAAGGTGGTTTTAAAAGGCTATAAGGATGAGCCTTATGGAATAAAAGAAACGCTAAATGACTCACTTGAGTTTTTATATAAGACTTATGGCATTAGACTGCTATTTATAGCAGTCTTATTTGCCGTGGTAGAAGAGTTAATAAATATATCGTATCTTGGATATGATATATGGCTTCATGGACTAACAGAAAATGACCTACCTGATAAAAGCATAGTAGATCAGCTACTTAGCTTTATTCCAACTATATTATCGACGATGTTTTTGGTGGATTTTTTTAAGAGATTAAGAGGAGAGAGCATAAAGTTCTCGAGCATAGTATCCGATGGATTTAAAGGAGTTTTTAGATTAATTGGATCGTCATTTGTATTTTTAGCAGCTGGACTCTTTTTAAGCCTGCCATTTACATTTTTATTTATATTGATGCCATTTACTTCACTACTGCTTTTTCCGCTTTTATTTATCTATATAATTATGGCAAATGCGATAAACTATTCGCTAGTAGATGAGGTAGGCATTCCCTTTGGCTTTTCGCTAAGAAGAGGATATAAGACTGTTATAAAAAATGGATCATTTGTATTGAGATTGCTATTTGTCTTTGCAATTAATTTTATAATAGTATGGACATTTGAAAATGTAATTTCTATATTAAATAATGATACAGCTCTTTTAATCTCTAAGATAGTCTTTTCTATAGTAAATAATTTTGCCGTACTAAATGCAAGTGCATTTACAGCCTTTTCTTTCATATACTACGCCGACCCGATATGGCCACATAAATATGATGAGAATTATGGCAAGTTTGAAGTAAATAGAGTCAATGATGAAATAATCGAAGATGGAATACGGGTAGATGATTTAGAAGAAGAAAATATATTAGAAGAAGGAAATAGTAGTGGAAAAGACGAATATTAAAGACAATAAAATAGGTGAACGAGTAGGCATAATTAGCATAGTGCTAAATCTCTTATTAAGTGTGCCAAAGATGATATTAGGCGGCATTACCAATTCGGTAGCACTTTTTACCGACGGGGTCAACAATGCAAGCGATTGTTTAACGGGTGTAATTACACTTGTTGGAATGAAAGCATCTAAAAAGCCTCGCGATATAGATCATCCATATGGGCATGAAAAGGCAGAATATATAACTGGATTTATAATAGCACTGCTAACTGCGGTAGTTGGATTTGAATTTTTGACAACCTCGATTAAGAGCATATTTAATCCACGTGACGCAAGTCTTGATACTATATCGAGGATTTTTCTTGCAATTTCAATGCTATTAAAGGCGATATTTGTAGAGATCAATCAAAGAGCATTTAAAAAGACGCAATCAACAGTTTTTAAAGCAAATAAAGAAGATGCCTCTATCGATATTGCAATATCCGCATTTATTTTAATAAGCTCGTATTTCTTTGTAAAATATCCTTGGCTAGATGCATTTGCAGGAATAGTAGTAAGTCTTCTTATACTATACAATGCCTTTTCAACTGTTAAGGATACCATAAGTCCAATACTTGGAGAAGCACCACGCCGTGAGGATATAAAGTTGATAAGAGAAGCGGTATTATCTAGCAAATATGTAAGCTCACTTCATAATCTATATGTAGATCGTCGCTCTATGGACTCCATCTTTGCAACTGTCGATGTAGAGGTCGAGCCAGAGCTTACAATTGGAGAAGTGCACGATGATTTTGAAAGAATAACAGCAACTTTAAGGCGCGACCACAATGTTGAGCTTGTAATCCATATAGAGCCAAAGACACTCGATGAAAAGAGAACTAATATAAAGAAGAAATTATTGAATTTAACTGGAGTTCTTGGAGTTAGCGATATATTAATCGGTACTGAAGGCGAGGATAGCTTTGTAACCATATCTATCACACCACAAAATTTGGAGCATAAAGACGATATTAAAAAGGAATGCCTTGAGATACTAAATGAAGAGGAGAAGAGCAATTGGATTGTAGACATAATTGTGTCCTTCAGCTAAAGACAACACTCATAATGGCATGCGATTATGACTTTGGCATTGGAAATAATGGAACCATGCTTTTTCATATTCCAACCGATCTTGCTAATTACAAGAGAATTACTATGGGCAAAAATCTCTACTGCGGTAGACATACTTTTGAGGATATGGGTCCACTTGAGGGGCGGCATATAATAGTCTTATCGCGAGGAGAGGTGCCAGGGGCAGATGAGGTAATGCACGACTTTGACGAATTTAGAGAAAGATTAATAAATGATGAAAATGGTTTTTTAGTAGGAGGAGCAAGCCTCGTTCAAAAATTATATAAAGACATTGGAACTATTTTCATGACAAGGGTAAAGCAAGTCTTTGAGGCCGATACTAGAATAGACGATCCATTAAAACATGGTTTTTATATAAGTAAGGAAAGCCCATGGTTTCGCGAGGTCGGGCTTGATTTTAAATTTGTAGAATATCGAAGATATAAGCTAGAAGATTATAATCTAGAAGATGAAGTCAAATAAGCCGCTTATGCAGGCTTATTTTATTTAGCGAGAATGAAAATAGCTATTTACCAATTCGCTTTAATATTGCATAATTAAAGCGAGGGTGTGGAAGGTGTAATTATGGAAATATTGGAAAAATATTTAAAAAATAATAGTATTATAACTAATAAGACGTGGAGATCTTGTTATGATTCATATTTTCATAGCCTATTTTTTGAGTAGATTATAATAGTGTTTATATCTTATTTTATCCTTGGTCATAAATCCGTAGTCGATGGCATTGGTTGGGCAATGGTGGAAGCATCTTAAGCACATATCACAGCTTTTAATGATCCATTGTGGCTTGCCATCTTCCATCTTGATTGCATGGTCGGGGCAATTGTTTGCGCATATAGAACAAGAGATGCAATTATCGCTTACTTTAAAAGGCCTTGTGCGAGAAATGGTCGCATAACATATATTTGAAAAAATTTTATTTATTGCATAGGGCATTTTGGACTTAATCTGATTGATATCTTCCTTTGACTTTATTTTATCGATCAATATTTTAATATCATTCTCAACATTCTCCTCAAGTTTTTTTAGAGCAATATTGTCTTTAAGCGGATACATAGGAGTATAAGTGTCTGGCATAATTAGCTTATAATAGGCATCCAGCTTGAAATCTTTTAGTGCATCGTCTAAAAAAGGCTTTATATTTAAAGTGGTTCCGCCATAAGTAAAAAGAGCAAAATTATAACTTGCTCTATTTTTTATTATTAGCTTACTCAAATAATTTTTTACATATTTAGGTAGTCTATATGCATAGACGGGCATTAGGATTCCAAAATATTCTTTATTAGCAAGTTCAATCTCAAATATATTTTCTTCATTTAAGCTCTCAATAGAAATAGCCTCTTCATCAAGGGCGGTTGCAAGTTTTTCTGCAATATATTTTGTACTACCTGTGCCTGAAAAATAAATTATCATACTTCCTCCAATCTATCTAGTTTATACCCAATTCAAGCTGAATTGTAGTTTGAAATAAATTGATAAAATTCATTTGATTTTATCTCTTAATATGATATAATAATTATAAGTAGCGATACTTAAGGAGGCTTTTATGTATAGAAATTTAAGTATGCTTGCTGATTTGTATGAATTTACAATGGCAAATGGTTATATTGAAAGTGGCAGAGGAGATGAAAGAGCGGTCTTCGATTATTTTTTTAGACAAATTCCCGACGATGGTGGATATGCTCTTTTTGCAGGGCTCGAGACGCTTATAGAATATATCAATGATCTTTCATTTACCGAGGAAGATATAGAATATTTTCGCTCAAAGAAGATATTTGGAGAAGAATTTTTAAATAGACTAAAGAATTTTAAATTTGAATGCGATATATACTCGATGGAAGAGGGCGAGACCATATTTCCAGGCGAGCCAATACTAACTGTCGTTGGGCCAATTTATCAAGTTCAAATCATTGAGACTATGTTACTTTTGATACTTAATCATCAAAGCTTAATAGCAACAAAGGCCTCTCGTATTGTAAGAAGTGCGGAGGGAAGGGCTGTTAGTGAGTTTGGAAGCAGGCGTGCTCATGGAGCAGACGCTGCAAACTATGGTGCAAGAGCTGCATATATCGGTGGAGTTAAGGCATCGGCCAATACTTATACTGATAGGCAGATGGCGATTCCCGCTACCGGAACTATGGCACATTCGTGGGTGCAATCATTTGATACTGAGCTTGAGAGTTTTCGTGCATATGCAAAGGTCTATCCCGACAGCACACTCTTACTTGTAGACACTTATGATGTTTTAAAGATTGGCGTTCCAAATGCAATAACTGTATTTAATGAATTAAAGGCCGCTGGACACAAGCCTATTGGAGTTAGAATTGACTCGGGAGATATCGCCTATCTTTCAAAGGAAACTAGAAAGATGCTCGATGAAGCTGGATTTAATGATGCAATTATAGTTGCAAGCAATTCACTCGATGAATATAGGATAAAGGATCTTTTAAAAGAAGGTGCGAAGCTGGATTCATTCGGCGTTGGAGAAAGACTTATTACAGCAAAGAGCGATCCCGTCTTTGGAGGAGTATATAAATTAGTCGCCTGTGAAGATGAAAAAGGTGAGCTTATGCCAAAGATCAAAGTGAGTGAGGATGTCGTTAAAATAACCAATCCCGGATTCAAACAAGTATATCGCTTTTATGATAAAAATAGCGGCTATCAATTGGCAGATCTAGTCAGCCTTCGTGATGAAGAAGCGCCGAGTGGTGATGAATATGAAATATTCCATCCGCTTTTTACTTGGAAGAGGACGACATTAAACAATTTCGTCGCAAAGCCACTTTTAAAGCAAATCTATGACAAGGGCAAGCTTATTTATGAGCTACCAACAATTGAAGAGATAAGAAAAAGAGCAAGCGAAAATATGGATAGATTGTGGGATGAGCTAAAGAGGCTCGAGGAGCCACATGAGTATTATGTGGACTTATCTCAAAATCTATATGATTTGCGTCAAGGAATGTTAAAGGAAGTAACTACCAAGAGAAGAAAAGCTTAGATTTACAATATTTATATAGGAAAGGATTTATGAGAAAGGCATTATATAGAACACTGCGCCCACTACAATTTAAAGATGTAATTGACAAGGACATGATAGTAACCGTCTTAAAAAATCAGATAAAGACGGGCAATATCTCTCATGGCTATCTTTTTTGTGGTTCGAGAGGTACTGGCAAGACCAGTTGTGCAAAGATATTTTCGCGTGCAGTAAATTGTCTTGCCCCAATGGATGGCGAGCCATGCAATAAATGTAAAAACTGTATCGAGATACTTGAAGAGCGCGCGGTTGACGTGTTAGAGTTAGACGCGGCGAGCAATAATGGCGTAGATAATATTCGTGAGCTAAGGACTATGGGAGTATATCCACCCAATAATCTCAAAAAGAAAGTTTATATAATCGACGAGGCTCATATGCTATCTAATTCTGCTTTTAATGCATTATTAAAGATACTTGAGGAGCCGCCAAGTCATTTGATTTTTATACTTGCAACTACCGATCCTGATAAAATTCCCGATACGGTAAGAAGTCGTTTGCAAAGATTCGACTTTAATACCATTAATAAACTAGCAATTGAAAAAGGACTCAATCATGCCGTAGATATATTAAAAGAAGAGGTGGAGCCTGATGTAATTAAATTAATTGCAAATGAATCCAAAGGCTCAATGAGAGATGCCTATTCAATGCTCGATCAAATCCTTGGCATTCCAAATAGGCCAATCAAATATAAGGAAGCAAGCGAGCTAATTGGCATCACTGGCATAAATGCAATTAAGTCGCTTTTAAGAAAGTTAATCAACTCCGAATATTTTGGAGTCTTAAAGGAAGCGGAGAATTTAACCAATAATGGTGCAGCACCTGAAAAGATTTTGATGACATTGATGGAGAGCTTGCGCGATATATATGTGCTTATGATAGATCCTGAAAGCGAGGTGCTAAATCGCGAAGAGCTGCTCGAGTTTCGTGGCGCACTTAGCGTAAAGAGCATGCTCGATTTAATTGAGGGCATGAGAGTTATTTTAAATGAATTAAATTATGCATTCGATAAATCGCTTATCTTCCAATTGGGTCTTGCTGGGCTAATAAAAGATGGCTATGTGAAAAAGGGCGATTATGAATTAAAATTAGAAAATAGAAATAAAATAGATGAGAAGCCGAAAGAAGAACAATCAGAAGATGCGATAAAGACAGAAAATAAAGTAAAACCAGCTACAACAAAAGAGAATAATAAAGATCCACATGATATAGATAGTCCAATTAGTAGGGGCTATGATGATTATGATACAGATGATATAAATGAATTTTCCAAAGAGGATGTTGATGAAGATATCGAAGAAGAGCTCAAAGAGGAAAATCAAGCAGTAGAAGAGCCTATAAAAGAGCAAGTAAAGACCATTCGCGATGAAAAGTCAGAGCTAGATATTCCAAAATATGACGAAAGCAATAGTCAAAACGAGGAGGGGATTTCTTTATTCGACGCACTTTTGGAGAAATTTCCGATGTTAAGTGGATTAAAGGACAAGTATTGGGTAAAGATTAACGAGAACAAGCTTATATTTACTAAGATTGATCCTGCCGATGAGGATAATTTAATTGGCATGTTTGAGGGGCAAATAAAAGCCTTTGCAGATGAATATTTAAAAAAACCAATGTTAATAGTAAAACAAAATGAAGACAAGAATATCGAAGTGCTAAGGACGATATTTGGAGATATTTTAAAGATTGATTAGGAGGTAATTATGAAAGGATTTCAAGGCGGACCAAATATGAAGAATATGATGAAGCAGATGGAGAAGCTTCAAAAAAATATGGAGGAGCAAAAGGCTCAAGTTGAAGCACAGGAGTTTGAAGCAACAGCTGGTGGCGGAGTTGTAAAAGTAACTATCAATGGCAAAAAGGAAATTACTGCTATCGAACTCGACCCCGAGGTAGTTGATGCTGATGACATCGAAACATTAACCGATTTATTAATTGCTGCTGTAAATTCAGCTATAACAACATCTGAGGCTGAAATGGAAAAGGCAATGGGACAATTTACTCAAGGACTAAATATTCCTGGATTATTTTAATGAGTGAGAATATAATTGAAAATCTAATCGATAGATTTCGGAAATTTCCAAGCGTAGGAAGAAAGACTGCCGAGAGAATGGCTTATTTTGTGATGGATCAACCAAATGAAGAGGTAGATAAATTCATCGAGGCCATTCGTCTTGTAAAAAGCGATATAAAAAAATGCACCATATGCGGTAATTATTCAACAGGAGATATATGCTCAATTTGCAGTTCTGATTTGAGGGATAGAACCAAGTTAATGGTAGTAACGAGTGTTCGTGATATCGACAGCTTTGAGCGTGCAATAAATTACGATGGGCTTTATTTTGTATTGGATGCAGATTCGATCGATCCAACTCGTGGAATAGGTCCAGAGGAGCTTGGACTTGATAAACTTCACGATAGAGTGCGTCGCGACAACATCAAGGAAGTAATAATTGCATTTGCAAATGATATAGAAAAGGATTTTACTACGATTTTTATTAGAGATATGCTAAGTGATCTTGATACAACTGTCACCAAGCTATCAACAGGGCTTCCAGTTGGAGGTCAGTTGGAGTTTGCCGATCAAATAACATTAAAGAGATCTTTCGATGAGAGAGTTAAATTTTAAGGCATTTACTTAGCTGGTAGATGCTTTTTATTTTAAAAGTGGTATAATTAAATTAATAGGCGAGTTAAATTGCCCAATACATTAAGGAGGATATATGAAAAACTTTAAGATTATAAAAGAAGAATGGCTTGAAGAATACAATTCAAAGGCAATACTCTTTGAGCATGAAAAGACCAAGGCGAGGGTTTTAAAAATGGAAAATGACGATGAGAACAAGGCTTTTGCAATTGGATTTAAGACTGCACAAAAAGATGATACGGGAGTGTGCCACATACTTGAGCATTCTGTATTAAGTGGCAGTAGAAAGTACAAGACAAAAGAGCCTTTTATGGATTTGATAAAAAATTCTCTTCAAACATTTGTAAATGCGATGACTTACGACGACAAGACCATGTATCCGGTTAGCTCGAGAAATGAAGTGGATTTTCACAATCTAGTTGACGTCTATTTGGATGCCGTATTCTTCCCTGACCTTCACAACAACGATTTGGTCTTTAGGCAAGAGGGATGGCATTATGAGCTAGACAATCCCGAAGGAGAGCTTACAATTAATGGCATAGTTTATAATGAAATGAAAGGTGCGATGAGCTCTGATGCTTCTCAAGTCGAGGATAAGATGATTAGAAGGCTATATAAAAATTCGAGCTATTGCACCAACTCAGGAGGGGATCCCACTTATATTCCAACTCTTACGCTTGATGCACTAAGGGAATTTCATAAAAAATATTACAATCCAAGTAATTCATATGCATATTTTTGGGGAAATGGAGATACCGAAAAAGAGCTAGCCCATTTGGATGAATATTTTAGTGAGTTTGATTATATCGAGCCTACGACACTTATGGATCCCATTAAGGACTTGACTGCTCCAATAGTTGCTGAAGAGGAATATTGTGGCAAGGAGGAGTCAGGCAAAGATTTTTTTGTAACAAGTTATATATGTGGAAATAGTTTGGATCTTACAGAAAAGCTTATCCATAGAATAATAAATAGCTCCATGATAAGTGAAGATGGTGCACATATTAAAGATCGCATCATAAGCGAAGGACTTGCAAGCGATGTACTTGACATGTACTCGGTTGGCGATAGATTGAATTTTACTGTAATGGCAAAAGATGTGGATGCTAAGAACAAGGATAAGATACTTGCAATAATAGATGAAGAGCTTGATAAGTTAAAGACAAATGGAATGGATGAAAAAGAGTTAGCATCTTTAATTCATCAGCTTAAGTTTTCTACTAAGACCTTTAATGACAGTCCACACAAGGGTATATTGGTATATATAAGAGCGACTGAGTCGTGGATATATGGAGCTGATCCAATCGAAGGTTTAAAATATCAAGCTGCAATCGAAAAGATTGAACAGCATCCCGAGCTGATAAAAGAATATGCTAATAAATACTTTGGTAAAAATAGACTTGAGTTAGTGGTTCGTCCAAATGAAAAACTTATGGCAAAAAGAGAAGAGGAGCTAAGAGATAAGCTTCAAGCATATAAAGAAAGTTTGAGCAAAGAGGAAATAGATGAGCTAATAAATAAGACTAAAGAGCTTCATGATTTCCAATTAAGAGAGGATACTCCAGAAAAGAAAGCGACCATTCCAGTGCTTGATGTCAAGGATTTAAAAAGAGAGCTTAGCTTTCCAAAGTTAAACATCGATGGCAATCTAAGCCATGTCGATACTTTTACCGGAGGAATAGTCGACCTTTGCTTTAGATATTTTATAGAGGACATGGGCGACGACAAGCTAAAGGCCCTGCGCATAGTTACAAGGCTTTTAACTATGATTAGCACCAAAAAATACGACTACAAGGCTCTTAATACTGAAATAAATTTAAGAGCATATGATTTTGATATAAATATTGGCACGAGTGCCATTACCGACAAAGACGAAGGTAGATTATTTGTATCAGGACGCCTTTCATTTGATGAATTAGATGCAAAAGAGGCGCTCGATTTATATCATGAGGTACTATTTAACAGTGATTTTAGCGATCTTAAAAAGATTCGCGAGCTTTTAAATACGGAGTTAACTCAAAAGAAATACGAGGCCATTCAAGCTGGCGTAGGCATCGCTCTTACAAGTGCATTAAAGGATATTTCAAGACTATATGCTATAAATGAGCTATTAAGCGGAGCTAGTTATATCAAATATCTAGAGGAGCTATTGAAATTAAACGATGAGGAGCTTTCTAAACTATTAAATGAAGGATATGACAGCCTGCTTGAAATATTAAATGAAAAGGCATATATTCATGCGACTTGTGATGATGATAATTATGAGAAGATGAAATCGCTTTTAAAAGAAAGAAATCTTCTTGGAGAGGCACCAACAAAATATGCAATTGACAGCACTCCAAAAAGTGGCAAGAAGACGGCAATTATTGGCTTAACCGATGTCAACTATTGCATCGATGCAACGAGCTTTAGCAATAATAAGGGTAGCTATCGCGTTGTATCAACTGCACTATCAAATAGCTATCTGCATGATAATATAAGAGCAAAGGGCGGCGCATATGGAGATGGTATAAGCGTTACAGACACTATGATATATATGTACTCTTATCGCGACCCCAATCTACAAAAGACTTTTGATGTATTTGATGGATCTGGCAGATGGTTAAGAGAGGTTAAGCTAAGTAAAGAAGAGATCGATTCTTTGATAATCGGAAGTTATTCGGCTTTTGATCCGCATTTAACTCCAATCATGAAGAGTTTAACTACTTTTTCTATGTATCTTCAAGATAGAACAGAAAGAGATGTAAATAAAGCGCTTAAAGAAGCACTCTCCACCACAATAGAAGATTTTAGAGAGTTTGCAGATAGACTTGACGAGGCAATGAAGAATAAGGGAAGGGCAGTTCTTACCAATGAAAAGGGAAAGAGCGAAGTTAGTGGCTTTGATATAGTCGAGTTATAATTAAAAGGCAATGGATATTACCATTGCCTCTACATATTTTTATCTATAGTCTTTTGGAGCTGCCGGATATCTTTCCGCCCAATGATCTTTTGTATCTTTAAATCCGCTTGCGTCGATTGGATTAAATGCGGCAAAATAAATGATGACAAATATAAATAATATAGATATTTTATTAAAGAATTTATCCATGCCACCTCCTTATATGCTTTAAAATTTTATTAAGTAAAATCGCCTAATTAAATTATAAGTGAAAAAACTTTTTGAGTCAATAAAAAAGCTGAGAGTCTATTATTAACTTCCAGCTTTTAAAATTATTTTATTTTATCCCTGTTTGCAAGCACTATGCCTACTAGATAGAGCGAGCCACTAATTAGAATTATATCGTCCTTAAGGGCGATTTCCCTCGCATAATTTATTGCATCGATTGGACTTGAGAAAGCCTTGCTTGCTCCAGTCTCTCTTTTTAATTCATCAAGCTCGACCGATTTATGGTCGCCATTAGTAGTTACGATTACATTTTTGGAACGGCGATTGATAAACCCTGCCATCTTTGCATGCTCCTTTGTATTCATATACGCCACAACGGAAATTATCGAGCGATCTTTAAAGCTGTCATAAAGTTTAGTTACCGCATCTTCATTATGAGCTCCATCTAAAATCGTAATCGGATCTTTTTTTAATAATTCCATTCGGCCTTCCCAATATGATTTGTTAAGTGCTTCCTCTAGTTTATTTACATCTATTTTAATGCCGGTCATCTCTAAGATAATAGTCATTGCGGCAGCGGCAAGAGAATAATTTTCTCTTCTAAAAGGTCCTTTTTGAATAGGATTTAATTTTATAAAATTATTATTGAACTTCAATATGAAACTACCGTCTTCTTTTTCGGAAGAAATCCTCAAGTCATTTGGGCCAAATAGATTAGCGCCTTTCTTTACCGTCTCTTTTTTTATCTCATCATATGCTTCATTTTGGTTTAAAGTAAGGACTACCGAGTTTGCAGCAATTATTCCAGCCTTATGCCACGCAATATCAGCGATATTATCCCCAAGATAGCTCTTGTGGTCGATTGAAATAGAAGCGATCACACTCATTAGACTATAGCCTATTTCCTTAGTTGTATCAAAGCGACCTCCCACTCCAGCCTCTAGTATTACAAATTTTATATCGCCTTCATTATATAGATTTTGAAAATATATACTTGCTGCAAGGCTTATAACTTCAAAATAAGTGAAGGAGCCATATTTGGGTGCGATTTCACATTCGAGTTCATCTATTAATTTTATTAACTCAAATAAATGATAGTTTGAGATAAAATTGCTCTTATTGTCTTTAGATGATCTTATTCTCTCGTTGTAATTAATAAGATGGGGGCTAATATAAAGAGCGGTGTCGATGCCAAAAGCAGTACTTGCATCATATATTGCTTTTGCAATTGTGCCCTTGCCATTTGTTCCAACCACGTTTATAACTGGAAAAGTTCCAACATGAAGTAGCTCTTGCGCTCTTTTAAATCGAAGAAGAGTTCTATCAGGCACATTGCCTGCTCGAGCCTCAAGTTTTTGTATTAGCTCATCATATTCCCTTTCAGATCTATCTATATTGGCATTTAAAATTTTTTTATAAGCGTCTCTATAATTCATCAAATGTCAAATCTTCTCCATTTTAAGCCGATGATTTCATTGGCACCAGCTACTACTATAAATGCCTTCGGGTCAATCTCGTGGACATATTCTTTAAGTCTCATATATTCACGTGAGTTTAAAGCAGTTAAAACCATATTTTGAGTTTTCTTTGAATAAGCTCCTTCAGAGGGGATTATACTTGCCGAGCGATCTAATCTAGTAATTATAAAATCGCAGACCTCGCGATATTTATCAGTATTGATATAACATAGCTTGGAAGCATTTAAGCTATTTATAACTGCACTTACAAGAGCCGAGTTGATTAGAGCACCAAGAACAGAATAAAGCATAATCTCCTTACCAAAAGTAATTCCTGCAAGTATGGTTACTATTGAGTCCGCAATTGCGCATCCCACTCCTAAGTCGATGCCAAAATACTTTTGCAATATCTTTGCAATTATATCAGTTCCACCCGTTGAGGTATATTGATTTAATACAATGCCGACGCCTGTGCCTTGAATTAGCGTGCCCATAATGACGGTGAGAAGCAAGTCATTTGAAATCGGCTTTGGATTTGGGAAGATAATTTCAAGAGCCCAAACAAGACCCGATAGCGATAGAGTTACTATAATGGTCTTTAGTCCAAAACTCTTTCCAATAAAAATAAAGCCTATGCCAAATAAAATGATATTAATAGCAGTATAGATCGGCCCTACCTCAAATGGTAGATAATTGCTTAAAACAATTGAAAGACCACCTGCACCACCTGTTGTAAGATTGCTAGGTACCAAGAAAAAATGAATTGCACAAGCTATCAATATGACTCCAATTATAATAAGGACGATCTCCTTTGGAGTCGTCTTGGATTTTTGTTTAATAGTTACATCCATAATTACCTCCGTGATTTTTTATATATTATATCATCATATCTTGATTAATACAAAATATATAATAGCACTTTAGATGAATGGAAATGTATAATTGCAAATATCTATAATTTATAATGACAAAAATACTATAATAAATCTTTGTAAATAAGCCCTTTATTATTGTTAATGAGGGGATTTTGTGTTATAATTGGTGATAGGAGGAGGGGTAGAATGTCAGAAAATAAAAGAATGGTCGAGTTTGATAGACTAGAGAAAAAATTTCAATCGCTAATAGAAAAAAAGGCAATCAAAGAGGCCCATACGCTATTACAACTTTTAAATGAGATAGACGTTGCAGCTCTTATTGGCGAACTTGATCCCAAGACGGCTCTTATTTTATTTAGAATGCTTCCAAAGGATGAGGCAGCGGAGGTATTTGCTTATTTTGATTCAGATATGCAAGAGGCAATTATAAGTGCATCGACTGATGCCGAGATAAAGGATATAGTCGAAGAGCTTTACATGGACGACTTTGTCGATATGGTCGAGGAGATGCCAAGCAATGTGGTCAATCGAATTCTTGCAAATGCAAATGCCGAAGATAGAAATATTATAAATCAACTTTTAAAATATCCAGATGATTCTGCAGGATCTATTATGACCATAGAATATGTTTCTCTAAAAAAGGAGATGAATGTGCGTGAGGCACTTTTAAAGATCAAAAGAGAAGGCATTGACAAGGAGACTATCTATACTCTTTATGTTACAGATGATTTTAGAAGACTTGAAGGGATAATAAGCTTAAGAGAGCTAATCACTTCAAGCTATGATAGTAAAATAGAGGATATAATGGAGGGCGATGTAATTTATGCACATACTCATGACGACCGTGAAGAGGTTGCCTCTATAATAAAAAAATATGGATTTGAGGCATTGCCAATAGTCGATAATGAGAAGAGAATAGTAGGCATAGTTACAGTAGATGATATACTCGATGTTATAGAAGAAGAAACAACCGAGGACTTCCAAGTTATGGCAGGTACCACGCCTAATGAAATGCCATATCTAGAAACTTCTAGCTTTGAGCTTGCAAGACATAGATTGCCATGGCTACTACTTCTTATGATTTCATCGACAGTTACGCAAAAGATAATGAATCACTAT
This sequence comes from Ezakiella sp., assembly GCA_022766605.1. Classification (GTDB taxonomy): domain Bacteria; phylum Bacillota; class Clostridia; order Tissierellales; family Peptoniphilaceae; genus Ezakiella. Next base: position 26,908 of record JALEOH010000025.1, read on the forward strand.
GAGAGCTATCTTTCTATGATTCCATTTTTAACTGGATTTATTCCCATGCTAATGGACACTGGTGGTAACTCCGGCTCACAATCGTCAACTCTTATAATTCGAGGAATGGCAGTTGGAGATATAAAGCCCAAGGATTGGCTTAAAGTCTTGTGGAAAGAGTTAAGGGTTGCACTTATTTGCGGAGTGGTATTAGCTGTTTTTAATTATTTTAAGATAATATATATAGATCATGCACCGGCAAATGTTGCACTAACAGTTAGTCTTACACTTGTAATTTCAGTTGGTGCAGCAAAGCTCGTAGGAGGGCTGCTACCGATTCTTGCTTCATCTTTAAAATTAGATCCCGCAATAATGGCAAGTCCGCTTATCACGACTATTGCAGACGCAATGAGCCTTATAAGCTATTTCTTCTTCGCAAGAAATATAATTTTGAGCTAGAGGTAGCCTATGGATCATGCTAGAAATAAATTGGTTGAACTAAATAAAATAGAAGAAAAGTTAAAGTCATTAGTCGAAGAAAAGAGATATAAAGAGGCGATGACGTTGATATCGGTCTTAAATGAAGTCGATATTGCAGAATTAATAGACGAGCTTGACCACAAGACGGGCGCAATTATCTATCGCATGCTTCCAAAGGACATACAGGCGGAGGTCTTTAGCTATCTTGGAAGCGATCAGCAAGAGGAGATAATAAGAAGCTCGACCGATGTAGAATTAGTCCAAATATTAGATGAGATGTATATGGATGATATGGTGGATATGATAGGCGAAGTGGAGCCTGATTTGGTTGATAGAATATTAAAAAGCTCAACTGCAGAGGATAGAAAGCTGATAAATCAATTTTTAAAATATCCAGAAGACTCGGCAGGAGCGCTTATGACAGTTGAATATGTCTCTTTAAGAAGAGCCATGACTGTGAGGGAGGCAATTGATTATATCAAGGCCGAGGGGATAGATAAGAAGACGATTTATATTCTTTATGTCACAGATAGCTCAAGGCATCTTGAAGGAATAGTGTCTTTGCGCGAGCTACTCGTCTCCGATTATGATAAAAAAATTGAAGAGCTGATGAATCCTGATGTAATCTATTTAAATACATTAGATGAGGCAGAAGAGGTAACGGCAACTTTTAAAAAATATGGATTTGAAGCTATTCCGGTCGTCGATAGAGAAGGCATTATAGTTGGTATTATAACAATCGACGATATATTAAATTTGATGGAAGAAATGGCAAGCGCCGACTTTCAAAAGATGAGTGCTATTACCCCAAGTGAAAAGCCCTATCTCGAGACTTCGGCCTTTGAGCTTGCAAAAAATAGAATAGTATGGCTTTTGGTGCTTATGGTCTCTGCAACCGTTACTCAAAAAATCATAAATGGATATGAGGATTTAATAGGCAGCGTTGCATTTTTGTCGGGCTTTATTCCAATGCTAATGGGCGCCGGTGGTAACTCTGGTTCGCAATCGTCCATACTTGTAATTCGTGGACTTGCAACTGGAGATATAATAACTAGAGATTGGCTTAAAGTCATATGGAAGGAGATGAAAGTTTCGATTATTTGCGGAATTATATTAGCTATGGTAAATTATTTTAAGATAATATATTTTGACAAAGCCCCATCTACTGTGGCTCTTACGGTAAGCTTGACGGTTATGGGCGCAGTTGCAGTTGCAAAAGTATTAGGAGGCATACTTCCAATTGCCGCAACTAAATTGAAGATGGATCCGGCGATAATGGCAAGTCCACTTATCACTACTATTGCGGACGCATCTACCCTTCTAATTTATTTTGCGCTAGCTTCTAGCATAATCGGATTTTAAGGAGATATTATGAAATTATTTAATTCACTTACAGATAAAAAAGAAGAATTTATTCCAATAAAAGAGGGCGTGGTTAAGATGTATGTCTGCGGGCCTACTGTCTACAATGATATGCATGTTGGCAATATTCGTCCACATGTGAGCTTTGATATATTAAGACGCTATTTGATTTTTAAGGGATATGATGTAAAATACGTCAGCAATTTTACCGATGTCGATGATAAGATAATAAAAAAAGCAAATGAAGAAGGCATAGGCATAGACGAGGTTACAAGTCGCTATATAAAGTCGGTTAAAGAGGATCTAGATGAATTATCCATATATGACTATCCAATTGAACATCCAACCTGCACTGCACATATGGATGATATAATTGAATTTATAGAGGGATTAATAGAAAAGGGATATGCATATGAAGTCGATGGAGATGTTTATTTTCGCGTAAGAAAGCTAAAAGACTATGGAAAACTCTCCAATCGCAATGTAGAAGAGCTTGAAATCGGTGCGAGAATTGAAGAAAATGTAGATAAAGAAGATCCACTTGACTTTACTCTGTGGAAAAAGAAAAAAGAGGGCGAGCCTGCATGGAAAAGCCCGTGGAGCGAAGGCAGACCAGGCTGGCATATCGAATGCTCAACCATGATTAGAGCTCTACTTGGGAAGACCATCGATATTCATGCCGGTGGAGAGGATTTAAAATTTCCCCATCATGAAAATGAAATAGCCCAAAGCGAAGCATTAAATGAAGAGCCATTAGCCCACTATTGGCTGCACAATGGCATGATAAATATCGATAATGTAAAGATGAGTAAGTCAATTGGAAATATATTTATTGCAAAGGATTTTATCGAGCAAGAGGGTGCAGAAGTTTTAAGATTTTTTATGTTAAATGCCCATTATAGAAAACCACTAAACTTTACTCATGATGCAATTGAACAAGTAAAGTCGATGATTAGGAGACTAAGAAATTCTAAAATTAGACTTGCAAACTTAATCGAAGCAAGCGTGGGCGGAGAGCTCAATAAAGATATTACTAGTGAAGTAGATGCAATAAGAGAGAGTTTAATTAGCCACATGGATGACGATTTAAATACACCAGATGCTGTAACAGATTGGATTGCCCTATCTAAGCTAATAAATACCAAGCTCGATGATAATAGCTCAAAAGAAGATCTACTATATGTAAAAAAACTTTTTGACGATTTCGTAGATATATTTGGAGTAATTAAAGATGAAAAGCGTGAACTCGATTTTGATATAGATGCAATAATTAAAGAGCGCGAAGAGGCAAGAGCTAACAAAGATTATAAGAGGGCCGATGAAATAAGAGATGAATTAAAAGAAAAAGGCATAATTTTAAAAGATACTAAAGATGGCGTAACTTGGGAGAGAGCTTAATGGCTATAACTCGCGAAGTAAGCCAAATGGATATGATCAATCTCGCTTTTCTTGGCGATGCTGTATATGAGCTTATGATAAGAAAGTCGGTAATTCATTTAAATAGACGAGTGGAGGATTTGCATTTAATCGTAATTGACCATGTATCGGCAAGAGCTCAATCACGTGATCTTCATCTAATAGAGGAGCTTTTAACAGATGAGGAGAAGTCTATAGTCCGTAGGGCAAGAAATAAGCATTTAAAAGCACCAAAAAATTGCAGCCCACGCGACTATGCTAGGGCGACTGGGCTTGAGGCACTAATAGGCGCGCTTTATTTATCGGAAGATATTGAAAGATTGAAATATTTATTTGATCAGATTTTAAAAAGAAGGGGGGACGACTTTGGATATAATAGGAATCAGAGCAGTTAGCGAATCTCTAAAGGCAGGAGACGAAGCCAAAAAACTAATTGTAGAAGATATAAATAGCAAGAGGATAACTGAGATATTAGAGCTTGCAAGTAAGAAGAATATAGAGATAAAAGAGGATAGAAATTATTTTAAAAAATTTTCTCGCGCTGCTCAAGGAGTCGCTCTTCAAGTAAAAGACTATGAATACTATGATTTAGATGATTTCTTGGAGCTTCCAATGGATAAGCGCTCAAATATATGCGCACTTGATTCGATTGAAGACGTGGGCAATTTGGGAAGCATAATTCGCTCTGCATCGGTCTTTAATATATCGGCTATAATTATAACCAAAGATCGCTCGGCAAGTATAACTCCCGCTGTAATAAAGACCGCTCAAGGCGGGCTTAGAGATGTACCAATAATAATGGTAGTAAATTTGGCACGCGCACTACGCAAGCTAAAGGATGCAGGATATTTTATACTTGGCACCGACATGGAAGGCGATCCAATGGATGAAATAATAGTAGGTGGTGCAGTATATGTAATTGGAAGTGAACATTCAGGACTACGACTTGGTGTAAAAAAAGAATGCGACAAGATACTAACTATCCCCATGAATAAAGACTCAAGCGTGGGCTGCCTTAATGCAGCAGTCGCAGCATCGATAGTGTTTTATGAGTGCTTTAAGCGTCAATAGTTTGTAAAATGAAATCTAGATATTATGTAGATGGATATAATTTAATTCATGCGGATAAAGCTCTTAGAGAGGCAATGGATATCTCACTCGAAGAGGCGAGATTAAATTTAGAAGACATGTTAAGTGGCTATTCAAAATATATAGATAAAAAAATAGTTGTCATCTACGATGGACATATGGTAAAAGACAATCGTGGAGAAAGCTATGAAAAAGATGAGCTAACAATAGTCTTTACAAAAGAGAATGAAACAGCGGATAGCTATATTGAAAGAGCAAGCTATGAGCTAGCAGATAGATATCAAATATATGTTGTAACAAATGACTTAGCAGAGCGCAATCTTACATTCAACGAGGGAGCAGTTGTAATAGGCAGTCGAGCATTTATCGCAAAAATTCACGACAGCCTAAATCTTGAAAAGAAAATGCATGAAAGAAAGATGATTAGGGAAGAGGTCGCCTACACAAATGATTTACAAAGCCAACTGTTAAAGTGGTTAAATAAATGATAAGCTATAAATTTTATCTATAGGAAAGAGAAATCCTATAGATATTTTTTATTGGACTTAGTTTTATTAAAAATGTATAATGTATTTAGATGTCAAATGACATGAAGGAGGAATTATGAGAAATATCAAATTTATAGCACTACTTATGGCAGTTGTGCTATTATTTGCTGCGTGCTCAAATAAGAGCGACAAGCCAGCAGAGAATGAGAAAAAGCCTGAAGTAAATGAAGAAGTAAAAGAAGAAAATAATGAGGCTAAAGAAGAGCCGAAGGCTGAAGTGAAGGAAGAAAAGACAGAAGACAAAAAAGTTAAAGAAGAGGCTAAAAACGTTAATGAAGAATTAGTCCACGAGGTCTTTGTAGGTGCATCTTGGGTCAACGATCTATTAGATGGTAAGCATGGAGATAACTATGTTATAGCTGAGGTTACTTGGGGCGAGGCTAAGGATAGTCCAGACTATCTAAAGGAACATATTCCAGGAGCAATTCATATAAATACTGATTCTATCGAAGAAGGACCAGTGTGGAATATTAGAAGCGACGCTGAAATTGAAAAGGCAATGCTTGATTATGGTATAACAAGCGATACCACACTTTTAATCTATGGTCCAGATACTGGAGCTCACAGAGTTGCCTTTGTTGCATTATATGCAGGAGTTAAGGATGTTAAGGTTTTAGATGGTGGATTAAATGCGTGGAAGAAAGCAGGATTTGAAACTGAAGCCGATGAAGTTGCTCCAGTTAAAGCTGAAAATTTTGGCGTAACCGTGCCTGCTCATAAGGAGTATTGGCTAAGCCTTGATGATGCAGTGAAAAAATTACCAAGCGATGACTTTAGATTGATTTCAATTAGATCAGAAGAGGAATGGCTGGGCGAAACTTCGGGATATGGATATATTCCAAAGGCTGGCGAACCGGCAGGAGCTTATTGGGGCAAGTCAGGAGAAGGCAATGGCGGAATGGGCTTCTATCAAAATGAAGATGGAACCAATAAGCCATTTGATGAAATCGTAAAGATGTGGGAAGAACAAGGCATAACAACCGACAAAGAATTGTCTTTCTATTGCGGAACTGGGTGGAGAGCATGCCTTCCATGGCTATTGTGCTATGAAAGAGGATTAAATGCAAATGTTTTCGACGGTGGTTGGAATGAATGGCAAATGCACGACGAACTAGATGCACAAGTGGGCGATCCCAACAACGGTGGAAGCATTGTAAAAGTAAAAGATCTACCAAATGACAAAGCGGCAAAATAAAATAATAATAGTAATCGAGCTTTGCTTATTAATTGCACTTGGAGTATTTTATTATTTCAATCACGTAAAGATGGGCATGATGAGATGGACTGTCTACCAAAATTATGTGATAGAAAAGAGCAAACTAAGCTATCTTATAATTCTCATTGCTAGTTTTCTAGTAGGAGTAGGAGTGTATTTTACAGTTAATAAGCGACCGGGAGTAATGCCAATTTATTTTATATTTTTTGTTGCGGCTCTACTCTTAAAGAGCAAAGTATTTAAATATGAATTTTATTTTATCCTGATGATAATCTCTTTATGTTTATTGCTGGAATTGTTAAGAATATATTTAAATAAAAGACTTAAGAGAGTTTAAACTGCATGCACTATAAAGAATATCTATAGCAAATGTTAAAGCTATAGATATTTTTTATTGGACAACATTTTACAATTATGGTATCATAAATGAGGATGAGGATCCAAATAATTAAAATTGGCTTATGCCAAAAGGAGGATAAATTGAATAAAAAATTATCGTTTTTACTAGCAGTGCTTCTATTCGCACTTCTATTTGTTGGATGCAAGAAGACTGATGAAAAAACAGCAGAAACCAAAAATGAAGCAGCAGAAACCAAAACTGAAGCTGCAACTATTTCAGGAGAAGAATTAAACAAAATCGAAGAAGATAATAAGGAAAAGGAAAATTATCTTGTAATAGATGTAAGAGATGCTGAAGAATATTTAGCAGGTCATGTTAAGCATGCTATTAATATTCCTGTAGCTGAAATAGAAGCTGATCCAGCTAAGGCGCTTGCTCCTATCGAAGGATGGAAGGACAAGAAGGTTGTTACAATTTGCAATACTGGTAAGAAGAGTGCTAAGGCTCAAGAACTTATGCTTGCAAATGGATTTAAAACTGTTTTAAATGCCGCTGGCGTAAAGGACTTTAGCTATGATACAATCACTAAGGCTAAGACTGTTATGGGAGCAGAGTTCCAAGAATTAGTTAAAAAAGGAGATGCTACTATCCTAGATATGAGAGAAGAAAAGGATTATAATGAAGCAAGAATCCCCGGAGCAATCAACACTACTGCTGATACTGTTGAACAAATCTTAGATCAAATTCCAAAGGATAAGCCAGTATTAACATATTGCTATACAGGCAATAGATCATTTGCAGTTGCTCATAAGCTAGCTGAGCTAGGCTATGATGTAACAAATGCATGGGATGGCACAAAGGAATTCGAATACGAAATGGAAAAGTAATAAAGGGGGCGCTTGCCCTCTTTATTTTATATGATAATATGATAATATTTTTTACCAAGGCTCCAGCTCTTGGCTTTGGAAAGTCAAGATTAAAGGAGATTTTAAGCGATGAAGATATATTAAAATTAAATAAAAAGCTAATTAAAGATAATTATGATATCATTCGCGAATATGAGCATGTAATATATTATGATGGAGCTCTTTCTGATCTTTCCTTTTTAGATATAGATAGAAATGTAAGAGTAATTGCTCAATATGGAGATGGTCTTGGGGAGCGCATGAAAAATGCAATATATGCCGAGCTAAAAGACAGTAGATCGATTTTATTAACCGGAAGCGATTTAACGGGACTAGATAGCAATTTGATCGATGAGGCTTTTTTGAGCCTTAGTAAATGTGACGCGGTAATTACTCCAACATATGATGGTGGATATGGACTAATTGGCATGAAAGAAAAAATCGATTTATTTAGCGATATCACTTATTCGACCAATATGGTATATCTTGATGTAATAAATAGGGCAACTGCCTTTAATAAAAGCATTACAAGTATAGGTAGGCTCGATGATGTCGATTCATTTTGCGATATAATTCGTGCGGAGCTTGGTGGATATTATGGAGAGCTAGAAGAGATTGGCCGCGGTGAATATAATATCAATTATCTGTATTATGATAGCGAGCACGGTAAAAGCGTCTTTAGAATTAATCTTGATAGTCAGCTTGGACTTGGTAAAGAGCAAATAGCATATGAATTTAATGCACTTAGAGAGCTTCAAAGTTCGGGGGTTACGCCAAGAGCATATTATTATAAGACGGATGGATATCTTCTACCATATGGATATCTTACTATGGAATATCTAAGTGGACGAGCGCTTGATTATAAAACTGATCTTGAGATCGCTGCAAGATTACTTGCAAATGTTCACAATGTCGATATAAAAAACTCTAAGCTAATAAGAGCCGATAAGCCCTTTCAAGTGATGTATGATGAATTTTTAAATATGTATGGAGTTTATCGAGAGTGGAGTGGTAAGAGCGTTATTGTAACAACTTATATCGATCGATTTATGCATGCTATAAGTCAAGATGGGCTAGATGATGATATTATAAATCCTGTTATAATCAACACTGAATTAAATAATAGAAATTTTATAATAGGAGAAAAATCATTTATCATCGATTGGGAAAAGCCAATTATTGGTGAAGCGGAGCAAGATCTTGCTCATTTTATGGTTCCAACCACCACTAATTGGAAGACAGATGTGATATTAGACGATGATGAAATGGATTTTTTTATAAATGAATATGAAAGATATCGCAAGGTGGATAGAAATAGGCTAAAGAAATATTTGAGATTTAACTGTCTGCGTGGAATTACTTGGTGCGCCATGGCAAAAGTCGAGTATTCAAGTGATCGCGGCATAAAAAATATGGATACATTAGCTAAGATAGATAAATTTTTGAGCGAGGATTTTTTACGGATGCTCGAGTATAGATTTTTTAAGGAGATTTTATGAAGAAAAGTACTAAGAATAGAATTATATTAATTTCAGTTGTGGCAATTATATTATTGATATATTTTTTCGTACCAAGTGTCAATAAAGCAATTAGCACTGCGGTAAAGACCTTGATGAATGCAGATATTGAAGGCGTTGCCACATATATAAGAAATTTTGGCGGATGGGCATATGCAGTATCGTTTTTGCTTATGATATTGCAATCTATTATCTCTCCAATTCCCGCTTTTTTCATTACACTTGCAAACTCACTTATATGGGGTTGGGTAATAGGCTCCATATTGTCTTGGAGCTCAGCAATGGTAGGAGCTGCTGTATGCTTTTATATAGCGCGCATATTGGGACGCGATATAGTTATTAAATTAAATTCAATATCGGCTATTGAAACGGCAGAGAGATTTTTTAAAAAATATGGTAGTCGTGCAATACTAGTTGCAAGGCTTTTGCCATTTATGTCCTTCGATCTAGTTAGTTATTTTGCGGGTCTAACCTCGATTGGATTTTGGGAATTCTTTATTGCAACTGGCATAGGTCAGCTTCCAGCGACCATAGTCTATTCATATGTAGGTGGCAAGCTTAGTGGTGGAGCCCAAAAATTGATGACAGGACTACTTTTATTATTTGCGCTATTTTTTATCGGTGGCATAGTTAAGAAGATATATAATGACAGACAAAAATCAGAAGAAGATAAAATCCAATAGAGAAAAATCTGGACTATATAATATAGGAAAGATAATACTAACCATATTGATAGTTGGAGGCTCGCTTTACATGCTTCGTTTTGCTAAGCTCGAGGTCGTTCGCGATTGGGTGCTAGCTCGCGGAGAGTGGGCAGAGTTATTCTATGTAATGTGCTGGGTGGTGCTTCCAATATTTTTATTTCCAGTAATGATAATAGCCTTTGCCGGCGGAGTTGCATTTGGATTTTTAAAGGGTGCAATATTAACCATGATTGGCGCCATGATAAATACCATAATTATGTTTTATATTTCAAGATATATTGCAAAGGATGTCGTAAATAATTTGATAGTTAAAAGAGTAAGCGGCAAACTTCGTGAAAAATTGCTAACGGACAATCAAAAGACTCTTGGCATATTATTTTTTATTTTAAGAATAATGCCAGTTGTCAGCTATAATCTTGAAAATTATCTAGCTGGGGTTACCAATCTAAAGCTAGGCGTGCATCTAATAGAAACTTTTTTTGGAATAATTCCAGGAGTAGTAATCTTTTTAAATCTTGGCAATAATGCACTAGATACAAAGAGTCCGGCTTTTATTGGAGCAGCAATACTACTTGCACTTCTAATTATCATCCCAACTTGGATGAGCAGAAAATATTTTGGTGATATATTTGGTAACAATAATAATTCCGACATACAACGAGATAAATAATATAAAATCACTTGAGTATCAATTATCAAAACTCGAAGGTGAGTTTGAAGTTATCTTTTCTGATGGCTTTAGCACCGATGGCACCTATGAGGCCATTAGCTATCCTAAGATTCAAGTCGCAAAGGGAAGAGCAAAGCAGATGAATGTGGCGGCGTCACTTGCTAAGGGAGAGTATTTGTGGTTTTTGCATGCGGATTCAAGGATAGATAGGCGTTCAATTCGCGCAATTGAAAAATCAAACTATGATTTTGGCTGCTTTTATCTTGCCTTTTATCCAAGCTCTCTTGCACTATTTATCGCAAGTACATCCTCAAGTCATCGAGTAAGAACTAGAAAGATCGCCTTTGGTGATCAGGGTATATTTATAAAAAAGGTATTATTTGATAAAATAGGAGGCTATAAAGAGCTTCCGATTATGGAGGACTATCAGCTGTCTATCGACCTTAAGGAAATGGGAAAGCCCGTAGAGCTTCTTCCATATTATATATATACTTCAAGCAGGCGATTTAAGGCAGGTGTGCTCAGAACACTTATTAAGATGCAGAAATTGCAGTATAGACATAGAAAGGGAATGGATATCTATGAAATCGAACGAGATTATGAAAACTATGATGGAAAGGACGCGTAGAGATTGCATTGACTGCGGACTTTGCACCAAAAACTGCGAGTTTTTAACTAAATATGATATGAATCTAAAGGACTTTTGCAACAGAGAAAATCTTAGATATTCATGTTTTTTATGCGATACTTGTAGGGCGGTATGCCCGAAGGATTTGTCAGGACGTGAAATTGCTCTTGAGATGAGAAGGAAAAATACTGCTGGTACATTTAGCACTAAATTTATGAAAAATAATTATAAGCTAAGAAATAATTCCAATAAGAAATCTAGCGATCTATTGTTTCTTGGCTGCAATTATCCTGGATTTTATCCAAAGACTTGTGAAAAATTAATCGAGATTTGTGAAGATTATGGCATAGATTGGTCGGTCGACTGCTGTAAGAAGCCAGTATATGAGCTTGGAGATAAGCCGGCACTAGATAATCTTAGTGATTTATTTAAAGAAAAAGAGACTAAGAGAATAATCACTTGCTGCCCAAATTGCTTTCACTTTTTGAAAGATAAACTCGAAGTGGAGGTAATAGATGCATATCAATTTCTAATTGAAAAGGGCATCGGCACTATAGTTGAAGAAGAGGCAAATATATTCTTCCCTTGCTCCGATAGATATAATCATGAAATTTTTAAATCAATAAATAAATTTATTCCAAACTATAAAGATAGCTATAAGAGTGTAAATTGCTGCGGACTTGGTGGAGGGGCAAAAAAGCATGAGCCTAGCATAATTGAGGCAACCAAGAACAATCTTACTAGATTAAATACTAAGAATATCTACACTTATTGCTCCAGTTGTTCGGGGATTTTTAGGACATATGAATTAAAAAATATCAAGAATGTATTATCTGAAGTATTAGATGTACATGAAGAAGTTTCAAGTGATTATGCAAAAAATGTAATGAGATTTAAATTTAAAAAGAGAAAATTGGAGTGATGATATGACAATTGATGAGAAAAAAGCCTTAGATATGATGCTTGGAGGAATGGGTTGCGGCCAGGTAGTTATGAGCGAGTTTTACGAGGAGCTGGGGCTTGATAAGGACTTTGCCTTAAATATAGTCCAAGGATTTGAGGGAGGTAGTTTTGCAGCAAGTGATTGCGGTGCACTTGAGGCAGGAAGGGTAATACTCTCTATTAAATATGGTGGAAGAGGCGATGAGGACAAGGTCGAGCTTGTAAAGAGAATATTTGAATTAAATAGCAAATTTAAAGAAGCGATGAGTAGCTTTAATTGCAAGGAACTTCTAGGACGCGATGTCATGGAGGAAGGGGCTATGGCTAAGTTAATTGAAGAAAATAAAATACAGACAACTTGTGCAAGAGCTATGGTGTCTGTGATAGATATACTAATAGAGATACTGGATAATGATAAAGCTAATAATTGACTTTGACAATTCAATTAATATCAAAGGCTGCGATGTGGACGATGCCTTTGCATTATTTCTGCTTATAAGCTCTCCTGAGGTCGAGATAGAACTCGTAAGTACAACTCATGGCAATTCAGACGAATTTAGCATCTATAAATCCACTTTAAATATGTTTGATGAGCTGGGGCTTTGCTATGAACTAGCTAAGGGAGGATATTATTATAAGGATGCAGCAAAGAGAATTTGCGAAATAGTAAATACTAAAGACGATATAAATATATTAACATTAGGCGCAACGACTAATATAAGAAAAGCACTTGATTATGGAATGGATGCAAGTAGAGTAAAGAGCCTAACCATGATGGGAGGAATAACAAGTGAGCTTAAATTTAAGTCGCAGGTCATGGATGAGTTAAATCTTTCGGTCGATTATTTGTCTACGATCGAAGTATTAAAGGCAATTGATAATATCAATATAATAACAGGAAATAATTGCATGCCTCATCGATATAAGATAGATGAAAAGACTGAGTTTAAGTCAGTTTATTTAAATTATATAAAGGAGCATCTACTTCGCTGGCTTGTCGATAATAAAATACGATATGATGAAGACGAGACGGTGGTTTGGGATGCAATTGCAGCACTATATTTGATAAGACCAGAATTATTTGATAATAAAGATAAAAATATTCGATTGGGTAAAAATCTAATTAAAGGCTATTTGGAAGAGGGAAGCGACAAAAAAATAAATCTACCTGAGATAAAATCCGGGGTGGAGGTTATGAATACGATAATTGATATAATAGAAAACAGGAGATAATTATGGAATATTTTGAAAGAGAAGATTTAGTAGCATTTGGCAAGGGAGAACTTGGAGAATTTGATAAAGAACTTTGGGATAAATTTATGAGCTGGTATGGCGATGTATTTAGCGAAGGAGCTTTAACAGTGCGTGAAAAAGCTTTGATCGCTCTTGCAGTAGCCCATGCGGTCCACTGTCCATATTGCATAGAGGCATATACTGATGCAACTATGAGTGCGGGTTGCAGCCATGAGGAGATGATGGAGGCAGTGCATGTTGCGGCAGCGATAACGGGTGGGGCGACGCTTGCATTTGGCACCCAGATGAAAAAACTCGTCGACCAAGTTGAATTTTAATGCAAGAAAATAAAAATATTGATATTGACAAAGAGATCGATAATTTAGATATAATTCCGAATTTTCGTGAATTTATAGCAAGCCCTCTATACACTAAAGACAGGCTAAATACATTGCAGATGAATATAACTAGAAGATGCAATCTCGCTTGTAAGCATTGCCATGTGGAATGCAGCCCAAGCAGAGTTGAGGATATGGATATATCAATTGCTGAAAAATCGCTTGAGTTATTTAAAAAAGAGGG
>JALEOH010000023.1 GCA_022766605.1 Ezakiella sp.
CTTTGCTAGTTTGTCAACTCTTTCATTGAGTTCAACTCCAGTATGTGCTTCAACTTTAATAAATACTACTTCTATTTTATCCTCAATAGTATTAAAAAAATCACGATATTTCATAGTGAGTTCATTGTTTGCTTTCCATTCATTTAATGCCCAATGCCTTATGCCACTATAGTCATGGTGAATAAATATTTTTTTAACCCCAAGATCTATGGCTTTTTTTATCGCCATGATAGTTCCTATTACTTCGCCTGCAACATTTCTAAATTGTATATATCTTTTGTCGTTGTAACGGCAAGAACCAATATATTCTTCATCATCAAATATGATAATATATCCATATGAGAAGGATTTTTTTCCATCTTTTTCAAGATAACTTCCATCCACATAGCAAATGGCCTCTCCTTCATCGATATCGACTTTTTTTTCTTCACTTGGCATATCTTTCATAAATGCTTTTGCTTCTTCTATTGTTTTAAAAGATTTATATATAGCTCCTTTATAGCCAATCACTTCTTTTTTAGCTTCGTCCCAGCTATTATATATTCCTGGATTTAATCCTTTTTTTACTGCATAAAATTTCATAATTTGGTCTCCTTTTATCAATTGATATTATATCATAAATTGTTGAATTTTAATAAGAATTATTGTATAATGGAAATATAAAGGAGGAATTCTTATGCTTAAGGAATTTAAAGAATTTATCAGTAGAGGCAACGTTCTCGATATGGCAGTTGGTGTCATTATCGGTGGTGCCTTTGGAAAGATCGTTACATCACTAGTTAGTGATCTATTGATGCCACTGATAGGACTACTTTTAGGTGGTCTTGATTTCTCGCAATTATATCTAGCTCTTGATGGCAATAGCTATGAGAGCCTAGCAGTTGCAGAAGAGGCAGGTGCAGCAGTATTTAAATATGGCGCTTTTATTCAAAATATCATAGACTTTTTAATTATTGCTTTTTGCATCTTTATGATAGTTAAAGCATTTAACAAATTTAAAAAAGAAAAACCAGCGGCAGCTCCTACAACAAAACTATGCAGTTTTTGTAAGAGCGAAATCCCACTAGATGCAGTAAGATGTCCACACTGCACTTCGGAGCTTAAGTGAACAAAAAAGACTATGGGCTAGGCTCTCTGGATATCAGGAGCCTAGTTCTTAAGTTATCGATCCCAAGCATAATTGCTATGCTTTCAAATGCCCTTTATAACATTGTGGACAGGATATTTATCGGGCATTTCGTAAATGAAGTAGCAATAGGCGGAGTATATGTAACAATGCCAATTACTATGGTAGTTATGAGCTGCCACATGCTTGCCTCAATCGGAGGCTCAACTCTTATGAGCATAGCGCTTGGTAAAAAGGATCATAAAAAGGCTGAAGAATATTTAAATACAGCATTTGTTATGATATTAATCTTCTCAGCTATTATCACTGGTGTGGCATTTATCTTTGGAGATAATATATTAAGGCTATTTGGTACTACACCTGAAAACCATGAATATGCAGCAAGCTATTTTAAATATATTATATATGGTTTTCCAGCTAGTATGATTGGCTTTGGGATGAATAATTTCATCCGCTCTGCTGGGGATGCAAAGGGCGCAATGACGACAATATTAATTGGCGTAATTACAAATATTATACTCGATCCAATTTTTATCAAAACATTTAATATGGGAGTAGCTGGTGCTGCTCTTGCAACGATAATATCTCAATATATAAGCATGGTTTGGGTGCTTAAATTCTTTTTAGACAAGAAGAGCGTTGTAGGACTCGAAAAAAAGAGCATGGGATTAAAGCCAGCGATGGTATTTGAAATTGTTGAAAATGGCATGGCTCAGTTTTCCATTAATATGGCAAATGCTGTAGTAAATTCAATTATCGTTGTTAAAATGGCAGATATTGGTGGAGCAATAGGAGTTACTGTGCTTAGCATATTGGGCTCTGTTACATCACTCTTTTTTATGCCGATGTTTGGAATTAATCAAGGCTTGCAACCGATTATTGGATATAACTATGGGGCTCGCGATTATAAGAGGCTAAGTGAGGCATATAAAACGGGTGCGATTTTCTCAAGTATAATTGCGATGGTCGTATTTTTTGTAATCATGGTATTCCCGCATTCTATTGGACGTCTTTTCTTAAATAGCAATGCTGATCCAAAAGTATTTGAATATTTGACGGTTGCACTTAGAAAATCTATGCTCGCAAGTCCAGTTCTTGGAATTGCAATAACGGGTACGGCGTTCTTCTCTGCTGTAAGAAGACCAAAGATAGCCATGTTCACATCATTATTGCGCCAATTGTTGATATTGGTGCCACTAATGTATATTATGCCAGAGATTTGGGGGATTGATGGCTTTTGGTGGGCATATACAATTAGTGACTTTTTGAGTTTCTTAATTGTATTATATTATTTAGTAAGAGTATTCAGAGACGTTAAACGCGAATGTGAGTATGAAGGAGAATTATTATAAATTAGGAGGAAATTATGAG
>JALEOH010000036.1 GCA_022766605.1 Ezakiella sp.
ATTATGGATCAATTTATTAATTATCAAGAATTTAATTCAAATACAGTGGATCGTTGGGTAGCTGAGGGCTGGGAGTGGGGCAATGCAATTAACATGGATGAATATATAAAAGCGCAAAAAGGCGATTATGATATTAAGCTTACTCCAGTAAAATTTGTTCCACACAAGTGGATAGGCAATGTCAAAAATAAAAAGGTACTTGGCCTTGCAAGTGGTGGTGCCCAACAAATGCCAATATTTGCGGCCCTTGGCGCAGATGTTACCGTGCTTGACTATTCGGATGCGCAACTTTCTAGCGAAAGAGAATTTGCGAATAAAGCTGGTTATGATATTGATATAATCAAGGCGGATATGTCACAGCCGCTTCCATTTACAGATGAGAGTTTTGATTTAATCTTCCATCCTGTTAGCAATATTTTTGTTGAAAAAGTTTTGCCTATATGGCAAGAATGCTATCGCATACTTAAAAATGGAGGATCGCTTCTTTCAGGTCTCGACATCGGCATCAATTATGTATTTGACGATGACGAAGAGAGGATAGTATTCACTCTTCCATTTAATCCGCTTAAAAATAAAGAACATTTGGATGAGCTTATAAAATACGATGGTGGCATGCAATTTTCTCATACTATAGATGAGCAAGTTGGAGGTCAGCTTGAAGCAGGCTTTACACTAAAGGCGATATATAGTGATACAAATGGTGAAGGCAATCTCCACGAGCATAATATTCCAAGTTTCGTCGCTACTTGGAGTGTAAAATAGAATTTTACAATTATCAGATAGAGAAAAATCTATCGGCAAAAGATATTATAAATTTGCTTTATAATATAAACTCAAACTTCGACATGATTGATGATTTCCAATTCACAATTATTTAATATGATTTAGAAAATAAACTCTTGCAATTTTTCGTGTTTTAGTGTATAATTGACTTTAATAGTTACAAAAGAGATTAAGGAGGGGACTATGAAAATTACAGAGCTAAAACTAAGGCCAATGGAGAATACTGGCAAATTAAAGGCTATTGTCTCTATTGTATTTGATGCTCAATTTGTCATTCACGATCTTAAGGTTGTAGAGGGTAGAAAAGGACTTTTTATTTCGATGCCATCTAGAAAGCTCGGCGATAATTTCGTAGAGATGGCCCATCCGCTTAATACAGAAACTAGAGAGATGATCGAGCGCTCGATATTTGCCGCATATGATGAGCTTATAAAGGCTCGTGAAGAAGGCCGAGAATTCGATGGAGTTATGAATTTTTAAAGAGAATTTTCTCTTTAACGGGGCATTGGCGCAGCTGGGAGCGCGTTAGACTGGCAGTCTAAAGGTCAGGGGTTCGATCCCCCTATGCTCCACCACTTCGCATTTATCTATGCAATACCACTCTTATATGAGTGGTTTTTTATTGTTTTGTGCAAGCTTATATTGTTATAGTTGAGACATTTATTAGTATTAAATCAACTGCCCAAGCTTAGTAAGCTGCACTATAAGTAAAAATCATCAAAACGATATAAACGATACATTAAATCAATCTAGATATATCAGAAAAATAGATGTAAATTATTTGAAAGTGTAAAAGAGTATCAAGGCTTTAGGTATACTAACTTAAAGGCATAGCTAAAATTTATATGAAATCAAATGGGATTATCATTAAAATATATAAATTTAAATAGAAATAGACAAAGCTATGAAAATTCTGCTTTGTCTACTTTGATATTAATCCGATTAACATATACATATTTGCTCTTACAATCCCATATTGGGGTCGGCAATAAATCTTATATCGCTTGGACCTTCGTGCTTAAATTTAATCATGCCTTCTTCGCCAATCATTGCGGCATTATCCGAAGTAAATTTTGCAAGCGGATATAATATCTCGATGTCATATGCCTCTCCTGCTTTTTTTAATGCCTCAAAGATAGTTCTATTATTGCTTACCCCGCCTGAGATTGCTATGATTTTTCTATTGCGATTTCTTGCTGCTCTTATAGATTTTTCTACTATTACATCTATTACGGCATCTTGAAAACTGCAAGCGACATCTTCTTTTATTATCTTTTCATTTTTCATGCTTGCAGTGTTGATATAATTTATTACCGCTGTCTTTAGCCCCGAAAATGAAAAGTCATATGAATCTTTTTCAAGATATACTCGTGGAAAATCAATAGTGGGTCTTCCTTTTTTTGCAAGCTTTTCAAGCTCTGCTCCACCAGGATAGCCGATGCCAAGCACGCGCGCAACCTTGTCATATGCTTCGCCCGCTGCGTCATCTCTTGTTTCTCCAAGCTTGACTAGATGATTGTAGTCTATTACATCCATTATATAGCTGTGGCCTCCGCTTAGCACAAGTGCAATATATGGCGGCTCAAGACTCTTATGAGTAATATAGTTACTTGCAATATGCCCTCTCATATGATTTACCGCAACTATTGGGATGTCATTTGAGACAGCAAGCGCCTTTGCAAAGCTAACTCCAACTAAGAGCGCACCCACCAG
The DNA here is from genome assembly GCA_022766605.1 of Ezakiella sp. Lineage (GTDB taxonomy): Bacteria > Bacillota > Clostridia > Tissierellales > Peptoniphilaceae > Ezakiella. The sequence goes on from JALEOH010000036.1 coordinate 2,497, forward strand.
CCCAGGACCTTGTGTAACTGAGATAAAGTCAATATCTTTAAGAGTGAGTTTTGCCTCGCTAAGCGCAGCATCGAGCGTCATATTTATCGCCTCTATATGCATCCTACTTGCTATCTCGGGGACTACTCCTCCATATTCTTTATGAGTTGCTATTTGCGTAGCAATTATATTAGAAAGTACATTTCTATTGTCATCAACTATTGCAATGCTCGTTTCGTCGCAACTAGTCTCAATTGCTAGTGTATACATATTTTGCTCCTTTTCATCAAAATAGCCGTGCTTCCATCTTTATAATAATTTTCCCGTCTATTATATTCCTTAAACCCCATTGCCCTATAAAACTCGATTGCTCCTTCGTTTTTATCGCGCACATCGAGAAAGATATCTCCCTTTAAATCATCTATTAATCTACTTGCATAGCCATGTCGTCTGTGAGCTCTATCTACGGCAATATATATTATCTCGCTTTCATCACAGACCTTCGTAAATATAATATAGCAAATATCTTTTATCCCACGCGCAATATATGGGCTTTTTATATCGCTTTCCAATAGACTATTGCCAAATGAATCCAAATGAATCCTATCCATCCAGTTTATATCACGAGTATCAAGCGATTTTATTTCAGCTATATTATTTTCTTGCATTTTTATCGACCACTTCTTCTTTTGATTTTAAATAATTTAATATCGCAGAGTTGTAGCTCTCATAGTCCTTTTCTTGCACTTCTAAGGCCGCTTTTTCAAGCCCCTTAATAGAAAGATAATGCTCTTTTCTTTGCAATAAAATATAATTCTTTGATTTTAATATATCCTTGTATTTTAATATATTTTCTCCAAAGAGATATCTTGGTGCATCTAATTTTTTTAAATCTTCCACTGTCGCAATAGTTGGCTCTTTTTCTATTTCATTTAAAAAATAAACTCTTCCTCTTCGCGCATCCATCATCGCAGAAGCGGATTTCATTTCACTCTCAAAAATAATCGCCTTAAGAGTGTCCACTGGAATTATTGGAATATCGTGCGAATAGCTAATCGCCTTTGCTGCAGCCATGCCTACGCGAAGTCCGGTAAATGAGCCAGGTCCTTTTAGCACGCTTACTGCATCTAAGTCGCTAAATCCATATTCTACATAATTAAAAGCATCTTTCATCATTTGAAAAATGGTTTCAGACTGTCGAATACCTCCCTCGATCGAGATGGCAATAAGGCTCTCTTTGTCCTTAGTTATGCTAACTCCAGTAGCATCAGTGCCTGTCAATAGATTTAATATTAACATAATTTTCTTCCCTCAAATAGCTTTCCACTTATATCTATATATCTATCTTCGCCTTCGCGACTAAAAACTATCTCGGCATCATGCTCTTCGCCTTCCAAAATCTCAGGCCACTCGATTAATTTTATCGAACTATTATCAAGTATCTCCTCTATGCCGATATTTAGCGCCTCATAATAGTCATTTAATCGATATAAATCCAGATGATATATGGTTTTACTACCCTCATAGATATTTACAAGGCCAAAAGTCGGGCTCTTCGCACTTGCATTAAATCTTTCAGCAAAAAACTTAGCAAAGGTAGTTTTGCCCGTTCCCAAATCGCCTATTAAAAAAATAACTGTGCCTGCCTTATCCTTTACTAAATCTGCAATTTTTATCGCCAAGTCCTTAGTATCTTCAAGGCTATTTAATTTAATTCTCATCTTTCATCCTATAAAGCAAATATCCGTTGATAAACGGCCATATATCTCCATCCATAACCGCCTTGGTATCGCCTGTTTCAACCTCTGTCCTGTGATCTTTAACCATCTGATATGGATGGAAGACATAGCTTCTTATTTGGCTTCCCCATTCTATCTTAGAATAATTTCCTGCAAGATCGTCGATCTTTTCCTTGCGCTCCTCCTCGGCAAGTGCAATTAACTTACCCGTTAATATCTTTAGCGCCATCTCTTTATTTTTAAGCTGGCTTCTTTCATTTTGACAGCTTACAACTATACCAGTTGGAATATGCTTGATTCTAACTGCCGAATCGGTCGTGTTAACCGACTGCCCACCAGCTCCGCTTGAGCGATAAGTGTCGATTTCAAGATCATTTTCATTTATTTCAACCTTTATATCGTCATCCAAATTGGGCATTACATCGACCGAGGCAAAGCTAGTATGCCTCTTTCTTGCAGTATCAAATGGCGAGATGCGAACAAGTCTATGCACTCCCTTCTCACCCTTCAAATATCCATAGGCATTTCTGCCCTCAATTAGGAAAGTGACTGATTTGATGCCGCCTTCAGTATCATTTAATAAATCCATTACTTTTACTTTAAAGTCGTTGTGCTCCGCCCATCTCGTATACATTCTTAAAAGCATCTCCGCCCAGTCTTGAGCCTCAAGCCCACCTGCGCCTGCGTGGATCTGCACGGTTGCATCTTGCGAGTCATATTCTCCACTTAGCATTTGAAGAAGCGAATACTCTTCAACCTTCTTCTCTAGCTCTTTCATATTTTTCTTCACACGATTATATTCCTCTTCATCGTCGCATTCTTCGCATAGTTCCAACATCGAGATATTGTCCTCTATTTCGCTTATTAGATCACCATATTGGGCGAGCTCACTTTCAAGCTCATTTATCTTCTTCATCAAAAGAGAAGCCTTATCAGGCTCATTCCACAAGTCAGGCGATAGGCTTTTCTTTTTTAATTCACTTAGCTCTTCTTTTTTGCTAGTCGGGTCAAAGACTCTCCCCAATTCGCTTGACAGTCTCTAGCAATTCTTCCAATATATTATAGTCAGTCTGCAGTATCTCCATATTACCTCCCGTGACAATTTTTATATTTTTTACCCGAGCCACATGGACAAGGGTCATTTCTTCCAACCTTGGGAACCGATCTCTTAACAGTTGTCTGAGGAGAGGATCCCATCTTTATATTTTTATCTACTCGACGCTTTTCAACCTTTTCAGGATCTTCAACGTGGAATAGCAATCTCAAGAAGGACAATCTAATATCCTCATTCATTGCATCAAACATATCTGCGCCTTCCATTTGATAGGCAAGCACTGGATCCTTTTGTCCATATGCACGAAGCCCAATTCCCGTCTTTAGCTGATCCATCGCGTCGATATGATCCATCCACTTTTCATCGACCACGCGAAGTAGAAGTATCCTCTCTATTGCACGAAGTCTATCTGCAGTAAATTCCTCCTCGCGACGTTGATATTCTTCTAAAATAGCCTCTTTAATTTTAGCCTTTAATTCATTGGGGTCGTCACTGTCGGCGACTTTTACTCCAAATATCCTCTCAACCTCTAAAAGTATAGCGTCTTTATTCCAAACATGCTCTTCGCTATTTTGTGAATTTTCCGCAAATAAATTCTCTACTACGCCATCGATCATAGCTAGGACATTTTCTTTAAAGTCGCTGTCATTTAATAGCCTCTTCCTCTCGTCGTAGATTACTGTCCTTTGCTTATTCATGACATCGTCATATTGAAGCACGTGCTTACGCGTCCTAAAGTTGTTGGCTTCGACATTCTTTTGAGCGGTCTCGATTCTCTTTGTAATCATGGAGTGCTTTAGTGGCTCTTCCTCCTCGCCACCGAATTTTTCTATCATATCCTTTAATCTCTCTCCACCAAATAGGCGCATAAGGTCGTCCTCGGTTGAAATAAAGAATTTCGAGGAGCCAGGGTCACCTTGTCTGCCTGAACGACCACGGAGCTGATTGTCAATTCTCCTCGACTCGTGACGCTGCGTGCCAATTATATGAAGGCCTCCTGCTTTTATTACACTCTCTCTTTCATCCTTGATCTCATTTTTATATTTATTTATAAGATCGTGATATTTCTCTCTATATGCAATTAAAGTCTCGTCATTCGTCTCATCATAGCCTTCAACTGCTGACAAAAATGCTTCATCATCCACTTCTTTTTTGATATCATTTATAGCCATATGTTCGGGATTGCCCCCAAGCATTATATCGGTACCACGGCCTGCCATATTGGTAGCAATAGTAACAGCGCCAAGCCTCCCTGCTTGAGCAACGATTTCAGCTTCCTTTTCATGATATTTTGCATTTAAAACTCTATGTGGAATTCTCTCTTTTTTTAGCAAACTCGACAGATGCTCCGAGTCCTCGATTGTAATAGTGCCCACTAGGACTGGCTGCCCCTTTTCGTGAGCTGCCTTAATGTCCTTTACTATGGCCCTATCCTTGGCTGCAATGGTCGCATATATCTCATCGTCATAATCGATTCTAATAACTGGCTTATTGGTTGGAATAGGCACTACTTCCATATTGTATATCTCTCTAAACTCGGCCTCTTCAGTCATAGCTGTACCAGTCATGCCCGAGAGCTTGTCATACATTCTAAAATAATTTTGAAAAGTAATAGTTGCTAAAGTCATCGATTCATTTCTAACATTTAGATTTTCCTTGGCCTCAATTGCTTGATGCAGTCCATCTGAATATCTTCTACCATACATGATGCGCCCAGTAAATTCATCGACTATTAAGACCTCGCCATCTTGCACCACATAATCCTTATCACGATGCATCAGGCTCTTTGCTTTAAGGGCAATATTTATATGGTGCATAAGCTCGATATTGTCGGGATCTGCTAAGTTTTCTACATTAAAATAATTCTCAGCATGCTTAGTGCCAAGCTCAGTTAAGGCTGCTGTATTGTTCTTTTCATCGACTAAATAATCGACCGTCTCCTCTTTTATATCTTGATCAAAATCAAGCGGACTATATGCCTTCTCATCTGGATCGACCATTCTAAAGCTAAGTCTTTTTACAAAATCCCTCGCCTTTTGATATAGATCATTTGCCTTGTCGGCTTGACCGCTAATGATTAAAGGTGTCCTTGCCTCGTCGATTAAAATAGAGTCCACTTCGTCGACAATCGCATAGTGCTGACCTCTTTGAACCATATTTTCCTTATATATGACCATATTGTCGCGAAGATAGTCAAAGCCAAACTCATTATTGGTTCCATAGGTTATATCGGAATTATATGCCTCACGCCTCTCGCTGTTGTCAAGTCCATTTACAATAACTCCAACGCTTAAGCCCATAAACTCAAAGACCTTGCCCATCCAGTTCCTATCACGCTTGGCAAGATAGTCATTGACAGTAACTATATGCACTCCCTTGCCTTCAAGTGCATTTAAATATGCAGGCATAGTTGCAACAAGTGTCTTACCTTCTCCAGTCTTCATCTCTGCAATCTTCCCTTGATGAAGCACAATTCCACCTATTACTTGCACCTTAAAAGGACGCATGTTAAGCACACGATAATCCGCCTCTCTTATCGCTGCAAATGCCTCCGGCAAAATATCATCAAGGCTTTCGCCCGCGGATAATCTCTCCTTAAACTCAGCTGTCTTATTTTTCAGCTCTTCATCGCTTAAATTTTTATATTTATCTTCAAGTTGCATGACCTCATCGGCAATAGGCGTTATTTTTTTAACAGCTTTAGCCGTAGGATCACCAAAAATCTTTTGAAATAGTCCCACTAATACATCTCCCTTTCGTTTTCTACATATATTATACAACAGCAAGAGGCATTTTGCAATTTTTAAAAGATATTATTGAAATATAATTCGCAATATTTGTCTTTTATTATCTATATAAATATCGACAATAAAAAAAGCCCTCCGCAACAGAGCGGAGCAGCTAATTTTTAAAGCATTTCTACAAATGCAGCAAGTCTTGTATTTAATTGACCAAGGTCACTCTTTGAATAATCAGTCTCAACTGCAATATATGGAATGCCTTTTTCCTCGTTGCAGAAGTTTTTAATCGTAGTCGACTCTACTTGGAATGGAGTACATGTTTGAAGGTGCATATCTACTACCCCATCTACTTTATATTCATCTATCATACGACTTAATAGATCGCGACGATTAGGATTGGGGCTCATGCAAGCGCAGCCGATATTTAAATACTTTTCTGCAATTGCCATATAAGGATCGTCTGTATCCTCTTCGACATTGCGATCAATTGCCTTAGCCCCTCCACAGTTTTCATATGCAACGACTATGCCGCCATTGTCTTCGATTGCAGAGATGACCTTTTCGGTTGCTCCACCAATTGGACAGCCGGTTACAAGTATCCTTGGCCTTCCTGTAATATGCTTGTGTTCGGATTGGATCTTTTCGATTAGTTGGTCGATTTCAGCAGGGATTGCAGCCTTATCAAATTTAAATTGCGCACCATAAAGAGTATGCCACAAGTCAAGCCCCATTATTGGAAGCTCGTCCTCTTTCATTATGCCATAGAATTTTTTAAGGGCATTTCTCTCTCTATTTTTTATTCTAATAGCTTCTCTAATCTTTTCATCAGTTATTTCAACGTCAAAAAGCTCTTCGATATATTCTTTCATCTTGATTATTTCATTATACCAAAGCTTTAAGCCGTCCTTGCTTTGGCTATTTGGCAATTCCATGACATGGACTCTCTTAAACTTGCCCATAAGCTCGTACATCTTCTTCTTGCCATCGCAAGTAGTTTCCCCAACTACTAGATCTGAAAAGTAAAAGAATGGACATTTGTCGGTAATTGCAAAGCCATAGCTCGACTTTATAAGCGGGCATAAGTTCTTAGGTAAATCCTTTTCGGCAACGTCAATGGTCTCGTCACTCGTCGAGCAAAGAGATACACTAGTAGCTCCTGCAGCAAGAGCTAATTCTTGAGGGAAAAATGTGCAGAATATGCCGATTATTGGGATATTCTTCTCTTTGATTTCTTTAACAGCTAAAAAGCTATTTCTCCTTGCTTCAGCAAAATCATCAAAGATTTCTGGCAATTCCTTTTTGATATCAATCATGTTTTAACTTCCTTTCATATCTTCTTATTCCAATCAATGCAGCGCCAATAGCTCCTGCAAATCTGGCCTTTTCATATGTCTCTACTTTCTTATCCAATACTTTTGAAAGTAGATCGACAAAATTTTTATTGACAGACAGACCTCCTGTTAGTACAACCTTGCCATCAAGCCCATGACGTCTAGCTAGATTTGCGACCTTTTGAGCAACCGAGTCCACTACTCCAGCTGCAATGTCGTCGCGATTTTCTCCAGCACCCATAAGGCCAATGACCTCACTTTCAGCAAAAACAGTGCACATAGACGAAATCTTTAAGATCTTGCCGCGAACGGCAGCCTCAAAGAGTTCATTTAAATCCATGCCCATGCGATTTGCCATAATCTCCAAAAATCTTCCCGTGCCAGCCGAACATTTATCATTCATAATAAAATCATCGACCATGCCTCCGCGAAGAGTGATGACCTTGGTGTCTTGTCCACCAACGTCAATTACAGTAGTCGTGCCAATGCCATTTTCTATATATTCCATTACTCCCATTGCGTGGCAAGTAATCTCGGTAACAGTATCATCTGCATAAGGGACGCTTATTCTGCCATAGCCCGTTGCAATAAATTTAGCATTAGAAGGATCAACTCCATACTCTTTAATCAAACGATCCCTAACCATAATGGCGGTCTCTTTGCTATTCCAACCCGATGGAACCATAAATTCCACCTCGCGATCGCCTCTTATCGCGACCTTTGTTGCAGTCGAACCAATATCTATTCCAACAAAGTCCATTAAATCACCTCTGTATTCCATTTTATCTCAATGCCAATAGCTAATTCAATAGTTATAAAATAATTCTATAACAATTTTTTTGTTATAGATATTTTTTATAGCAAAGACTTTTATGTATATATTTTTAAATTAATATATTATAGATGTGTTTATTTTATCTAAACAAACTCACAAAAAAAGCTGGACTAATCCAGCCTGTCCTTTGTTATCGCATCGTGCAATATACTTAGATATTTTGCAATATTTTGAGCATCTTCATAGTCAAGCTCTTTAAGCGCGTCATTTATAAAATCACAACGCCTTTTAATAACATCATCTATTAGATCCTTTCCATCATCTTTTATTACAAGCTTAATACTCCTCTTGTCGTCATCACTTATATTTTTCTCGATATAGCCCTCGCTCTCGAGTTTTTTAGTAATGGTCGATATGGTCGATGGAGCTAGCTGCATAATATCGGTTAATGTACTGCAAGTCGCCTCGCCCTCCATGTCATTTATGATTTGCAAAGCTTGAAACTGAGGCTTACTCATATATACTTCCCTTAAAATCGCACGTCCATACATTCTTATCTTCCAATCAGTATAGCGTAATTTTTTTTCAATTATCTTTATTATATCGTCCATCTAGTCACCTACCAACAAATTCAATGCTTGGGGAACGACCTCAAATGTCGCTGGCAAATCGCCAAAATATTCCCCATCTATATCTAGCTCGACTTCTTCATCGCAGCTTAGCTCGAGCTTTTTCGTCTTAAAATAAACCACCGAAGGATGGTTGATATGCTCTCCATCAAGTATTCTCATTAGCACAGTTAATAGTTCCGATATTGGCATATCACGAATAATAATGCAATCGAGTAAACCGTCTTTGACGCTTGCAAGTGGAGCCATCTTACTAAAGCCTCCAACCGACTGAGAATTGGTAATCAAAAAGAGATATGCTCTTAGATCTTCAGTGAATTCCTCACTTTTTACGCTTAAATTCATCGCCCTCATGCCTTCGGTTGCAAACTCACTTACTCCTTTTAAAATATATGCAGTCCTTCCTACTGCAGCTTTAAGGCTTTTTGGAGTATTATGTGCAACTGATGTAAATAATCCAACTGCTCCAACATTTATAAAATATCTATCGCGACATTTGCCAACATCGACCACCTCAATCTTATCTCCTACAATAGCAGAAAATATTTCCCAATCGGATTTTTTAAAGCCCATATAGGTCGCAAAGTCGTTGGTCGTCCCCTCTGGAATGATAAACATCGGTATGGAGGAACCCACTTCTACAAGTCCTCCAACTGCCTCATTGACAGTGCCATCTCCACCCACCACCACTAGGCGATCAATTCCATCCTCCTCCGCCTCCGCAGCATATCTCGTAGCATCTTTAGCACCATGAGTTAATCTAAAGCTGACCTCATGACCATCTTCTAGAAGATATCTTACAATTCTATTTAATTTATCACTAGCGCGTGCTCGTCCGCTTTTTTCATTGTAAATAAATCTGATCCTCATGGCTCAATTATATCAATTTGATATCTAAAAATCAACCGCAATTTAATTACAGAAGCTTTAAAACTATTGAGTTTGATGCTCATATCCTGTATAATATATCTAGGAGGAATACCATGGATAAAGTAATAATTCTGGATTTTAAAGCGCAATATTGTCAATTGATAGCAAGACGTGTGCGCGATTTAAATGTATTTAGTAAAATCCTACCCGGCGATTCAAGTATCGATGAGATAAAAAGTGAAAATCCATCTGCGATTATATTGACAGGCGGCCCCGACTCGGTCTACGAAGAAGGCGCAATGAGCGTATCACGTGAGTTATTTGAGCTTGGCGTGCCAATCCTTGGCATATGCTATGGAGCGCAATTAATGGCCCATGTGCTTGGAGGCAAAGTCCTACCTGCCGATCAAAGTAAAGCGGAATATGGCAAGGCAGAAGCCACTTTTATTAAAAGCCCACTTTTTGATGGAATCAATAAAGGAATAGTATGGATGAGCCATACTGATTATATTGACAAGTTACCAGAAGGCTTTGAGTCGATTGCAACGACAAGCGAATGCGCAACGGCAGCAATTGCAAATATAGATAAAAAATTATATGGAACCCAATTCCATCCTGAAGTAAACAACACTGAGCACCAAAAGGAGATATTCTCAAACTTCTTATTTAAAGTAGCAGGACTAACTCCTGATTGGACCAGCGACAATATAGTCGAACGCGAAGTCGCAAAGATAAAAGAGCAAGTAGGCGATGGCCATGCAATACTAGGACTCTCGGGCGGAGTTGATAGCTCGGTTGCAGCAGCAATCGTAGAGCGAGCAATTGGCGACCACCTAACCTGCATATTCGTCGACCACGGACTCCTTCGCATGAATGAAGCAGAGGAAGTAGAAAAAGTATTTAAAGAAAAATTCAATGTAAAATTCATCAAAATCGACGCAAGGACTCGCTTCTTGGAAAAACTAAAAGGAGTTACAGAGCCAGAGCACAAAAGAAAGATAATTGGTGAAGAATTTATAAGAGTATTTGAAGAAGCTAAAAAAGACGCAAAAGATGCAAAATTCCTAGTACAAGGTACTATTTATCCTGATGTAGTAGAAAGTGGAAGCAAAAAAGACGATGTAATTAAAAGCCATCACAATGTAGGAGGTCTACCTGAAGACGTCGACTTTACCATAATTGAACCACTTCGTGACCTATTTAAAGACGAAGTGCGTGCAATCGGCACTAAACTCGGCCTACCAAAGCATATGGTCGACCGTCATCCATTCCCAGGCCCCGGCCTTGGCATAAGAGTAATTGGAGAAATCACCGAAGAAAAACTCGACATACTCCGCCGCGTCGACAAGATCTATATAGATATGCTACGCGAATATGAACTCTACGACAAGATATGGCAAGCCTTCGCAGTACTCCCCGACATAAAGACAGTAGGCGTACAAGGCGATAAGAGGACCTATTCATATATGGTAGCCCTTCGTGCAGTAAATTCAATCGACGCAATGACAGCAACCGCCTTTAACTTCAGCTATGAATTCATGCAAGAAGCACAAAAAAGAATAATAAATGGCGTCCCCGAAGTCAACCGTGTAGTCTACGATATAACAAGTAAACCACCTGGAACTATAGAATGGGAATAATCGCAAAAAAATTAAAAGCTTTGTAAAATCAACGGTTACAGAAGATAAAAAACTGTAACTGGGACCAAAATGGGAACATTTGTTAAAAAGAATAAATTAAGTAATAGTTCCAAGTGATTTACATTTGGGCAAAAATTAGACCGTAG
>JALEOH010000010.1 GCA_022766605.1 Ezakiella sp.
GTATGGGTCTGAATTGTTAGGAGTTGTAGTTGTATACGAACTCATAAACTCTTGGGTTTGTGATACGGTACAAGGAGATCTAAAACCTTGCTTACTACCTGCCCCTAGACAAGTTACAGGAGCTGGTTGACTTTGAGCATTCCATTTTGCACAATCACCACCATCAGATGGCACTGGACTTGTATGAACAATTTGTTTTGGTGGAATATATTTGATATTATCCATTATTATTTTTTGTCTATCTAAGAAAGCTTTCCATTCTTCTGCTTTTTCTCGATTTTTAGCCATTTCTAGTAAAGCTTTTCTTTGTGCTTCATATACAGGATTTTCTTTGGAGATTTTTAAAATAGTTTCCATTATATCATTTACTAGCTGTTCGGTGTTTTCGCCATTTTTCACGCCATCAATAAGTCGGTCGGCTGCATCCATTCTTTGGGCATTTGCCGCTAAATCTGCCTTGCTTATTTCAGCATTTACTTTTATATCGTATGTTTTTGTTTCGGGGTTATATTCAACTTTCATACTATCTTTGTCAAAAACCGCAAATTGATTATCATTAAATGCTTCCCAAGCACCTTTCTCATAGTTTCCAGATGCATTTTGATCTTTTGCAGCATCCAGCCCCAATAATAAGTTGCTGGCATCAAATGGAATTGGGTTCCCATTGGCATCAAAACTTGCTGGAATGGATATATTCCTTTCTATACCTACACTGTCCCCTTTATCAATAAGTACAGTATTTCCATAGTTGTCAGTTACTGTTGCAGGAGTCCCATCTGCCGGTACATCGTTTAAGGTTAGGCCTGGTGCAGATTCAAAAATATCCTCAGAACCAACTACTTCAGATGTCGCATCAGTAGTGTCAATTTCTGCTTTTATATCACTTGGAAATAATGGCCAAATTAAACTTATCGTCATTAATATTCCAAGTGCATATATTATTTTCTTATTCATATTGTCACCTCTTATTGTTTGTTAGCTGATATTACGTAGTATGTATTAACAATAGCTGCCTGATTACTACTATCAGGTCTTCTCGGTGTGATTTTAAAATTAGGTACATCTATAACAAACCAATGTCTCTTACCCTCCATATACATATAGGACATTATCTTATCTATTTCATATGTTTTTCCAGTTTCAAGATATGGAGCTTGGCCGAAAAGATCTCCGTCTGTTGTCAATAGGTAGCTATTCATACCTATTAAAGATCCACCTAAAGAGTAGTAACCTTTATCATGAACTTTCCATGCCTTTATTTCAAATACACCTGTCATATCATAAAATTTTTCACCTTTACTCGGCGTATGCCTTTTTACATCGGATTCACTCGTATCAGATGCAGATTTAATATATTTATATCTATTAAAAAAGTCGTCTATGTATTCCTGTTTTATTTCTCTTTCCTTCATTAGTTTAAGTATTTTTTGTCTACCTTCGTCCGTGTCTATATAGTTTGCAATTCCTGGGCTGTTTTTATATAATTTTTTGCCTTCAACTTCATACCAACCTCTATCAAACTTATTGTACATAAACTCCCATGATGGGTCGCCTTCGCCAATTACCCAGTGCTTGTACCTTTTGTCACCTTTATTTTCACCTAGGATTTTGAAATCTGGATTTATTGGAGCAGAGTCAGCTTTAGTTGCTATTTTTGGAATAGTTGCTTCCCACTTAGTTCCTCTTGCAAATGTTTGAGTGAAGTCACCATTATCCTCCCAGTCTTTTTCCGATAAAAAGTAATAATTATTCCCTTTAGGTAAATTATTGTAATCTGGTAATTGTACCCCACTTGAGAGTCTGTAAGTATTAGGTCTGTTTTCCCATGTTCCCTCTTTATTCGCGTTTGCCTTTGATTGTTGTGTTGGTTGTTGGATAGCTGTGGTGCCTGCTCCCGGGGTTAGGGTTACTTCTTTGGTCTTTTGATTCCAGTCAACTTTAAATCCTAATGTCTCTGCTATGCTTCTTATAGGTAGGAATGTGCGTTCGATGCTCGGGTCTACTTGTGCTGGTACATCTATGGTGACCATCTTATCCCCGTCCCACATAACCGGTTTTCCTAGTGGATAGGATATGCTCCTGCCGTTGTATGTGATGTCTACTATTTTATTTGTTCCGTCCCAGTTTACCTCTGCCCCTTCAATTGCATTTACTAGATCTCTTACTCCTATGCATGTTCTTCCATTTACTACTCTTAATCCGTCTTGCATCTTTTGGTCGATTCTTTCTTTATTGCCATTCTTGTTTAAGAATAATTTTATCTCTCCGTTGAACTGTCCTATTGTCTGTCTTACTTCTCTTACATCTTTAAATGCGTTCACTGCTTCTTGTGGAGCAGCCAGTGCCCCGGTTGTTATTAGTTGTGTTGCTACTAGTGTTCCGATTATTGCTTTTTGTACTTTGTTTGCTTTTTGTATATTGTGCTTTTTCATGTTGTCCTCCTTTGTTTTGGTGGCTTTGATCTTTTTTCTTTTTTTCTATTTATTTTATTCTTTTATTAGTAATTTAGTTTGGTTTACTTTTTTTGAGTTAGAAGTTGTTAAGATATTATTAATAATTGGACACATAAAAAAAGAGTCTTTCGACTTTTTAATACAATTCTTTTAGTTTTTTGGTCATTACATGCTTTGGTTTTTACATATGTTTATTTAGTTGAATCATAATTCGGGAGCCGGCTCTTACCCCATAACCAGGTTTGTCTCCTGTTCGTTTAGATTTATTAGTTTTGCTAATATGTATCTAGTGTTGTTAGTACATCTTTTAGGTCTGTGTTGCGACTCAAGACCGGGTGCCAATTCCATTTGTTGGGCTATTTAATTTGTGATCAAAGCCACTTGTTGTAGTTCTCTTTACTACAAATATATTATACCATTACTAAATGTGTTTGTCAATTGCTTTAATTGAGTTTTTTTGTAAATTTTGTTTTTCCTTTTTTTCTTTGCCGACCCCTTATATTTAATCTGATATACTTGTAATTCTCTTTGAATTACAAGTATATAGATTGAGTTTGTGTTAGAATTTTGCTTGTAAATGAGGTGTTATTATGTCATTTGTTCTCTTGCTTCTATAATTTTGGAACATACTCAAATTAGTAGACACAGAACCCAAAATTGATGTCAGATTAAAAGAAGAAAAATATGAATGCACAGTTGAAGGGTTAAAATAGGTGTTAAAATGCTTAAAAACAACATGATGGTAAATTATTTATCGCTTCTTATAGCTAAAATATCTAAAAAAGAATTGAACGAAAAAAACATTTGGAAATTCAACATAATATCTTTTGCAATAGGAATTATTTATATTTTATTGTGTTCTTCATTTATTATGGGTATACAGAAAAATGTTGATATTGCAAGTTGGGTTTTATTCTTTGGGATTATATTGTTTTTATTAAGTAAAAAAACAATAGGAACGATATGTACGATTGCATTTTTTATACTATCTTTCGTGTCTATATTCTATATAAGCGAAAAAACAACATATTATATAATTGCAATTCTTGTTATAAGATTTTTTTGGTTAGCTGTATTTCTTGTAAGATATGCATTAAAAGGTGCCACAAGTCATTTATAAACACACATTCCCCTTCTGAGGGGATATTACATAATAAATTAAGGAGGAAATGTTTTGGCTAGACGTGAAGCTGGAGAAGGATCTATATATAAAAGGATAATTAATAGTCAAGTTTATTGGACTGCCCAAGTTTATACTCACAAAGATCCAATTACAGATAAATGGAAGAAAAAACATTTACTAATAAAAGAAAATCTGAATGCACTGATTGATTAGTTAAAATGAAAGCTGATATATTAAATGGAGAGCATTTAGAAACTGAAAAATAACTTTAAAAGACTTTATGAATCATTGGCTTGATTTTTATGTAGAAAACAACAAATCGGTTAATACACTTAAATATTATAAATATCCCATTTACAATAAAATCTTTCCTAGTTTTATATCGAATATTCCTATTTCTAAAATTACATCAATGGATATTACTACGCATTTAAATGATAGAATAAAAATTGGAGATAGTGTATATATAGTAAACACTCAATTAAAAATAATGAATAACTGCTTAAATTATGCTGTCAGGCATAATCTAATTAAAAAAAACCTGCAAAAAATGTTGAAGCAATTAAAGAAGAGAGAAAAATATAGTCTATAAAATTAATTATAATTTTATAGCATTTACAATCGATGAACAAAACAAAATCATAAGCTCTTTAAATTTAGAAGACTCAAAAGATCTGGTTATATTTTTACTGTTCTCTTCAGGATTAAGAATTAGCGAATGCCTAGCCCTCAATAGCGATGATATATGTAATGGTAATATAAATGTTAACAAGCAATGGATTGACACTTATGTTCCTAACAAAGACGGAAGACACACACATGAGAAATTTTTCTCTAAACCCAAAACAGAAGGATCTAGTAGAATTGTACCTTTACCAGCTTCTGTATATGAGAAAATTAAGCCATATATAAAAAATGGACTCTTATTTCCTTCTATTCAGAATAATTCAGGATTACCAATTTGTAGCCAGTGCATTAGAAAACGATTTAAACAAATATTAATAAAAAACAATATCGATCACGAAGGAAGAACGCTTCACAAAATCAGGCACACCTATACAACAAGATTATTTGAAGCTGGTGCAGATTTATTTACAGTTTCAAAACTAATGGGACACGAAAATACAAATATGCTGCAAAAAATATATTTACACGTCCATACAGATAAGAAAATTGAAGCCGTGAACTTAATAGATAATTTATTTTAAAGTATAAAACTTGAAAAACTTATAGTATTAACTATCCATTTATTCTAATAATTAATTAAGATTAAGTTTGTCATACAGAAAGTTTTATATAGGTTCAGAAAATGCTATGGCAGAAAAAGGCTTATATGCAATATATTGGAAAGTTTATTAAATTAGATTTCTCTTAACCTGTATTTGCATAAATTGTAGAGACCGCGAAATAATTTGTGTATTAAAAAACTCCCCGATAGAGCAAAATATAAAAAAGAAAATATAGACAGACATAATTTTTTATGATATAATAAGGTTAGTATTAAACGATGCGTACCTTTACTAAATCATCGAAATGAGTAATGAAATGGAAAAGCAATTAAAGGGTGGAATCTATGAAAGACCAGTGATGGTTCCAATGTCTGATTACGAAGGAAACGGCGAGGCTCCAAGTGGCGTTCCTGTTGCAGTATTCATATTAGTGGCTGCTGTTACAGTCGTAGCTGCAACATTTATAGTTGGTGCATCTGTAGGTTGGAATGTTGCTGTAGGCACAAATGCTGTTGTTAGCACATCAGTAGTTACAAAATCAAAATAGTTATAAAATGAAAACCAATACATTTGATAAAAACCTACTTTTGTCTCAAAGAAGTGGCCCATTTTCAGTAGCTTTTAATGTTACAAGTAAATGCAATATGAGATGTAACATTGTTATAACAATAGTGGAGATAAGCTATATAACGATCTTAGTGACACTGAATTAATAGAAGTATCTAAGCAGATCGCTGATATAAGCCCTGTAAGCGTTTGCTTATGTGGTGGTGAGCCATTGATTAGAGGGGATATTATTTTTAAAATAATTGAAATTCTTACTAAGGGATGCGGTGATGAATTTTTAGATAATGATCTTTATATGTATTCACTCATTTTGTAGACGAAATAAATATTTAAGAGAGGAGAATTTATGAAAAAATCAACAGCAATTTTAATTTTGTCAATTTTAGTTGGCGTGCTAGCTATAATGACAATTACAGACAAGGTCCCAATGCATTTTGATTCTAATGGAGAGATTACAAGATATGGCTCCAGATATGAGCTATTAATTTTTCCAGCAATCATTTTTGTATTGATTTTGTTTTGGGAAATTCTAGCTAGAGTTACATCAAAAGGAGTTGCTTCAGGAAAATCTGAAAATGAATTGCAAAAAGCAGAAATAAATGCAAATATGATAAGATTTGTAGGTGCAGTTACATGTTTTGGAGTGCTTGCAACACAAATAATGGTTTATCTTATTGCAAAATTATCAATGTCAACTGACTATATCAAAATTGGAGCAGGTGTTGTAATTGGGCTAATACTTATTGGCGCAGGATATGCAACAAAGAATACACATATTAATAAAGCGATTGGTGTTAGAATTAAAAAAACATTTGAAAGCGAAGAAATATGGAGAAAAGTAAACAAAAAAACTGGCATTACATTAATGATAATTGGATTTTTGGTGGCGGTAGCTGCATTTACAAAAATTGATTTTAAAATTGTTATGATAACTGCAATTTTAATCATCGTTGTATCGACATTTGTATATACTGCAATGGAAACAAGTAGATAGAATAATTATAATTACCTCTTATATTCATGAATTGAAATAAGGGGTAATTTTTTGAATTTATAATAATTAGACACTGTGTCAAATTTTGAGGAGTAAAACAAAAGTATTACGTCATTGAATAATTATGACTATCCTACTCTTAATAATAACAGGCTAGTTATGTTATTGAATAATGAAAAAATCTTAAATCAAAAGGCTATGAGCATAACTCATAGCCTTTTGATTTATAGAAGTAGCCGATTGTACTTTAAAATACTCATTTACTACTGTTTAATTTATTTCTTTGCTTAGAAGTTTATCAATATTAACGATTGGAATAATAACTGGCTTTCCATTTGTTTTCATTGTTAAACTCATAACTTCGGACCTTAAAAATGGGAACAAAATAGATATAGGTCTAGCTGTTACAAGATCCTTTTTTTCTTTGCCGACCTCTTATATTTAATCTATATACTTGTAATTCTCTTTTAATTACAAGTATATAGATTGTGTTTGTGTTTGAATTTTGCTTGTAAATGAGGTGTTATTATGTCATTTGTTCTCTTGCTTCTATAATTTGCTTTTATGTTATATTCGCTTTATTTTTTTCATTGGATTTTTAATTTTGTATTTCTTTGTTATTTATGTGCCTGTATTATATGGTAGTATTTATTCGTAGGTGAAATTGAGCTGAATTTGCTGGTGTAATTAGAGTTAATTTTTTTGTGAGATAAAATATGCTTTTGTGGGAGAAAAAATGCTTTTGCGATATAAAAAATTGATTTGTGGAAGTTATTTTTGATTTTGGCGAATAAATTAATTTATATTAATTAATTAAATTTGTATTAGATCATTGATCCCTTAGACCATGGTTCTTGATTCTAAAAAATAGTTTAGGTTGGATATATTTTTAGATCAATAAAATATTTATAAAATATATTTTTATTTTAATATATAAATTGATTAAATTTTATCCCATAATTATTTCATTTAAAATTTATATTGTTTTGTTTAGTCAATATTTCAAAAAGGGTTAAGATTCTTGAAATATTATTTTGATCATAAAATATAATATATAAATTAATAAAAAATGTGATTAATATTTATATAATAATCACATGCCATTATTTATATATCTTTTATATCTTCTAGAGTTAGTCTGCCGAGTTTTCCACTTCTTAAATCTTGTAAGAGTATTTCCCCTGCCCTTGTATAATCGATTTCTC
>JALEOH010000028.1 GCA_022766605.1 Ezakiella sp.
ATCTTTAAACTTCCTCATTACTACTCCTAGATACAATCGAAAATAGCAAATTGATAATTATGTTAATAATCATAAGCACAAGACCTGCTGCAAAAAGACTGTGATAATGTATACTACCAACCTCTGCCATTCCCATCTCAAGAGCGATCAAACTTGGTATTGTTTGCGCTTTACCAAGAAGTTTTGGCATTATTGGAGCATTTCCAATTACCATCATAACGGCCATAGTCTCACCAAAAGCTCGTCCCAAACCCAACAAAACACCTGCCAATAGATTTTTTAATGAATCCTTTAATATCACAGTTCTTAAAAAATAAATCTTAGATAGTCCTAAGCTAGTTGCAATCTCCATATATTTTGAATAGGTTTTCTCCATCTTATCCACAGTAACAGAAGTAATAAAAGGCACTATCATAAAAGCAAGTAAAATACCTCCTGCAAGTGTTGACTCGCCTGTCGGCATATTTAAATTATTTTCAAAGAATTTTACTATTACTTTTAATCCCAAAAAACCATATATAACTGATGGAATGCCAGATAATAAATTCAACATATTGTTTATATATTTTTTATATCGATTTGAAATATATCCGACTATTAGTAAACTAATAGAAAGCGATATTGGCGTTGCTATAACAATTGCAATAAAAGATGAATATATGCTTGCAAGAAGAATAGGCAATAAGCCATAATTTAAATTCGTACCAGATCTCCAAGACTTCCCTTTAAGAAAATCAATTATACCAATATCCTTAAAAAAAGGTAGACTCTCCTTTATGATAAAAAGAAAGATAAGAAATAGTAAAGATATAGAAAAAAAGGTGAAAAATGAGAATATTAATTTAGACCAATTATTCTTTCTCATATTTCACCTCCAACGTTATTTTACTGGAACAAATCCCAAATCATTTAAAATTTGTTCGCCCTTATCTGATTTTATATAATCCATAAAATATTGAGCCTCGCTATCTAATTCGCCAATATGACAAACCAATAGAGGCCTTGAGATTATATATGAACCATCTAATATAGTATCCTCACTTGCCTCAACTCCATCTACTTTAATAGGAAATAGTTTACCTTCATTTTGCTTGGAAACACCATATGATGCATATCCTATTGCATTTTTATTCTCAATAATCTTTTGCACAAGAGCTCCCATAGATGGAGCTTGAATAGCATCTTCTCTTACAGCAGTCTCACCCATAATAGCATTTTGAAAAACTTCATGAGCTCCACCGCCCAAATCACGAATCACTACAACTATTTCCTCATCCGGCAAACTTTCATCAAGCTCATTCCATGTTTTATATTCACCAGAGAAAATCTTTCTAATTTCATCACTGCTTAAATTATCAAAAATTGCAGAAGCTGGATTCTCTGGATTGATCGATATGGTAAGAGCATCGATGCCTATCTTATCAACTATCAAATCCTTTATTTCTTTTTCACCATCTTTTAACTCGCGAGCTACCATTCCAAAATTAGCAGTATTTTCTTGAATAGCTTTGATTCCAGCACCTGAACCACCAGTTGATACATTTACCACAATCTCTTTATCGGCAAATTTAGCATCAATATCCCTCCAGCTATTTGCGTTTGATTTAAAATCATCTGCTACCGCTGAAATAACCGGTGCAAGAGTTGATGAACCTGCAAATGAAAGCTCCCCACTAAAATCACTCTTCTTTGTGCAGCCAACAAATACCATCGCGACTGCCATAATTACAACAAATAATCTCTTCATATATCTTCTCCTCTCCGCTATTAATATAGCACCATTAATAAATATAGTACCATTAATAAATATACCACATTCATATTCCTAATACTCATAATAATCTGTTTTTATTAAATATTTTTTTACATTCTTTGCACTTTACTAGCATTAGCAAAGATGATATAATTAAAGAGGAGGCACGATATGAAAAAAGCAACGATAAATATATTAAATTTAATATGGCTGATATTTGTATTCTACCTTAGACAGCGTGGAATTATTTCAAATGCATTTTTTATAATAGCTCTACTTGCTGGTATGGTCGTGATAAGTGCTATATCTATCAGGTCGACTTTAAAATCAAGAAGCGATATGATTAAAAGACTTAAAGAAAATTCCGCAAAAGCTCTATCGGATCCTGATGGATATATCTCTGAAATAAATGATGGCATAGAAAAATCTCGTGGATATGAAAGGGATTATCTCATACTTCATAAGGCCAATACTCTTGCAAAGCTCGGTCGAGATAGCGAGGCTTGCTTTACATTAAAAGACCATCGTCCACTATATCTCGACAAAGACAATCTTGGAGTATATTATAATAACTTGCTTGGACTATTGATCAAACAAAATTGCATAGGCGAAGCCAAATCCATTGTGGACGAGTATTATAAAACCATACTTGAACCTGCAATTGACAGCTCAATTGGATATTCAATTTTGATTAATCTTGCTAGCTTAAAACAAAAAGAAGGCAAGACCTATGAAGCCCTCGAATTACTCGAAAAGGCAAAATACAAGACTAGCGATGAAAAGATAAAAGAAAATATAGAGCAACTAAAAAGCAAGCTCCAAAACTAGGAGCTTGCCACTACTCAATCTTATTTAATTGGACAATGCTAAGTCGACCAAATTTATATATAACATCTTGTTCGACCCCATCCTTTACATATTTACCTACAGTTATTCTTCTAATCCTCTTCTTGTCTTTATCAAGAGCATATGCTTTTTTCTTAGATGTAACTTCATTCCCCTTAACTTCAGGCCCATATGGCGCACTTTCAAATCCAACAGAGTAAATATCGCCATCCACCTCGACATATTTCAGCTTGTCAATCAAATTGATGTACTCTATTAATTTATCTTCAGATGAGAAAAAAGGCAAATATATAACAAAATAGACGAAAACAACTACCTGCAATATATTTTTTAATACATTTCTAAAGCGCTTCTCTTGAAGTTCATTTATTTCTTTGTTAAGATTACTCAAGTCTAGTAACCCCTATATCTATAAACTGCGTTTTCTGCCATCTTTCTGTTATCATTAAAGTCCCCACCAGTGCTAGTGCGACCTCTATCATACCGAGCTCCTATATCCCCAAAGGTAACTTTTCCATATCCCTTTTCCAAAGCAATATAAAATTCATCGTCTTCATATTGTTGGAATCTTTCTTCCTGTTCTGCTTTTACAACGTTTGAAAAGCATGGGTTAATAAGCATTAATAATACTATTAACCAACTTATGACCTTTGTCATATTATCACCTCCTACTATATTTTTACCCAGCCATACACACTAACAATCATTTTAGAAAATTTTTTATTAAAAAATATTACATAACATGGATTAATGAAGCCATAATATATATAATGTCTCTCATACATTATTATTTAGAATAAAATTAAAAAAATATTTTTATGATTTATATAAAATTGTGATAATTGAGGAAAATAGGATGAAATACGTATTCTTAGAGATAACTTAGCGAAGATATGTATCTATCTCAAGAAAGTCTCCGTAAAAAACACTTGCCACGAGGACAAGCATTCTTTCAGTAATCTAATTTTTGTATTAAAGTAGAATTTGGGAGGATAAATCGATGCATAACGACTCTCGAGGAAGGAAGTTAGGCACGATTTATACCCCAAATCCCGCAAATTATAAAGTGGAGACAATAGCCTCCATCACCCTCGGCACCACCTGCTTCTTTCTGGATAAAATTCCCTCTGCGAGGACTTCGCCTTCGATTGCGGTACCAAAAGCGGCTTCGATTTCTGTGCGGTGGCTACCTACGACGATTATTTTGGAGGTTTCCTTTAAGATATCGGTGAAAACGAGGATGAAGGTGTCTTCTTTGTTGGTAGTTAGTTCTTCTTTCATGTCTACGATTAAATCTTCTTTGATATTTTTTAAACTGTCGAGATCCATGGTTAAAACCTGTGCGATTCTAACTTTGACGCCATTTATTACGAAGAGTTTTACGTCTCCTCTTAGGAGATCTTCACTGGTCTTGTCATCAAGGCTGGTGCCTGCTTTAAACATTTCTTTGGCGAATGCTTCTGGCTCGATGCCTGCTATTTTGGACATGCGAGAGAGCATTTGTCTATCGATCTCGGTGGTGGTTGGAGAGCGAAGAAGTAATGTGTCTGAGATGATCGCAGCACTAAGAAGGCCTGCAATTTCACGACTTGGAATTATGCCCATTTCAAAATACATCTCCGAGATTATGGTTGCGGTTGAGCCAACTGGTTCATTTCTAAAAAACACTGGATTGTTGGTTGCGATATTTGCCACTCTATGATGGTCGATTATCTCTAAGATTTCAGCGCTATCTATGTCCATTATCGATTGATTGCGTTCGTTGTGGTCGACTAGTATCAATTTTTTCTTATTGCTCTTGATTAAATGGAAGCGAGCAACAGCTCCAAGCACATGCATATCGTCATCGACAACTGGATATGAACGATATCGCGACTTAACCATAGTATTTGAGACCTCATCTAAATATTCATCTTTTTTAAAAGTAACTAGATTATCCTTGGTCATTATATATTCAATCGGAGCAGACAGAGGTAGCAAACGCGATACCATAAAACTGTCAAACTCGGTTGCGATAATTGCAATATTGCGTGCCTTGGCCTCCTTTACATATTCTTCTTTAATGGTCGAACCAGTTGAGAGTATAATAAGGCTTACATCGCGATTGATGGCATCGATTTGAGCATCCTCACGACTGCCGATTATTACTATGTCGTCTTTGTTGATCTCTTTTTTTATATCTCCTGGCTCCATTGCATAGACTGTCATGCGTCCGCTTAGCTCACGTGGAGTTTCTGGCAAATTTATTATACTTGCCGATAGAGTTTCTATTATATTTTCAATCGGAGTCGATGCCCTTCCAAGTATAGACTCATCCCATATGTCCATATAGGCCTTGGTCAAATTGGATAGACTTACCAGTCCAATTAATCTCTCATTCTCATCTACCACTTGTATTTGATTAATTAAATTATCTTGAATTATATTAAGCGCCTTATACATTGGCAGGCTCTTGTCAACAGTATAAGCCGGATCTATCTCTATATCTGAAATTTGAGGCTTTATAGTCTCCTTATAGTCGGGAACTTCCATATTAAAATAATCTAAAATAAATTTGGTCTCATTAGAAATCTCTCCAAGTCGAAGTGGTATGGCGTGGACTCCACGACGCCTTTTAAGATCTGCATAACAAATTGCCGCACATATCGAGTCGGAGTCGGGATTTCTATGGCCTGTAATATATATTGTCTCCTTCATGATGCACCTTCCTTATAAATCTTATATAATAATATCAAAAAAATGATAAAAGTCAAGTGCATGCCTCACTCTCGTCATATTTTATAGTATCAAAAATATTTATAATTTTATAAACTTGATCTAGATCAATTTTTCTTTGGCGTATAATTGCTATAATAATATCAGGAGGTTGTTATGGATATGAAAAATTTAAATAAAAAGCTCAATCGATTTTTTAAAGATTATAATAATAAACTCACTCTTATTTCGGGGATATTTATAGCAATTGGATTTATCGCAAGTCGCGTCTTTCATCAATATGCCATTCGCGATATAGCTTATATAATTGCGACTATATTAAGTGGAAGCGAAATAATATTCCGTGCAATAGGGGCGCTTAGATTTAAAGTAATTGGCATTGAGCTACTTGTTAGCATTGCAATTATCGGTGCCTTTATAATAGGAGAATATACTGAGTCAGCAGTTGTTACTTTTCTTTTTCAGTTTGGATCCTATCTTGAAAATCGCACACTTATGAAAACTCGCGAGTCCATTAAAATACTAACTGAAATGGCTCCGCAAACTGCACTGCTGATAAATGAAGATGGAAGCCATAGTGAGGTTGATGTAGATGAGGTCAATAAAGGCGATATGCTCTTGGTAAAAAGTGGAGCAATGATTGCAGTCGATGGTATTATTACAAGTGGTGATGGCTATATAGATGAATCGAGCATCAATGGAGAGTCGATGCCAAGGCATAAGAAAAAAGGAGATGAGGTCTTTGCAGGAACAGTGTTGGATGGTGGATTAATAAATATGAGAGCAAGCCGCGTTGGAGAAGATACTACTTTTTCAAAAATAATCGAGCTTGTCGAAGAGGCACAAGATGCTAAGAGTCCAGCAGAGAGATTTATTGATCAATTTGCAAAATACTACACTCCTGCAGTCTTAGTAATTGCAGCTATAGTATTTATAATAACAAAGAACTTGGAGCTAGCTATTACCATACTCGTGCTCGGTTGCCCTGGTGCACTTGTCATTGGAGCGCCCGTTGCAAATGTCGCCGGCATTGGAAGGGCAGCAAAGAGCCATATACTTTTAAAAGGCTCTGAGTCGACTATAAATTATGCAAAGACGGATGCATTTTTATTCGATAAGACAGGCACGCTTACCGAAGGTAAGTCGCGAGTAAGCGATGTAATTTATTTTGGCGATGAAAGCGAGATAGATCAGCTTGCAGCATCGATTGAAAATACCAGCGATCATCCACTTGCAAGGGCAATAGTTAATCATAAGGACGTGGATTTAATAACCGATATAAAAAGCGAAACCATCAAGGGCATGGGCTTAAAGGCTATGATTGACGGCAAAAGCGTGCTTGCAGGAAATAGCAAGCTCATGGAAAGCGAAGGGGTCTATATAAATGATAAAGCAAAGGATAAAATAATTTCATTTCAAAACAAAGGCGCATCAATTGTAATAATTGCAATAGATAAAAAGCTATCTGCAATATATTCCATTATGGATAATATCAAGCCCGATGCAAGAGAAATGATCAAGGAGCTAAAAAGGCTGGGCATTAAAAAAACCGTCATGCTCACGGGAGATTCATCGCGAGCAGCACAGGCAGTTGCAAAAGAGATTGGAATAGATGAAGTCGAAAGCGAGCTATTGCCCGGAGAGAAGCTAGATATAATTAAAAAATATCAAAATGAATATAATTACAATGTTGCCTTTGCGGGAGATGGAATCAATGACAGCCCTGCTCTTGCAGGAGCAGATACTGGAATTGCAATGGCCTCTGGAACCGATGTTGCAATCGAGACCTCGGATGTGGTTTTAATCAAAAGCGATTTAAACAGTCTCGTTCAATCTTTATCAATTGCAAAAAAGACCAGTCGCATTATGAAGCAAAATATATTCATTGCAATTGCAACAGTAATACTACTCTTAATTGGGCTTTTTAGAGGATATGTTCACATGGGACTTGGCATGCTTATCCACGAGGCAAGTATACTCGTTGTAATATTAAATGCAGTTCGATTGATAGAATTTAAAAGCAGAGATTAGGGTAATATATATTTTATGAAGGATATGAGAAATAAGAATGGAATTAGGGGAGGAAATATGAAGAAGACATTTAAACTAGAAAATTTGACTTGCCCAAGCTGTGGCAATAAAATAGAGACAGCTATAAAAAAGCTAAATGGAGTAAAGGATGCAAGCGTATTATATAATGCAAGTAAATGCAAAGTGGAATATGATGAGGATGTAATCAAGGCCGAAGAGATTGCAAATGTAATCGAAGACTTGGGCTATGATATAATTGGTTAATTAAAATGGAGATTCACAGTTGTGCAAGCTTGGTGCCCATATTCAATCATTTAGATGACGATGAAATAATTAGAATTAGCTCAATTACAAAGCATCGCCGATTTAATAAAGGCGATATCATAAGCTCCCCTGGTGATATGCCCTCGATTTATATAATTGCAAAGGGAGCGATAAAAGAATATTTTATAAACTATAATGGAGATGAAAATCTAATTAGAATATATCGCTCTGGAGATGTAATCGGGGAATTAAGTGTATTTGACGAACCAAGCGAGCTTTATAACGAGGCGATGAGCGATGTCGACCTATGCTATATTACTCAAGAATCTATTAATGAGCTTATGATCAATCATCCATCGATTGCAATTAAGCTCTTAAAAGAATATGGAAAGAGGTTGCGGAAGTCGGATTTACAAAATAAACGACTTGCAACCGGTTCAATATCAGCTAGACTTGCATCTTATTTAATTGACGAGGCAAAAAATAAACAATCCAATGCCTTTAGACTTGAACTCAGTTTAAAGGAAATTGCAAATTTTCTTGCAACTACCCCCGAGACCATCTCGAGGAAGTTGAAATTATTTGAAGAAAATAGTATTATAAAAAGACAAAATAAAAATATTGAAATAATCAACTATAAATTATTGGAGGACGAAATCTATGATGGATTATAAAGATATTATGAATATCGACCTAGAAGAATTTGAACAGATGGATATGCGCTCACGCGTAAAGACCATAAAGCAAGCCTTTCACCGCTCCGCACCAGTGTTACTTGATGAGATTGAGCAAAGTGCGAGAAGGGTCATTAGCGCCCACTACAAAGATTATGAAGGTCTAAGTGGAATCTATCTTAATTTTATGGAGATAAAGGCACTGACTATAATGGACAACAATATAGAAGATCGTGATTTATTTGTAAAGATAATTCAAAAAACTGCCAAGAAGGAAGAAATTGAAGATGCAAGAAATATGCACGAGGATATAAGAGAGCTTTGGCAAGAATTGCGTGAACTCACAGACGATTTTACCCCGCCTGCCGATACTTGTCCCACCCATATCGACCTATATGAGATGTTTAGCGAAATGGAAAAGCTAACTCTAGCAAGTTTTGAGCTTGAGGATAGATATATATTTAATTAATATATATTAAAGATAGGATATTTTAGCGATGCCTCGGCTGCGATAAAAATGCAGTAAACATCCCAGTTATAACTACAGGCGGAGTAAATTCAATTGATGAGGCAAATGATCTATTAAATAATAATGCTGGCGATTTAATTGGAGTTGGAAGAGCTTTGTATAATAATCCCAACTGGGGAATCGAGCAATAAAAAAAGCGTCCCAATATATTTTGGGGCGCATATTTTTTATATTACTTCAGCACCAATTACATTTTTAAAATGTGCTAGAGCAAATTCATGTCCACTTTCACTAAAGCTTGCAACAGCATCTTTATGGACGACTATCTTAAATCCAAGATTATATGCATCAACTGCAGTATGCAATATACATATATCAGTGCAAACTCCTACCAAGTGGACTTCGTCTACACCGCGTTCGCGAAGTTTAATTAAAAGATCAGTGCCTGCAAAAGCCGAATATCTAGTTTTATCAAGATAATAAACATTATTATCGTCTTTTATTTTATTATAAAGCTCTTCCAAGCTGCCATAGAGCTTGCGACCATTAGTGCCACGAATATTGTGTGGTGGATAGAGCTTACTCTCAGGATGATATGAATCATCCCTCTCATGCATATCGATTGCAAATACCACATAGTCTCCATCTTCGTGGAATCTCTTGGTTAGTTCGAATATATTTTTCTCGATATCTTGCCCTGGCTTTCCACAAGTAAGTGCTCCATCATCTGCTACAAAATCATAAGTGTAGTCTATATTAATCAGTGCTTTCATTTTATTATTCCTTTCTAATCTTTAATTGCGGTAAATAAAGACTTGAAGAATTTTACTTTATTTCCGTAATTATAGCTGCCCAGCTTATATAGCTTAATCGAAATCCATCTAAGAGCAATAGTAGAAACTACTAGTATTGCAAAGGATATCAGTACCTCTATCGTTGGGACACTCGTAACTATATAGCGAGCTATCATCGCAAATGGTGAGCTAAATGGTATGAAGCTTGCAATTGTTAAAACAGGTCCTGGGCTTGCCATACCTGAGAAGCTTACAAAGAATGATATTACAAATATCAGCATTATCGGCTGAATTGCATAGTTAATGTCTTCAAGCTTGGATACAAGGCTTGCACTTGCTGCCATTACATATAAATATAATATATATCCAACTACAAAGAATGAAAAGCTAACTATCATTTGGTCTATTTGAACCATTTCAGATAAATTAAGTGCTGCAATCATTTCAGTGCTTGCATCCCCTCCGATCTTAGTTCCAAGAAATACTCCAAGATATAATACTAACATAGAGATTATGCCAAGTAGTCCATATGCAGCAACCTTTCCAGTGATTAAATCCTTTGGCTTAGCACTTGTAATCAAAAGCTCCATCGTCCTATCGCTCTTTTCGCGAGCAATTGCCATGGCGACTTGATTGCCAAACATTACTATTAGGAAATACAATACAAATAAAAATACATATGCAAACCAGAAATTCTTCGCTCCATCGGTCTCAAGGCTTGTTATCTCATAATAATTATTGCGATTTACTCTTTCTATATCCCCTTCATTTAATCCCAATTCTTTTAGGGCCTCTCTCTTTTCAAGCTCTTCAAATGGTCTTGTTAAATTATCATAATTAGTTGTAGCTGAGCTGCTCTTTAAGCGGAGATTTCTATTTTCTCCAACGATTTCAATGCCACCATCTAGCTCGCCATTTATTATCGCCTTATTCATCTCATCAAGGCTTTCATATTTTATAAAGTCTTTGCCAGTTATTTCACTTGCAATAGCTTCATCTATATAATCCTTGTCGCTTACAATACCATATGGCTTTGGCTCGCTAAAATTGATGCCAGAAAGCAGCTTTGGAATAAAGCTAAATAAAAGCGTGGCTGCAAACATTATCGCCATAGATATAATAAAAGATTTTTTCTTTACTGCTGTTAAAAATTCAAATTTAAATACTGTTAACATCTTCTACCTCGCATAATTGATAAAAATATCCGATAGTGTTGGCTTTAGTACACCATAGCTATCTATCTTGATATTAAGACCTGCTAGCTCACTCATAAGTTCATCTTGAGTTCTATTGGTTAAATCGACCACGACTTTATCCTCGCGAAGACTTGCATCAAAGCCCCTGGCTTCAAGTGCTGATTTTAAATCCTCTACCGAGCTTTCAAATGGAGTAATAAATACATTATTGCCTGCTAGCTCTCTTTTTAGCTTATCGATCGATTCATTTACAACTACCACACCCTCATTTAAGATTGCAAGGTCGGTACAAATCTCATCTACATAGCCCATTTGGTGCGAACTAAAAAACATCAATTTGTCTTTTACAGCGCGCTCGAGTATGAGATCTTTTAATAGATCCGAGTTTATCGGGTCAAGACCTGAAAATGGCTCATCCATTATTATGATCTCTGGATCGCCCAAGAGCGATTGTGCAATTTGAACTTTTTGTTGATTACCTTTACTCAACACTTCGAGCTTTTTCTTTGCATAATCAGCTAGTCCTACTCTTTCAAGCAAATCCATCGACGAACGCTTGGCGACCTCCGGATTGTATCCCTTAAGCTCTGCAAAATAAATAAGTTGCTCGAGTATATTGACCTTTTGATACATGCCTCTTTCTTCGGGTAGATACCCTATTTTAAAATTCTTTGCGCTAAATGGCGTCCCATCCAAAGTAATTTCACCGCCATCACGCGAAATTACACCCATCATGACCTTGATAGTGGTCGACTTGCCAGCGCCATTTCTTCCTAAAAATGCAAGCGGTCGTCCACTTTCAACTTTAAAGTCGATGCCCTTTAGCACCTCTTTTTTGCCATAATTCTTTTTCAAATCATGAAAAACAAGTTCCAACTTCCAATTTCCTCCTTATTTTATAAACTATTCATCTCCGCCATCCACGCATTGAACTCATCTACGGTATCAGTATTATAAAGTTGATTTAATACTATTAATATATAGTGAGCGTCACGAGCGGCAGGACCATTTAGCTCCAATACTCTTATCTCTCCTGTCGGATAGACACGGTACAAAACCGTTTCAGCCCTTTTTCCTCCAGTCGTCTTTATCCCCTTGTATTCATTATATAACTCTAAGAGCGAATTATTATATCCAGTTAAGATATAGGCATAATTGTCCATAAACAATAGATCCACTCTATCGTCTGAGATAAATCTATCGACTGTACCGGCATCAAGAGCAATTATCTTGTAGTCGCCCGATCTATATCGCTCCTCATAAAAATCCACAGGGGCGATTTTATCGGGAGCAAAATCTGAGAATTCTCCTTTTTTTGCTGCTATTGATAGAAATTTTAAATTTAGCTCCTTAGCCTCCATTGCAATGGGGCCTTTAGCCTTCTTGCATCCATTAAAAATAAGACAGAATGCAAGAAGTATTATAAGCCTTTTCATTATAGATTCCTGTCGATATGACAGACGAAGTCAAAGATATTGGTAACCATTGTCTTTACTTCAAGTGTGCCACGGTCGCTTAATTTATTGACCGAGAACTCTTGAAGGTCAATCGAATAGATAAAGACTGGTCTAATCTCTCCGTCGAATTCATTATATGATGGAGTCATATTTCCACTTGCTATGGTATGAAGCACGGTCGATAGACAAATTAGCATGCCTGTCTTTCTCGTATGAACTCTCATAGCATTTTGTGCATCATATACATTATCGATTGTATCGGGTAGAGTATATGGATCTCTTATGCTTGCGGCAAGCACAAAATCTTTATTTTCCTTAACCATAGTATGCATTATGCCGCTTTTTAGCGTGCCATCTTCAACTGCATTTTTTATCGAACCCGATTTTCTTATTGCAGAAATTGCATCGAATTTTTGCATATCAAAACTTCTATTTGATTTTTCATCATAAAGGGCTTTGGTAATATCAATCGAAGCAAAGCTATCGCCTGTTAGAATTGCATCTACATAGCCTTTTTTAATCAAGCTTTCGAATGCCTTACTTGCTCTAGCATCATTTACAAGACTATGTCCAATTACCCAAGTTATATTCTCGCCCTTGCTCTTTACATATTTCATTATTTCATAAAGCTCATCATAGTCTTTAGAAAATGCAGTCTCACGGCTTCTACCCGTTCTAAATGCAAAAGTATCCCCCGCTTCCTTATCTCCGCCACTAAATCCATGAGTGTACATATATATGCCCTCGCTTGCATCCTCAGTGCGACCAATAACTACCTTATCACCTTTTTTTAGATTGCGAAATTCAACTATCTCGACTTTTGTTGGACTCTTAATTACAGGAACTGTATCCATTCTACTTTCAGTTGCTAAGACCCACGAACCGTCGATCTTAAAATATTCGGGATAAATCGAAAGTGCATGATAATTTTCAGGACTTACGCCATCTTTTGGACACTCTTCATATTTACAATTGGGAGCATTTTTTAAAAAATCTTGATTCCAGTCTGGTTCTACATATTTTTGAAAATTATAAGCCATTATTCTACCTCCACAAGTGCATTTCTAACATTTACACAAAAATCTTGAACATTTGTAACTATTGCATCGACCATATAGCCCTCACGAGCATCTACCACCGAGTTAGTTGCATAGTCGGTAATATCTATCGAGTAGACCTTAGTTGGCAAGAGCTTGCCACCCTCTTCACGATAGCTTGGAGCAACGCTAACCGCACTTACCGAGTGCAATAAAGTTGCAAGAGTAATTATTATATCGGCGTCTTTAAGCGCATATCTCATTGCGGATAGTCCTTCGCTTACATTGTGCTTAACCTCAGGAAGCGGCCCATCATCTCTAATAGAACCACAAAGCACAATTGGAATATTTTTCTCTACCAATTTTTTTATAAATCCATTCTTGACTTTGCCTGAAGCAATGAAGTCCTTAAGACTGTCATAATGCCTTGCTGCATTTAAAAGATCCAAGTGATTATAGTGACCATTTGGAACGGATTCTTGAGTATATATATTTTGACCAAGCGCAGTATTGAGGTATCCTCCTTCGAGGTCGTGAGTAGCCATAGCATTTCCCGCTAAAAGCACGTCTACATATCCCGCATCGACAAGCTCCGAGAGTGCATTTCTAGTATCAAAGTCAAATACAACTGCAGGGCCTAATACCCAAGCGATCTTACCACCACGAGATCTTACCTCTTTCATATTTTCTATCAATTTTTCATATACATCACTCGATCCTCTAAACATCGGCGAGATAGTTTCTGCAATTTCACTATCAAATGCCTCAGAGTCACGATATATACCAGTTTCCTCACCATATGTGTCGGCGATTAAAACCTCATCGCCGGCTTTAAGCTTACTTGGTTCAACAACTCTTACGCCATCGTCTTTTACAATGGTTGCTAAGAGCATATGTTCTTTGGGAAGTAAAAATTTTCCATCAACTTTCACATATTCGACAAACGGGGTCGTTAAGTATGCGCCAATGGGCATAACTCCATCTTGATCGACCTTTGCAAAACTTGCATCTTTGTATCCTTCTATATTTTTAAGCATGCAAACAACCTCCTTCTCTTGTATTATACCACAAAATGAGCTATAATACCATTAAACGGAGGCATTTATGAGAGAATTAACATATCCCTTACTCATTATAAATATAATTGCATTTCTCGCCTTTGGCTATGATAAATTTCAAGCAAAAAGAGATGGATGGCGTGTTCCCGAAAAGACTCTGCTCATATTTTGTCTATTCTTCGGTGCCATAGGTGGTTTTTTAGGCATGAAAATATTTCGCCACAAGACCATGACGCCAATATTTTTGCTTGGCGTGCCCATACTAATGGCGGTGCAATTAGTTATATTGTCATTATTATTTTATTATAAATAATACTTGAAAAAATTTTTTTCATTTGATATAATTTAATTACGACCTGCGGGGTGCGACCCTTATGTAATTCAACCTACATCAATGAATTGGAATCTATGTGAGCATTTTAAGACAATGCCTTATGGGACTGTCGAGATCTGCTCCAATTTACCGCCTTATATATAGGAGGTATGAATTAGATTATAGGGCAGCGGCTCTAGCGGGCTACATAAAAAAGGCCAGAAATCTCCAGCTTGGTCTTAGCTCTAACACGCCCCTAAAGCGTGTTTTTTATATTGAGCTCCTTCTTCCTCAAGTCCGTACAAGGTAAGTGCCAACAATTCCTTTGCCAGCCCAATAATATTTGAATCGTCTTCATTGCAAGTGCAAACATCTAAATCTGGAAAACATGTTGACAGATCAATGCTTTTGTGATAGATAAAGTCGATTTGTGAGAGATATTTTAATTTGATACATATCTTTGAGATAGGTTATACTTAATAAGACAGTTTAATTTCTGACTTTGGCAGAATAAAATCAGCATTATATCGAACATTATACAAAGATTAAAGTGCATAAAAAAATCTCATACACGTGTATGAGATAGTGGTGCCGAAGAAGGGACTTGAACCCCCACGGCTATTAACCGGTGGATTTTGAATCCACTGCGTCTGCCATTCCGCCACTTCGGCAATGGAGATATTATACTACAATTTTAATAAAAAATCAAGCCCTGGTAAATATTATT
>JALEOH010000018.1 GCA_022766605.1 Ezakiella sp.
TCGGCATTTAAATAGTCATATTCATATTCGGTCAACTTTTCATTTTTCATATTGAATAATGCAAATTTACCATCTTTATTATTTGCAAAATAGTCTTTACTAAGCAGGCGAATATCGTCATATATCGGCGGGATGATCTCCTTGCCAGCTGTATTTATTACCCCCGTCTTTAAAAATCCGTCTTTTCTATAGACGACAGCAAGCTTATCCCCTTTTAGCTCGACTATATCGCCGGGAATTGCCCTTATCAATAGCTCTCCATCTAGATTTAGAAGATCGTTGTCTCCATTTAATGCAATTAGATAATCGCTAAGCTCTATTCTTGTAACCTCGCTATAATGGGTCGCAGTTTCATTGCCCTTTTTGTCGACCTTGTAAACTACGCCATTTCTCGTGGCTATGGCATTGTTTTTACCAAAGGGAAATGCCTCGTCAAAGCTAGGATCGACAATTATTTCATCTTTGGTGCGATATCCCCATGAGCCACCATCCATAAAGGCAAATATTCCATTGGTTGGCATCTTGATAAAATCATAGCTAAATAGAGCTTCTTTGCTTTTAAGATCATAGCAGGTCGATTTCTCGCCCTCTTTGACCATTGCAAGACCGTCTTTTACTTCGTAGACAAAGCTAAAGCCCTTATCTAGCGCATCGCGACCCTTGGCATCTATTATTCTAACTTCATCCTCCACTCGAACAATTGCATATCCATCTTCAAAATTCTTTAATATATCCTTATATACTTCTTTAAAAAGCGGCTCTCCTTTCTTGTCGATAAAAGTATAGCCGAGCTTTTTGCCAGCGTAAATTACGGGATAGGCTCCACTATCTGCTTTATTGCACGAAGTTAAAAACATTGCCGCAAATAGCATAAATACCATCAATAGCCTTATAATTTTTTTCATATTATATTATCACATCCTCGTCCTTCTTAGAATTTCTTCTTTGCCAAGAATATATAGGCACAGGTCAAACTCTGGCCCATGGGCAGTTCCCGTAAGAAGGGTGCGCACCGGCATGAAAAGATTTTTGCCCTTTACACCGGTTAGAGTCTTTAGCTCTTTCATAAACTCCTTTGCATATTCGCGAGTAAGCTCCTTGCCATCTAGTAGCTTTTCTATTCCGGCTTTGAGATTAGGAAGGTCGGGGCTTTCTAACCACTCTTTTGCATCTTCCTCTATTTCATAATCTCCACCTTTTAATAGTTTACATTTTTCCGCAAGCTCTTTTAGAGTATTGGCATTTTCTTTAAAGGCCTGCATCATAATTTCATAATGTTCGCGATTATTGTCTATTTCCTCGTCATCAATCGACAGGGACTCCTTTAAATATTCTTTTGCAAGTTCTAAAAGCTTGCCATTTTCAGTATTTCTGATATAGTGGGCATTGATCCAATTTAATTTTTCAAGATCAAAGATGCCGCCTGTCTTACTTACTCTTTCAAAGCTAAATTCTTTAATCATGGTATCCATGTCCATGATCTCCTCTTCTCCTTCGGGACTCCAGCCAAGCAAGGCAAGATAATTTACAAGCGCCTCTGATAGATAGCCCGAGGCTCTAAAATCCTCTACGCTAACATCTCCCTGGCGTTTGGAGAGTTTTTTTCTATCCTTATTGAGCACCGTTGGTAGATGGACATATTTTGGCTCCTCCCAGCCCAGAGCCTCATATAAAAATACGTGTTTTGGAGTAGAAGGCAGCCATTCCTCGCCGCGAACTATATGAGTTACGCCCATAAGATGGTCGTCGACTACAACTGCCATATGATAAGTTGGAAATCCATCTGATTTTAAAAGCACTTGGTCGTCCATATCATCTGTATTGATGGTGATCTTTCCACGAACTAGATCGTCAAAGACTATATCTTTATTCTTAGGTAGCTTTAAGCGCACGACATATTCTTCGCCAGCTTCAACCCTTTTTTTAGCTTCTTCAAGTGGAATAGCTCGACAAAATCCATCATATTTGGGAACGAGACCCTTTATTTGCCTCTCCATTCTAATATTGTCGAGTCTTTCCTTATCGCAGAAACAATAATAAGCGTGCCCACTTTCTATCAGCTGATCCACATATTTTTTATAGATTGGAAGTCTTTTCGATTGAGTATATGGGCCATATTCTCCAACTTCAGTTAGCTTGCCGTCGATGACCTTTGGTCCTTCGTCATTTATTACATTTGACCACTCGAGAGCGGAGATCAGATTTTCAACCGCCCCTTCTACATATCTAGTTCTATCAGTATCCTCTATTCTTAAAATAAATTCTCCGCCCATCTTTTTTGCATAAAGATAGTTAAATAATGCCGTTCTTAGTCCTCCAATGTGCAAATATCCAGTTGGGGACGGTGCAAAACGCAGTCTTACGCTCATTTTATCTCCTCCTTGATCCTTTCATATAATTCTTCCATTGCTAGCTCTTCCCTATTTTCCATGTCGCTTCTCTTGCTAAATTCAACTACGCCATCCTTTGCGGATTTGCCAACTGTAATTCGAAGCGGAATGCCTATTAAATCACGGTCGTTGAATTTAATTCCAGCTCTTTCTACTCTATCGTCAAATAAGACTTCATAATCTTTAGATAGTTTTTCATAAAGCTCTTCGCCTACTCGGCGTTGATCTTCATCCTTGATATTTACAGTTGTAATTATGATCTCAAATGGAGCCACACAAAGTGGCCATATAATACCATAGTCATCGTGATTTTGCTCGATTACTGCTGTTATAGTGCGGCTTACCCCCACTCCGTAACTTCCCATATATATTGGATTTCTCTTGCCATTTTCATCGAGATAGTAGGCGCCTTCAGCCTCGGCATATTTTGTTCCAAGTCCAAATATTTGACCGACCTCTATTCCACGGCGAAGTAAAAGTTCTCCGTGGCCATTGGGAGCAAGGTCGCCCTCATTGGCATTTAATAAATCTCCAGCATCGATTGCCTCAAAGTCGCGTCCGTAGTTGACATTTATTAAGTGATAATCTTCTTCATTTGCTCCAACGACGAAATTTCTCATATCCTTGATTCTGCTATCCATGATGATTTCGCCTTTTAAGCCGATTGGGCCACTAAAGCCCGGATGACTATTGCATGATTTAATCATCTCATCATCCATCATCTCGATATCAAATTCGTTGACATCGAGGAAATTTACCAGCTTTACCATATTGAGTTCACGATCTCCTGGTATCATTACAAAATATGGCTTGCCCTTGATATTTAAATCGATCATCTTAACGGTGTTATTAGCGGTAGTATTTAGCACTTTGCTTACCTCCTCGATGGTCTTTGCACCAGGAGTGTGGACTTTTTCTACAGGAAGCATTTCGCTATTATCTTCTATTTTATATATTACCGGACATTTTTCGCGATTAGCAGCATAGCTAAGATCTTTAGTATATAGAAGCTCGCCCTCCCCTATTTCAGATAGAGCTTGAAATTCGATGGAAAGATTGCCACCCATTTGCCCCGAGTCGGAATCGACCTTAACATAATCAAGTCCAATCTCGGTAAAAATGGAATCATAACATTCCTCCATATTGTGATAGCTCTCAATCATATGTTCCCTATCGACATCAAAGGAATAAGCGTCTTTCATAAGAAATTCACGGCTTCTATTTAATCCAAAGCGAGGTCTTTTTTCATCGCGATATTTTATTTGAAATTGATATAGATTGAGTGGCAATTGCTTGTAGCTATTGAGCTCATTTGCAACTAAAAAGGAAAAATATTCCTCAGCTGTGGGGCCAAGACAAAACTCCTGTTCTGCTCTATCTTTTAATTTAAATAGCTCGGGGCCATATTTTTCCCAGCGACCAGATGCCTCCCATATCTCCTTTGGTTGGACTATGCTCATCCTTATCTCTTGTCCACCAAACTCATCCATATTGCGCCTAACGATCTCCTCTACTTTTCGAAGCACTCTTAAGCCAAGTGGCAAATAACTATAGATACCAGAGCAGGTCTTTCTAATCATGCCTGCTCTTAGCATAAGTTGATGGCTTGGGATCTCAGCATCTGCTGGAACTTCACGCAAAGTTGGCATATAATACTTACTTAATCTCATAAATCCTCCTAATAATTTTAGATAATAAAAAATCGCCCTCATGAGGCGAAAA
>JALEOH010000020.1 GCA_022766605.1 Ezakiella sp.
CCCCGCTATTAATTTTATAATAAATAGTTGTCGTCTTCCCATGGGAACAAGCTCTTTGGATCACTTGCATTAGTGTCTCTTCCCTCTGGTGGAAGATTTTTTGCACTTTCTGGATCTGCAGCTTTTGTTGGCTCTTGTTTATCAGAGTCTTTTTTATTATCTCTTTCCCACGCAGCTCTTGATGTTGAGCCTTCCATTTCAAGGTCGACTTTATTTATATCTATTCCAAGAGCTTCAGCAATCATATTGCCATATTTTTCATCTGCACGATAGCAGTTTCTAATGTGTCTGCGCTTTATTTGAGTGCTTGAATCTCCGAGATTTCTCGCTGTATTTTCAGCTAATACCAATTGTTGCTCTTCGCTCATCGCGTTGAATAATGCACCAGGTTGTGAGAAATAATCGTGATCGTCTTCTCTAAAATCATATCTCATTGACAATCCACCTTCATCAGCTGGTAATTCAAGCGAGGTGTCATCTTTCCATCCACCATAGCTATTTGGCGAATAGTGAAGTTCACCGCCCTTGTTGCCATCAACACGCATCGCACCGTCACGGTGGAAGTCATGGGGATTTTCTACTCCCTGAGGTGAGTTTACTGGAATTTGATGGTGATTCACTCCCAGTCGGTAATTTTGAGCATCGAAATAGAAAAAAGCTCTAGCCTGAAGCATTCTATCTGGCGAAAGACCAATGCCTGGAACGATATTTGCTGGCGAAAATGCAGCTTGTTCGACATCTTGGAAATAATTTTCTGGATTTTTATTTAGCTCAAAAACTCCCACTTCAATTAATGGGAAATCCTTCTTTGGCCACATCTTGGTTAAGTCAAATGGATTTTGTGGATGATTTTTTGCCTCTTCTTCAGTCATAACTTGAATATACATTCTCCATCTTGGATATTCTTTCTTTTCAATGGCTTCAAATAAATCGCGTCCACTGCTTTCTCTATCCATTCCCATTACTTTTTCTGCCTCTTGATCGGTGAAATTTTGTATGCCTTGCTCACTTCTCATGTGGAATTTTACCCAACATCTTTCACCTTTTTCGTTAATCATTGAATATGTGTGCGAGCCAAAGCCATGCATAAATCTAAAGCTAGATGGGATGCCTCTATCACTCATTGTAATAGTAACTTGTAGTAGACTCTCAGGTAGAGATGTCCAAAAATCCCAGTTGGTGTTTGGGCTTCTTAAGTTAGTCTTGGGATCTCTTTTAACAGCGTGATTTAAATCTATGAATTTCATTGGATCTCTAAAGAAAAATACTGGAGTATTATTTCCAACTATGTCCCAATTACCGTCTTCAGTGTAGAATTTAAGGGCAAATCCCCTTATATCTCTTTCTGCATCAGCAGCTCCTCTTTCTCCTGCAACAGTTGAGAATCTTGCAAACATTTTGGTCTTTTTTCCAATTTTAGAGAAGATTTTCGCCTTTGAATATTTGGTTATGTCATTTGTTACTTCAAATTCACCAAATGCTCCCCAACCCTTCGCGTGCATTCTTCTTTCAGGGATGACTTCTCTATTAAAATGCCCATGTTTTTCAAATAACCACAAGTCTTGAATCGAAAGATGTCCTCTTGCGCCTGAGCTCATTGAGTCCTCGTTATTATCAACAACTTGACCAGCAGCCCTTCTTAGGGTTTCATCTTTTACCTCTTTGTTTTCACTTGGAAGATTTTCTCCAAGTCCATTCTTATCCATTGGATTAAAATTCTTTTTGTCTTTATTCATATATGTCCTCCCGTTTATTTATGTGCTTTTATTATAAATATTGCACTATATTTTTTATACCCATCTTTGATTGACTTTCATACATATGCATATATTAAAAAATTTACAAAAAATAAGAGGCTCTCGCCTCTTATTTTAGTTAGTAATTCTTTTTAAACTTACCGGATCTTTTTTATCGAGTAATTTGTAGCTATAAGTTTGACCTGAGCTAAATTCATATACATCATCTGTATATTTGTCAAGCATATAAAGCAGATCATTTACTCCATCAATTGCTACAAAATAATATCTATCGTTTTCGTATTTGATTGATAAATTATCGATGGCTATTCTCCAGGCATCTTGCTCGCTTGGACTTGATTGATTCATCTTGTCATCTGGGGATTTATATTTTTCCTTAAATACAGTCTTATAGCACGCCTTGAAAGTCTCTTGTGCAGTTTTAATTGCGTCCTCTCTTGATTTTGGAGTAAGTTTTTCATTGTAATTATAAGCAAATATCTGTTGATACATTGGGATTACCGGATATCTATCGCTGGTTACTTTTATTCCGTCCGTATAGATTATTTGATAGCCAAATAATTCAAAGAATTGTTTAAGTGGAACATATACCAATTTGCCATCTCTTAATGGAACTACATCTAAAAATGCTGATTTATCTCCATTTTCGTAATTTTGATCATTTAATCTAAAAGTAATAGAAATATCGTCTTTTTTTAAAGTAAATTCATCTCCATTTTTCTCAGATGTCTTAAGTTCTGCACCAATAACTTCGGCAAATTTTTCAGAAGGTATCATCGAAGAGCCCTCAAATGCCTTTATACTTGCATTCTTAACTATATTTCCATTACATATCAGAAAGATTCCTGGCGGATTGGACAATGCGACTCTGTCATTATCTCCAAAGTTGATATAACCATCTGTAGCAGAAGTTTCAATCTTAATCTTATCTAGATTGGTAGATTCAATCTTCTTTGTTCCCTTTGGTCTAAATATTACAAACAGTGCTATTACAAGCACAACCGCAAGTACTATATAGACTTCTCTTCTAATCTTCATGATTTCCTCCTTTTCTTAATTATCTTCTAGTTTTGAATCACATGATTCTGTTATGAAGATCTTTAATTTTTTTATCCTTCGATCCTCAACCTCTAGTATTTTTATTTTTAAATTCTTATATTCCAAGAGTGGAACATTTTTGCTCTCTGGAATATAGCCCAATTTATTGATTATAAAACCAGCTATGGTGTCATAGTCTTCAGTATCATCTGGAATATCTATACCAAGCATATCATTTACGTCTTTGATGCTCGTGGTGCCTTGGATGACGGCGGTGTTTTTGGTAAGTTCATACCACTCTGGCTCGTCGTCGTCATATTCGTCGTCAAGCTCGCCCATTATCTCTTCGGTTAGATCTTCCATTGTTAATATACCCGAAAATCCACCGAATTCATCCATTAAAACCGCCATATGCTTTTGATTGCGTTGCATCTCTTGAAAAAGCGTGTGAATATTTTTCCATTCTGGTACAAAATATGCCGGCTTGATCAATCTCTTAATATCTACATTATTAAAGCCCTTGCGGTATGCCTCGCTTATAAAATCCTTTAAATATAGAATTCCAATTATATTGTCTATATCATCGTCATAAACGGGAACTCTAGAATATCTATGCGATATTAAATCATCCAAAAACTCTTCACTAGCCGCATTTAAATCTATCATAAAGACTTCCGTCCTCGGAGTCATTATCTCCTCTGCTCTAGTTTCATTAAACTCCATTACGCCATCTATCATGCCCTTCTCGGCAGCATTTAATATACCTTGTCTCTCTCCCGCTTCAACCAGCATCCTTATCTGGTCAACTGTTACTTTTGGATCGGGCTTTGGAATTCTAAATAATTTTATTATTCCTGTTCTAAGCAGTTTATATACAAAATATATTGGCTTTAGAAGAGCAACTATAACAATTTGAGCTACATTTAAAACATCAAGTGTCTTATTAGGATTAATTGATGCAATTCTATCTGCGATCTCACTTGTCAATAGATCATAGATGAATAATACTACAAGCATTATAAATATGCCGCTTACAGATGCAATTATCTTATTAAACTCGCAGTTTGCCAAAAACTTAAATAGATATATTGTTGATACTGCAATAAATATTGCACTTAATAAATTGTATCCCATTTGAAGACAGGGGATATTTTCTTCTTTCTTTTTGATAGTTTCGTCAATATCATCTCCACCATCAATCGACATCAAAGCCGTTCTTAAAATCCTTACAATCATAGCCAGCAGTGTCAACACTGCCAGCCAAATCGCTCCTATACTAGGGTCTGGGTCCATCGTTTTTAATTCTCTCCTTTAAAATTTCTCTAATTCTAATGCTAGCATTGCCATCTCCATATGGATTAACAGCATGTGCCATTTTTTCATAGCTGTCCTTATCTTCAAGTAGTTTAACTATATTGTCATATATATTATTATAGTCATTTCCAACCAATTTACAAGTTCCAGCTTCAATCCCCTCTGGTCGTTCCGTCTCTCTTCTTATTACTAGTACCGGCTTTCCAAAGCCTGGGGCTTCCTCTTGTAAGCCTCCAGAATCGGTTACAACAAGGTCAACTTTGCTCAACAAATGAAGCATGTCATGATATACAAGTGGCTCAGTTAAAATAAAATTTTCGCTTTCGGCTAGATATTTGTCAGCTGCTTCTCTTATTTTCGGCGTAAGATGCATTGGAAAAATTACATTCGCATTTGCTTTATTTGCAGCATCTCTTATAGCCGTAAATATACTTTCAAGATGATCTTGATTTTCTCGTCTGTGAGCGCTCATCAGTATCAACTTTCCAGCTGGTAAATTTTTTAATTTTTCATTTTTAAAATTGTAATCAGCTCTATAATTTAATTTAAGTGCATCGATGACAGTATTTCCAGTTATAAAAATTTTATTTTCATCTATGCCTTCTCTTAGTAAATTTTCTTTTGCCCTCTTTGTTGGAGCAAAATTTAAATCAGCTAAAACCGAAACCATTCTGCGATTGGCCTCTTCTGGATATGGACTATATATATTTTCACTTCTTAGACCTGCTTCAATATGCCCGACTTTAATATGATTATAAAATGCCCAAAGTGCTCCAGCAAAGACCGTTGTGGTATCTCCTTGTACAAGGCAATAATCATAGTCTTTGCACTCAAGTTTATCAAGCTCTCTAAGCGCATTAGCGGTGATATCGCTTAAACTCTGACCATCTTCAAATATCCTTAAATTGATATAGTCAGATATATTCATATCCTCTACCATCATATCGAGTAGTTCGCGATGCTGACCAGTTAAGACGAGTTTTAGATTAAAATCCTCATCCTCTCTTAGTGCTTTAATTACTGGATAGCATTTTATAAGCTCTGGTCTGGTGCCAACTATCATCATTACATTTATCAATGTATGCCTCCTTGTTGAGTATCTTGCCCATTCTTTTTAAATAATCCAAAAAAGCCAGCAAGTGTAATTACTGCCACTAAGCATATTAAACTAAGTGTGAGTTGAAGACTTGGTTCAACTCTACCAATTAATATACCCAATACTGAGAAAACTATAGCAATTGCATATAATATTAATACGGTTTGTTTTACAGTAAAGCCTTTTTGTACTAATCTATGATGGAGATGTCCTTTATCGGCCGACATTATCTTTTGACCATTAAGTTTTCGTCTAATCATAGCAAAAAGAGTATCAAACACTGGCAAAGCAAGTATAAAAATCGGTAGTATTAAGCTTATTGTCGCAACCGATTTTACCACGCCTTCAATCGATATGCAGGCAAGTGTATATCCTAAAAACAATGCTCCTGTGTCGCCCATAAAGATCTTTGCTGGATTAAAATTATATGGCAAAAATCCTAGAGCCGCTCCTGCAATAGCAAGTGCAAGTAGTGGAGCAAATCCACCTCGATCGCTTGCAATATAAAAAGTAATTGCAGAAATCGATGCAAGCCCAGCGCACAATCCATCCATTCCATCGACAAAATTAAGAGCATTGGT
This sequence comes from Ezakiella sp., assembly GCA_022766605.1. Taxonomy (GTDB): domain Bacteria; phylum Bacillota; class Clostridia; order Tissierellales; family Peptoniphilaceae; genus Ezakiella. The sequence goes on from JALEOH010000020.1 coordinate 5,787, forward strand.
TACCCCCACTATCCATATAATGGTTAATATAGTTCCAAATAGCTTTAAATCTATGATTTCATTTGAAACAAATGGGTTTGAGATAAATTGTATTTTAAGTCCACCTGAGACGGCAATTATTGCCGCAATTATTTGGGCTATCAATTTATAAATTGGTCTTAGATTTTTTACATCATCTATCATTCCTGAAACAGCAATTACAACTCCTCCAAGAAGTAGCGAGAATAGTCTTTTAGAATGCGGAATAAATATCAATGCAACTATAATTACAACTATAAATATCGTAATTCCACCCATGGTTGGAACAGGCTTGTCGTGCATCCTTCTCTTATCCTTAGGTACATCTACTAGACCAAATTTTTTTGATGCATAGATATTTAGTGGCATTGCTACAAATACTGCAGCAAATGCAACGAAAAATATATAAAAAGTACTCATTACTTAGTGCCGAAGAGTCTATCTCCTGCATCTCCTAATCCTGGAATAATATATTTATGCTCATTTAGGCATTCATCAACCGCCGCTACATATATATCTACATCTGGATGCTCTTCTTGAACTTTTTTTATTCCTTCAGGAGCGGAAATTAAATTTGCTAGCTTGATCGAATTTACCCCCATGCTTTTTAGCTCTGCAATTGCATCACAAGCGGATCCACCAGTAGCAAGCATTGGATCTACTATAATAATTTGTCTGCTGGCTACATCATCGGGCATCTTGCAGTAATAACTAACTGGATTAAATGTCTCAGGGTCGCGATACATCCCTATATGACCAACCTTTGCTGCCGGGATTAAATTTAAAAATCCATCTACCATGCCAAGCCCTGCTCTTAGAATTGGAACTATTCCAACTTTCTTACCAGAGATGCTGTGAGCCTTTGCTTTGCCCATTGGGGTTTCTATTTCTATCTCCTCAAGCGGCATATCCCTCGTAACCTCATATCCCATCAGCATGGTTATTTCAGTTACCAATTCTCTAAAGTCCTTCGCTCCTGTTTTTATATCGCGAAGTATCGATAGTTTGTGTTGGATCAAAGGATGATCACATACTATTAATTTTCCCATATTATTCCTCCATTTTCTTAATCTTATCTAGACGCTTTTGATGTCTTTCGCCTTGAAATTCTGCATTTAAGAATTGATCTACCATGTCTATTGCAAGATTATCTCCAATAACTCTGCCCCCCATGGCAATTACATTGGCGTTATTATGCTCCTTGGCCATTCTAGCTGAAAAACTATCGCCAAGAAGTGCGCATCTTATTCCATTGACTTTATTGGCGGCAATTGATATTCCGATGCCCGTGCCACAAAAAAGCATACCCAATTCGACATCGCGTGCTACTACAGCCTCACAAACTTTTTTTGCATAGTCTGGATAATCAACTCTTTCTCCCTCAAATGAACCAAAGTCAAATACATCATGACCAAGCTCAGCCACATGTTTCATAACTGCATTTTTAAGATCATATCCACCATGATCACTACCAAATCCAATCTTCATCTACATCCTCCATTACATTTCCTGACGCCGACTTAATCATTCTGTTAAACAGCGCCTTACCAATCCCCTCTTTACTATATGCTTGAACAACTATTAGTTCTCCAGGCATGTTATCTGCCTTTCTTAATGCATGAAAATATCTTTTAGACGCCTCCAAAGGATCGTCATATTTGGCAAGTACAATCTTATTTTCATCTTCAAATCGATTGTCTCTACTTAATATAAAGGTCGCATTTGGATTTATCTTATATAGAACTTCATCTGCTAAACCCGGAAGCATATCCAATAATATGGTCTTTTTCTTTGCCATATAATGGCCATATTTTTGGCCTGGGCTTCTTGGAGCCTCTTCCACAGCTTCAGATTCCATAAAGTCGTCACAAGCTCCAATAAGTTTTGCAATATCTTCTGCTGTCACCTTTCCAGGACGTAAAATCCTTGGTGGATAATCAGTACATAATAAAACTGTACTCTCTATTCCAATATCGGTCGAACCACCACGAACAACGCTTATATCCTTATCCTTTAGATCGTTATAGCAATCTTCAAAATTGGTTGGAGATGGTCTACCCGATATATTTGCACTTGGTGCAGCAATTGGCACTCCAGAGCTTTTAATAATATCCCTTGCAATTTTATTCACGGGAAATCTTATTCCAACTGTATCAAGCCCTGCCCTCACTTCTTTTGGAATGATATCCTTGGCTTTTAGCACGACTGTTAGAGGTCCTGGCCAAAATTTATCTATCAACTCGTAGACATATTCTGGAATATCGCTTGCTAGTAATTTAACATCATTTTTATTTGCAATATGAAGTATAAGTGGATTATCACTCGGACGACCCTTGACCTTAAAAATATTTAATACTGCCTCTCCATTTAATCCATTGGCTCCAAGTCCATATACTGTCTCTGTGGGAAAGGCAACAAGTCTACCTGCTTTTATTTCACTGGCCGCTAGTTTAACGCCTTCCTCATCGGCCTCTAAAATACTCGACATTAAAATCCGACCTCGTCAAATCTTCTTAGGTCTTGGCTCTCGATTAATTTAATTAACTTACCAGGATATTCCGAATCAGTTGCATATCCTGCTCGTCTAATCGCCCAAGCTCCTCTTATTGGATCAAACATAACATCTCTAAAAATCTGATATCTTTCCTTTGTGAGCAATAAATTCTTATGGTCATTCCAAGACTCCTCTAAACTATTATATGCCCTAAAAGCGTCATCTACTCTATATTTTACTCCATTGTATTCTTCCCAAGTATTGGATATTACAGAGCCATTGGTGGAACTCCCCTTTATACCAAATAGATTTTTACTCGACTTACCTGAATATTTATCTACGGGAACATATTGTCCCCAACCTGTTTCGAGTATTGCTTGAGCCATTTGAATTGAGGAAGCCATACCAGTCTTATTAAAGGATTTAATCGCCATCGGTGAGAAAGTATCTATGAATTTCGATTTTTCTACTACTGGAGATGGTCCAAAAGTCTTTCCATTGTGTATCTTTACTGTAATTACCTCGGAATTGACTTTACCATTAGAGCCATCGATTTGAGCATATACTTTATAATCGCCGTCTTTTTTACCCTTGGGATCAAAGCTGGTCTTTCCTTTTAACATGCCTTGGATGGTGAAATTTTCTGCGCCTTCAAACACATACTTAATTGAAGTGTGAACTATATTGCTATCATAACTAAGTTCTACTGGCTCAGTTATAACCGCCTTAGGACCAACGCCTTGAAGAAGCAATCGACTTCCTCCAACTATATTTACATTTACCTTATCGGTAGATATGACCTCTCCTCCTGGTAAAGTAACCTCGGCTCTTAAATAATAATTACCCGAATAATCAGCTGGTGGGTTAAATATATGTCCACCATATGGTTTTTCCTCCAACAATACTTCTCCAGTAGATGAGCCTAAGAAATATCTAGTTGATTGAACGTCAAAATTACGACTTACATTCAAATTAAGCGTTCTGTTTATCTTGTCACCTTCTTTTACTCCCGTTAATTTTATCTCACGAGGAGTATTTAAATTAAAGTCAATAGAATTTGAAACATAGTTGATTCCATCCATGTCTATTACAGACATAGAGACGGATATATTCTTTTTATCTCCTCCTTGGAGTCTTAATTGCCATGGCGCATATGGATCTTTGTTATCAAAAGTCGTAGTCTCGTTGGTATCAAGATCTGTTACGGTATAGCTTACACTTTTTGCAATAAAATTCATATTTGGATTTATGCTAACCATATCGCTATAGCTACCGCCATTCTCCGGCCCTGAAATGCTGACCTTTGGCATGATTTTATTTTCTGCTAGCTTTCCACGACCAGCAACAATATTTCCATTTTTATCATAGCTTACTACCATCAATATATTCTTTCCTCTTACACTCCAAGGAATATAATTGACTTTGAGGCCTTTTGATATATCGTTGATATAGCCTTTTTTAGTGTTCGGATCTAAAACCAAAAGCTTAGTTGTATCAATTCTAGGCAATATATTTTCTCCAGCACTAACTGTAAAACTAGTCTGGTCAGTAATAGTGTCGACTAGTCCATTTACATTATAGCTGTCAGCGGGATTAATCACTCCATCATTGATGCTTACGGTCTTGGAATTAAAATCAAAATCTACATTGAGATTAAATGCTTCTGCAACTGCACGCACGGGCACATATGTTCTATCGTCTTTTGCAATAACTTTAACATCGCTTAATACAAAATTACCGCCCGATATCTCAATAAGCTCGCTGTCCAATTTAAGTTTAACACTTCTTTCATTTTCTGTTATTAAAATCTCTTTAGTGGCCTCTAAGTACTTAACCTCTTTGCCAAGTGCCTCACTTACAAATCTAATTGGAACCATCACTCTATCATTTTTAATAAATGACTCGCTCTTGCTAGTGATATCCTCTCCATTTACCACAATTTTAATCTTACTTGCATTTATTTTACAAGAAAAGGCAAGCAAAAAAAAGCCCACCCAAATTAAAAAGAATCTTCTTTTCATATAATCACCTCATCTTTACAAATGTCTATGTATAGTATATACAAAAAACTCATGTTTTTCAAGTAATAATAGCGTAAAAATAGTCTGACTTGATTTTTTTTATCATCTAGTGTAAAATTCTTCTAATAGGAGGCCAATATGGATTTATTAAAAGAAAAAATAATTAAAGAAGGCATAGTTGAATCAGGTGGAGTATTAAGAGTTGACAATTTCTTAAATCACAGATTAGATATAGAATTTATAAATGAAGTTGGACTTTATTTTAAATCCATCTTTCAAGATAGAAATATAAATAAGATACTCACAATTGAATCCTCTGGTATTGCCATTGCGACCATAACCGCCCAATACCTTCACGTGCCTGTCGTGTTTGCAAAGAAAAATATTCACGTGAATTTACCAAATGATGTATATGTAGAAGAGGTAAAAAGCTCCACTGCAGATGAAAATAATATAATAGTCGTAAGTAAGGAAATGCTTTCTCCCGAGGATAATATATTGATAGTAGACGACTTTCTTGCAAAAGGCAATGCATTAAAGGCACTAATTACAATGGTTGAACATGCGGGTGGTAAAATAGAAGGCGTGGGAATAGTCATAGAAAAACTTTTCCAAGGTGGAGGCGATGAAATTAGAAATATGGGCATAGATTTGGTAAGCCTTGCTAAAATCGAATCCATGGACGATGGTAAAATAATATTTAGAGATTAATAGAGCTTCGGCTCTATTTACATAAAAAAAGCGACGTCGTCGCAAACTTGGTGCGGGCAAGAGGATTTGAACCCCCACGATATTATCACTGAGACCTGAACCCAGCGCGTCTGCCAGTTCCGCCATGCCCGCATTAATAAAAAAAGATCCCTCGTAATTTAGAAGAATCTTGTGGTGCGGGAAAGAGGACTTGAACCCCCACGTCTCTCGACACTGGAACCTAAATCCAGCGCGTCTGCCAATTTCGCCATTCCCGCGTAATGATATTTATTTTATAATAATTTTTAAAAAATGGTGACCCATCCGAGAATCGAACTCGGGACACCTTGATTAAAAGTCAAGTGCTCTACCGCCTGAGCTAATGGGTCATGGGGTGGAAGATGGGATTCGAACCCACGGTCTCCAGAACCACAATCTGGCGCCTTAACCAGCTCGGCTACATCCACCATGAAGTATTAAAAGGTTCCGGTTATCGATTAGAGTAAATCTCATACAGCTTTATAACCGCTGACAAAGATTATTATACACCATCAATAATCATTTGTCAAGCAGTTTTAAAACTTTTTTTAAAAATTTTTAATATTTTTTATTTTGCTAAGAAGCACTTTTTACCTTGTTCTTTTCCCTAAAGGGCAAATATGCAGCGATAAATATTATCAAAATTCCAACTGCACTATATATATCAATGGTATCGCCAAATGCAAAATATCCAAGTATTGCTGCAAATACTACAGACGAATAATTATATATACTTACCCTTCCTGCCGGTGCCATCATATATGATAATGTCAAGAAATATTGACCAAGTGCGCCACCTATTCCAATTGCTATTAAGCCAAGAGCCTCTGTTAGATTTGGCACGACAAAATCTCTTAACATAAAGGGCAAAATACAAACAACTGTAACTATGCCAAAAGAGAACATTATGGTTTCTGAAGATTCCTTGCCCTTAAGTGCCGATATACATACATATGCAGCTGCTGCGAATATTGCGCTTAATAGTGCAAAAAGAGAATATATATTAACATCAACTCCTGTTGGCTTAGTTACAAATATAACTCCAATAAATGCAATTACCATTGATGCGACATCTATCTTAGTCATCTTATCCTTTAAAAATAATGCCGCAAATATAGCCACGAAAAATGGACTTGATTTTTGCAAAATCGACGCCTCAGCACTTGGTAGATATTTAGTTGCTATAAAATATAACACCACGCCAAGCATCCCAAAAAATCCACGGGCAAATAAAAGTGGAATATTCTTTTTGTCGCGAACAACTGGAGCTTTGTGTTTTTTAATAGAAATTATCGAAGTAAATATCAAAAATAGATTTCTCATAAAAACAAGCTCCAATACTGGAATGCTTGCAGCTGTAAACTTTACTGCAATTTGCATGAAAGCGAATGAAAGCGCCGAGATTATCATATATAAAGCGGCTCTTTGATTATTTTCCATTAAAATTCAATGCCCTTTCTTGCTGGAATTCCCTCGTTATAATGGTGCTTAACTTCATTTATTTCACTAACCATCTTTGAGATATCCTGTAACTCTTTAGCTGCATATCTACCAGTAATTACAATATCCTTGGTCTCCCCTGCTTCTTTTAAGACACTTACTACCTCATCCATCGGCAATAATTCATAAAACATTGCTACATTTAATTCATCTAGAACATATAGTGAAAAATCTTCATTAAGTTTTTCTTTGAATAAATCCCAGCCGACTCTAGCTGCTTTTTTATCCTCTTCTTCGGCATTTCTCTTAATAAATCCCGCTCTTCCAGCTAAGTGAAACTCAACTCCATCAAAGGTCTTTAATGCTTTGATTTCATTATATTCCTTGCCCTTCATAAATTGCATGAAAAATACTCTTCCTCCATTTCCAAGCATTCTAACGCTCATTCCAATGGCAGAAGTGGTCTTTCCTTTACCATTACCTGTTATACAAAAAATCATCTCTCCTCCTATTTAAAAGTCTTTTTATCGACTATCTCAAACTTATCATTTAATTCATATATAATCGGACTGCCCGTTGGAATCTCAAGCGACATTATATCCTCATCGCTAATCCCCTCTAGATGCTTAGTTAGCGCTCTTAAGGAATTTCCATGAGCTGCGATTAAAATATTTTTATTATCCAAAAGATCCGGAGCTATCATATCTTCCCAAATTGGTAGCACACGGCTAAGCGTAACTTTAAGATTTTCAGTATTAGGCACTTGTTCCTTAATATATCTTCTATCACCACTTTGACTTAGTGGATTACCCTCTTTCATCTCTGGAGGAAGAGTGTCATAGCTTCTTCTCCAAATATGGACTTGTTCGTCACCATATTTTTCGGCGGTCTCAGCTTTATTTAAGCCTTGAAGTGCACCATAATGCCTTTCATTTAGTCTCCAACTCTTAAATTCAGGAATCCACAATTGATCGACCTCTTCTAATATGATATGCAAAGTCTTAATTGCTCTTTTTAGTACAGATGTATATGCTTTGTCAAAAAAGATGTTTTCAGATTTTAATATCGCTCCTGCTTCCTTTGCTTCCTCATATCCCTTCTCACTCAAATCAACATCTACCCATCCTGTAAATCTATTCTCAAGATTCCACTGGCTCTGTCCATGTCTTACTAATACAAGTTTCATAAAAACCTCCTAATTTATTAACTTAATACCCAAACTGGCCTTAAATAAAAAAAGCTCCTAGCGGAGCAATTTTTATTTCTTTTTAGATTTCTTTGCTAGCTTTACATTTACAGCTTCTTTAAGAGCCTTACCTGCTTTGAAAGCTGGTGCCTTTGCTGCTGGAATCTTGATGATTTCTTCAGGATTTCTTGGATTTCTTCCTTCTCTAGCTTTTCTTTCTCTTACTTCGAAAGTACCAAAGCCGATTAGTTGAACCTTGTCTCCACCAGCTAGAGCTTCTGTTACGCTAGCTACGAAAGCATTTAATGCTTTTTCTGAATCTTTCTTTGTTAATTCAGTTTTTTCTGCAATTGCTGCAATGAGTTCGGATTTGTTCATAGTATACCTCCTATAAAAATGCTGAGTGTAGGGATCATCCCTCACCTACTATTATTTTACCTCAAATTTTCATACTAATCAAGCCTTTTCAAGCTTTTAGGCGATTTTTTTGAAAAAAAAGCCATTTTTTAATCAATTTAAGCCTGTTATCACCTCATAAATAGTTCTTTTAATTCATATTCACCACAACTGACTTCATCGGCGATTTTTTTAACGATCTCTATTATTGATTCTCTCGCACTGACAAGCTCTTCAAAATTATATTTATATTTGAGATCTTTACCATCTATAATTTCTTTAATAAATTCTTGCAAACTATATTGAGCTTTCGGAACAATTAAGGTCAAGCGATATCCTGCACTGACCTCTCTATCCAATTCATATAGTTTAATTTTATCTATCTTTTCTTTGCCCTTTATCCCCGCATCATAAATTGCATAAACTTCCGACTCGTCGTCATATACTTCCATAAGTGCAAGCTTCACATCGCTTAATAAAAAATCATTCCATGGCTGAGTAATCATCAAGTCTAGACTTGGATTTAGATTTTTTACATTTACATCATTTGCGTCTAAAAAAATTGCACCATCTACTGGATCGATGCCCGCAAGTGAAAAGCAGGGTTCAAGAAAACTAATAGCCTCGATTGTATTGTGATTAGGATCAAGTAATCTCAGCTTTTTAACTGTGCTTTCTGCAATACTCGGGCTTCCCGGCACGAGATATAGCACATCTCCATTTCTGCTTTCATTATAGACAAATTCTGCAATCGATTGATATAATTTTTCAAAATCACTTGACTCATCATAAAAATGATCACAAGATATATAGTTGATTCCATATTCGTCAAGTATACTGACGCTTGGATGCTCTTTAGTTCTTAAAATGACCTTGTCGGCTTTTTTCGCATAGTTTAGAGTCTCGAGAGTCATTGCATATTTTTCGCCAAATCCAAGTCCTGATATAGTTAACACTAGCTCCTCCTTAATAATTCAATATCTCTTTTAGTAAGCGCCTTAGTAAAAATTAAAATGGCAAAATAAAATACTGCAGCTATTAAAATTGCAACTAGAGTCGCAATTTTTGCACTGATAAATCCCGCTATAAATCCATATGAATATATTGCAATTGCCCCCATTACAATAGAGCTGATAAATATCAATAATATCTTCTTATCGATTTTTATATCTACTCTCTTTTTTATGCTTAGAATATCCAAAATAACAGTTATAAAATATCCAACAACAGAGCCTATAGCCGCACCATATACATTTATACTCGGCACTCTTGTTAAAACTACAGTTATGATGATTTTAAAAATTGCCCCAGCTAATAGATTGATAACCGGCAACTTCTCCTTACCCATGGCTTGAAGAACTGCAGTTAAGACCGTAATTAATACAAGTGGAACAACCGCAATAGAGAGTATCTTTAGTATTATAGAGGTGCCTTCTATTGCCATATCGCTTGTAGTAGGATATATCAGTGCAATTATAGGATTAGCCATAGAAAATAAGCCTGCCATACATGGAATTGCTATTAATAGAGCGACTTTAATTACCAAATTAATCCTATCCTCTAGTTTATTCTTCTCTCTCTTAGCTATTAATCCACTAATAATCGGAATTATGCTTACTCCAAGTGCAACAGCAATTACTTGAGGAAGATTGATCAAAGTTGACGCCATGCCCTTTAACCAAGCAAATCTCATATTGGCCTCGGCCGCACTTAATCCACCATCCATGAGTCCATTCATTACTAGTGCAACGTCAATAGAGTCCATTAGAGGAACTATTGCAGAACCAATTGAAATGGGAAGTGCAATCTTAATCATCTCTTTAACTATGGGCTTAGTATTGACCTCTAAGCTATTGTCGAGCATAAGCTCTTCTTTTATATATCTTTTATTTTTAAAATGCACAAATCCCATATAGATAAGCCCAATAAGAGCTCCAACACCAGCGCCAAGAGAGGCTCCTCCTGCTGCTAATTCATATCCATATGGCAAAAGTATATAGCAAAATAAAAGGCCTGACAACAATCTAAATAATTGTACTATTATCTGAGAAATGGCAGTTGGCTCCATGATTTGTCTTCCTTGATAATATCCTCTTAAACTAGCTAGCATTGGAGAAAATATCATCGCTGGCACAAGAGCAATCATGGCATAATATGCACCAGGATTTTTATATAATTCAGTCAGATATTTTGCTCCAAAAAATATAATAGCAGCTAGTACAAATCCCAGTATGCTCATCAATATAAATGAAATTTTCATGGTCTTATCTGATTTTTTATATTCGCCAAGCGCAGTATCTCTACTTACCATCGTGGCAACTGCAACAGGAAGACCCGCAGTTGAAATGGCTAGCATTATCTCATATATTGGATAGGCTGCTTGATAATATCCGAGTCCAACATCTGTTATCATCGCGGTTACTGGTATTCTATATATTGCTCCCAATATCTTTACAATTATTCCTGCAATGCCAAGTATAGCTGCATTTTTACCTATTGAATTAGTCTTTTTATCCATAATCTCCCCTTAATAAAAGAAAGGCTCATTTTGAGCCCATGTAAATAAAGGTCGACCAAAGTCGACCCAATTATTCTTCTTCAGTTTCTTTTCCGATTTCAGGAACTTCACCAGCTTCAACTGTTGCTTCTTCTTCCTCAACCTCTTCTCTTTCATGAGATAGAACACAAACTGTTTCTTCAAGGTCGGTTAAAATTGTAATCTTGTCGTCTTTAACAATATCAAGATCTTTAACTGAAATTGTATCATCAATTTGCATATCTATTACATCGACTGCAATATATTCAGGAATGTCGCTTGGCAAGCATTCAATGTGAAGTGATGATAAAACTTGAGTAAATACACTTGGTCTAACTCTTATCGAATCCTTGTTCAAGCACTCAATTGGAACTTCAACTTTAATTGGTTGATCCATTCTTACTCCTTGGAAATTTACATGAAGTACTTGATTCTTAAATGGATGACGATCAATTTCTTTAATAATTGCTGGATATGTCTTACCACCAGCAACTACATCTACTATTGATGTAGTACCTGCTTGTTGAAATACTAAATCAAATTCTCTTGCTGTAACAGTAATATTTACTGTATCTTGTCCTTTTGAAAAAATAGCTGCAGGAAATGATCCCTGTTCTCTTAATTTATTAACACGATTTTTTCCTGTTTCTTCTCTTAATTCTGCAGTAAGCTTAATATTAGCCATAATATCCTCCTTAAAATCCTAAAAATTATTATAACATATTTTACAATCTATTGCAAACTATTTATCCTCTAAATCCTTCTCCAAATCGATAAAAACTCTAATCTCGGCTTCTTCGCGAATTTGTTTTAATTTTCCATTAAAAGCCTCATCGATATATTCGCTTTCTACTATATCTTTATTTTGATCAAATTGCTCATATTTCTCTATCAGATCAATTATATAATATCCAGCATCGGTCTTTATAGGACCTATTATATCACCTTTTTTAGCCGATTTAATTGCATCATCAACCAATTTGTCGTGCATGCCTAGAGTATAGTCTTTTATAAATCCACCATTTGCAGCTGAAATTATATCCTTGCTATTAAAAATAGCAAGCCTACTAAAATCCTCATCAGAGCGAATTATATCATATGCTTCTTCTTCGCTCTCAACTAGGATGAGCTTCACATCATAGCGATTAAAACGATCAGGGTCTTTGTCATAAAGAGCTTTAAGATCAGCTTCTTCTATTTTTACGCTCTTTTTAAATTCCTCTTTTAATTGCCTCTCCATTACATCTTCTCTAACCGCTCGATCAAAAAAAGCCTCATCGATATTGTTTTTAATTAAAAACTCCTTAAATCCTTCCTCGTCCCCAAGCTCTTTTACAACTTCGTCTCTTCTCTCTTTATATTTGGCGGTGTCGATATCTCCTATTTTCATAGATTCAATTTCAATTATTTTTCTATTTACCAAATTGGATAAAACTCCCGAACGCAAAATATAGTTTTGATCCTTTTTTTCTTCTTTAGAAAGTTTTTCCAACTCTTCAGGATAGCTCGCATTATATATATTTTCATAATTTTTAAGCTCATCTTTAAATTCTTCAATTGTAATAATCTCATCTCCCACTTGAGCAACGGCTCCTTCTGGCTTGCTTTTACAACCAAAAAGGAAAATAAGTGCAAATATAATTAGCAAACTATTTCTTTTCATTCTTCCTCCCTAAAGAAAATCCTATTCTAAAAAACTTCAAAAGATCTTTAACGATCGATTCTACTTTAATCCTAATAATTGGAGTATTTCTATCAAATTGTACTAGATCAGAAAACTCCTTTAAAAATGCATCCATATCAATCTTATCAAGCATCTTTGGATCATACTCAATTCTTACCCAATTGTTATTTTGTATAATACTTATTATACTACATTTTTGTGCCCAATTCTTAAATATGCCAATATACATTAGATTCTCAAGACTCTTTGGAACTTCATTATATCTATCGACTAGTTCGTCTATCCAATTTTCCATATCATCTATATTGTCAAGCTTTGCAATGCGCCTATAGATTTCCATTCTAATTATTGGATCATTTAAATAATAATCTGGCAAAGCTGAATCGATTTCTAAATCGATCTTTGCATTTATCTCATCTTCGACACTCTCTCCTTTAAGCTCTTTTATGGCTAGATTTAGATATTTCATATATAATTCATATCCAATCTCCATCATATGCCCAGACTGTTTTAAACCAAGCACATTTCCAGCACCTCTTATCTCAAGGTCGCGCATTGCAATCTTATATCCGCTTCCAAAATCTGTAAACTCTTTCATGGTCATAAGTCTTTTTATTGCCTTCTCACTTATCGATTGACCTTTTCGATAAGTAAAATAAGCATATGCTAGTCTCTCACTTCTTCCAACACGACCTCTTAGCTGATAAAGCGTTGACAGTCCAAGTCTCTGGGCATCATACACTATTAATGTATTTACATTTGATACATCCATCCCCGTTTCAATTATAGTAGAAGTGATGAGTACATCGATATTTCCCTTTTCAAAATCATCAAATATATCCTCAAGCTCCCGCTCTTTCATTTGTCCATTTGCAATTTGAAATCTCGCCTCTGGCACCAGCTCCGAGAGTTTACTTGCCATCAAGTCTTGTGTCTTTACATCATTATACAAAAAATATACTTGTCCGCCTCGCTCAATCTCTCTTAATATTGCCGAACGCACTATGCCTTCATTATATTCTGCAACATAGGTTTGCACGGGAAGTCGATTTCTCGGTGGATCTTCAATCACTGATAATGACCTTATGCCCGACAAACTCATGCTCATAGTTCGAGGAATTGGCGTTGCCGATAATGTAAGCACGTCAACTCCCTTAGAGAGCTCTTTTATTTTTTCCTTATGCCTTACTCCAAATCTCTGCTCTTCATCTACTATTAATAATCCAAGATCTGCAAATTTAATATCCTTGCTTAACAATCTATGCGTCCCAATTACAAAGTCTACATTTCCCGATTTAATATCATTTACCGTCTCCTTAATCTCCTTGGGTGAACGAAATCTGCTTAAATTTTTTATCTTGATTGGAAATGATTTAAATCTATCTATTGCTGTCTTGGTATGTTGTTCCGATAAAAGAGTAGTTGGAGCGAGCATCGCAACTTGCTTGCCATCCATTATTGCCTTAAAGGCCGCACGAAAAGCGACTTCTGTCTTACCATATCCCACATCTCCAAGTAGCAATCTATCCATTGGATGGGGCGACTCCATATCTGCCTTTATTTGATCGGTAGAGATAAGTTGCCCATCGGTCTCATCATATTTAAAGCTCTGTTCAAACTCTCTTTGCCACGGAGTGTCCTTCGAAAACTGAAAGCCAATCTCCGATGTTCTTATAGCATAAAGATCTATTAGATCCTTTGCCATTTCATCAATCGCCTTCTTACTTCTCTCCTTGGTCTTTTTCCACTGGGCACTGTATAATCCAAATATCTTAGGCTTAACTCCGTCCTTGGAAGTATATTTATCGATTAAATTTATATTTTCAACTGGTAAATATAATTTATCTGCATCTTTATACAGTATTTCTAAATAATCTCGACGAATACCCTTTATCTCGAGGCTCTTTACCCCGTTATAGATTCCAATCCCGTGGTCTTCGTGGATTACATAATCGCCCTCAGTAATATCAGTTATCCTAAGCTTCGAGCTCTTTCTCTTTTTAGTTCGAATCTTTTTCTCACCAGCGCCGAAGATGTTGACCTCTCCATAAACAGATAGATTTAAATCCTCGCTAAAAAATCCAGCATGGAGTTTACCATAGATTATTTTGATCAAGGCATCACTTGCCTCGTCTGTGGAATAGACAAGCTCAAGCTCAGCTGCAACTTTTATTAGTTGATTTAATCTCTCTTTTTCATTAGCAACTAATATGCTTTCGATGCCCCTTCTGGCATTGTTTTCGACCTCTTCAAATAATGTTAAATAATCCCTTTGAAATCTATTTTGAGAAATTAGTTTAATCTCTCGATCTTTATGTTCTAAATTGGATAGATACTGAATTTCAATGATTGCAGTGTCGATTTCATCCTTGTCTATTTCATAAAGCCTATTATCAAAGTCTCTGGCATTTAAAACCTCCTGCTTTTCAAATAGAGTTTGATATTCTCCTTTTTCAAATTCATTTTTGCTATTTAGCTCGCGCAGCCCATCCTCATAGTTATATACTACGATAGGGCGGGATATATCTTCATAGATACGCGATTTATCATCCTCATTCATATAGCTAAATAGTATTTCACGCTCACCAGTTATGCTCTTATCTTTTAAGTCTTCTACTAACTTTCTAAATCTATTTTCTTTATCTTCATCGATATTAGCTAAATTCATCTCTTCTTCGATTTTAGAGATGATATTTGGAATATCCTCATCCTCAATTATAAGCTCAATAGATGGAAAAATCTTAAAGCTATTTATAAATTCAGTTGAAAGTCTGCTCTCAGGGTCTACAAGTCTTATAGTATCTATCTCATCGTCAAAAAATTCAACTCTTAAAAGTTCATTTCCGTGAGATGGAAATATATCCAATATTGAGCCTCTAAATGAAAACTCTCCTCGGCTCTCAATCCTTGAAACCCTATTATATCCGCTTGCAATAAGCCTTTTAAATAGCCCATCTATATCAAGGCTCTCGCCTTTAATAAATTCTATAGAATTGTTTTTATAGATATCCAATTTTAATTTGGATTCTAAAAAAGTATATAAGCTCATTGCAAGAATTTTATTTTCACCAATAATCAATTTATGAAAAATTTCAAGTCTATTAAACATATTTTCGTCATCGATGACTTTAATATCATAATATACTTTATCGCGTGGTGGAAGATAATCAGCCTCGATATTATAAAAATTTAAATCTTTCACTATATCCCTAGCCATCTTTTCAGTGGGCATCACTATAAAATAATCATCCTTAATTAAACTAAGTAAGAGAGGGAGCATTTCATTATCTACACCAGAAAAAAGCCCGCTAGTATTCTCTTTAACGGACTTTATAAGCTCCCCTATTAATTTATCCTCTAATAATTTATTTATTAATTCCATCTTTAATCATTCTTTAAAACAGATCCATTAAATCTATTCATCACAAAGTCAATTGGCTTATCGATAAATAAATCAAGCGCCTCGCAAGCCTTGTCAATTAAATCATCGATAATTGCATCATCTTCTTTGTTTGGACGCTCAAGCACAAAGTCTGCCAGGTTTTTATCCCTCATAAATCGGCCAACCCCCAATTTCATCTTTGGATAATCATCTGTCTTTAAATGCTGATAGATTGATCTTAGCCCATTATGGGTTCCCTTGCCATTTTTTGCACGAATCCTAAGCATGCCTAACTCTATTTCGATATCATCAACCACGACTATTATATCCTCTAATTCAGGCTTATAAAAATTCAATACTTCGCTTACAGCCTGACCACTATTGTTCATAAAAGTCATAGGCTTAACTAACACGATTTTTTCCCCTTTTAAATTGGATTCGGCAATTAGAGAATTAAATTTTTGTTTATTGATATCGATATTATTAATATGTGCAAACTTATCCAATACCATAAATCCTGCATTATGCCTTGTAGTGGCATATTTTATGCCAGGATTACCCAATCCAAAAAATATCTTCATTAGTCAAATATCTTAGAAATAGAGTCTCCGCGATGAATAATATCAATTGCCCTTGCAAATATCTTAGCAACCGAAACGACTTTTATCTTTTCTTTTATTTCATCAATCTCAGGTAGTGGAATGGTATCGGTAATTACAAATTCCTTTATTGGACTATCCATAAGTCTTTGAATTGCAGGGCCACTTAATACTCCATGGCTTGCAGCGCCATAGACTTCCGATGCTCCAAGCTCATATAATTTATCTACCGCTTGACACATTGTTCCTGCAGTATCGATAATATCATCGACTAATATGCACTGCTTTCCGCTTACATCCCCAATTATATTCATGACTTCGCTTACATTTGGTCTAGGTCTTCTCTTTTCGATAATTGCAATTGGTAGATTTAGTATATTTGCAAACTGTCTTGCGCGAGTTACGCCACCTAGATCGGGGCTTACTACAACTGCATTCTCACCAATCTTGTCTTTAAAATAATTTGCAAGATAATTAATCGCAGTTAAATGATCGACTGGAACATCGAAATATCCTTGAATTTGACCCACGTGAAGATCCATCAATACTGCGCGATCAGCTCCTGCTTTTTCTATTATATTTGCAACGAGCTTAGCTGTAATTGGCTCTCTTGGTCTGGTCTTTCTGTCTTGCCTTGCATATCCATAATATGGAATAACAGCATTGACCCTTCCAGCACTAGCTCTTTTACATGCATCTATCAAGATCAATAGCTCCATTAGATTGTCATTGGTTGGAGCATGTGTGGGTTGCACGATAAAGACATCACATTCTCTTATCGACTCTTTTATCTCAACCTTAATCTCTCCATCTGAAAAGCTAGTTACATCGCAATCTAGTAGTTCAGTTCCTAAATGTTCACAGATCTTTTTAACCAGTGGGCGATTGGCATTGCCCGTTAAGATCTTAATGTCCTTATAAACACTCATAATATACCTCCCTATAATTCCTTATGCAGGCCACGCCTTATGACCCAGCCATCAATATTTTTTTGCTCTCCTCTTTCAATTGAAAGAGCATCCTTAGACACATCCTTGGTTATAGTGGATCCGGCTGCTAAAAAAGCATTGTCTTCTATTACAACTGGCGCAACTAAATTTACATTTGAGCCTACAAATGCATGATCCCCAACCGTGGTTCTATGCTTTTTCTTTCCATCATAATTTACAAAGACTACCCCACAACCAATATTGACATCGCGCCCCACATCGGCATCACCGATGTAGGCAAGATGACCGGCCTTGCTTCCCTCGCCGAAATTTGAATTTTTAATCTCTACAAAATTGCCTATCTTTGCTCCGCTAGCAATATGACTGCCAGGCCTTATGCGAGAATATGGGCCAAACTTAACCCCGTCTTCAACCACCGAATCTTCACAAGTAGAATTTATTATATGACAATTCTCTCCGATTGTCATATTGCAGATGGTAGAATTTTCAATCATGCTTCCCGATCTTATTATAGACTTGCCAATAATTTTAACAAATCCCGACAATTCTACATCCTCTTCTATAATGGCATCAGGATCTATATAGGTCGACTCAGGATTGTGTATCATAACTCCGCTTATCATCCTCTTTTTATTCTCTCTAGCAATTAGTGCACATTCACAAAGATATAGATCCTCGCGATCATTTACTCCAAGCACTACATCGTGATTATCTGAAATATAAGCATCGACCTTATATGAAAGTCCTCTTCCAATTGCAATAGTATCAGTTAACATATATTCCTTTTTAGGATTGTCGTCATTTATCTCAACTATGGTATCTAAAAAGGCCTTGCCTTTAAAGAGATATATGCCTGAGTTGATCTCATTTGAATAAAAAAGATTGGGATCCATATTCTTCTTTTCGACAATTTCCTTGAATTCCCCATCTTCTCGAACTATTCTTCCATAGTCCTTAGGATCGTCCAATATTGCCGATAATACTGTAATGTCATTTGCACAATTCTTATGATAATTAAAATAATTTTCAATTGTCTTATCATCAATAAGAGGAGTGTCCCCATACATGATTAAAAGATCATCTTCTTCACTTATCTCGTCCATGCAAATCTTTGCAGCATATCCAGTGCCATATGGGCTACCAGGTTCATGTGGTTGCTTGATTACTTTAGAGCCAAAGTATTCAACGATCTCTTTTGCATCGTTATAATTCCTTCCAAGTACTGTTATTATCTCATCAAATCCAGCTTTTTTAACCGAATTTAATATATGATATATCAAGGGCTTGCCTGCAATTTCGTGCAATACTTTGGATTTTTTAGATTTCATTCTAGTGCCTTCACCGGCAGCTAGTATTATTGCTTTAAACATCTTAATTCCTCTTTAATTCAACTTGGATGGCAAAATCAATTTGATCTTTCATTCTATTAAATTCTTCATCGCTATTGAAGGCTCTACGTGGAATGATGAAGTCAAATCCTCCGCCAATTAAAAATAAATGCTCTTCATCTTCATTATACATTTCGATATCGTCATATAATAGATTGTATTCTTCGCCATTTCTTACTGCCTTTAAGCCACCTTCCACTTGTTCAATAATAAATGGATCTAGGAAATGTTCATTTTTGTTCGCCATATCTTTTACGCTATTTTCAACTCTCTTGCCAAGCATTTTCTTAAATATCTTTGGATAAAACACTATCCACAATACACTAAGGCAAGCTGCGAAAAAGACATTAGTCCAGTTGATTGGCCTACCTAGCAATGTAATTAGCATTGCAAGAATTGGAAGAGCTGCACTTTGAAATGCAATACTTCTCCTAACTTGCTTTTGCTCAAATAATGCTACTCTTGCAAATTTAATATAATCTTCAATTACTGGATTTACTTCTAATTTCATTATTTCATCACCAAATTCACTATTTTGTTTGGAACATAAATCTCTTTTACGATTGACTTTTCAGTCAATAGTTTTTTAATCTCATCAGTTTCTTTTGCAATATTTAATACTTCATCTTTATCTAAATCACGAGCGATTTTAATCTTAGTTTGAAGCTTGCCATTAACTTGAATGGGAATCTCGATGATATTTTCAACAGTAAGCTCTTCGATATATTCAGGCCATTTTTCATCAACTATCATCTTGCCATCTCCAAGATCAAGCCTTTGATACATCTCCTCGGTTATATGAGGAATTACAGGATTTAGCAAAATCAATAATATCCTATATTCTTCACGATTTATCGATTCTTTTAAATATATTTCATTGACTAAAGTCATAAGTTGTGCAATGGCTGTGTTATATTTTAAATTTAAATAGTCATAAGTCACTTTTTTTATGGTCTGATGAAAAAGGGTCTCAAGCTCTGGCCTAAACTTATCGCCATCAATTATTTTCTCTTCAAGGCGCACGACTCTTTCGATAAATCTTCTAAGTGATCTTGGACCATCCTTAGACCAGGTTGCAACCTGCTCATAATCGCCCATAAACATTTCATATAATCTAAGTGCATCTGCGCCATATTCCTTGACATATTCATTTGGATTTTCAACATTGCCGCGACTCTTACTCATCTTTTCACCATTGTCGCCAAGTATCATTCCATGCGAAGTCCTCTTTTGATATGGCTCCTCGGTTGGAACAACTCCAATATCATATAGGAATTTATGCCAGAATCTCGAATATAATAAGTGAAGAGTAGTATGCTCCATACCGCCATTATACCAATCGACTGGAAGCCAATACTTTAGCTTTTCATAATCGGCGATGCAATTGTCATTATGTGGATCGATATATCTTAGATAATACCAGCTGGATCCCGCCCAGTTTGGCATAGTGTCCGTCTCGCGTATTGCACTCTTACCATTATAAGAAGTATTTACAAAGCTATCGATATCTGCAAGTGGACTTTCCCCTTCTTCATTGGGCTCATAATTATCAACCTCTGGCAATTCAAGCGGAAGCTCACTATCATCTATTGCATGCCAAGCTCCATCTTGATTGACCATGGGAATTGGCTCACCCCAATATCTTTGACGACTAAAAACCCAATCTCTTAATTTGAAATTGGTCTTTCTAGCTCCTATACCTTTTTCTTCGATATGTTTTATAATGGCTTCTTTAGCTTCACTTGCTTTCATTCCGCTAAATTCTCCTGAATTTACAAGTTCATCGTCATCATTTGAAAGATAGACCTCTTTGGTTATATCCCCACCTTTAATTACTTCGATTATTGGCAGATCAAATTTCTTTGCAAATTCATAATCACGAGCATCGTGAGCAGGCACTGACATAATTGCACCCGTTCCATAACTCATAAGCACATAGTCCCCTACAAATATAGGCAAGGCATTGCCATTCATTGGATTAATAGCATAGACTCCATCGAGTTTTACTCCAGTTTTGTCCTTTGCAAGCTCTGCTCTTTCAAAATCCGATTTTCTCTTTGCTTCAAGTTGATAAGCACTGACTTCATCCATATTTTTTATATTTTTATTGTCCTTTAGATATGGATGTTCTGGACTAATTACCAAGAAACTGGCACCAAAAATAGTATCTGGCCTAGTTGTATAAACTCTTAATTTATTATCATCGCTTGTATTAAAGTCAATTTCCGCACCATAGCTTCTGCCAATCCAATTTCTTTGGCCAGCCTTAACCTTGTCTATAAAATCAACTGTATCCAGTCCGTCTACTAATCTATCGGCATATTTGGTAATGGCTAGCATCCACTGATTCTTTTCTCTATGCTCAACTGGAGTTCCACATCTTTCACAACAACCATCTACCACCTCTTCATTTGCAAGTCCAATCTTGCAGTCGGGACACCAGTTTATGGTCATGCTCTTCTTATAGGCAAGTCCATGCTCATACATCTTTTTAAATATCCATTGGGTCCACTTATAATAGGACGGCTCACAAGTTATTACCTGATGATCCCATGCAAAACTTATACCAAGGCTCTTTAATTGCTCGGTAAAGTTGGCGATATTCTTCTTGCTAACCTCCTTTGGATCCATGTGATGTTTTATTGCATATCTTTCAGTTGGAAGTCCAAAGGCATCAAAACCAATTGGGAAAAGTACATTATATCCTTGCAGTCTCTTTACACGTGCTACAACATCAAGAGCTGTATAACTCCTTGGATGGCCTACGTGAAGCCCCTCTCCACTTGGATATGGAAACTCGATTAAGATATAATATTTCTTTTTGCTAAAATCATCACTTGGTTCGAAGCATTTTCTCTCATCCCAAATCTTTTGCCATTTCTTTTCGATTTGCTCGTGATAATAATCCATTTTAACTCCTAAAATTCACAATTGCCAACTGTTCTTGGGAATAGTTCAACATCTCTAATATTGTCCACTCCTGTCATATACATGACCATTCTTTCAAATCCCAGTCCATAGCCTGAGTGAATAGTCGTTCCATATTTTCTTAGCTCAGAATACCAATAATAGTCTTCTGGATTTAAATTCTTCTCCTTCATTCTTTCAATTAAAACATCATAATTCTCTTCTCTTTGACTGCCGCCAATGATTTCCCCAATACCAGGCACAAGCAAATCCACTGCAGCAACCGTCTTGCCATCTGGATTTAATTTCATATAGAAGGCTTTTATGTCCTTAGGATAATCGGTCAAAAATACCGGTCCCTCGCAAACCTCTTCCGCAAGATATCTTTCATGCTCGCGTCCAATATCATCTCCCCACTCTGGAAGAACCTCAAATTTCTTATCGGCCTTTCTAATTAGCTCAATACCTTCAGTATAAGTCATTCTAGTAAATTTGCTATTTACTATCTTAGTTAGTTTTTCTATAATTCCCTTTTCGACAAAATCATCAAAAAATTGCATTTCCTTTGGACAATGCTCAAGCACATAGCTTATTATAAATCTCATCATATCCTCAGCCACATCCATATTGCCTTCAAGGTCGCAAAATGCCATCTCTGGCTCTATCATCCAAAATTCAGCAGCATGAGCTCTTGTGTTGGAGTGATCTGCCCTAAAAGTTGGCCCAAATGTGTAGATATTTCTAAAAGCCTGAGCCATCGTTTCTCCCTCAAGCTGACCAGTAACCGCTAAGTTAACTGGCTTGCCAAAGAAATCTTTAGTAAAATCCACCAAACCGTCTTCATTTTTTGGTAGATCGTTCATATCAAGGCTTGTTACATGGAATATCTCTCCTGCACCTTCGCCATCAAATCCCGATAATATTGGAGTATGGGCATATAAAAATCCTCTATCGTTAAAGAATTTGTGAATAGCAAATGACAGCTCACTTCTTACTCGGTAAACTGCACGAAATAGATTGGTCCTTGGCCTTAAGTGAGCAATAGTTCTTAAGTATTCTCTTGTATGTCTTTTCTTTTGTAGTGGATAATCCCCATCGCTCTCTCCTAAGATCTCTACACTGCTAGCTTGAATTTCAAATGGTTGCTTCATGTCGGGAGTTAGCTTACAAATTCCCTTTACTTCAATAGCTGCACTTAGATTTTGCCTTGCAATCTCATCAAAGTTTTCTAGATTGTCACTTGCAACTATTTGAACACTTTCAAAGTCGGTTCCGTCATTCAATTCTATGAATAAAATGGATTTAGATGCCCTAAGATTTCTAATCCATCCTTGCAACACGACCTCTTTCCCATCATATTTTTTATAATCCTTTACAATTTCACTAATAAACATTTATTCCTCCTTATCCTTATCCAAGTCCAAAATTTGAATTTCCCTTGGCTTTATCATGCCCTGCTTTCGGGCTTGCTTTTCTACAAATTCCAATGAATTTGAATTTTCTAAATCATAGTTAAGCGATTTTATTTTATCATTTAAAATAACGGTCTCTCTTTTTATATCCTCTTCGATTTTTTTATTATATGAGATGTCTTGATTTAATTTATAATGTCGATATAAAAAAGTTACGAGTAAAAGCAAGACAAGACTTATATATATACTATTCCAAATTTTCTTTGCTCTCATTTGTCCTTACATAGCCCGAGTTTTTATCAAAGCCAATAACTATGAACTCGCTCATCCCTCTTTGAGTTTTAAAGGAAATCACATCTCCAATTTTGACCTCACTGCTGGGCTTTGGCTCCTTTCCATTTAATAATATCGCTCCATTTAACACTGCCTCTTTTGAAACAGTTCGTCTTTTTATTATTCTTGACATCTTTAGAAATTTATCTAGTCTCATCGTATTCAATCAGTAGAGCACACATATCATCGATTCTATTTTGTCCGCCATATTGCCTTAAACTCTTTTCAAGCGAAGCTAATATATCGTCGGGACGCCTTTTTATCAAACTCTCTACTCTCTCCTCTCCATATTCCTCATTACTTTTATTCTTACATTCGGTAATACCGTCAGTAATTAAAAGTATCTTATCTCCTGGAAGAAAATCAATTGTCTCCTCTTTATACTTAATGCTATTAAAGTAATTGGTAATTGGCTTTCCCGGTGAAATGATCTTTATAACATCAGTCCCTCTTAATATAAACATCGGGCAATTATGTCCTGCGTTGGTATAAGAGATCTTTCCTGCCTCAATATCTATTAAGATATGAAATATAGTAAGATAATTTTCCATATCAAGCCTTAGATTGCGAAATCTTTGATGCAATTCGCTTAGATTTATGCTAGATGAATATGGATTTACGAGATTTCTCATAGTCTCTCTTACAAAAACAGTTATCATTGCAGCTGGCACCCCATGCCCACTAACATCACATATATAAGCAGAAATCGTACCATCATCCACAGTCATTACGTCAAATATATCTCCACTAATAGGCTCACATGGCTTATATAGATAATCAACCTTAAGCTTACCAAAGCGACTTTGCTTTGGTAGTATAGACTCTTGAATCTTCTTTGTAAGCTCAAGATCGCGTTGCATTGTCTCATTTTTAATCAAAAGCTCCCTTTCCAAATGCTTTTGTTCAGTATCATCTCTATAAATATCCACATATGCAAATACATTGCCATATTTATCAGCTATTGGTGCAGATACTAGATTATAATGCCTTCCATCGAAGAATATATTGGAGCTTGGATAATTGTAATTATCAAAATCGCTTATAGCAATATCACCGTTGAATAAAGCTCCCATGACGCTTTCTTTTAACATAGCAAGGCTCATTCCTTGAGGATCAAATCCAAGCTTCTGTCTCAAAGCTTTATTTGCAAATAATACACTGCCCTCCATGCTTGTAATCTTAATCCAATCGGGAATAAAATCGAGTATTTCAAGATTATTATTAATATTTATCAAACTAAAATTGCTCATCATATTCCTCCTTTGGTGGGCGCGGGCCTAACATAGTATAAAAATAGGTCTTGAGCTTACCATTGTACAATTTGCGATTTTTATCAATCGACCTTGAAATAACATCCTTCAGTGGATAATCTGTTATGACATATATCGACCAAGTGGGATTCTTTTCAATAAATGAATTAAAATTCTCATATGTCCTATCAAGCGTCGCGTCCTCCAGTCTTTTGCCATATGGAGGATTGGTTATTACAACCCCATATTCATTCTCCGTCTCAACTTTTCTAACCTCTTTAGTAAAAAAGAATATATCATTTAATTTAAGCATCGAAGAATTTTCACGAGCGATTTGAATCATATTGCGATCATAATCGCTCCCCTTGATATTGATAGATCTATTCCAATCGATATTTTCTCTTGCCTCTATTCTAATCGCTTTCATATCAACGTCTTCCATAAAAGTAAAGTGCTCACAGTCGAATTTTCGAAGTATCCCTGGCGGAATATTTCTTGCAATCATCGCTGCCTCAATTGGAATAGTGCCCGAACCTGTAAATGGATCCAAAAGTGGTCTATCTGGATTCCAAACAGATAAGCGAATCATCGCCGCAGCAAGAGTTTCTTTTATTGGCGCTGCCCCCTGATCCTTTCTATATCCACGCTTGTGGAGTCCAGGACCCGAGGAATCCAAATAAAGAGTAGCCATATCATTTAATAAAGAGATCTCAAAGCGATATCTCCTACCCGTCTTCTCATAGTAGATATTGCCATATTTTTTATTTAAACTATCTATAATGGCCTTCTCTGTAATTCTTTGACAATCCGATATTGAAAATAATTTTGAATTAAAGCTCCTGCCATTTACTATAAAATTAGCATCTTTTGGTATTAAATCAGCCCAATTATATCTGCTAATTCCATCATATAGCTCTTCAAAACTATATGCCTTAAATTCCATTAAATTGATTTGAATACGTTCAGCCGTCCTTAAAAACAAATTTGCACGAAAAATATCAGCCGCATTACAATAAAAAACAATGTGACCGTCAGTAACCTCTTTAATCTCAAGCCCCAAATTAATAAGCTCTCTTTTTAAGACTGCCTCCACCCCAAAGTGACAAGTAGCAGTGGCTGTAAATAAATATTCACTCATAGCACTATTATATCACGAAAAGCGAAATAAAAAAAGGCAAAAACGCCTTTCTTAAATAAATTAAAAATATTTTGTTTTAAATCTCAAATAGCATTTTTCGGCGATTTTTATATAAAACCCACATATCCAAGCCTTGCAGCCTTATCATAGCCTCAACTGCTTTAGATGCCCCAAGTTTTGAGTAAATGCTATTTAGATGACTAAATACCGTTCGCTCACTAATTCCCATGTCCTTTGCAAGTTCATTATACAATTCGTCAGTAGGATTTACATATTTACATTTTTCAACTATTTCGTATCCTCCTGCAAGAAAAGAAAAACTCTCTCCAAATATTTTATGATCATCTAATAGAATTATTTTCATGATTCACCTTTATTTTTACCTTTGCTGTTAAATAGCCATCATTATTATCAAAATTCAATGAAGCTCCCTTTGCCTCCAACATCGACCTTAAAATCATCAATCCATTTTTGGATTTAACAATCTTATCATATTGGTCAGATGAAGTTCCATCATTTATTATGGTTAATATATCATGGTCTTTATCCTTGTTTAATGAATAATCGATAAAACTCCCATTTGCATGCTTATATATATATATATATATATATTATTTATAGATATTGCATCGGTGATATCTGCAAAAAAATAAGGCCGAAGCCTTATAGTGGATTGGTCTTTGGTTTATTGCCAACACGTGGATAATTTTTTGGTGTTTTATTAATTTTTTTAACAATCAAAATATTTC
>JALEOH010000031.1 GCA_022766605.1 Ezakiella sp.
AAATTAAATATAAAATTAAACTATGATTACACCCTCGTCTTCATGAGCCGCATAACCATATCTTATTATATCTCCCTCTCTTTTTATATTAAAGATTATCACACTGTCTGTCTCCATGAAATCTGCTCTAAAATTTTCATCTAATTCTATCAATATATTATCTATGACATTATTAGAATTATCAATCTAATAAACCGAATATTGAATTCTATGTCCAAATTTATTTAGATATTTTGAAAATCTAGTTCTCGTCTATTGTCTTATGGGAATTTTTGCCCTGAAGTTGAGGAGCATCATAATACAGCTTTTCCTCAACTTCTTCATAGGCATTGTGAAAATATATTGATAGCGGACAAAATATAAAATCATTTATATTTGTAATCTTAATTGTCTCTTCCATGTTCCTCTTGCATATATCTTAGCCATTCTTCATTGGTTACTTTATAATCTTTATAATCTTGATAATCTTTTATCTTATTCATTAAAAGCATGCCCTTTAGTGCAATATGATAAGCACCATTTGCATCGGCATCTTTAGGATAGTTACTTCTCGCACACCTAGTATCAAAGAATTCCCCATCTTTATTTTTAACTGGAGACAATATATAGTCTTCTCCAGTTGATCTATTTGAATTCCTCAATTGGATCGCCAGCCTAAATATCCAGAAGAATTTGCTAATTAAAGCCGAATTATTTAATATCTCGTCTTTTAGTGATCTTTCATCTTTATAATCTATATTTAAATCATCCAATTTATTTTTAAGCTCTTTTGTCAAGTCGATATTGTCAGCAGCACGTTTTGTCACATCATAACTTATCCTTAAACCATTAGTGTAAATATCCCAATGTTTTCCAGTTGTAACGGAAGCCTCAAATTTTGACATATCCACACTATATATGAACATATCTTCCTTAGCGCTATACCTTATATCATCCATTTTTTCAATAAAACTTCTCTTTTGAGATGCACTAAAATTGGATAGACCTTTAAATATATTGACAAATCCAGTGGTGGTATCGATCGCCGAGGTAAGCCATGGATTTACATATAATAGGATTCCATTTTGGAATGCATCTTGTTTAAATGGAGGTGCTAATTGGTAGCCATTTAATACTCCTCCTAGCTCACATGGTTCTCTATCTTTAAAGACGAAATAATACAATTTATCAACAAGTTGCTTTTCAAACTTTTGATAAATTTGCTGTTCAAATTTCAGCCTCGATCTTTTAAAGCCTTGATTTAAATTCTCCATAACTATAACGGCATTGTATTTAATCGCAAGCTTTGCTACTTCATGAACGAGCATAGATATATATCCTTGCTTTAAGTCCTTTATATTTCCAATCTCCTTCCAACTTCTTCTAGCGTCTGCACGTCTTTTGGATTCATTTTCAAGTTTTGTAAGGTAGTCAAAGCCATTGATAATATTCATATCCTTTTGCTCGAGTATATTTCCTTTTGAATCTATTACCGAAATATATATTAAATTTCTCTCGCCACGATCTATCCCTATTACATTAAGATCTCCTGCTTTAATTTCATTTATTACAAGTTGATTAATATTGGCATTGCCAGCTCCTCGATTTATCTCAATTGGACAATGGAAGAAATACTTATCAACAGTATATCTCTCATCTTTAACTATATCATGAGTAAACTCTGTGATGCGATCTTTTATTTTATTATAAAAGTCAATATCCACTTCATCTAGTGCATCTTTATTTCCACGAGCATATTCACAAATATTTAAATAACTTTCATCTGGAATGGACTTTATAGCACCGTCTTCTTCATAAGTCTTTGGCACTCTAATATCCCCCTTTTTATGAACAACAGGATCTTTAATGGACTTTTTTCTAAAGAAAAGCTCTGCTCCACCCGATAATTTAAATATGGGCTTTTTTAGATTTTCTTCACTAAACAATGCCTTCCAATACATTGTATGAAGATTATCCTTGCCAGTCTTTCCCTTTGCAAAGTCTTTATTATATATTTGGAATAAGAGCAAATCGCCTTTCTCAACTAACTCATCCACCGCTTTCTTGGAAATGTTTTTAAAACCAACCGTGTATGTGTAATTCTCGGTATCCTTAGTAAATTCTGTCAAGTTCTCATATTCCTCTGTTGGGCGTAATCCACGAAAGTCACAATTCATTGTGCTTTTATGACATTTTAATAAATCTTTATATCCATCTATTAAAATCTTTTGTATATTATCCTTCTTTATACTTTTTATATCTGATAGTTCGTCTATATTTAGTATCTTTTTTATTAATACACCATACTTTTCCAAAAAATTTTTTCCGTCTTTTTTCTCTTCATCTCCTTTATATAAAATATATGCCTCAATAAACTCTCGACTAACTTCCCACGATTTTTTTATACTATCTTTTTTTACAACAAAAGAATTTTCTTTTTCATTATTAGCAAAGAATTCTAGTATCCCATATTTTTTCGCCAAAAATGCTTTTGGAAAATGTCTTGATATATCCAAAATTGAATAAACCATCTTTTCATAATTTTCGTCCCCTTCAGTTAGTTTGTTTAAATCCAATTTAACATCTTTTTTAATGATTGCAAGATAATATAGACCATCTTTCCTTAAAATTACAGTTTTATTAGTGCTTTCCTTAGAAAGTGACCATCCATCTCCTGATCCACCAATATCAAATTTAATCAGCATTTTATCAGTGCTATATTTTTTCTTTGTGACATAATTTCTTACCTTATTAAGCAAGCTTACTCCATTTTTAGTAACTTCACTTAATCCTTTAATACCATCATAAAAATCTACATCTATATCAAGTTGATCCTTGTCAACAAAAGACTTTAAATGTCGATCAATTACAAGCACCATGTCGAGAAAGGACTTAATATTCAAAATATTTTGTTCAGAATTAATATCTTCTACATCAACAGTTTCCAATACTTGAGACATTAGCCCAACCCGATCAATTTTCCCATCTTTAGAAAAATCGACAATATCTAAAAGATATTCCTTAAGACTATTGATGAAATTGAAATTATCATCCGTTTTAGTTTTTAATCCATTTTCTAAATTTTCATCTTTATATTCACATAGATAATCTATGATTTTTATACTATAATATTTAACCTTGTCTTTGCTAGTTAGATCTTCCGAAATATTTAGTTTCGAGTAGATCTTTGATAAGTCTTTATCTTCTAGATTAATTTTTTTCTCATACAATTCTCTATTTTTCAATACTTTAAGCATATATCCTTTAATAGTCGAATAATTGCCTAAATATTTAGTCGATATAGAATTAAGTAGTGCATCACTAATCACAATCTTAGTTAAATCAAATTGATCTAGTTTATTTAATAGTTCGGTATATTTTCCAATAATATCATTTTCTAAAAAGAGATTATAGTAATCTTCAATCTCAGCCCTTAACTTTTCATTATCCTCAATTATATCAAAACGAAATCCTGATCGTGCCTCATCTGATAGAATTTGCTTTTGCATTGGCACTAGTCTTCCTATCCTTTTTCCTTTATTTTTTTGATTGTGCAGATTTATAATTTCGTTTAGACCCTGAATCTTCTCTCCACCCTCAAGTGTCACGCCGCCTAGCAATAGATTGTAAAAATTGATTCCTCTTCCATTTCCATCATCTTGAAGTAAATAATTGGAGTAAGCATCGATAGTAAAATGGTTTATTACAATATCATCTTCATCGATAACCCCCAGCTTTTTCATATTAAAATCCAACTCTTCCAATATCTCAGGATTATTTTCTTTTATATTCAGAATTTGTTTATAATTTTTTGCATATAAAGGAAAGTTAACATCGACGATTCTATAAGCAATAGACGTGCTTATAGCCTCACCAGTGAAAACATTTTCTCTATTTTTAGCAAATCCTTTAAAATAAGTAGTAAATCTAGCAAAGGCATTAAGTGCACTTTGTTCAAATTTGTTCTTATCATTCTTATCATAACTAGATTTGATAATATTAAATAGCTCTGCATTTTTAAAAAGATGCTCTCTATCTTGTGCTTTCAATTGATTAGATATATCTTTTCTGTGTTTATCCTTGATTTCATTTAGTTTCTTTTGATCCTTTTCCTCCATTGCGTCATAAAGATCACTAAAATCAATCTCATATCCACCTAACTGATCTTTTATTACTTTTCTATAGAAATCATCGATTTCTTTCTTAGCAAGAGGATATTTCTCTGCTCTTAAACGATCCCCCTCCATCATATCATGTAGATTAGCACTGGTCTTTCCAATTGGTTTTAACTCAAATCGCACAGTTTTATAAAATGATTCAAGTCTTGTAAAATTCACAAAGCTATTGTTCATAAAACTACCTCCTTAATTATCTTATATTGATATTAGCATGAAATGCAAAGAAAAGTCAATACTCTTTAAATCAGATAATTGACAATAGTAGAAATTATAAGGTTGTCCTAGACGAGTAAAACG
>JALEOH010000014.1 GCA_022766605.1 Ezakiella sp.
TTCCTCAGACTGTCTCACCAATCAATTTTCGCTTCGCTCAATTTCTTGGGATACAGGTTGCGTGAGTCCTGCTAGCCAATCAGTCTTCGCTTTCGCTCGACTTCTTGGGCTAGGGCTTTTTCCTCAGACTGTCTCACCAATCAATTTTCGCTTCGCTCAATTTCTTGGGATACAGGTTGCGTGAGTCCTGCTAGCCAATCAGTCTTCGCTTTCGCTCGACTTCTTGGGCTAGGGCTTCAAAGAAGTTTTGGCGCAGAAGTCGAAGTAAAATAGTTTTAGGCTGTTTTTAAAGAACGTAGATATCAGCTCTGCGTTCTTTTTTTGCCTACTCCAATCGACCTTCGGCTTCGCCTCGCTCTCTTGGTTTCTTCTATGGCCGTCAATTTCTAACATAATAAAATATCGTTTATTACTTATCTCATTTTTCTATCTTCCCACATCTCTATAAAATTCTTGCCATCATAAATTCTATCAGAGTAAGTATGAAATAAGCTTTTATATTCTTTTTCCTCTCCTAAATATCCGATAATTATCTTCTCTCCGATCACTGCAATTGCATCTTTGCCGTTATAAGTAAATTCAAGACCATTTCGCATATCGTACCAATCCTCGGCACTTATTATAGACTCGCCACTTATCATCTCTGCCACAGTCTCAAACATATATTCCGTAAAACAATAATCATCTGAAATTACGATTTTCTTTTTATTCTTTTCTAATATAGACATCATTCCGAGAGTCAAACTTTGTTCAGTATCTCTTACATAACTATATTCAATTTTTATGTTTCCGTCGATTTTTCTAATAGCCTCTGCCCATAGTAAGGCTTGTTCTCCAAATATATTAAAATAACTATACCCTAGTTCAATCAATGCCCTCGCTATTGTATCTATGGTATCTCTATTTCGGTCATGATGTCCAATAATAAAAGCCATGTAACCCGCCTTAAATTTTTCAATTTTAATTTCCCTTAAAGAATTAACATCAAATAGATCGATATTATGCTCTTCCATAATTCTTTTAATTTCTCTATACATATTCCACCTCAATTAAAAAATTTAAATTATTTTTTAGATTATCCTCGACTTATGACCTGTAGTTATCAATAACGATATATGATAATACTTCGATAAGCCTCGTCAACAAAATAATTGTCATTATCTATTTTTATCATTTTGATTTGCTAAAGAAAATTAGATGATTTTGGACTATAACAAGAAAATTTCTCAAAGGCGTATATTGTGATACATCGAAGAGAAATTTATCGCAGCTGTCGCCAGAAAGGGTCAATTTAAGCACAAATCACTCTTTGAGAAATATCCCAATACCAACTCTCAACCACTCTTCCACCCACTCCAAGCTGGTGACCTTTCCAAAGAGGAGTTTACCAGCGTCCATAAGGCGAGAGAATATTATATTGTCTTGACTAGGGATGTAGCCAAGTTTGTCGCCAGAGGAGTTTTCTATTTTGATGGCTTGAGGATCGTAGAGATTATCGGGCTCGCGATAAAATTGAAGATGATCACCGATGCGAATAGTTGAAGAGAGTTCTTTTATATTTTCTATATGAGTGGTGCCTGCAATAAAACTATCGAATAAATAGATCTCTATCTCAAAAGGCTTGGGTAAATCTATGCCTTTGGTTTCGTGGAGGATATCAAGTAAATCTCCTCCTTCTTTTTTTATTATATCAGACAATTTTTCTTAGCCTCCTTTATAATTTCCTCTATTGTATTTTCCATTGTTATTACGCCTTCTTCATAGCTTTTTATTACTTCTTCTAATTTATTTAATTTTTCTTCTAACATTTTTTCATCGTCAAGTATTTGTCTCAATGAATATGGATAAGAATTTTTAATTTGTTCTATCTCACTTTGAACGGTGGATATTAGTTGTTCAAATCTATTGATGTCCTTATAAAGATGCTCCTTCATTTCATCTAAGCTATTATATGATTTATAATCATCCATGCTCTTATTTTGTCTAACTATTTCAGCTATTACTCTAATGGAGGCTAAATCTCCGTCTTGATAGGCACAAACTACGGTATGAAAGGTCTTTAGCCTATCTTTTGACTGATTGGGATGAAGATCTGGATGAAGCTCTTTTACTAGCATTCTGTAGAGGACCTTTAGCTCTTCGGCTTCTACAGAACTTAGCTTTGGTAGTTTTGTTAGTGCCTCGGCAGCTTTTACTTCGTCTAGTTTTTCTCTCAATTTTTTCTCATATAGATATAATTCATCATCTAGCATTGATTCTATCTCTAAAAGGGAGAATTGTTCCTTTCGATTGAGCTTTGCTTGAATTAAATCTCTCTTTCTTTTAAGTCTTAGATAACTGCAATAAAGCTCATATTGCTTAAGCTCCTTTACCCCTACTACTAGTTCATAATTGGCTTTTATATTTTCGCATTCAATATATTTTATTTGGTCTCTCTTTACAACAAGCCGAGAAAGTTCATCTCTAAGCTCTGAAAGTTTATCTTTTAAAATCATAATTTCGGGAAATTCCATCAATTCATTCATAATCTACTCTCCACATCGATGTCAAAAATAATATAGTCTCCAATTTCACAAAGTCTTTTTGTGATTGGATTTTTCTTTTTCTTTACCACTGCAAATACTCGATTCTTTTGAAATAAATCGATTAATCTATCGATATATCCATCTATTTGCATTTCATATTTTCCAATCTCGTCTAATACTATTATATCACTTCTTATATCATTATAAATAGCTCTGCTAAATTCATCAAAAAGCCTATGGTTAAATTCCATTTTGTCCATTCGCTTGCCTACAATTAAATAATCGCTCCATATGCCATTTATATAATCACTATCATATCTTTTTAGCCTTATTTCATCATTTATCAATTCGGTTATTAAACCGTCGATTTTCTCATCGCTATAATATCTGTCGATATATGATCTTAGAAGCGTGGTCTTTCCTGTTTTTATCCCGCCAGTAATCAATATGTGCTTTTTTCCGTCATCATGTTTTTTTAATTTTAATAATAATTCTTCAATTGATTTAGACAAATGTAATCACCCACCTTGGAGTTTTGGAGCTAAAGAGCTCATCGTGGCTATAATATCTCTTTTCTCCCCAATTGCTTGCAATAAATCCAGCTTCATCGATTTTGGTAATGGTGATCCAATGCCTATCAAAATTCTTATTTTTATGAAACCAGTTTAGCATAAGAAGTGGATAGCCATTTCTAACTATATTATTCATATCCATCAAGTCGTAGCGAGAATTGATTTTTCTTTTAATCGAGCTAACTTCAATGCCCCTTTTATTTAAGTAATTGATGAAGCCTCTTTCCAGTTGACCCAAAGTAAATATGCCAAATGGTGTCGGCTTGATATATTTTAAAATTTCATTTGATAATTCTATATAGCTTTTTTTATCATTTTTAATATCAAGAGTTTGAAATTTAGGCATTTGAGATAGCGCAACTAAAAAATTGGCACAAGAAATAATAGCGCATGCTCGATTGATATAATAATCGTCTACGCCTACTTCCTTTAGCCACGCTTGATCGCCCCCATAATATTTACTATCTCCATCATGGATATCTAAATTATTTATCATATTTTGCCCCGCGAATAATCTTATGGGCACGGTAGATTGCCTCTACTAGTACTAGAGTCGCCATATGATGCAAAAGAGTCAACTTGCTCAAGGATATTTTTTTATATTTTTTGATTAAACTATGGTCAAATCCATAGCTGCCTCCGATTATAAATGAAATCGTCCCCCCGATATTCTCATATTTTTTAACAAGCTCAGTAAATTCATCGGTAGTTGGCATATCTCCATCGGCATCTAATATGACTATATCGCCTTTAGCTCTTTCTAGCGCGATGATGGTTTCGTCTTTTATTTTTTGAGCTAAATTGGATTCATCACTCTTTAGTTTAATCTCCTTTAATTCAATCAAGCTTATCTTTTGATAGATGCTAGTCTTTTTAATAAAGTCATCGATAAGAATTCTATATTCACTTGGAATCTTTCCGGTTGCGATAATTTCTATCATATATTCTCCATATATAAACTAAATTCTATCTAAATCGATAAGCTTGCCACAAGCATCCCTGTGACTAATTGAAAGATCAAGCTCAAGTCCTGCTCTATTTAATAATTCATTCACTGTTTCATAACACAAGTGTTCATTGTTATTTTCATAGGATAAATGCCCGAGTACAGCATGACTTAGCTTGTTGGAACTAGCCTCTATTAAAAACTCCCCCGCATCCATATTGGAAAGATGACCATATTCTCCCTTAACACGATTTTTTAGAGCGCGCGAATAGGAACCATATTCAAGCATATTAGGGTCGTGATTAGCCTCGATATAATAAAGATGTGAATGTCTTGATTCCTCTTTCATAGTGTCTGTAATGATGCCCGTATCTGTTATAACTGAAATCTTTTTATTTCCATAGATTGCAAATCCAACTGGATCTACTGCGTCGTGCATTATGCTAAATGGCTTTATAAATAGATCTTTTATATAAAACTCCCCATCGAAAAATCGACGATTCTCCTTGCCAATATCCTTTATTATATTGTGTGATGCCTCGTGAGTTGCTTCATTTGCGTAGATTGGAATATGATGACGGCGAGATATTACCCCAGCGCCAGATATATGGTCAATATGCTCATGAGTTAAAATTATTGCGTCTAAATCGTCTATATTTACTCCAATTGCTGCAAGCCTAAGGGCGGTT
This sequence comes from Ezakiella sp., assembly GCA_022766605.1. Lineage (GTDB taxonomy): Bacteria > Bacillota > Clostridia > Tissierellales > Peptoniphilaceae > Ezakiella. Next base: position 4,733 of record JALEOH010000014.1, read on the forward strand.
TGCTTTCCATTTAAGCCAGCATCTATTAATATTTTAGTATTTTTATATTGTATAAATTGTGCATTGCCACAACTGCCGCTTTGTAGTGAACAAAAAATCATATCTACCTCATTCTATTATAATAACAAGTCCATTGTCGAGTCGTAACCTCAAGGCAAGGCTTGCAACTCCACTTAGCACTTTGTCGGGATTGTTGACATATGGTATGTTTTTAGGATCAAATGAATAGCATATCTCTACATCGGTTATAGTCCTGCCGTCTACCCCTGGCATATTTATTATCTTTAAAAGTTTTCTTTTAGGGTCGGACATACTTAATTTATTGTCAAGCACATTTATGGAGTTAAAGATCTTCATGTCGAGATTGGTAATGCCCTTGTTATTTAATTGCAAATTGATATATGCATCCTCTAATATCAGGCCAGTCTTCTTGTCGTATTGCTCATATTCAAGAGTGAATTTATCATATTTTATCTCGGATCTTGTTAATTTATAATCAATATTGCTTAATTTATCCTTTAAAAAAGCATTAGCAAAATCTATTGCTTCTTCTATTGAATTAATTATATCCTCTCCCTTGGGCTCGTCTGTATATTTTAAAGTCTTGCCTTGGATTAGCGAGAGCATTTTTTTATCCTCAAAAAATACTCTTAACTCGTCATTTCCTTCATTTCTTGGCACATCAAAAAATAGCTCTATTATCTCCTCCTTGGTAAAGACCTTGTATTCAAGCTCTCGCCCTCTGTATTTAGCGGGCTTTGGAATTTTAGCATCGATGGTTATATTGTTTTTATTTAAGATCTCAGCTACGTCAAAGTCCTTTACAGAATTTCTATTTCTAATATAGAGCATTGCTCCCAAGAATATATTAAGGATGATAAAGACATATATCATCTGTGTCTTTGCTCTTTCCCAGTCCATTAGTTCAACCTCATCGTATCCAGTTTAGCCTTGCCAAGAGGCGATCTATCATATACTAATATAGGATCTTCTCCATTTTTATAAGGCTCGAAATATATTTTAACATCAGGAACCTTAAGCCTATCTTCTTTGAGATATTTTGCATTATAACTAAAGCCCGTAACCACCGAGCCAGTCACATTTACAAATATCGCTTCCTTATCCTCTGCATAAAAGGGCAGCTCTCCATGTGATAGATTTATTAAAAAGCCATCCTCACTCTCATAAATCTCTAGTATGCGATAAGAGCTAAAATTGACAGGATTTCTCCTAATAAAGGTCTTAACGGCAAGTAATGCTTCATATATCGAAGCCTTTGCCTTTGGGGTCACGCTTATATATGAAATAACTCCCGTTTTTGAAATCCTTAGACTCTTTCCCTCCGATGAATAAAGATAACTATTCTCTTCAAAGGACTCATATATGTCGCTGCTTCCAAGAAAGCTCTCGGCCATGGTAGTCCTCTCACTTCTGGTATAGCCCCCAATTGGATTTACTATTTCCATATTATCGCTTATGCCCACTATGGATTGAGGCATAAAGCTTTCATTCATCACTATATATTTAGTTGGCTCATCGATATTAAGAGAGCCTGATTTTCTTACTCTATAAAGTCCTTTTTCAGTGTCAAAATAGATATATTCATATTTATTATCTATATAGAATTTATCATAGCTTTCAAAGTCGAGCTTTGGCATGCGTTCATTAAACGAAGTAAAAAGCACTCTTACCGGCACTTTAAATCCCGCAATGACCAAAAAGCCCTCGCTATTGTAATTACTTGAGATAAATTTGCCATCTAATTTTTCAACTGGACTTTTTTGAATTGAATCAACCAAGATCTTATTCAAATCCGCATTTGGAATTTCATTTAAAACTTCTCTATTGGGATTAACTGTAAAAAATCTCTTATAGCTAACTATATCTCTAGTATCTATTGCTTCGGGTTCAACCTCGACAACTCTATCATTTACAAGCAAATGATAGGACAAAAACAAGCTTAAAAGTACGAGAAAGACGAGAAAAATGGACTTAAGAGTCTTCATTGTGAAGCTCCTTATCAAAAGCGATTGTAAAAGTAGAGCCCTTTTGATATTCGCTCTCTAAGCTAATAGTACCATTCATCGCCTCTATCATCTCTTTTGCAATGGCAAGCCCAAGACCAGTGCCTCCAAGAGCACGACTTCTACTCTTTTCAACTCTATAAAATCGCTCAAAAATTCTAGGCTGATCCTTTGCCTTTATTCCAACTCCATTGTCCTCGACCGAAATATAATTCTTTCTTCCATCAGTATAGACATTTAAGTGTATAATACCATTTTCTGGAGTGTATTTTACAGCATTTGAAATCAGATTTATGACGACTTGAAGCAAATCCTCTTCATCTGCCATACTATATAAATCCTTTTCTATAGAAAGATATAGGGCATGTTTTTTATCTTTAATTGGCATTCTCATCCTTTGCGCAGCGGATGATGCAACTTCGCTGATATTTACTTTTGTAAGTTTCTTTTTCTCCTCTGAATAATCAAGTGTTGAAAGTGTCAAAAGATCGCTTACAATATGGCTCATGCGATCGCTCTCATGGTCGATTACCTCAAGGAAATTATTTTTAGTTTCATTATCGACCTCATATTTCATCAAAGTCTCAGCATAACTTTTAATGGAAGTGATGGGCGTCTTTAACTCATGGCTTACATTTGCAACAAATTCACGCCTCATCTCCTCAAGCTTCCTCTCCTTGGTCATATCTTGATAGACCACGATAACTCCGCCTACATTTAAACTCTTATCCTCAAACGGAGCATAGATGAAGCGGTAGTTTTTATCCTTAAGCTTAATATCGTCTTCTCCCTCAAGCGAGAAAGGATTTGCAAAGTTTAAGTCAGATAAGCCCATTTCCGACAATTTCGTAGAAATCGACCTGGTGTCAATATCTAGTGGAATGTCAAAAAGCTCGCGAGCTCTTTCATTTATGTGAATGATTTTGCGATTAGAATCGATTGCAACGACACCCTCAGCCATTTGGTTAAAAATGGTATCGAGCTTTGCTCTTTCAATCTCACTTCTTCTAATATAGTTTTTAAGTTCGACTGCAAGCATATTAAACATCTCGCCAAATCTACCAATTTCGTCATGGCTCTTTACTTTAATTCTCTGGTCAAAATCCCCCTCACTCATCTTTTTTGCAATCTCGGTGGCCTTTATGATTGGGCTTGTAATTCCGCTTGCAATCATATAACTCAATACTATTGTGATTAAAAGCGCAACAAGACCAGAGTCAAGCATTATGCGCTTGGCTTTAGTAAGAGTATTTGATATATTATCTAAATTAAGTATGGCATATACAAGCCCTTTTACCACGCCATTATCACCCATAATCGGCATAACAAGATGAGCCTCGCGTCCATTTTCATTCTCGATGATATTTTCGCTAGACTCACCCAAATAACCCGATCTAATCATATTCGGGTTTAATCTCTCAATATTATAGGCACTCATGCCCCTTACATCTTCTAGAGTGTTGATTCTTGCTGCAATTACAGTAACCAACTCTTCTCTACCAATTATATATACATCTTCGTCATTTTGAAAGCGTGCAGCTCCAAGTGACGCATCAATAAGCGTGCTGTCGTAATCGATTACATCCTCTTTAAAGCCAGGCCTCGTTGTTAGCATCGACTCTATTTGAGACTTCATACTGTCCATCTTATCCTCGATAAGCGAGGTCTCAAGACGTCCTGTAACCGAAGTTGCCACAATTAAGAGCACTGCCAAAACAAGCAAGAAATAGACGACGACAAATCTCCACTTAATTGAATTCATATCTATGCTCCGAAATAGTAGCCGACGCCCCTCTTGGTCAAGATATATTTATTTTCCTCGTCGTCCTCAATCTTTTCACGAAGACGCCTAACCGTAACATCGACAGTTCTAATATCTCCATAATATTCATATCCCCACACCTCTTGCAAGAGCTGCTCTCTTGTAAAGACTTGATTGGGACTCTCTGAAAGATATTTTAATAATTCATATTCTCTCATAGTAAGAGGAATGACCTCTCCTTTTATCTTTACCTCATATTTACCTGTATCCATGACCATATCGCCAAATTGACGAATATCCGCTTGAGTAATATCAGCAGAAGAAAGTCTTCTTAAATTAGCCTTAACCCGTGCAATTAGCTCTCTCATAGAATAGGGTTTAACTATATAATCATCTGCTCCAAGTTCAAGGCCTAGAACTTTATCGACCTCTTCTTCCTTAGCTGTAAGCATCAAAATTGGGAAACGATAGCTCTTTCTTAATTCCTTAAGCACCTCAAAACCATCGATTCCAGGCATCATGACATCCAAAAGCATAAGATCACATGGTCTTTTTTCGACGGCTTCAATTGCTTTATAGCCATCATCATAAGCTTCGACTTCATATCCTTCTTTTTCTAAATTAAATTTTACTATGTCAGTGATCGTTCTTTCGTCGTCGACCACATAAATCAAGTTAGCCATTAGTCCTCCTTTAGAATCAATGTATGGCGCGAATGAGAGGAATCGAACCCCCAACCTTTCCCGTCGGAGGGGAACACTCTATCCAATTGAGCTACATTCGCAAAAAATATGGCGTGCTTGAGAGGATTCGAACCTCCGGCCTACGCCTTAGGAGGGCGCCGCTCTATCCAGCTGAGCTACAAGCACCTCTCTTGCAATTATAGCATATATTAAAGCCATTTGCAAATAAATTTTTACTTTAATCTATTGATCCTCACGCTTTTAATTGCACCATCTTTCAGCTTTTCAATATAAAATTCATAGTTTTCATCATCTATTATAGCGCCCTTAACAATAGGCTCTCCCTTTTTTATGGCAAGAGCTCTTATATAGTCGCATAGTCTTTCAATATCATTTGATTCTATTTCTATATGATAGAGCTCGCTTAATGCCTTTAAGCTCAAGCTACCTTGCACGCTTACGCCAAATTTACTTGCCTTGGCATCGCTTGAGACAAAGAACTTAAGGACGCCAAAAACCAAAACTATTGCAATAGTGCCAAGTAAGATCTCCTGCATCGAATCGGCATAGACCAGCATCTTTCTTGCAACCACATATAAGACAAGAGTAAGTATGGTCTCGTTTTGATGATTGATAATCATATAAATCATCTCAAGTCCAACAACCAGCATTAAAACATGTTTTAGAAAATTGCCAAATATCTTGTAGCTCTCCAACCCAGAAGGATTGGTAATATATTCTCCAATATAGCGAAATAGATCTGGTACGCCTGAAAGCACCCCCGCAAGCACTATAAAAGATAAAAATATCTCAAAGTAATGAATCAATTTTCTGATAATGGTATTGCTATCGAACTTCATTAATCCCTCCACGATCATTTTACCATAATAAGGTAAAAATATCAATATATCAGCTTGAATAATATCTCTAAATTTGGTAAAATGAATTTATGAGGAATAAATTTTCGCTGATAATTATTTTAATTACGGCTTTGCTATTGATCGTTGGAGTTTTCTTCTCGGATGGGGTTGACTCCATTAAAGAGGCTTTTAAGAGTATTGAGCCTAAGTACTTTTTAATAATGATTTCTACTATGATATTATACTGGCTAAGTCAAGCCATGATCAATATGGAGCTTGCGCACAATCAAGGGCAAAGGGTTAGTCCACTTCAATCAATTAAGACCTATATGATAGGGGAGTTTTTCTCGGCAATCACCCCAATGAGCACAGGAGGTCAACCAGCGCAGGCGATATATATGACATCTATTGGCATACCAGCTGGAATTGCAAGTTCCATACTTGGAATACAACTCTTTTTTTATCATATTGCAAGACTCATACTGGCCTTTGGACTTACATTTATGCATTATGAATTTTTCTATAATTCGGGCTATGCCTTTACGATATTTTTAATAATAGGCCTTGTATTAAACTCGGCGCTTGCTTTTTTTATGCTACTAGCGGCTCTTCGTCCCAATCTTATAAAAAAATTGGTAAATAAGATCTTTCAATTACTTGAGAAACTTAAGATCTTAAAAAATGTGGAAAATAAAGCAGAGGAAAGACGCGAAAAACTAAATCGTGGAGTAGATGATTTTTATAATTCCATTAGACAATTTGGCGGTCAAAAGCCATCGCTATTCTTGCTTATTATAATGCAAAATATCATAAGCCTGATATATTTTTATGGAGTTACTCACTATATCTTTATGAGCTTTGGACTGGAACTGCCAAATATTTGGATGAGCCTTGCTTGCGTTTGCACTGTTCAAATGATTAGCGCCTATGTCCCGCTTCCTGGTGGAAGCTTTGGGGCAGAAGGGATATTCTATTTGATGTTTAGTCAAATCCTGCCAAAAGGAGCTCCTATATTTTTAATATTATTGATATGGAGATTACTGACTTATTATTTCACGATAATAGCTTCATTTCCATTCACTCTTACAATTAAAAATAAAAACAGCAAAGGAGGAAATAATGAGAAAGATTAAAGAATCGGATATAGATAATATCGTTCGCATGATTGATGAGGCAAGACCTGAAATGAAAGAATTAACTGGTGATCAATGGCAAGACGGCAAACCCAATCGAGATAGTATCTTGGAGTATTTAAGGCTTGGCACCGGCTTTATAGACGAAAGCGAAAAGGCTTTTCTTGCAATTAAAATAGACGATGTCGACTATAAAGAGCTATTAAAAAGTCCCTATGCGGTAATTCACAGCGTCGTATCGGACAAATCAGCTCGTGGCAAGGGCTATGTAAAAAAACTATTTAAAGAGATTGAACAATATCTAATAGGAGAAGGCATTAAAATCGTTGGCATTGACACTCATCCCAAAAATATCAAGATGCTTAGCCTAATTGATAAATCGGGCTATAAAGAATTGGGAGATGTTTATATAGAAGGCACGAAATATAGAATCGCCTTTTACAAAGAGCTTATTTAATACAAATTTAACAAGTAATTGTCATATACTCACGTTAGTTTGCCGCTAATGTGGGTATTATTTTATTAAGAGGCTATGCCTCAAAAAATAAGGAGGAGAATGATGACAATATTATTTATTATTATCGGAATTGTTGTACTAATTGCAATCTATGCAATAGGCGTACAAAGAAATCTCGTTGGACTAAGTGAAAGAAGAGGCAACGCACTCTCATCAATCGGTGTCCAACAACAAAGTCGTTGGGACGCACTTACTCAACTAGCTAAGACTGTTAAAGGCTATGCAAAGCATGAGTCTGAGGCTCTTACTAAGATAATTGGCATGAGAAGCAATGCTAAGCCACAAACTGCCAAGGAAGTTGAAGCAAACGACCAACAATTTAGTCGTGCAATTGGCGATATCAATGTTGTAGTTGAACAATATCCCGACCTAAAGGCAAGCCCCCTTTATCAAGAACTGATGGGTAGCATCAATGGATATGAAAATCAAGTAAGAATGGCTCGCATGGTCTATAATGACACCACAACCAAGTATAATCAAGTTGTTAAGAGCATACCAAGTAGTATATTTGCACCAATGTTCGGCTTTAAAGCAGAGGACTATATAGAAACTCCAACTGAAAAAACCGATATGCCCGACCTCGACATCTAATGCGTAAAATATCGGCGTTAATATTAATACTATTCCTGGTAATGATGCCGGTAAATATCCATGCAGACGATATAAGCTCGATAAATGTATTTGTAAGCTTAAACGACGATGGTAGCGCAGATATATACCAGGTGTGGGATGTAGACAATACTGATGGAACTGAGCTTTATATTCCAATCCAAGAATTAAACCACATGGAGGTGACTCACTTTGGAGTTAGCTATTTGGATGAAAACGAAGAGCCAATACGTGAGTTTGAATTCGTAGATGATTGGGATATAAATGGCTCATTTGATGACAAGGCATATAAATGCGGAGTAAATTATACCAGTGATGGGATAGAGCTCTGTTGGGGCAAGAGCGAGATGGGTCGTCACAAATATGGAATTTATTTTAAATATAAAAATTTAGTGCAGGCCTTTAGCGATTACGACGGCTTTAATGTACGATTTATAAATGATAAAATGAATCCCGCTCCAAGCCAAGTTGATGTATATATAGCAAAAGGTGGAGTGCCATTTAACGATGAAAATTCAAGAATATGGTCCTTTGGTAATACGGGAAGCATAAATTTTGAAGATGGCATAGTCCATGCGACTGATAGCTCCTTTAATTCAAATAAGCACGTAACCATCACTATGCGCTTTAACAAAGGCATATTTACGCCTAGCTATGAAGGCGATGGCACTTTTGAGGATTTAAGAGAAAGAGCATTTGAAAACTCAAGCTATAGCAATGACGACTATTATAATAATGGTAAAAAGAGCTTCTCTATCGGAGGCATTATAAGAGCAATAATTGGATTTATTACGAGATTTTTCTGGCCATTATTAATGCTATTTGGAGTTGTAAATGTCGCTAAAAACAATAGTGGAGTAAATATTAAAAATAAAAAAGAGGCAGATAGAGAAAATCCGCCTTATTATAGAGATATACTGCTTGATTGCTTCTTGCCAGCAATATATGTAATGGAAATTCAAGATAACAAGGCTAAGAAAATCGAGGAGAATATCATAAGCGCATATTTCTTAAAATGGATTAAAGAAGGGGCGCTAACCACCGAGGTCACAGACCCGGAAATTCGCGCTAAAATGCTCGATAAAAAAGGCAGCTTCTTACAAATAGTAGGAGATATAGATGCAAAAAGCGATAATGAAGAATTCTTCTGGAATCACATTGTCATGGCTGCTGGAGAAAATAAAGTTCTAGAAGAGCGTGAACTTCAAAAATACTTCAGAAAGAATTATAGCTCGATGAGTAAATTATATAAGAATTTTGAAGAAGAGGGGATAAATTATCTAATAGAAAAAGGTCTATTAGTCCAAGAAGGAGGATTTGCTGGAAAGAAATTTAATTTTACAGCAGAGGGCTTAAAGGCCTATTCAAACCATCTTGCAATGCATCGCTTCTTTAAGGATTTCACTCTTATCAGTGAAAAAAGTCCTAGAGAAGTTGCACTTTGGGATTATTATCTAATAATCGCAACCTTATTTGGCATGGGAGATGAGGTGTCTAAGGCATTTAAAGACTTGATACCAGAATATCAATATGCAAATAATATGAGTCCGATGGACAGCTACTATCTATCTCGTTATATGAGCCATGCCTATTATAGAGGCTTTGGTGGAGGCAGAAGTGCAGCAAGTTCAAGCTCATCAGGAGGCTTTGGCGGAGGTGCATCCTTCGGAGGCGGAGGCGGCTTTAGTGGCGGCGGAAGCGGAGGCGGAAGCAGATAAAAATTGTGAGTCCAGTTCTATGACTGGGCTCTTTTTATGTCTAATTTTAATCAATAAAAAAGAGCGGTTGCCCACTCTAATTATTTAATATCTCATCTATCTTAATGCCCTGCATTGAAAGAAGGTTTTTTATTACATTCTCTAGCACCGTCGGGTCGAAATCCTTAAGCTCTCGCATTTCAAAATATCCCTCCAATATCTCATTGGCTCCACTTGGCTCGTAGCTATTTGGATAGTAGTATATGCAAATTACCTTATTGCTTCCACCTGTTTTAACCGCACGCACTAGCGGTGGTGGAAGACGCCTCATATCCGCTAAAAATTGATTTCTAACCTCGGGGCTTCTATCGTATAAGAGTCTAATCGAAGGCGTTGGGTCGGCCCTTAACTCTGGGACAAGCCCTGCCTTTCTTATGGTTTCATATACCCATATATATTCGCCATTAGCTAGATATTCCGTAGCTTGAAGAAGATCACCTGAAATCTCAGCATCTTCGTAATAGGCATTTGCCACTAAATCACTTAAAAGTTCCGTCTTATGGTCTAATTCTTTAAATAGGCCAAATAGACTTAGGAAAGTTTCTCCATCGATCTTAGCCTTACCATCTACATATACAAAATTAACCGCTGTTGTGGTAAGCTCCTCCGCCTCATAATACTCATTGTAGCGGTCGATATAATCCAATATATCCTGCACATTGGTAAGCGGAGCGGTGTTTTTTATAGCTATGCTCTCCCAAAAATATCTATAACTTTTGCCGCGATATATTAGCTCGCTTGAATTTTGATTTAAAAATATATTACCATCGCTATCGGCATCTAATCTTAAAAACTTTGCGTCGGGCACCCCGTCGCTTGTAAGAGTGGACTTCTCGACCATTTTAACCACGGCCTTCCTGCCTTCCTCTGTCGACAAGAGATTTTTAAGCCCCTTCGCCCTGCCTTCGCTTAGATATAGATAGTCGACGCATGATGCATCGCCCATACTAAACTTCGTCCAAAAATCTACCACCATGTCAACTAGCTCGTCCGATTTTATTATAATAGCATCATCGACATAGCTATTGCCATACCGATCGTGTTCATCGGTCTCAACCATCTCTTCCATGGCAGGAGTAGGTTCAACTTCCTTTACCTCGTCTTTTACAATACTGTCTTTAATCATGGTGCAAGCCGATAGATTTAATGTCAATATCATTAGTAATATATATTTCTTCAAAATTGCCTCCTCATATTTAAATCAAAATACTAGACTCCATCTTTAAATTATATACCCATTTTGAGATATTATGCCTACCCATATTGTCCAGCCTTGAGATGATCTCACTATACTTTCCTGAAACAAAATTTGCCCAAAAATCTGCATTAGGTGGACAATATATACGGGCAAATTCTTCAATGGTCTTATCTTGATATATCTTTTTTTGCACAGTCTTACCAAAGCTCATGATAGAATCGCGAGCGGAGTCAAAATATATTTTTTCTCCTCCATACATAAGTCCAAAATAATTGTTCTTATTGTCTACTATCCCACGATCAATTCCCGCCTCAAGCGATGCAACTGCAATAGCAAAAACTGCATTGGTTCCAGTCTTCCTCTCCATCTCGTAAAAGCTTTCTGCTTCGCTCTTTAAACTAGTAGCTTTTAGCACATGCTCTAACTCATCGAGGCTAATGCCACTTGGCCTTGTTACCTCTACCTTTCTAATATCCTTTTCCTTTATATTAGCCCATGAATTGTCTCCCTTTGAGATCAAAAGCATGGTAACTATAATTAAGATTAATCTCTTCATAAATCTCTCCTTTATATATTTTTGATATCAATTCTTTTTAACAAAGATAAATATCAAAGAAAGTATATAATATCAGATTTATTAAAAAAATGCAAATCCTAGATTAAATTATTCTTTACATATGCTAGTGTAGGCTGCCTCCTGGAATTTTAATATCATAATCAAAGCTCACTACAGCCTCTATTGCAGCGATAATTCCAGATGATAATTCATCCAGATTCATGCTTGGGGTCTTGTCCATTGTATCGAGATATGGAATATGAATAAAACCCGAACGAACCTGTGGATTATGCTTTGATAGATAATCTGCCACAGCATACATAACGTGATTGCACACAAAAGTTCCCGCTGTATTTGAGATATTGGCAGCAATTCCCTCCTCATGAATCGCTTTAAGCATGGCCTTAATTGGTAAAGTAGAAAAATAAGCTGGTGCGCCCCCTCTTACAATCTCCTCGTCTATTGGCATATTGCCTTCGTTGTCGCAAATTCTAAAGTCATCGATATTTATGGCAATTCTTTCAATAGAAATCGCAGGTCTGCCTCCAGCAAGCCCAAGCGAGATGACGACCTCAGGGTCAATCTCTTCGATCTTTTCTATAATCATTTGAGCCGATTTATATCTTATAGTTGGAATGACGAGTTTATATATGCTTGCATTTTTAATAATACTTGGCAAATTATTTAAAACCACAGTTGTGGGATTGATCTTATCATCACCAAAAGCATCAAAAGCCGTAATCAATATCTTCATATTTCCTCCTTTTCACATCCAATATTATAAATTTTATATATTATGTAAATCGATTGATAATCAATCGATTTATATTGCCTTTGCACTATCTTCATAGTCACTTGTCAAGTCTATATTTAATTTCCTAAAGAGCTCGTAGTCGACCATCGGAAGTATCGAGGTAGAGTGCCCACAAAGCCCTGATAATTTCGATAGATTGGCTATTACTATCTTCGCACTTGGATTGTATAGCTGACTTGTTGCAAGGGCGATTAAAACTTCCTCTAAATTAAGCTGAGTGTTGGATTTTTTCTCAAAACCTCTTTTCATTTCCAATATTGGCTCTAGTACAGCTGGGTCTATCATATGAAGCTCATCAGGTAGGCTTGAAATCACCTTTAAAGTATTTAATATAGCACTTGCTGCACTATCCATTAGCTCCGACTCACGACCAGTTATTATTGTTCCATCATCCAACTCAATTGCCGTAACATTCCTATGGATGCCTTCTTTTAGCATATCGGCTTTTCTCTTTCTCGCTGCTTTTAGCGATAATCTATCCTCGGGCTTTAATCCAAGTTCATCCATAAGCCTTCTTATCCTTGAAAGCTCTTCGCCATTTAACATGCTTTTTTTATATTCAAAATTGGCAAGTAAATATCTACGAACTATCTCTTGTCTTGCTGCCTCGCGACAAATTCCATCATCTACTATGCCCGAAGCTATTCTATTTACCCCCATATCGGTAGGACTTTTATACATGTCCTCGCCCATGATGCGATCTAGTATTCTCTTTAATACTGGGAAATTTTCCACATCTCGATTGTAATTGACTGCAACCTCACCATATGCCTGAAGATGAAAGGGATCTATTTGATTTATATCATTTAAATCGGCAGTTGCCGCCTCATATGCAAGATTGATTTCATGTTTTAGTGGCAAATTCCATACAGGAAAAGTTTCAAACTTTGCATATCCCGCCTTTACTCCTCTTTTGGCCTCATGATATAGTTGAGAAAGACATGTGCTCATCTTGCCACTGCCAGGCCCAGGTGCTGTTACAACGACTATTTGCCTAGTGGTTTTAATATAGCTATGCTTTCCAAAGCCATTATCCGATAAAACCATATCTACATCAACCGGATAGCCCGCCGTATCCTCATGCAAATAGGTTGTTATTTTTCTAGCATTTAGCATCGAAACAAATCTATCGACATTTTCATCTGGATAATAGCGATTTATTACAACCGAATTGACTAAAATATTCTTCTCTTTAAATCTCTCAATTAGCTTAAAACATTCGCTCTCATAAGTTAGACCGGAGTTGTTATTCATCTTATTGGTCTTGATATCAAGAGCCCTTATTGCAATTACAACCTCTAATTTATCTCTTAAAGTCTCAAAAAGCGTGAATTTAATATCTTCATCATAGCCTGGAAGCACTCTTGCAGCATGTCTATCGCCAAAGAGCTTTCCTCCAAACTCGAGATAGAGCTTTTCAAATTTGCTTACTCTTTCTAAAATATACTCCGTCTGCTCTTTTATATATAATTCGTTTGAAAATCCATTCTTCATAATATCACCAAGACTATTTTACCAAATTAACACTAAAATTTCAACACAAAAAAGAGACCACCTTTAAGTGATCTCTCGATAAATTATTCTGTGAATTTATTTGGATTTAGCTTTACGCCAGGACCCATAGTTGGAGTTATAACTACACTTCTTAGATATTTGCCCTTTGCAGCTGCTGGCTTAGCCTTTACAATTGCTTCCATTATGGCTTTAAGATTATCCTTGATCTTCTCTTCGCCGAAGCTTGCCTTGCCAATTGCAGTATGGATGATATTTGCCTTGTCAAGACGATATTCAACCTTACCTGCCTTAACTTCCTCTACTGCTCTTGCAACATCCATTGTAACTGTGCCGCTCTTTGGGTTTGGCATCAAGCCCTTAGGACCAAGTACCTTACCTAAGCGTCCTACAAGACCCATCATATCTGGAGTTGCAATTAGTGTATCGAATTCGAACCAATTTTCCTTTTGAATCTTTTCTACAAAGTCTTCTGCGCCAACATAATCAGCCCCAGCATCCTTTGCCTCTTGTTCCTTTGGTCCTTTTGCAATTACAAGAACGCGAACGCTCTTACCTGTTCCATGTGGTAAAACAATTGCACCACGAACTTGTTGATCAGCGTGTCTTGAGTCAACGCCAAGTCTTACGTGAAGCTCAATTGTTTCGTCGAATTTTGCAGTAGCTGATTTTAAACAATTCTTTACTGCATCGTCAATTTCGTATAATTCAGTCTTATCAAATGCCTTTACAGCCTCTTGATATTTCTTACCTCTTTTCATCAACTCACCCCCTATTCTTCAACTTCTACGCCCATGCTTCTTGCGGTGCCTGCAATGACTCTCATTGCAGCTTCAACACTTGCAGCATTAAGGTCTTCCATCTTGGTCTTTGCAATCTCTTCTAATTGAGCCTTAGAAAGCTTACCAACTTTTTTCTTATTTGGTTCGCCTGAAGCCTTTTCAAGCTTTAAAGCTTTTTTAATTAGAACAGCTGCTGGTGGGGTCTTTGTAATGAAAGTAAAAGACCTATCTTGATAGACGGTTAATACAACAGGAATAATTAGACCCATTTGATCTTGAGTCTTTGCATTAAATTCCTTTGTAAATTGAACGATATTAACACCATGAGGTCCTAGTGCGGTACCTACCGGCGGAGCTGGTGTTGCCTTACCTGCCGGAATTTGTAATTTAACTATAGCTGAAACTTTCTTAGCCATTTATTCCTCCTTAATATATCGTGGTATGATAGGAGCATATCTCCCACTCTTTCAAATTAGTTTAAAGTTTTTCGATAGTGTCGAAGTCAACATCCACAGGTTGTTGACGTCCAAATATATCTACTAATATTTTTAATTTCCTAGCCTTCTTGTCGACCGAAATGACATCTGCGACTGCATCTTTAAATGCACCATACATTACTATAACTCTATCGCCTTCTTCGATGTCCATTGGCTTTTTGACTATTTCTTCAGTCATTCCCAAGCTCTTTAGCTCGCGGTCAGTTAGTGCAATCGGCTTGCCCGATGGTCCAACAAAACCAGTAACCCCACGAGTATTACGCACTAAATACCAGCTCTCGTCATCTACGATCATATTTACCAAAACATAACCGGGAAAGCTCTTTCTAGTCTTAATCTTAGTAGGATTATTTTTATCTACATAGTTTTCAGTTGGAACTAAAACCTCGAAAATATCATCGACATTTCCGCGATTTTCTACCATCTTCTCAATGGTCGCCTTGACCTTGTTCTCGTGCCCGCTGTATGTGTGAACCACATACCACTTAGCCTCTTTTCTCCTGTCTTCAGTCATTTTATAAATTCATCAATAATGAATAAACATAACCGATTCCAAGGTCTAAGAGATAAACAACGATACTAAATACAATACTAAATGCCAAAACAACTCCTGTATAGTTTAGAAGTTCTTTCTTATTAGGCCAAATGACCTTTTTGGATTCAGTGCGAACGCCCTTAAGATAGGTAGCGAGTTTGCCCCTTTTCTTTTCAACCTTTACATCTGTCGCCATACTATTCTCCCTTCTTACTTAGTTTCCTTGTGAACGGTGTGTTTTTGACAGAACTTGCAGTACTTTTTAAGCTCAATTCTTTCTGTCGTGTTCTTCTTGTTCTTTTTAGTTCTGTAATTTCTTTGTTTGCACTCAGTGCATTCCAAGGTAATTGCATCTCTCAAAGTAGTCACCTCCTAAATTTTTGCATCAACAAAAATAATTCACATTTCCATACTCCATTGGCAAATGCGAATCTTGTTCACACTCCTAGATTATAACATAGACCTAGACTCTTTGCAAGTATTTTTTAAAATTTTTTATGAAAATCAAGAAATTTTTTTAACAAAAAATCCTCGAGATCTAAGCTCGAGGATAATTTTAAAATGATATTAAAGACATCAGTCCAAATACATAGATATATAATATATATGCGACAATTGCCGTCATGAGTAAAAATATCACTATGCCAATATAATGGACGGGTCTTCTATTTTTTCTTAAGAACATCGATATGACCGCGAGGATTGCATTTGCAATAAATAATAAAAATAATATTATAAATAATACTTTTATTAGCCCATAGCTTAGGATATCAGTCTTTAAAAACATCCATGTCAGCAGTGCAAATAACACGATTATTCCAAGACTGATTATTACATTTGTATGCCTGACCCATTTAGTTGCCGCAAGCGCTATATGCATTAAGAAAAGATAAGCTCCTGCTAGCAATAAAAATACTTTTATATTCTCTTTATGGATAATTGCAAGTATGATATAAAGTAGGCTTAAGCCCCCGACGACCGCCGCGGGTACATAATCCTTTTGTCTCATAAAATGCTCCTTTTAGACCAAGAAGATATATCTTAGTATAAATAAAATTGAGAGTATCCACATAAGTGGACTGACTTCTTTGTGTTTTCCTGTCAAAGTCTTTATTAAAGTATATGAGATAATTCCAAATACAATTCCCTCTGCAATTGAATATGCAAATGGCATCATTGCAATTGTTAAAAATGCTGGAAGAGCTTCTGTGGTATCGTTGAAATTGATATCCATAACCGAGCTCATCATAAACATTCCAACCATTACTAGTATTGGTGCCGTTGCTGCAGCTGGTATCAATTGGAATAATGGTGCGATGAATAATGCAAGTAAGAACATCACCCCTGTTGTAACTGCGGTTAAACCTGTTCTTCCACCTTCTGCTACGCCTGCTGAGCTTTCTACATATGTCGTTACAGTAGAGGTTCCCATGCAAGATCCAAATACAGTACCGATTGCATCGGTTGTAAGAGCTGCGCTTACGCGAGGTAGCTTGCCGTCTTTATCAAGCATATTGGTCTTAGCTGCAACTCCAGCTAGAGTTCCAACTGTATCAAATATATCTACAAATAGGAAAGTCAAAACTACTATCCAAAAATCTGCCGTCATTATCTCCTTAAATGGTACAAATTTAAAGGCAACATCCTTTAATGATGGTGGTAGGCTAAAGATTTGGAAGTTTTCTGGCAATACAGTTACTCCAAATGGAATGCCGATTACTGTTGCAAAGATAATTCCAATTAAAAGTGCTCCTTTTACTTTCTTGGCATAGAGTATTGCTGTTACTAATAACGTTATCATAAATACTATTGCAGTTGGATTTGATAAATCTCCAAGTGAGATCAGGGTTGCGTCATTGTTGCTTATTATGCCTGCTTGTGTAAAGCCAAGGAATGCTATAAATAATCCAATACCAGCACTTACTGCTTTTTTAAGTGATAGTGGAATCAAGTCGAATATGGCTTCTCTGACTTTTAAGAAACTCAAAATGATAAATATAATACCTTCTACTAATACTGCTGTTAGGGCAAATTGCCATGAATAGCCCATTACGCCACAGACAGTAAATGCAAAATATGCATTTAAGCCCATTCCTGGTGCAAGTGCAAATGGATACTTTGCATATAGACCCATTAGTATTGTTGATAGACCTGCCGCAAGTGCAGTAGCAGTAAATACTCCGCCAAAGTCCATACCAGCTTGACTTAATAGTCCTGGATTGACAGCTAGTATATAGACCATGGTCATAAAAGTGGTAAGCCCCGCTAGAATCTCGGTCTTTACATTAGTGCCGTTTTCTTTCAATTTAAAAAATTTTTCCATAATACCTCCGTGTGGATAGGGAATATTTCCCTAGTGTTTAAAGTGTCTCACGCTTGTAAAGCATAGGCTTAGTCCAAGTTCGTCGGCAGCTTTAATGCTGTCCTCATCCTTGATACTTCCGCCCGGCTCTACTACGGCCTTGACACCGTGCTTTGCAAGTAGGCGAATACAGTCGTCAAATGGGAAGAATCCATCCGATGCTAGCACTGCTCCTGCCGCCTTATCCCCTGCTTGTTTTAATGCAGCTTCTACTGCATAAAACCGATTTACATTGCCAAGCCCAATGCCGACTGTAGCACCGTCTTTGGCTAGTACAACTGCGTTGGATTTTGCAAACTTAACTGCTTTTAGTGCAAATGCCATATCTTCAAGCTCTTTATCGCTTGGTTGAGCCTTGGATACAACAGTCATCTTGCAATCCTCTTTGGAATCTCTCTCTTGTACTAAAAGAGTTCCCGGTATAAATTTATAATCAAATCCAAATTGAGATCCATTTGTGATCTCTGGTAATTCCAATACTCTTAAATTCTTTTTCTTAGAAAAAATCTCAAGAGCCTCACTAGTATAGCTTGGAGCTATAATGACCTCTAAGAATAACTTTACCATCTCTTGGGCGGCGCTTTCATCGATTTCACGATTGCTAGCAATTATCCCACCAAATATACTTTCGGTATCGCACTCATATGCCTTAAGATATGCCTCTTTAATGGTATCAGCCTCACCAATGCCAC
This sequence comes from Ezakiella sp., assembly GCA_022766605.1. GTDB lineage: Bacteria > Bacillota > Clostridia > Tissierellales > Peptoniphilaceae > Ezakiella. The sequence continues at coordinate 23,026 of JALEOH010000014.1, forward strand.
ATGGATTAGTATGCTTAACCGCCACCACCGCAGGCTTTTTATAAAAAAGCTTAACCATTTCAACAGCCGCACTTGCATCATAGAGATTATTAAAGCTAAGCTTCTTTCCTTGAATTATCTTAGCTGTGCCAACTCCACCTGATTCACCATTATATATCTTATATTCCATGCCACTTTGATGTGGATTTTCTCCATATCTCAATTCACTAACTTTTTCAAATGGAATCGTAAGCAAATCTGGATAATCCACTCCATCCTTTTCATTGAAATATTTTGCAATCCACGCATCGTAGTTCGCCGTAAGATTAAAGGCCTTTCTTGCAAGATATCGTCTTGTTTCAATAGTAGTCGCCTTATTTTCCTTTAACTCCGATAAAACTAAATCGAAGTCACTATTGTCCACTATGATATTAGTATATTTGAAATTCTTTGCAGCTGCCCTTATCATCGATGGGCCTCCAATATCTATTTTTTCAATTATTTCATCGTCGCTATCTGTATTAAGATAAGTGTCTACAAAAGGATAAAGCGAGTTTACAACTATATCAATAGGCTTTGCTCCAAGCTTTAAAAGCTCTGCAACATCCTTAGTATTTTCTCTGCGATATAAAATTCCGGCATGTATCTTTGGGTGAAGAGTCTTTACTCTCCCACCTAGACATTCTTCAAACTCAGTATATTCGCTTACATCCATTACCTCAACGCCCTTATCCTTGAGATAATTAAGCGTTCCGCCGGTTGATAATATCTTATATCCTAGCTCACAAAGGCTTTTTGCAAAGTCTTCAATTCCTTCCTTGTCATAACACGAAAATAGTGCAAAACTCATTTCATTCTCCTTTCATTTAATATCATCTTAATTGCCATTTTATAAATTTGATGCTCTGTTTCAAGCACTCTTTTTGCAATTTCATCAGCCGATTTCAATTGGCTAATATCCACCATCGACTGTAGCAATATCCTGCCCGAATCGACTCCACCGTCGACTATATGGACGGTTGCCCCGCTAAAGAGCTCGTGATTACTAAAAACCGCTTCGTGGACATGCTCCCCATAATAACCCTTTCCACCATATTTAGGCAGCCTTGATGGATGAATATTTACTATCAGAGGCATCTTCTCCACAAATTCACTTGAAATTATCTTTAAAAATCCCGCAAGAATTATGAGAGAGATCTCCTCATCTTTTACGAATTTTTCTATCTCCTCAAAAAAATTTTTATTTATATATTTTGAATAGATTCCAAGTTTGCTAGCTCGTAAGATGCCATAACACTCTCTATCAGAAAATACCGCTCTTATGTCCAATTCCTCTACGCCTCTTGCAATCGCCTCCATGTTGGTGCCAGAGCCTGAGACAAGTACTATAGCTCGGTTATCTTGCATTTTTCATCGAGCTTCTTAACTCTTCCAAGAAGTACTGGCTCTTCTCCAGCTTCTTTTAATAGTTGCATAGCTTTCTTTTCATCAGCTGGATCAATTGAAAATACAAATCCAATGCCCATGTTAAAAGTCGAGTACATCTCTTTAGTATCGACATTTCCCCATTCTTGTAATAAATCAAATATGGCTGGCTTTTTAATATCCTTAATAGAAATCTCTGCTCCAAGTCCGTCTGGAATCATCCTTGGAATATTTTCATAAAAGCCTCCACCTGTAATATGGCTCATTCCATTTATCTTAACTTTATGCAGTACGCTAAAGACAGCATCTTTATATATTCTAGTAGGAGTCAAAAGTACTTCTTTAAGAGGACGATCCAATACGCCATAATCGCTATTTAAATCCGCCTTTTTCTCTTCAAATACGAGTCTACGAACAAGCGAATATCCATTGGAATGTATGCCTGAGCTTGGTAGCCCAATTAGAGCATCGCCTTCTTTTGCTTCACCTTTAATTATTTCATCCTCTTCTACTACTCCAACTGCAAAGCCTGCAATATCATATTCTCCATCTTGATAAAATCCGGGCATCTCTGCTGTTTCTCCACCTATTAATGCTGCGCCTGCCATAACGCAACCATCAGCAACTCCTCCAACTATATCGGCCATCTTTTCTGCAATCAATTTGCCGGTTGCGATATAATCGAGGAAAAATAGTGGCTCTGCTCCTTGACACAAAATATCATTCACGCACATTGCAACAGCATCGATACCAACTGTATCGTGCTTGTCGTTTAAAAAAGCTATTTTTAACTTGGTGCCAACTCCGTCGGTACCGCTTACCAAAACCGGCTTTTTATAATTATTTAGTTTAAATAATCCACTAAAACTTCCGATTCCGCCGATTACACCTTCTCTCTTAGTGCGAGCAATATGTTTTTTTATAAGTTCAACCTCTTTATAGCCTTGTTCTTTGTCAACTCCTGCATCTTTGTAAGAAATACTCATAAATCCTCCTTATAAAACTCCCTCTGGGAAAATGCCTGTAAAGCAACCTTCTGAAAAATCACGTCCGCCCATGGCCTCAAAAAGTCCATCGAGCGAAATAAATTCAAGACTGTCAGCGCCGATTATATCTTTAATTTCGTCCTTGGTGTGAACTGCTGCTATTAGTTCCTCACGAGTGGGCGTATCCATCATTAAATTAGACGAATACTTGACCTCTGGGCTTCCAATTCTTACATGGACTTCACTTGCGCCAGCTTCCTTAAGCATTGTAATCGTCCTTTTCATGGTAGTGCCACGAACTATTGAGTCATCGACTAGTACGAGCCTCTTACCCTTTATATATTCCTTTAATGGATTTAACTTGATTTTAACCGCAAGCTCTCTCATGTCTTGACTAGGCTCGATAAAGCTACGTCCAACATATCTATTTTTTATTATGCCCTCTGTATAATTTAAACCCGACTCCTCAGCATAGCCTATTGCGAAGCTAGTTCCTGAGTCTGGAGCTCCTACTACAATATCTGCATCGGCTGGATGCTCTTTTGCAAGTATGCGCCCTGCATTTCTCCTTGCTGAATATATTGACTTTCCATCTATATAAGAATCTGGTCGAGCGATATAGACCATTTCAAATACTCCAAGCTTTCTTCGACTTGGATCTCCCTTAACAACAACATCTATACCATTTTTATCTATTTTTACGACCTCGCCTGGCTCAATATCTCTGACGAATTCTGCCCCAATAGAATCGAATGCACAAGTCTCGCTTGCAACCACCCATCTATCTCCTAGCTTTCCAATTGAAAGAGGCTTGATTCCATAATAATCCCTTACAGCATACATGGTGTCATTTGCAATTATTATCATCGCATATGAACCTTTAATCGTGTCAATAGTCTTTAAAAGTGCATCCTCAAAGGAATCCTTGGTATTTTTTGCAAGTAATGTTGCAATTACTTCAGTATCAAGCGTCGATTGGAACATATATCCTTCGGCTTGCAATTCTTTTTTGATATCTTTTGCATTTGAAATAAAACCATCGTGCACAACTCCAAGCGCACCCATTCTTATTCCAGCAACTATGGGCTGAATATATGGATAGTCAAATCCCTCGCCTTTTGCCGCCATTCTCACATGACCAATTGCAATATTGCCATTTAATCTTTTTAGAATTTCATTATCAAATACATCATTAACAAGACCCCTATCCTTATGATAGTCTATTAAGCCATTGTTAAATACAGCCATTCCAGCTGATTGTTGACCTCTATGCTGAAGAGCATAGAGCATATAATATAAATAATCCCTTGCTTCTTGGCTGTTGCCATAAACTCCCGCAATTCCGCTCATTAATTATTAATCTCCTCGTTCATCTCGTCTACTTGTGCTCTTAATTTTTTTCTATAATCTTCCATCTTATCTACCAATTCTGGATATTTTAAACTCATTATTTGTACGGCAAGAAGTGCGGCATTTTCTGCTCCATCGATTGCAACAGTTGCAACGGGAATGCCCTTTGGCATTTGTACGACCGATAGCAATGAATCGAGTCCATCCATAGTCGAGCTCTTTCCTGGAATTCCAATCACAGGAACTGTGGTATTTGCGGCAACCACTCCAGCTAGATGCGCGGCTTTTCCGGCAATTGCTATAATAGCGTCGATATTATTATCCCTTGCAGTTTTTGCAAATTCAAATGCCCTATCTGGTGTTCTATGAGCAGAGATTACCTCCGCATGCACATCTACTCCAAAATCCTCTAAAATCTTCTTAGACTTTTCCAATAAACTCCTATCGGAAATACTTCCAATGATAATTGCAACTTTCATTATAACCTCCAAAAAATAAATTAAAATTAAAAAACCCAAGCAGGTAGGGAATAACCTACCCGCCCGGGCTTTTCTCCCTTCGGTGTAAAGGCCATTGGCCTCCCTCATCGCTCGGTCTTACCCACTGGGCAGATCCCTAGATTCGCTTATCCTTATCTATTAACTAAAAACATGAACTCATCGCTTAATATATGCTCAAGCTCATAAAGCTTAAAAAATTTGCTTACTTGTTTGCTTTTATCTTCACTCGGCTTATAAATTATGACCGCATCCTTTACAAGATAGAATTTTAAATCAGAAAAATTAACATTTACTCCATCTTTATTGATTTTATCCATTATAAATTTCTTCGCCAAGTCGGTATCTCTTATAAAATCACCCAATCCAAAGGTCTCATTCTTATCTAAATTAAAATTAATAGTGTCAAAGTAAAATTTCACTTCATCACCCGATTTAATCTTGCCATTAAAGATGATAGACAATATTTTTTTATTGCTCATAGCAATATCATATACCAGATTAAAACTGTTAAAATCATATTTTTTATATAATTCTTCCAAATATTTGTCGATATATTCATTTATGCTTTGATTTGACTTGCTTAAGACATTTGGAAAACTAACATCGATTATCTTAGTGTACTGGGTGCCGTCGCTTGTGCTTTCGGTCGTGATATTCTTAAAATTTCTGGTATATATGCCATCGATATTGGATCTAATATAGACGGTGTCTCCATTTAAGAAAGTGTCGTAATTTAATACTGATACAAAAAAAGTATATGGAACATATGTTACGCCATCTTTTATTGTGGGCACGACATATAAATCTACTTTTCCATTGTAGCGATCGTAGTATTCATCTTTGCCAACGGTAAGCCTTGCCTTAAAGTAGCCCTTGCTGACATCGATTATACCTCCGGTATTCCACACGACCTCATAGCCCAAACTCTCCATGGTTTCTCGAAGTGGGAGCATGAAAAGCTGGGTGTCCGCCATGGACTCCACGACAAATGGCTTATTCGTAAATATATGTGATTTAATCCCACTCATCTGCGTGATGTCGTGGCTGCTTTCGCTTGCATATGCTACACTACATAACGCGCAGACCAATAGGATTGCAATCAATAATCTAATCCTCTTCATATTCCTCCACCCAAATACATTGTATCACAAATTCACAAAAAATTAAAGCTAGTCCTCAATACTTTTCCAATGCCAGCCAAAAACCTGGTGAGCATTTGTAACAACCATGAATACTTTAGTATCAACCGCCTTTACATATGCCCTTAATCTTATTAAATCACGATTATTTATTACAGTTTGAATTACTATTCTATCTTTATTCTCATAAGCTCCCTTAGCTTCATATATGGTTGCTGAGCGACCAATTGAAATTAAGAATTCACAAATCTTCTCCGGCTGCGTGGTCGTGATATAGCAGAGCTTACTTGTATTCATGCCATCAATCGTATAATCCACTATTACTCCTGTTAGAATGACGCCAACTAAGCAATATAGAGCTATCTCAAGTCCATATGAAAAACTGACAAATAATGTTATTACGAGATCCGTTATAAGGCACCCCTTGCCAAGGTCGAGACCAAAAAATTTATTTAATATCTTAGAAATTATATCGCTTCCGCCAGTTGAAGCATTTTGATTTAAAACCAAACCAACTCCAACTCCATATAATATACAAGCTGTAATTAAGCTTAAAAATACATTATCTATCGGTGGAGCTGCAACTGGAATAACTAAGTCCATAAGCCATACAAGACCCGAAAGTCCAATAGATGCTATTACAGTGAGCACTCCAAAACTATTGCCGATAAATACAAATCCAAGTATAAATAATACTATATTGGCCACTATTAATAATGGTGGCGCACTGATGCCTGTAATCTTACTTAATATTAGCGCCATACCAGTTGCGCCGCCTAGAGATAGATCATTTGGCAACAAGAAAAAGTGGATTGCAACCGCAATCATAATAACCCCAATTACCATTATAAGCGCCTGCTTTATAGTAACTTTAGGTCTAATTTTTTTCAGTTTGGAAATCCTCTCCTTGCTTAATTCTAATTCCTTCATTCACTCCTCCAATTATGTAGGGCGGAAAGCCCGCCCTCTATATTTTTACCATTCGGCTTTAACGATTGGTGTTCTTGCCGCTGCAGTTTCATCAGGTCTTGAGATGTCCGTGGTTAGTGGAGCATTCTTCAAGCTTTCTGGATCTTCTTTAGCAACTCTTGCAATATCTAGCATTGCATCTACAAATTCATCTAGAGTTTCTAGAGATTCCGTTTCAGTTGGTTCGATCATAAGAGCTTCATCAACAATTAATGGGAAATAAACTGTTGGTGGATGGATTCCTCTATCGATCAAGCCCTTTGCTACGTCGTTTGTCGTAACTCCAAGCTTTTCGTGATCTTTAAGTCCAGCTAAGATTACTTCGTGCTTAACAGTTGTATTAACTGCCATATTGTATTCGCCCTTTAATCTCGCTGCAAGATAATTTGCATTTAATACTGCATAATCACTTGCAAGTTCTAGACCATCTGAGCCCATAGTTAGACAGTAAGTGTATGCGCGAACGATAATTCCAAAATGCCCATAGAAGTCTTTCATATGACCATAGCTTTGTGGCTTATCGTAATTTAGAGTAAACTTATCGCCATCCTTTTCAACTACTGGAACTGGTAAGAATGGGGCTAAGAATTCCTTACATACTATTGGTCCTGAACCAGGTCCGCCACCACCATGAGGAGTGGAAAGCGTCTTGTGGATATTGTAGTGCATTACGTCAAATCCCATCTTGCCAGGCTTTGCATGACCCATAATAGCATTTGCATTAGCGCCATCATAGTAACAAAGTCCGCCAGCTTCGTGGATAATATCGGTAATTTCTTTGATGTGTTGGTCAAATAATCCCAAAGTATTTGGGTTTGTTAGCATTAGTCCTGCTGTATCTTCGCCAACAACTGCTCTTAAAGCATCTAGATCAACTAAGCCATTTTCATCACTTGGAATTTCTACTGGAGTATATCCAGCCACAGCTGCTGTTGCAGGGTTGGTACCATGAGCTGAGTCAGGAATGATGATCTTATTTCTCTTAAAGTCTCCTCTTGATTCATGATATGCTCTAATCAAAAGTACACCAGCGAGTTCGCCTTGAGCACCTGCTGCAGGTTGCAATGTACCTGCATCCATGCCTGCAATTTCTTCAAGAATTTCAAGTAGATTATACATTAGCTCTAGTGCGCCTTGAACTTGATATTCTTCTTGATATGGGTGAAGAGCAGCAAATCCAGGAAGTGAAGCCATTTCTTCGTTGATCTTTGGATTGTATTTCATAGTGCAACTACCTAGTGGATAGAATCCTGTATCTACACCAAAGTTTTTATTTGAAAGATTCGTATAGTGACGAACGATATCTACTTCATTTACCTCTGGAAGCTTTGGAGCTTCGGATGCAAGAAATTCTGAAGGCACGAGATCCTTTAGTTCTTTTTCTTCAACATCGAGCTTTGGAAGTTGATAAGCAGTTCTACCAGGAGTCGATTTTTCAAAAATCAGTGAGTCATATTTTCTAAACATTATTTCACCTCCAAGTAATCAGCTAGAGCATCCATTTCTTCTTTGGTGCGCTTTTCTGTAACTGCATACATGATATCATTTTTCCCATCTTCGAAGAAACGACCCATGCCAACTCCGCCAATGATATTCTTTTCGAATAATTTCTTAGATTGTTCCTCTGCACTTAGACCAGTAACTACAAATTCCTTGAAGAATGGCTTGTTATACTTTAGCTTTAAGCCCTTTTCTTCGAGTTTCTTTTGTAGATAGTGAGCCTTTTGAATGCATTGAGTTGCAACCTCTTGAAGTCCGCTCTTGCCCATTGTGCACATATATATGCTTGCTGCAAGGGTGTTTAATCCTTGGTTAGAGCAGATATTTGAAGTTGCCTTTTCACGTCTAATGTGTTGCTCTCTAGCTGTTAGCGTCATGACCCAGCATCTCTTGCCGTTTCTGTCAGTTGTTTGACCAACGATACGCCCTGGCATCTTTCTCATGAATTTTTCTTTAACAGCCATAAATCCTAGATATGGTCCGCCAAAGCTCATATTGATACCAAGAGCTTGTCCTTCACCAATAACTACATCAGCTCCTAGTTCGCTTGGCTTTTTCAAAATTCCTAGCGAAATAGGATCAACGCTCATTACAAAAGCAGTCTTCTTGCCTGTGTGAGCAACTTCGCTAAGAGACTTTGCATCTTCGATAATACCAAAGAAATTAGGGCTTTGTACGATAACAGCTGCTACATCGTCACTCATTTCAGACTTTAGCTTTTCGATGTCGGTTTCGCCATCCTTATGCGGTATTGTTACAACTTCAAGGCTTTGAGCATGAGCATAAGTCTTTAGTACTGCGCGTGAGCTTGGATTTAATGTTTCAGATACAATTATCTTTTTCTTTTTAGCGACATTTGCGCACATGATTGCAGTTTCTACAACTGCATTTGATTGGTCATATACGCTCGCATTTGCTACATCCATTCCAGTTAAATCGCAAATCATAGTTTGGAATTCAAAAATATATTGAAGAGTTCCTTGACTTACTTCTGGTTGATATGGTGTATAAGCTGTATAATATTCGGATCTTGAGGTGATTGCAGGAATGATACTTGGAATATAGTGATCATAAACTCCTGCACCCAAAAATGATGGAATAAAAGCTGGCGTTAAATTCTTAGCGGCAAGACCGCCAACAATTTGTCTAACTTCCATTTCGGACTTTGACTTTGGTAAATCAAGGCCATTTTTTAATCTCATCGATTCTGGAACATCTTTAAAGAGCTCGTCGATTGAAGAAACTCCAATCGTATCGAGCATCTTTTTTAAATCACCTTCCGTATGTGAAAGGTAAGGATACATAACTTATGCCTCCTCAGCTAAGAACTTTTCGTATTCTTCAGCGCTCATCAATTCCTTTGTTTCTTCAGGATCTGATAGCTTTAGCTTGCAAACCCAAGCTTCATATGGCTTTTCATTGATTAGTTGTGGGCTGTCTTCTAGTTCTTCATTAACTTCTACAACTGTGCCACCTGCTGGTGCAAATAGATCGCTTGCTGCCTTTGTTGATTCGATAGCAGCAACTGCTTCTTCCTTGTCAAATTCGTCATCTACTTCTGGTAATTCAACATAAACGATTTCTCCAAGATGTGATTGTGCATAATCACATAGTCCTACATAAGCTTCTTCTCCTTCGACCTTTAACCATTCATGGTCCTTAGTGTACAATAAATCTTTCTTAACTTCCATTTTAATACCTCCTATAATTTTATTTACTATGCCTGTCGCCTCTTTCGGCTAAGAATTTCTTCTTGATAATCTTAGCTTCAACGGGTTTATTTCTAATAATTACATCAAAAGTATTGCCTACTCCCTTGTAATCAATATCGATAATTGCATTTCCAATTGGCTTACCAAGTGTTGGTGATTTATATCCAGTGCTTACTACGCCGATGGTCTTGCCGTCTTTTTGAATTTCATATCCATGTCTTGGAATACCACGACCTAGTAATTCAAATCCAACTAGAGTTTTCTTTGGGTCCTTTAAATATTCTTCTAGTGCAGCTCTTCCAAGATAGTCAATATCTGATTTAGTATCTACAAAGAACTTTAGTCCAGCTTCAACAGGATTATGCTCTTCGTCAAATTCATTTCCATAAAGTGGTAGTGATGCTTCAAATCTTAAAGTATCGCGGCATCCTAGACCGCATGGTCTTAATTCTACATCCTTGCCAGCCTCTAGTACAGCATCCCAAACCTTTACTATTGATTCATTGTCAGTATAGATTTCAAATCCATCTTCACCAGTATAACCAGTTCTTGAAACAAGGCTTGGGCACCCAGCAACTTTAACTCCATCCTTAAAAGTATAATAAGTGATTTCATCAAGATCACAGTCTACAATTTTTTGCATAACCTCTTGTGCCTTTGGTCCTTGAACAGCTACTTGTGCGATTTCAGGCGAAGCATTTCTAACTTCAACATCGAAGTCCTTTGCGTGTTTTTCAATCCAAGCAAAATCCTTGTCAACATTAGCTGCATTTACAACCAATAAATACTTCTCTTTATTGTATTTATAAGTTAGTAAATCATCAACCACTCCTCCACGTTCATTGCACATAAAAGTATATTGAATGTGATTGTCTTCTAAAGGCGTAATGTCAGTTGTAATTAGATAATTAACAAATTTTTCAGCCTCTTTGCCTTCTACCCATATCTCACCCATATGTGAGACATCGAACATGCCAGCTCTTTCGCGAACTGCTTCATGTTCATCTTCCAAACTCGTGTAGCTTCCTGGTAGTTCCCAGCCAGCATATTCAATTATGCTGCCATTTAAAGCCACATGCTTGTCATAAAGCGGAGTTTTTTTAGCCATAATGTTCCTCCTTTTACTATAATAAAACCTATTAAGGTCCTGCTTGTATTATACCCCAAAGCTTCATGATTTTCAACATTTATTATCATTCAAGCGACATTTATTTGTAAAAAATTTTTAATCTACATTTTTGCAAATAATTCTACATGCTGAAAATGCAAATACCAAGTCGAAGTTGATGAATTTAAGACTATATTTTATAATTTAAACATTCACTTTTACAATGTATATTGTAAATATTAAATCTAAATTAACCCCCACGACTTCTCTTTTATCATTTACTCCAAGTAGTATATGTCCGCCATTTCTATTATTAAATGAACATACTATATCAAAGATATCTTTAGTCAAAGCATTGCTAGATTTCTTAAATTCCTCAAAAGCTTTCAGCTCGATTGACAAAATAAGTCTTTCACTTTATAATAAGCACATATTTTTATAGCAAGGAGGCAATATGAAGATATTGATTGTTGAGGATGAGTTCGAATTAAATAATGCAATAAGCGAGTCGCTTAAGCTATCCGGATATGTGGTAGATCAAGCCTTTGATGGGGAAGATGGCGAAGAGCTTGCATTTATCAATGAATATGATTTGATTTTGCTAGATGTCAATCTACCTAATATGGATGGATTTGATGTATTAAAGAAAATCCGCAAATACAATAATGAGGTAAATATTATCATGCTGACTGCGCGAGGAGGAGTTTATGATAGAGTTACTGGGCTAGATCTTGGAGCAAATGATTATATAGTAAAGCCCTTTTATACCGAGGAGCTTGAGGCGCGTATAAGAAGTCTTTTGAGAAGAAAGACGGTAGTTGAGTCTTCGATTATTGAAATTGAAGATTTTAAATTTGATATCAACAATCGAATGGCATATGTCAATGAAAAAATCATAAAACTAACTCCCAAACAATTTGCGATATTGGAATATCTACTGCTTAATCGCGGACATTATATTACTATTGAGGAAATTATAGAACATATATGGACTGATGAACTCGATAGTTTTTCAAATACTGCGCGCGTCCACCTTGTTTCTTTAAGAAGAAAGTTAAAAGAGGACTTGGGATATGATTTAATAATAAATAAAATTGGAAGGGGCTATATGATAAATGAAGAGAAATAGTATTTCATTTAAGCTTACTCTTGCAATAATAGTGATATTTATAATAATGATAATTACTACCAATTTTGCGATGAATAAAGCTTATCAATATTCTGCAAAAACGCTTAGTAAACAGTTTGAGGTGTATTTTAACGAAGGCGATGACATAGATGAAGTCTTAATTATATTTGACGATGCCATAAATTCTTCTACATTTTATTTTAAAATATTATCTGCAATTATAATCGGAGCAATATCTCTTATTGGAGCTGGTATATTTTATTTTTTAATAAGAAATATGCTAAAACCACTAAATGAGCTTACCAATAAAATCAAGGATATCGATATAGATAATATCGATGAGGATGTAAATGCAATTGAGGAAATCGAGGGTTCAAGTGAAATAAAGGAGCTAACTCTTGCATTTAATCAAGCTTTAAACAAGATCAGCGAAGACTACAAGGATAAAAAAGAATTTAGTCAAAACGTCGCCCACGAGCTAAAGACTCCCGTTGCAATTATAAGAGCCAAAATAGAGCTTGAGAAAAAGACTAATAATAGCGAATTTATCTTATCGATAGATAATAGTATAGATCGATTGCAAAAATTAATCGATGGCATATTGATTATGAGCGACCACAATAAATTAAATTTGGAATATGCCGACATAAAGCCAATTGTAGAGGAACTTGCACTCGATCTTGAAAAAAATTACAAGGATGAAGTGCAATTTGCTATCTCGGGCTCTTTAAATATAAATACGGATATAGTATTAATTCAGCGAGTAATATATAATTTAATGGATAATGCCTGCAAATATGGAATAAAGAATGAATTAATTCACATTTATATGGATGATGTCGATAAGACCATCGAGGTCGTAAATAAGGGCAGCCATATCGACGAGGAGGAATTGAATAAAATTTTCGATTTATTTTATCGGTCGGACAAATCACGTAGTCGTAAAACAGGTGGATATGGCATCGGGCTCGCCATTGTAAAAAATATCTTAAATAAGCTAAATGCAAGCATAGTAGCTAAAAATACCGAAGAAGGAATGAGTTTTAAAATTTATTTTTAAAACTCTTTTTCTTTATATAAACTTTATATCTCAAATGCTAAAATGCATTTGTGAGGTGAGTTATGAAAAGAAAGATTAAGATTTCAAGAATTGCTCTCCTGCTAATAGCCATGGTTTTTATCGCCTATGGTGCAGCAAGAGGAGAGAGCAATTCCGTTTTGTCAAAGGCGATTCGCATCTGCCTAGAGTGTATTGGAATTGGTTAAAGCTATGAAAAGAATAATAAATTTCATTAAAAATCGATCCTTTATACAATTTATCGCAACCCTTCTTACCAATATACATCTGCCCAATTTCTTTAAAGGCACGATATATACTGGAGAATTAAAAAGGGTCTGCGTCCCTGGACTAAACTGCTATTCATGCCCCGGTGCTACTGGAGCTTGCCCAATAGGAGCCTTCCAGGCTACAGTTGGATCTAAGCACTATAAATTTGCATATTATATAGTTGGCATATTAATATTCTTTGGAGTAATGGTGGGAAGATTAATCTGTGGATTTCTCTGTCCATTCGGCTGGTTTCAAGACCTTCTGCATAAAATTCCAAGCAAAAAATTTAGCACTAAAAAGCTAAAGCCATTGCGATATATCAAATATATAATAATGATAGTAGTCGTCTGGTTGCTATGCGTGATTGCAGCACAAAAAACAGGACTTAGTCTACCATATTTTTGTAAATATATATGCCCACAAGGCATACTGGAAGGTGGTATTCCTCTTTCGATAAAAAATCAATCGATTAGAAATGCACTTGGGAGTTTATTTACGATGAAGTCGATTTTTCTTGCAATAACCATAATAGCTTCGATTATGTTTTACAGACCTTTTTGTAAATGGATCTGTCCGCTTGGAGCATTCTATTCATTATTTAATAAAGTCTCCTTCTTTCAGATATATTTTGATAGCTCAAAATGTATCAATTGCAATAGATGTGTCAAAGCGTGCAAAATGGATGTAAATATATTACAAAATCAGGCTCATGGCGAATGCATCAGATGTCTCGACTGTGTTAAGGCATGCCCTAAGGCGGCACTTTATACCTCACTTACCAAATCCAAAGAAAGAGAGAGTAATAACAATGAGAAATGTAAGAAATGCAATTTTAATTGCAATTGCAGCGCTACTATTGCTAACGGGCTGCCAAATGTTGAAAAATAGCAATGCCCCATCTAAAGGCAATGCTATGGAGGAGAAAAAAGATGAAAATAAAGTAGATGACTTGGTAAAGAGAGATGCAAAGATGTTCCCGAAGTTTTCTGCAAAGGATTTTTCCGGCAATGATGTAGATGAGAGCATCTTTAAAAATAACAAACTAACCATAGTCAATATGTGGTTTACAGGTTGCAAGCCATGTGTTGAAGAGATGCCATATCTTGGGGAACTTTATAAAAAGAACAAGGATAGAGGAGTCAATCTAATAGGCATTTGTGCCGATGCAGGAAGTGAGGAGTATTTAAAAACTGCAAAGGATATTATGAAAAATGCAAATGCCGATTTTACGCAACTAGTAGTAAAAGATGATGAAAGCAATAAGGATATGATGAAATTCATGGAGGGAGTTCAGGCATTTCCAAGCACATATATCGTCGATGAAAACGGCAATATCATTGCAGGGCCAATCTTAGGAGCATTAAATGAAAAGTCCAACGAAAAAGAGATCAGCTCTATAATCGACGAACATTTAAAGACTAAATAAAATTTAGATTATAATTCAATTATAACGACCTCGAGATTTATTATAAAAATTTTTCGAGGTCGTTTTTATGAAAAAATTTTTATCTTTTTCTAAATATTTTTTCATCAATCGCCCAGAAGCTAGCAAATAAGCCATTTTCTCTTTTAAAATTTTTTTATTTTTTTCTTATAAAAAGCCTTGACAAAATAATTAAGATGGTTTATAATTAACTCATCAAGTAAAGACAGTCGTTAAAGACAAGTTTTCAGAGAGTCTACATGTGGTGTGAGTAGATAACAAAGCTTTTACGAAGATCCCTTTACTTTTCCCAAGCAGAAACAATAGTAAGTTTGGGCGACTGCTCTCGTTATCGAGCTAGGATTGTTGGATCTGAAGTGATGCTTTGTTTAGCATAAATTAGGTGGTACCGCGGAATATACTTTCGTCCTAAGTCGCAAGACTTTGACGAGAGTTTTTTTTATATCTCGACAAAGTCGATTGACAAAATATCACAGATCGAACGATAAATTTTAGGAGGTATTTTAAATGAAGAAATTATTCACACTATTTTTAGCAGCGGCACTACTATTAACAGGCTGCTCAGGTAATTCAAATGGCAACAATGCAAAGAATCAAAAAGACGATGTATATGTATTTAGAGCAATGATCCCTAAGACTGGTGATGTTGCAGTATATGGCAATTCAAGCGAAAAAGGTCTACTTCTTGCAATAGAAGAGATCAACGCAAACGGCGGCATAAATGGTAAGCAAATCGATTATAAATCAGATGATGATAAGGGAGATGCAACTGAAGCGGTAAATCTATTTTCAAAGTATTTAGAAGAAGGAGCAGATGCAATCTTAGGTGCGATAACATCAAAGCCCGCCCTTGCAGTTGCAGAAACCTCAGTTGAAAGTGGCATCCCAGTCCTAACCCCAACGGGAACCATGGAATCGATAACCGCTGGCAAAGCAAATGTATTTCGTGCCTGCTTTACCGACCCAGCTCAAGGAGTGCTACTTGCAAACTTCGTCAAAAATAATTTAAATAAAACTCGCGTTGCTATACTAAGAAATACTAGCTCCGACTATTCAAATGGAGTTGCAGACAAATTCGCAGAGCAAGCTAAGGTAAAAGCTCTTGAAGTTGTGGCAGATGAAGGCTATGGAGATGGAGACAATGACTTTAAAGCCCAACTCACCAATATAAAAGAGAAAAATCCCGAAGTATTACTAGTTCCCGACTACTATGAAAAGGATGTTATAATCGCAAAGCAAGTTAGGGATCTTGGACTTGACGTAGCAATAGTTGGTCCCGATGGATGGGATGGAGTTTTATCAGTAGTTGCAGAAGGAGAGGAAGATCTACTTGAAAATTGTTATTTCTCAAATCACTATTCTGTCCATGACGAGACTCCTGTGGTAAAGAATTTCGTAGAAAGCTATCGCAAAAAATACAATGAAGATCCATCAGCTTTCTCAGCACTAAGCTATGATGCAGTCTATCTGTATAAGGCAGCCTTTGAAAAGGCAGCAAGCAAAGAATATAAAGATGTAGTAGAGGCATTAAAGTCAATTGAAGCTTCTGGTGTAACAGGAAGCCTTAAATTCGATGAAAATAACAATCCCGTCAAGTCAGCGGTTATGATGACTATAAAAGACGGTCAATATGTAATGGACTCGGTAGTAGAAGCCGAATAATGGAGGAAAGATGATTTTACAAATTTTAAATGGACTGGGGCTTGGCTCGATCTATGCACTAGTCGCATTGGGATATACAATGGTATATGGAATAGCACTTTTAATCAACTTTGCCCACGGTGAAATCATCATGGTTGGGAGTTATGTAGTGCTATTTAGCTCCCAATTGTTCTTATCAAAAGTAGGATTGCCACTATGGCTCTCGGTCTTCCCTGCAATACTTGTCTGTGGACTCTTAGGTTTTTTAATAGAAAAAATAGCCTATCGCCCACTTAGAAATTCACCAAGGATATCCAATTTAATAACCGCAATAGGAGTATCGCTTTTACTACAAAATGTCATGATGAAAATTTTTGGTGCAGGAGCAAGAAGCGTCCAATCCATATTTAAAAGAGAACCAATTAAGCTAGGCAATATGGAAGTCCCATATGTTACGGTAATAACCATAGTAGTAACCATCGCCCTTACAATTGCCCTTCAATTATTTATGAAAAAGACCAAATATGGCAAGGCAATGCTCGCAACCAGTGAAGACTACAAGGCAGCTGGACTAATTGGAATCAATATCGATACTTCCATGAGCCTCACTTTTATCATTGGATCGGCTCTTGCTGGAGTTGCATCGCTATTATATATGGCAACTTATTCTCAAGCCACCCCACTTATGGGCTCGATGCTTGGCATAAAGGCATTTACCGCAGCAGTAATCGGCGGCATTGGTCTTATACCAGGAGCAGTGTTTGGAGGATTGCTCTTAGGCGTTGTAGAAACTCTAACGCGAGCATATATCTCAAGCAAACTAGCCGATGCAATAGTATTTGGAATATTGATAATAGTTCTTTTAATAAAGCCTGCTGGGCTGCTTGGAAAAAATGTGAAGGAGAAAGTCTAATGAAATCACTATCAACTGTTAATAAAAAAATATATCCAATCGGACTAATCCTATTGATAATGCTCTACGGACTTATAATGCTTCTTAGTAGCATTGGATTATTAAATAGCTATCATTTCTCGGTCTTGCGCACTGTTTTAATAAATATAGTACTTGCAACAAGTCTTAACATAACAGTTGGAGTTCTTGGGCAAATCACACTAGGACACGCTGGCTTTATGAGCCTTGGAGCTTATAGCGCAGCCCTCTTTATGAAATCGGGCTTGGTCTTAGGCTTGCCGGGATTTTTTATAAGTCTAGTACTAGCTGGAATTGTAGCAAGCATAGTAGGAATCATAATAGGCATCCCAGCTTTAAGACTAAAGGGAGACTATCTTGCAATTATAACTCTCGCCTTTGGAGAAATAATAAGAGTATTGATAGAATATTTTGATTTCACTGGGGGAGCACAAGGGATAAATGCCATACCCACCACTAAAAATTTCACAGTATTCTATATAGTAACAGTCTTAGCAGTCGTGCTTATGTATTCGGTTATGACAAGTAGACATGGCAGAGCCGTGTTGTCGATTAGGGATGATGAAATAGCATCTATAGCCTCTGGCATCAACACGACATATTACAAGACTTTCGCCTTTGCAGTCAGCGCATTTTTTGCCGGCATTGCAGGAGCTATGTATGCACAAAATATCGGAGTAATTGACGCAAAAGTATTTGGCTACAACAAGAGTTTCGACATACTCGTAATGGTTGTCTTAGGTGGAATGGGATCCTTTACAGGCTCGATTCTGTCCGCAATCGCTCTTACAGTAATTCCCGAGGCATTAAGAGGCTTCGCCGACTATCGAATGATAGTCTACTCACTAGTCTTAATACTAATTATGATATTTAAACCAGGTGGCTTACTTGGAAGAAATGAATTTTCACTCACAAATCTAATCAACAGATTTAAAAATAATCAAAAAAAGAAAGGAGTTTATAATGACCAAAGTTCTAGAATGTAAAAATGTAGGCATAAAATTTGGAGGCCTAAAGGCCGTGGACAATTTCAATTTAAGCATAAATAAAGGAGAGCTATTGGGATTAATCGGCCCAAATGGCGCTGGCAAAACGACAGTTTTTAATATGATTACTGGAGTATATGCCCCAAGCGAAGGAGAAATACTATTAAATGGCAACAAAATAAATGGTAAGAGCGCATCTGATATATGCCACATGGGAATTGCAAGAACTTTTCAAAATATCAGACTCTTTCCTTATCTGACAGTGGTTGAAAATGTCAAGGTTGCTAAAAATCAGCTCATGAAATACTCCCTCTTTGCAGGCATGTTTAGAACTCCATCTTATTGGAGAGAAGAAGCAAAAGTCGAAGAGGAATGCATGGAGCTATTAAAAGTTTTCAATCTCGATAAATTTGCCGACTTACCAGCTGGAAGCCTTCCATATGGAGAGCAAAGAAAACTTGAAATCGCAAGAGCTCTTGCTTGTAATCCAAGCCTACTACTATTAGATGAACCAGCTGCCGGCATGAATCCAAAAGAAACCGAAGAGTTAATGCAAACTATAAAACTATTGAGAGATAAATTCGAAACCTCGATACTATTGATTGAACACGACATGAAGTTAGTCATTGGCATATGCGAAAGACTAACAGTACTAAACTATGGCAGCATACTTGCAGAGGGCGACCCAAGAGCCACTATCAACGACGAAAGAGTGGTAAGGGCATATCTCGGTGGCGCCTATGCTTAAAGTCGAAAATCTAAATATATATTACGGAAATATCCATGCAGTAAAAGATATATCGCTTGAAATAAATGACGGCGAGGTCATATCTTTAATCGGTGCCAATGGAGCTGGTAAAACCTCCACTCTTCAAAGTATCTCAGGGCTACTCCCAAAAAAAGGTGTGGTAAAGTTTTTGGATAAAGATATATCAAAAGAGCCACCACACAAGATAACAAAGCTTGGCATCGCACAAGTCCCCGAAGGTCGTCATGTGTTCACAAAGCTCTCAGTCTACGATAATCTAGTATTGGGTGCATTTACAAGAAAAGACGATTATAGCGACACAATTAAAAAAATATATGAACGCTTTCCCATACTTGAAGAGAGAAAAAATCAAGCAGCAGGCACACTCTCGGGTGGTGAGCAACAAATGCTCGCAATGGGCAGAGCTCTTATGAGTAAGCCCAAACTCCTGCTTTTAGATGAGCCAAGCATGGGGCTAAGTCCACTCTTTGTCGAAAAGATATTCGATGTAATAAAAGATTTAAAAGAAGAAAAGACCACTATATTATTAGTCGAGCAAAATGCCAATCTCGCGCTTAAAATAAGCGACCGCGCATATGTACTAGAGACTGGGAAAATAGTAAAACAAGGACCATCCCAAAGCCTTGCAAATGATCCCTCGATAAAAGCCGCCTATCTGGGCGAATAAACTCCAAAGCATGGCAGCGGAGTTTACATAGATATTTAAAAATTGAATTGTATCCTCTTCTTTTTGCCACGAAGTTGAATATAGTCTATCCTCGTAGATCGCAAGCTTATAATTATCTTCATAGCACAGGGCAAATATGATCTTTTGAGTTAATAATTTTTTTAGCAAAATTATATTCTTCTCATCCTTACTATTGTCTCGACATTGTCTTTATTGTCCAAACTAAAGTCAATGTCATAATCTATGAGCGGAAGCTTGAAAACAACTGATTTTATCCAAGTGCTTTTTTCTGTTTTTTCATCATAGATTTGAATTTCTTCTATCAATTCATGAAGTAATCTCTTTTTGTCGATATCTGAAAGGACTATATAAAGGCTATTAAAATTAACAAGAATTTTATAAATATTATCAGATGTTATTTTTTCTTCCAGGATTGCTTCTTTCCTTTTTCTGCTATCATTTAACTGCATTTCTGCATATTCTAACTGGTCATATATTGCATCAAGTCTGAGATTTAAATCAGTATATTTTCTATCATAATGCTTATCTTCAAAATTTAAAGAGTCTATTTGATTAATTAGTGATGCTTTTGTACCTGTTAATTGCCTAATCTTCGCTAAGTGCTTATTAATAACTTCGTCAATTTCTTTAGTGTCTATTTGAATATTGATTTTTTGTTCAATTTTTTTGGCAAAAGTAGGATTACTAACTATTTGAGTAATTATTGTTTCAACTTCTTTTTCAATTAATTCAGCTCTAATTTGTTTATTAAAAGTACATTTATGTCCATTCATCATTTTCCTTGTATCTTTTGAATATTGCAAAATCAACATGATAGCCTGTAGAATATTTTATTCTAACGCATCCAGTTTTGACTTCAGGTTCTTCCGAAAATTGAGCTGTTTCTTTTTTTAATGCATTTGCCACCATATTTCTTGTTGACTCTGGACCCTTATCATTTAAATCATCCTCATCAAATACAATAGCTACATCAATATCATAATTATTTTCATCATTTTGAACCACCGTATGCATGGACATGCTACCTTGTATTAAATCTTCTTTAATATTATATGAGGTATTGTTTTCTTGATTATATTTTTCTAAACCATCCTTTAATCTTTTAATATTTTTTCTTCTGCTCTCCCATAGCTTATCTTTATCTTTCTTTGGAAGAACAACTTTTTCATTATAGAACTTATTTATTTCTGCTGAGCAGTCAATCATACAAACTCCCTTCCAAATCTCTCACAATATTACGCATTAGCTTTTTCTATTTATTTATTACCTTCATTATTTCTTCAAAGACTGAATCAGATAACCACTTTTTGAACTGTTGATTAGAAGTAAATTGCAAGAATAACTCCATGTTATCCTTCATAATAGCTCTCATTACATCTGCTAACACATTCTCATATTCAATCTTTATATTTCCCTTATCGGAGTTTTTAATTGCATTTATAATTCTTTCATCTTTAGCTACCATATCAGGAAGTTCTTTTATTTGCCTTGCTACATTATCCTTATCATTCCAATCAATATTGCCAAAAATATCATTGAAGTTGGCAATAATGATATCTAATGATTCCATTTCAGGTTCAAACGGTCTTGCAGTTCCAGCTTGATTCGAAGAAGTTTCTCCATCTTTATTTTCTAGAGCTATATTAAGTTCATTTTGTTTTTCAAGTCTATAAGATTCTAAGTCAATTGACTCTAATATTTCATTTATTCCTTCATCATCCCTTGGTGTTGGCAAGCGATGGACAAGCAATTCAAAAAATATCGATTTTTTAGTCCATTCAATTTGACCAATAGGTAAAATTGCTGATAGAAAGTTATAAGTTCGTATGAAGGACTTAACCCCAGATTTAAACTCAACTTGATCTTCCTCGTCTAACTCTTTATATCTTTCAACACAAGTATCCATAATAGGATCAATAAATTCTCTTGATTTATTTTCAAAGAACATATCTATAACTCTATCAACCTCATCTTCTTCGTAAACATTTAAATAATCAAGCTTTCCTAGTATTTCATACAATTTATTTGGATCTGTTCCTTCAATAAGCTTAGTCTCCTTATAGAATGGTTGAAAAGCATCTTTTATATCATCTGCATCATTTGCAAAATCAAGTACGCAAGTATCTATTTTGTTTTCGCAGCATCTATTGAGCCTAGAGAGAGTCTGAACAGCCTTTACATCGTTTAAAATTTTATCTACATACATTGTATGAAGAAGCGGCTCATCATAACCTGTTTGATATTTATCTGCAACAATTAAAAACTTGTATTCATCTTTTTTAAAAACTTCTGGAGTTTCCTTATCTGAAAATCCATTTAATAAGCTCTCGGTTACTTTTTTCCCTTTATACTCTTTTTCACCAGAAAAAGCTATAAGTGCTTTAAATGGACTTTTATAAGCATTCAAGATATAATTTATGTCAAAATAATACTCAATTGCCCTAAGTATAGATGAAGTTACAACCATAGCCTTGGCTTTACCATTTATCTTTTTAGAAGAATTATTAATAAAATGATTAACTATTTCTTCGGATTTTTGCCTAATTGGAAACTCCTGTCCTTCAACAAAATTTCTAATCTTCCTACTAGCCTTTTTAGACTCAAAAAGGGGATTATCTTCTACGGTTTTATATACTTTATAGTAATTTCCATAAGTTGTATAATTTTTTAATACATCAAGAATAAACCCTTCTTCTATTGCCTGTTTCATAGAGTAAAGGTCAAAAACAGAACCAAACATCTCAATAGTCTTTGCTTTAGGTGTAGCAGTAAAGGCGAAATAAGATGCATTTTCCGGCATTTTTCTAGCTTCAATAATTGCATTAATGTAGTCTTCACTATCCATGTCATCTGTAACTTTATAATTACCTGAAATTGCAGTAGAAAGAGATGCCGCCGCCTTGCCAGATTGAGAAGAGTGGGCTTCATCAATAATAATAGCAAAATTTTTCCCTTTCATTTTACTTCCAATCGTCTCAATAATATAAGGAAACTTTTGTACAGTAGTAGTGATTATTTTCTTTCCATCTACTAGGAGTTTTTCTAATTCTTTTGATGAATCGGAATGAGCA
>JALEOH010000002.1 GCA_022766605.1 Ezakiella sp.
TTGAATGAATAAACTGCCTTCCTTCACCATGTAAGAGTCGTTATCTCTCTCGGATTACTACGAAGGCTCCGTTACCATATCAGATATTCAGGTTCTTAAAAACCATAGCATTTTATTGCTTTCTGACTTAGGTAATCTCCATTTAGTATCGAAGTAAAAAGCAAGCGTTGATTGTCGGATATGCTTTTCGTCCTTTCATGCTTATGCAAGCGGATTGAGTGTAAAGTTTTGCCTAATGCATTCATTTTCACTACATAGGTACACTCAACATAACGTATATAGATATCTTTCGTTATGACCACCACAAATGTTCCTCGGACTGGCATTCAATCAGTTTAGATTTTATCCTCATATCAGCTTTAGGTCTCGCCATTCAGTCGTGGAATGATATCTATCCAACTTATGACTTTAATAACGTGCTATTGTCCTCTTTGGATTTCTCCTCTAAGTTAGTTATTGACCTTAGATATTAAAACTACTATTCTACCATTTTGCTAAAATGGATTTACTTCGTACCTTATGGACGCACAAATAATATGATTATGGATATGCCCTCTATCTATATGTGTTGCAAGTACAAACTCATAATCTTCTTTTAAAATTTTCTTACATAATTCCATTCCAATTTCGTGAGCTTTTATAGGATCAATCTCTCCTGGTAGAAAAGATTGGATTAAATGTCTAGCCAAAACTGTACCCTTAGTATCATTGTAGTATCATTGTCTTCTTGAGTTTTCAAAAATTGAATATGGGCAGTAGATGGATGACATTTGAATGAAGATACTAAGAACTTTTCATCAGTTTTTTCACTATTAGTAATGTAGCACAGAAATCTCCGTAATAGAGATGGAGCGAAGGGCAGAATAATTCAAAGTCAAATGGACATGTAAAAACTCGTATCCATATCCGACGAGGGGAGAAAGTAGCAAAGACGACAGGACTACACTATATAAACAAAGAAATCCTCAATAAGAGAGGATTTCTAAGTTGTTTGGATATTATTTGAATTAAACCGCCGTATGCCGAACGGCACGTACGGTGGTGTGAGAGGGGCTACAAGTTAGCCCCTACTTGATCGCGTAAATTTATTTTTAGTCTGCTTGTTTTTTGTGATTGAAATTAAATTGTCTACTTACTACTCTTTGAGTATTTAGATATAAGAATGCATAGAGCGGTACATGAGTTAATTGTTTTAAGGCAGCATTTCCGAATTTTAAGAAGAAATAAGCCCAGAAGCTCTCTCCTTGTGGCATATATAATATTGTCATAAATAGCGGAACGAGTAAAACTGAAGTTACTATTTGTCCAACAGCTATTGCAAATAATACCAAGAATGCATTTTGATGCTTGGCCTTATCTTCGCCAGGGGCGAGTTTTACTATAAGTGCTGGAATGAAGCCTGTTAGTGCCGAGGTCAGTACGAAAAGCGGATTAAATGCATTGGCGCTTGGTCTAACTAAAAAGGCGAGTACGTCGGTTATGGCTCCAATTATAAATCCATTGATTGGGCCCATTACCATTCCACTATAGATTATTGGAAATCCGCCAAAGCTAAAGTATCCAACTCTTAAAGTGTTAATTGCAACGCCTAGTGCAACGAACATCGCTCCGTAGGTCAAGCTCTTTGCTGAGAAATGAGTGACGTCACGATCGTCTTCAGTTAGTTTTAAATATATATAGCGTCCAACGAATGCAAGTGCAATAGCTCCTAGTACATAAAGTATCATATATGATTTTATATGGGATATGAAAGCGTTGTACTCAGCTTCTTTAGCTGCATATAAAGCGGCGTCCTTTTTCATTGCCTTGGTAACTTTCAGTGCACCATAGTTTACTTTATACCAAATGGATGCGAGTATTGAAAGAGCAGAGATGCCTCCGCCTAATGCTACGCCATTTAAGCCACCGTGTATGACTGCTAAAAACAGTGCACCAAATAATCCAAGAAAGATTGGATTGGTTTGGTTGAAGATTAAAAAGAAGCTAGCTACTACAAACATAATTGCTGCGATAATAGAGCTTAGCTTCAGGTCGATTGAATAATATTTTTTCATTAAAAATACCTCCTTTAAAAGTCATAACAGAAGTGTATTTTACGCGAACGCGATAGTAAGCCGCGGATATATCCTTCGTTTTGGAGCAACGTTCCATCTCCAAACACTTAACGCTTGCCATCTACTCTGTTATCAATTGAATGATATCATTATAATCTTAGTTTGTCAAGTTGGGTAATAATCTAGTGGAGGTGCTGATATGACGAGTTTAAGAGATGCTATTTATGGCGCAGCAATTGGAGATGCATTGGGAGTTCCGTATGAATTTATGAGTCGTGGCAGTTTTATTGCAAGCGACATGATTGGTTATGGTAGTCATGACATGCCGGAAGGCACTTGGTCGGACGATACAACTATGACACTTGCTCTTTGTGATTCGCTTAGAGTTAATGATAAAAGGATAGTTTTAGATGATATAAGAAAGAGATTTAAATCATGGATAGAAGAGGGATGCTATACTGTTGACGGGAAGGCATTTGACGTTGGAATTATCACTTATGACTCTATTGTAACGGGCATTGCGAGAAATGATATAAGATCCAATGGTAATGGTTCGCTTATGAGAACTATTCCACTTGCATTTATCGATTGCACTGATGATGATGTTCGTGCAGTTTCAGCCATTACTCATGCACATGAGACATCGATGGAGGCATGTGTTATATATGTAAATGTTGCAAAGAGACTTATTGGTGGAGAGCATTTAGTGGATATAATAAATTCGCTTGAAGTCGGTGAAGTTTTTCACAATATAAAAAATATATTTGAGCTAGAAGAAGAAAATATTAGATCGGGTGGATATGTGGTAGACACTCTTATCGCCTCATTGTGGTCGCTTGTAAATACTGATAATTATAAGGACGCAGTCTTAAAAGCGGTCAACCTAGGGAATGATACCGACACTACTGCAATTGTTGCAGGAGCTCTTGCTGGAATTATATATGGATATGATGCTATTCCTAAGAGGTGGATAGAGCTACTTAAAAATAAGGAGCTAATAGAGAGCTGCTTATTTAGCTAGTATATTTGACTTGCATTTTCAATAGCCATTTGCTATAATTTAGATAAATAAAAAATGTGCTAAGAACTTCTTAACACATTTTAGTTGGTGCACCTTCAGGGACTCGAACCCTGGGCCCACTGATTAAGAGTCAGTTGCTCTACCAACTGAGCTAAAGGTACATCTCTTACCAACGAAGTATATTATAGCACAAAGAAAAATAAAATGCAATAGTTTTTTAAAAAAATTTTGGAGGTTTTTTACAATGGATTTACAATCAAAAGTAGTAGATAGATTATTGCGCTATGCCCGCATATTTACAACATCGGACGAGGCTAGCGAAACGGTGCCAAGCACCAATAGACAATTTGATCTTGCAAATATTTTAGTCGATGAATTAAAAAAAATGGGATTAGAGGCAAGAGTTGATGATAATTGTTATGTATATTCCAAATTGGAAGCAAATACCGAAGGTCTTCCTAAGATAGGTCTTATTGCACATATGGATACCGCTCCTGATATGAGTGGGGAAAATGTCAATCCTCGCATAGTTGAAAACTACGATGGTGGCGATATTAAGCTTGATGAAGCTGGTAAATATATTTTGTCTCCAGTTGACTTCCCCGAGCTTAAAAATAAAAAGGGAAAGACTCTTATAGTAACCGATGGCAGCACTCTTTTAGGTAGTGACGATAAGAGTGGTATCGCAGAGATAATGACCGCTATTGAATATTTAATCGCCAATCCCGAAATCAAGCACGGGGATATTTTGATTGGATTTACTCCAGACGAAGAGATTGGTAGAGGCGCTGACATGTTTGATGTTGAAGGATTTGGAGCGGACTTTGCCTACACCATCGATGGTGGTGGAGTTGGTGAATTGGAATATGAAAATTTCAACGCAGCTGGCGCCAAGGTTGTTATTCATGGAAGAAATGTACATCCGGGCGGAGCAAAGAATAAGATGAAAAATGCCATATCGATTGGATTTGAATTAAATTCTCTCTTACCAGTTGAACAAAAGCCTGAATATACTGAAGCTCGTGAAGGATTTATTCATCTAAATGATATTAGTGGCAATGTAGACGAGGTTGAGATGAGTTTTATCATTCGCGATCACGATAAAAAGTTATTTGAGGCTAAGAAAGAAATTATGAGAAAGGCCTGTGAATTTATCGAATATAAACATGATATCAAGATTGATCTCGATATGAAAGATAGCTATTACAATATGAGAGAGAAAGTCGAAGAGGATATGAGGCCGGTAGAGCTTGCTATTAAAGCTATGGAAGGGCTTGGAATTACTCCAATTATAAGTCCAATTAGAGGTGGCACCGATGGAGCAAGGCTCTCATATATGGGGCTTGTATGTCCAAATATTTTTACAGGAGGATACAATTTCCACGGAAGATTTGAATATGCAGTTGCCGAGGAGATGGCAAAGGCAGTGGAAGTTATTATTAAGATAGTCAGTGAATAGATTTAACAAAAGACTAATATTTTTTTTAGTGAGCTTTATATTAATAAATGTGCTGGGATGCACAAATGAAAAGCTTAGCACAGATGATAATATTAAAACTAAAGACGATATCACTATAAAAGAAATAGACAATGAAAAGCTTGATAGTGATACATTAAAAGTGCTTTCGAATGGTGTTAAAGGGGTATTTAACCCCCTTTTTGCGCTTAGCGACGCCGATAGGATGGCAAGCTCGATGATGTTTATGCCATTTGTTGGTTTTAAGAGCAAGATGGAATATGATCCTGAAAACAGTCTTGTAAAAAAGATGAGCATGCTTGGAAATGTAATGAGCTTCGAGCTAAGAGATGATATATCTTGGTGGGATAAGGTACCTGTTACAAGTGAGGATATTGTATTTAGCTTGGAGATGCTTTTAAATAGAAATTACTATGGTGGATCAAGGCGTGGAGAGCTCTTTTTTATTGAAGGAGCGAAAGATTTCTTTGATGGCAAGGCAAGTGGTATTTCTGGAGTTGAAATAGTCGATTCATATAAGCTCAATATTACTTTTGAGCATTTTGAAGATTCATATTATTATGCATTTAATTTCAGACCAATCCCAAAGCATTATTATGAAAAGATGAGCTATGATTTGAAGCATCTGATATATGACAAGCCGATGGGCAATGGAGCGTATCAGCTTGCGAGCTATGAAGCAAATAATTTTATTTTGTTAAAGGCAAATAATAATTTTATCTACGATGTTAAGACTCCCAAGTTTTTAATAAGGGATATCGATGAATTGTCGGCATCGCGTGAACTGACAAGGGGTAATCTCGATATTGCAGTTTTATATGGTGAGGATGACTTTATCGATGAGGATGAGGTCTTAAAGCATTTTGATAAAAGGGAAATGGTATTAAATAAGACTTATATGATTAGGATATCCAATTCCAATTCTTTAAAAAGTGACGATATTAGAAAGAGGCTATTAAAATCGATAAATGCATCCCGACTAGATCAAGAGGGCTTAATTGCAAATGATTCGCTTATTTCTCCTGTTAATAAGGCATATATTCCAATGAATTACAATGATCTTAAACTAGAAGACAATGAGAAGAAATTCTTCACCATTAGTCTTATAGTAGAGGATAGAGAGGGAATAGATCGTATTGCAGAGCTCGTTAAGAAGAATTGGTCGGAATATGGCTTTGTTGTAAATCAAGTTCATGAGTCGAGCTATAAAATGGCATTTACCGCAAAAAGATTGGTCTCAGAGGGACGCAATGTCGCTATTTTAAGTGAATTTAATCATGGATATCGACCGGATTTTTCTATGAATTTCTCATCTATTGGCGATGGTGAAAATTTCTTTTTTAATACCGATGGATTAGACGAGGCTATATTTGATGCTCTTCACAATAAAAATAGTAGCTTTAAGAATGGATATGAGATGCTCTTATCAGAATACAAAAATCGCTTGCTTGCTAGAGGCATTGGTTCGCCAATTGCAAGGCAATATGTAAGAAAAGGGGTAAAAAATGTGGTCGACTCGGAGTTTTTAAACTGGTATGAGTTTGACATATGGAACATAGGAGGAATATATGATATTAAGACGGCCGGAGATTAGGGATAGGGATAAAATAATTTCCTATGCAGAGGAATTTAATTATGATATTTGTGGCGGCGGAAAATTCAATGAATTAAAAGAAAGGGATTTTGATGCTGTTTTAAATAAAATAAGAGATGAGGAGGCGGGAATTGTGGATGAAGGAAGAGTTCCCGCTACTCAATTTTTATATCTTGACGACGACGAAAATCTAATTGGAATGATACAACTTCGCCACGGTTTGACAGATTATTTGCTTAATTATGCAGGCCATATTGGCTATTCTATATCACCTAAATTTAGAAAAAAGGGTCATGGTAGCAATATGCTCAAAGCTTGTCTTTGCGAGGCAAGAAAGCTTGGATTAGAAAGAGTTTTAGTTACTTGTGGCGATTGGAATAAAGGCTCAAGAGGAGTGATTGAAAACAATGGTGGAGTTTATGAAGACGCAAGAGAAGATGAAGATGGAGTCCATTTGAGATTTTGGATTCAATTGTAGTGTAAATCTATCACTTATGGGTATCTATTAAGATAGAAATTAGAGGTGAATATATGAACAAGAATAAACGACCGCTATATATCTATTATGGTATAGTTATTGTACTCATGTTGTTATTTAATATCTTTTTATTTCCATATTTGCAGAATAAATCAGTTAAGGAAGTTGAATATTCACAATTTTTGGAGATGATTAGAACTGGCAAAGTAACAAAGGTTGAAGAACAAGATAGACAGATACTATTTGAGGTCAATGACGGCGGCAAAGTTATATTATATAAGACGGGTCCGTGGAGATCTAAGGATTTAATAAATCTACTAGAAGAGAATAATGTAGAATTCGGTAGCCAAATTCAGCGGGAGCCGGGCTTTTTGATGAGCTTGCTCAGTTGGATAATTCCATTGTTTGCATTTATTGCAATCGGGCAATTATTGAGTCGATCACTTTTGAAGCAAATGGGTGGCGGCTCGGGTTCGATGAGTTTTGGTAAGAGCAATGCAAAGATCTATGTAAAGGCAGAGACTGGCAAGACTTTCCGCGATGTTGCAGGACAGGAGGAGGCTAAGGAAGCCTTAAAGGAAATTGTTGGATTTTTACACAATCCTGGACGCTATGCAAGCATTGGTGCAAAGCTACCCAAGGGAGCACTGCTCGTTGGCCCGCCAGGAACTGGTAAGACATTACTTGCTCAAGCAGTTGCAGGTGAAGCTAATGTGCCATTCTTTTCCATTTCCGGTTCTGAATTCGTAGAGATGTTTGTTGGTATGGGTGCTGCGAAAGTTCGCGATTTATTTAAACAAGCCAATGAAAAAGCGCCTTGTATTGTATTTATCGATGAAATAGATACTATTGGTAAAAGACGCGATTCCAACTATGGAGGCAATGATGAAAGAGAGCAAACTCTAAATCAATTGCTTTCGGAGATGGACGGATTTGATGGAAAGAAGGGCGTTGTCATTCTTGCTGCAACTAATAGACCTGAGATACTCGACCCTGCTCTATTAAGGCCGGGAAGATTTGACAGGCAAATTCCAGTTGAGCTACCTGATTTACAAGGTAGAATTGCTATTTTTAAAGTGCATGCAAGAAATGTCAGGACTGAACCGGATATCAACTTTGAAACACTTGCTCTTGCAACCGCCGGTGCAAGTGGTGCCGATATTGCAAATATGGTCAATGAAGGTGCATTAAGGGCGGTTCGCGAAGGAAGATCAGCTGTTAGTCAAAGGGATATCGAGGAGTCAATCGAGGTCGTAATAGCTGGCTACGAAAGAAAGTCGATGATAGTAAGTCCAGAGGAAAAGCGAATAGTTGCATATCACGAAATTGGTCATGCACTTGTTACAGCCTGTCAAACTCATACCGCACCTGTCCATAAGATAACTATAGTTCCAAGGACATCGGGTGCACTTGGATATGTAATGCAGGTCGATACTGAAGAAAAATTCCTTATGAGCGCTGAAGAGATCTTTAATAAGATGGTAATACTCTGTGGTGGAAGGTCAGCTGAAGAGCTTATATTTAACACCAAGACTACAGGTGCATCGAATGATATCGAAAAGCTAACTCAACTTGCTCGTCAATATATTGGTTACTTTGGCTTTACTGAAGAGTTTGATATGACGGCATTGGTTGAGAGAAATAATAAATATCTTGGTGGAGACCTAAGCTATAATGTCAGTGATGAATCCTTAAGGCAATATGATGAGGCGGTCTTTAGGCTTATTAAAAAGGCTCATGAAAAGGCAATAGAAATATTAAAGGAAAATAGTGGAGCCCACCACGCACTTGCCAATTATCTACTTGAGAAAGAAACGATAACAGGCGAGGAATTTATGGAGATATTAAAGAGATATAGGGACGACATATGATCTATATTTTAAGGCATGGCGAGACTGACTACAATAAAGAGGGACGTCTTCAAGGTCAACTAGATATAGATTTAAATCAAAATGGAATAATGCAAGCGGAGGCTCTAAAAAAGAGCCTCTCTTCTTTATCTTTTGATAAAATCTATTCATCGGATCTTATTAGAGCAAAGAGGACAGCCGAGATAATTGCAGGAACAAGGACTATTATACTCGATAAGAGATTGCGGGAAATCGATCTTGGAAGTTGGCAAGGAAGGACTTATGATGATTTGCGAGCAAATGATGAGCTATATAATATATTTTATTCCAATCCAGATCTTGCAAACAACGGTGACCACGAAGACTATTGTGATGTAATAGCTCGCATGGAGAGTTTTTTTAATAGTATTGATAAAGACGAAGATGCAGTTGTGGTCAGTCATGGCTTTATAATCTTTCATTATTTTAAAAAATATTTTAGTGATTTTAGGCCGATTGAAAATTGTGAGATAATAAGCTATGATATAAAAAATAATATCATCAGTAGATAAAGGTATATAGGAGGATTTATGGAATTAAAGAGCGATAATAATGCAAGTCGTATGGGTCGTGGAATTATAATTATATTTATAATTGGATTATTGATATATTCCGCATATATTATGATATTAAAAAAAGCAAATCATGGAGAGGCTGTTTTAAATAGAGCTACTAGTTATGAGCTTATTAAAGATGGAGGAGAGATCAACACCTATGACCTTAAAGATGCTAAATTTATAAAATATGTTAAAGAAGCTGAAATTAAAGAGAGTGATATTATCATCAAATTATATGAAAATGAAAATACTATAGCGGAGTCGAAGATATATTTTGTAGGAGAAGATCAAGTAATCATATATAATGATGAAAAATATATTTTAAGTGGAGGGGAATTAATAAAATAATAATAGAAAATAAGTACGGTGAACAGCTTTAACTGCTCACTATTTTTTTAAATATTTGCTTGCCTCTTCCATTAGATAATTATAGATTTCTATATTAAACTCACGAACGGGCGCTAATCTCTTTTCGAGTTGAGCCTTACTTACATCGAATTCAAGCCAAGTGCCACCATTATTTTTTATATTGTTTATGACTGGCTGAAGTCTATCCATTGCATTTGCAAATTTAGCTTCATCACTTTCGCATTGGTCGAATTCCTCCCAGAGAGATCTCATATATTCACCTCGATCACCCGGAAGCATTGAATATAGTTTATCAGCTGCAGCTCTTTCACGAGCGGCTTTGGTTTCATTGCCCTTAATGTCATAGGCAAATGTATCGCCGGCATATATCTCTACTAGATCGTGTAATAAAAGCATTTGCACTGTCTTACCAAGATCTGCACTTGGTGCAAGATTGTGAAAGGCTATTGCCATTGTTGCAATCGAAAAGGAATGCTCTGCATCATTTTCTCTTCTATCTATATTTATTATTTTGGTGCGTCTTTCAATCGACTTCATCTTCTCAATTTCTACAGTAAAGTCAAATAGACTTTTAATATCCTCATTCATTTAATCACCCCATCTAATTATATCACAAAGTAATCATAAAAAAATATTATGCTAGTTAAAAATTATTTACTTGTTTTTTTTTAGCATATGTGGTAATATATACATGGAAGCGAGGTAAAAATGAATTTTGAAGATATCAGACCTGCATGGTTAGAAATCAACTTGGATAATTTATGTCACAATATACATATTATCAAGGAGAAACTAAATTCTAAAAGTGAAATCATGGCCGTTATTAAAGCCAATGCATATAATCACGATGCGGTCTCAATTGCTAGAAAATTGCAATCGATTGGCGTGCATATGTTTTGTGTATCAATATTAACCGAAGGGCTTGAGCTAAGGCAGTCTGGCATTAATGATTCTATTTTACTCCTCAATTATGTTAGAGATTCGGAAATTAAAGAGGCTATCTTAAATGATCTTGAAATGACTGTTTATGATTATAATCAGGCATTACTTATGGATGAAATTGCACGTGACTTGAATAAGCGCGCTAAAATTCACATTAAGATCGACACTGGGATGAGCAGACTTGGATTTTTGCCAGGAACTGTTGCATTCCAAAAGATTTTGGACATATTAAATCTAAAAAATATCGATGCAATGGGAATTTATAGTCACTTTGCGACAGCCGACACGGACGATAAGGGCAATACGAGAAAGCAGTATGAGATATTTTCTACATTTGTTAATTCTGTTGAACAAGCTAGTGGAAAAAAATTAAAAAAACATATCTCTAATTCTGCAGCAATAATGGATTATCCAGAATATGATCTGGACTATGTTAGACCGGGCATAATAATGTATGGATATCCACCGAGTGATGATATGAAACATCACTGGGACTTAAAGCCACTTATGACCTTAAAGGCTATTGTAAGCAATATCAAAATTCTACCTGAAGGAAGTGGAATCTCATATGAACACAGCTATGTTACCCAAAGAATTACCAAGGTCGCAACAATTCCTCTAGGATATGCCGATGGTATATCAAGGCTTTTTTCTAATAAAATTCACGTAAGCATTAAAGGAAAGCCGGCTAGATCAATTGGAAATATCTGCATGGATCAATTCATGGTCGATGCAACCGATATTGACGACGTAAAGATTGGAGATGAGGTCGTAGTTTTTGGCAATGCAGAAAATGCAATGAGCTTGCCCGAAATGGCGGATATTATGGGGACGATTCATTATGAGATAATGTGCATGTTATCAAGGCGCATTCCACGAGTTATAATAGAAGATGGCAAAGTTTCCGATATCATAAATTATTTATAAGGAAGTGAATGATGGCGGAAAATCTAAACAAATTTATAATTAAAAAAGCTCCTGCAAGAGATGAGCTCGACGATGAAAAGGACTTTATAAAAGACGGTTCCAAAGATGCAGAGGACGAATTAAATAGTGGCTCTATTGCAATAAGAAAACCAATGACCAAAATCGATGAGGATGAGCATCACAGGCAGAAAATTGAGAAGATCGACATGCCCGAGAGGCGTCTTAGCAATAAAGATACGACTCCAATGCTTAGGGGGGATCTTTATTATGCTGACTTGTCGCCGGTTATCGGTAGCGAGCAAGGTGGTATTAGACCAGTTGTAATCATTCAAAATGACATAGGAAACAAGTTTTCCCCAACCACGATTATAGCTGCTATTACCTCCGTAAAGAATAAATCCAATATGCCAACTCACGTAAATGTGGGCAAAGAAATCGGTGGCTTACCAAAGGATTCAGTTATTCTCTTGGAGCAAATAAGGACTATCGATAAAAGGCGCATTCGTGAAAAGATTGGTCATTTTGACGACGATATGATATTAAAAATCAACCAAGCATTAAAGGTAAGTGTTGATTTGGTGGAGGAAAAATAATGGACGACAAGCTATATAGATTGCTTGAGACGCCACTTCAAT
Organism: Ezakiella sp.; assembly: GCA_022766605.1. Classification (GTDB taxonomy): domain Bacteria; phylum Bacillota; class Clostridia; order Tissierellales; family Peptoniphilaceae; genus Ezakiella. The sequence continues at coordinate 11,944 of JALEOH010000002.1, forward strand.
TAAAATCAGTTGAAGAACTTGAAAGGCGTTACGATAATTCGATACATGAATTTAATGAAGAAGATGATAATTATATTGGGGTTGCAACTGCCAATATAAGACAGTTTAATGACCATGGGAAAGAGCTTAAAGCCGCTCATGTCAGTGATTCATATGTAATAGAGGATAGAAGACGCGAAGGAATTTTTAGCAATCTATATACTAAACTCGAAGAAGAATTACAGTCGCAAAATGTAGAACTTTTTTACTCATTAAGCCCAACGCCATATGAACTACTAAATCTCGTCGATCATCAAGACTATGAAATCTTAGGTGAGATCGGCACTTATGCCAAGGTGATGGATTCGGGGAAAGTGGTCTCGGGCTTTATGGGAAAGCTTGCAGGACTTATTACAAAGGCTAGAAACAGTGGAGAAAAGTCTGTTAGTTATAGTGGAATAGATGTCTTTGAGATGGAAAGCTATGATGGCGTTGATGAATTATATAATAGTCTTAAATCTGAGCTTGGATTTATGAGTGTAAGAAGTAAAAACTGGCTGGACAATAGAACCAAAGATCGCGGTTATTATAATATAGGAGCTAAAAAGGACGATAAGCTCTCTGGCTATATTATTTATAAATATATCGAAAGAGCGGATACGAGATATTTTATAGTAATGGATATTTTGTTTGACGACAGAAAAACGCTCGAGGCGATGTATGATGAGTTGATGGCGAGAGCTAAGGAAAAGAATATATCGCTGATTGGAATTTGGGCAAATTCAAGACTAAATGACTTTATTAGAGATAAGAAATTTATGTATGCACGCTCAACCTTTTCATTAATTGCAAAGGGAGAGGGCTTAACAAAGGATATGAGTAAGTGGTATATTGAACCAATTGAAGGAGAAGTTTATTGATGAAGGTTCTTCATTTAATAAGTGGAGGAGATACCGGCGGCGCTAAGACGCATATTATGGCACTGCTTGGTGAATTAAAAAATAATATCGACATTAGCCTTGGAGTATTTATCGAAGATGTATTTCTTGAAGAGGCGAGAGAGCTTGGAATAAATACGGTAGTCTTTGAACAAAAATCTAGGGTTGATTTGAGTGTTTTAAATCTTATAAAAGAATATATAATAGATAACAAAATTGATTTAGTCCATTGCCATGGCGCAAGGGCTAATTTTATTGCAATGTTTTTGATGTCTAGAGTACAAGTGCCTTTTGTTACGACAGTTCACTCAGATCCAAGGCTTGATTTTAAGGGGAATTTATACAAGCAATTGATATTTAAAAACTTGCACACTTTTGCCCTTAAGAGATTTAAAAATTTTATCACTGTGAGTGATAGTTTTAGAAATATGCTTGTGGAGCGAGGCTTTGGCAAAAAGAATATCGATGTTTTATACAATGGTATAGATCTTAAGAAAAAAGAAAATATGGTCAGTCGTGAAGAATTTTTAGATAGATATAATATTCCTAATAATGGACTAAAGATTGGAATAATGGCAAGGCTTGAGGAAGTAAAAGACCATAAGACTTTTCTTAGAGCCGCTGCAGAATTTTTAAAGACCAACGATGCAGATTTTCTAATCGGAGGCGGTGGAGCTTTATTAGATGAATTAAGAGAGCTTGCATCTGAGTTAAAAATAGAAGATAAAGTATATTTTTTAGGTGAAGTAAAAGATCCGCATTCATTTATGAATGCAATCGACATCAATGTATTAAGTTCGCTTTCCGAGAGCTTTCCATATGTGATTTTGGAAGGAGGAAAGCATCACTTGCCGATGATTGCAACCGAGGTAGGTGGCATACCAAAGTTGATTAAAGATGATATAACAGGATATCTTTTTAAGCCAGGTGACTATAAGAACCTCGCTAAGCATTTGCTTAATTTAGCTCATGATGAAAATAAAAGAAAAGAACTCGGGGATAATCTTTATAATGCAATTGAAAAAGATTATAGTTCAGAGGCGATGGCAATCCGTCAGCTTGAGATATATGAAAGGATATTATATGGCAAGTCAATTGTATTATCGGGTTTCTATGGATTTGACAATCAAGGAGATGATGCTATACTTGAGGCTATTACGACAGAATTAAGACGACTTGATCCAAGTCTAAGGCTGATGGTGCTTTCTAACAATCCAAATAAAACTAGGGAGATATACAATGTAGAGAGTTCTTATAGATTTAATCCATTTAATGTAATAGCTACGATTAAAAGATCTGACATGTTAATCTCTGGCGGCGGATCACTTTTGCAAGATGTAACAAGTACTCGTTCACTATGGTATTATCTATTTGTAATTAGATTATCTAAATTTTTTGGAAAAAAGACGGTTATTTATGCAAATGGAGTTGGACCAATTAATAAAAAAATAAATCGCAGAAGGACGATGAAAACTCTAAAAGACCTCGATCTTATTACTTTAAGAGATGACGATTCGGGAAAATATCTTGAGGAGATGGGAATTGGGAGCGATAAGTATTTGGTTAGAAGCGACCCGGTATTCTTGCTTGAGCCAGATATATCATCGGCAACGAATATATTAAATAAGATTGGGATCGGAGAGGATTTCATCGCAATAAATTTAAGGCCATGGAAAGATGATTCTAAGGTTATTGAGGCCTTTAAAGGAGCTATAAAAAGGCTTTTAGCAAAGGGAGAGAAGATATTATTGATGCCGATGCACTATCCAACGGATCTAAATATACTTGATAAGATCTATGATGATATCGATAAATCGAGTGTGGATACCAGTGGATTGTTTATCTACAAAGACGAGATGAGCGTAAGAGAGCTGATGGGGATTTTTTCTTTGTCGAAGCTTGTAATAAGTATGAGACTACATGGATTAATATATTCGGTTTCCGTTCATACAAAGCCACTTGCAATAAGCTACGACCCCAAGGTGAATGGATTTATGAATGAAATAAAAAGCGATTATTTAATTAATTTAGATGATATAAGAGCCGATAAACTATATGATATGATTGAAAAGGCGATTGCAGATGATAAATATCTCGACAGATTATTGATAGAAGATGATGATAGAAAGAATCTTGCAAAACAAAATGCAATTGAAGTCCTAGATGTGCTTAATGGTGATAATTATGAAAGACAAAGTTGAAGTACTTGGAGTCAAGTTTGATGATATAGGCGAGACAGGATTAATCGACATTTTAAATGAAATAATAAGCGGAGAAGGAAGAGATAATTTTAAGATAATTACACCAAATCCTGAGATAGTATATGCTGCCAATAAAGACGAGTCATTATTGGGTATGATTAATAGTGCAGGACTTGTTTTAAAAGATGGAATTGGCATTATTATCGCTCAAAAATTAAAAGGCATAGAAGCTCAGGGAAGGCTAACTGGATATGATACTCTAACAAAGATTTTAAGTCTTGCAAATAGCAATAATAATTCGATATATATAGTTGGAGCAAAAGAAGAGATAGTCTCAAAAGCCGTCGATGCAATTAAAGATGAATATCAAAATATTAATATCCTGGGCTATCACAATGGTTATTTTAGTGAAGATAGCAAAGAGGAAGAGAGCATCATCGACGATATAAAGGCAAGCTCTCCCGATATTGTAGTAGTTGCGATGGGATTTCCCAAACAAGAAAAATTTATGTCTAAATTAAAGAATAATAAACTTTCTATCGGCTGTGGAGGAAGCCTTGACGTTCTCTCTGGAGAGATGAAAAGAGCTCCACAATTCATTCAAAAAATTGGAATGGAATGGTTATATAGATTATTTAAAGAGCCTAGTCGTATTAAAAGACAGGTGGCAATTCCAAAGTTTTTATTCAAAATATTATTTACAAAGAACTCAGTTAGAAAATATAAGGAGGAGTAATGGACAAGATTGACTCATTAACAATTAATACACTTAGGATGTTATCGGTGGATATGATATCAAAGGCAAACTCAGGACATCCTGGTTTACCACTTGGAGCAAGCCCGATGCTATATTCATTATTTAAAGATCATTTGAACTTCAATCCCGAAGATCCAAATTGGATAAATCGCGATAGATTTGTTTTATCAGCAGGTCATGGATCAGCGCTTATGTATAGCATACTTCATGTATTTGGATATGATCTAACAATGGATGATATCAAAAACTTTAGACAGAATGGATCTAAGACTCCTGGACACCCAGAATATGGAATTACTGTGGGAGTCGATGCCTCTACAGGTCCTCTTGGTCAAGGATTGGCAATGGCTGTTGGATTAGCACTGGCAGAGGCTCATTTAAGAGATAGCCTTGACTGTAAATACAATCCAATCGACCATTACACTTATGCTATGGTCGGCGATGGATGCATGATGGAGGGCATTAGCCATGAGGCAGCAAGTTTTGCAGGAGCTCATAAGCTTGGTCGACTAATCGTGCTATATGACTCCAATAATGTAACCATAGATGGCTCGACCGATATTACTTTTATCGACGATACTTTAAAGAGATTTGAATCATATGGTTGGCATACTCAAAAAGTAGAGGACGGCATGGATATAGATGCAATCTCGAAGGCCATATCACTTGCAAAAGAAGATGATAGACCTTCTGTTATAGAGATAAAAACTATAATCGGATATGGTGCTGGCTCGGTTGAAGGACTTAACAAGAGTCACGGCGCTCCCATTGGCACAGATGATTATAATATATTAAAAGAGAGATTGAAATGGAGCTATGATCCTTTCACAGTGCCAACTGAAGTTAAGGAAAATATGGATAAAATACTTGCTAAAAAGAAATCCATATATGATGAATATCAAAATAGAATGAAGGAACATCCAAAATGCAAGGCCAAGCTGGATGAGCTATTGAATGAAAACATGAATGTGGATTTATCTAATTTATTAAATAAAGAAGAAAAAATCGCAACTCGTGCAGCAAGTGGCAAGGCAATTCAAGAAATTGCAAAGAGCATCAAGAGCATAATTGGTGGTTCAGCTGATCTTGCTGGATCAAACAACACCGAAATAAAGGGAGAACCTTATATTTCTAAAGATGACTATGCTCCAAGAAATGTTCACTTCGGCATAAGAGAGCTTTCTATGACTGCAATTGCAAATGGGCTCGCACTTCATGGAGGAGTTCGCCCATATATAGCTACTTTCTTTGTATTTAGTGATTATATGAAGCCAGCTATTAGATTGGCAGCACTAATGGATTTGCCTGTAATATATATATTGACTCATGATTCGATTGGAGTTGGGGAAGATGGTCCAACTCATCAACCAATCGAACAATTGGCAATGCTAAGGACTGTTCCAAATCTATCAGTGATTAGGCCAGCTGACTACAATGAAACTTTATATGCATGGGAAATGGCACTTAATAATAAAAAGCCAACGGCTCTTGTGCTAACAAGGCAAGCTCTTCCAACGCTCGATATGGATGCAAGTGGGCTAAAGAAGGGAGCTTATATTGCAAGTCCTGAAAAGCATAGGCTGGATGCAATTGTCATTGCAACAGGATCAGAAGTTGAAATTGCATTTAATGCACAAAAGACATTAAAAGAGCAAGGTATCGATATAAGGGTGGTAAGTATGCCGTCGTGGGATCTTTTTGAGGATCAAAGCTATGATTATAGAAATAATATTTTACCAGAGGATGTTCCAACTATTTCAATAGAGGCGCTTTCTACCTTTGGCTGGGATAAATACACCCGTGGTGGTGAAAAAATAGGAATAGATCACTTTGGTGCAAGCGGAAAGGGTAGTGAATTATTTGACTTCTTTAGAATAAATGAAGAGTCGATAATAGAAGCTGTAGTTAGAGCTACAAGATAGTAGTATTGAGGAGGAAATATGAAATCAGAAGAGAAGATTAAAAAATTAAGAGCAATTATGGAGAGGGAGGGGATTGATTATTTTATAATTCCAACCTCCGACCCACATATGAGCGAATATGTGCTTGATCGTTATAAATCAAGAGTTTATATGACTGGATTTACAGGATCAGCGGGATGGGCAGTAGTCACTAAAGACAAAGCACTCCTTTGGGCTGATGGAAGATATCATGTGCAGGCTGCTAAGGAGATTAAAAATACTCCATTTGAGCTTATGAAATGGGGACTTGATGGAGTTCCTACTTGGCAAGAGTGGCTTGAGGAAAAAGTAGAGGATGGGGAAGTGATAGGATTTAATGGAGAAATCGCTCCTGTTTCCATGCTCGATAATATAAAAAAATTATTTCCAAATAATAAGCTCGTCTATGATAAAGACATAATAGGAGAATTTTGGGAGCAAAGACCAGAGCTTCCTAAGGGAAAGGCATTTATCTTAGGTGAAGAATATACTGGAATTAGTCCGACTGAAAAGCTTGAAAAAGTTCGCGAGAGGATGGATGAAGAAGGCGTAAGCTCGATATATATCGCAAGTCTTCCAGATATTTGCTATCTACTCAATTTGCGCGGAAGCGATGATCTATATACTCCAATAGTTGTTAGTTATCTATTGATCGATAGAAGCTCTGCAACGCTATTTGTAAGCGAAAACAAAATCGATCAAACGGTAAATGGATATTTGAAAAAACATGCCGTTAAAATCAGACCATATGAGGAGATTGTAGATGCACTTAAATCGCTCAATAAAGAGGACATGGTTTGGCTAGATCCTAATATGACCTCCGCTCTTCACTATAAATTGATTGAAGAAAATGCAAATATATTTGAATTAGAGCTTCCATCGACCACTATGAAGGCTGTAAAGAATGAAGTCGAAATAGCCAATACGAGAAAGGCTCATATAATTGACGGCGTTGCGCTTACTCGCTATCTATTTTGGATTAAGGACAATGCCGGCAAAATAGATATGGATGAGTTTTCAGCAGAGGAAAAACTGCATGAATTTAGATCGGAGGGCGAAGGCTTTTTAGGAGAAAGCTTTAAGACCATTTCTGCATATAGGGCAAATGCTGCTATGGCTCACTATTCGGCAAGTGAAAAGGCTCATGATAAAATAAAAGATGACGGAATATATTTGGTAGACTCGGGCGGACAATATTACAGTGGAACGACCGATGTAACCCGTACTATTACCCTTGGCGAGCCAACCAGAGAGGAGATAAATGACTACACTCTTACTCTTAAGGGTCATATCAGATTATTTCTTGCTAAATTTATTAAAGGTGCAAGTGGTCATTATATTGATATACTTGCTCGTGAAGCTATGTGGAAAGAGGGAATTGACTTTAAGCATGGCACTGGTCATGGCGTTGGCCATGTGCTTGGAGTTCATGAGGGGCCACATAGGATATCAACCGCGCCTAGTAGCGTGGCACTTGTTCCTGGGATGGTAGTAAGCAATGAACCGGGAATCTATCGTGAGGGCAAGCATGGTATTAGAATTGAAAATCTAGTTGTGGTTCAAGAATACAAGACTACGCAGTTTGGCACTTTCTATGGATTTGAAAACCTTACCTTCACTCCATATGAACGCGAACTTATCGATGTAAGCATATTGACAGAAGAAGAAATAGATTATATCGATAATTATCATGCTGAATGTTTGAATAAATTGATTCATGGCATGAAGACGCCTGAAGAAAAAGAAAAATTAAAAGAGGTTACCAAGCCACTTGTTCGACATTAAAGAAGAACTAAAAAAGCTCCCGACTAAGCCGGGAGTTTACATAATGAAAGATCGCAATGACGATATCATTTATGTTGGTAAGGCAAAAAATCTTAGAAATAGAGTAAGAAGCTATTTTAATAATTCGGACAAAGCCCCAAAAGTTGCTTCAATGGTTAAGCATATCGATCATTTTGAATATATAATAGTTGACTCCGAGGTAGAGAGTCTTGTTTTGGAGAGCAATTTAATAAAGGCCAATACTCCTAAATACAATGTCCTTTTAAGAGATGATAAACAATATCCATATCTAAAACTGACTAATGAGCCATATCCAAGGCTAATAAAGACCCGTGAACTAAAGGACGACGGAGGCAAATACTGGGGGCCATTTCCAAATGCGGGGGCAGTTAATGTTGCTCTCGAGTGGTGGGAAAATATTTATCGCCTTCGTAAGCGAGGAAGATATATCGATAGGATATATAAGCCCTGCTTGAATTATTTTATCGACAGATGCGATGCCCCATGTGCTGGTCTTATTAGTGAAGAGGACTATATGAAAAAATTGATCGAACCTCTTGATTTCTTACGCGGCAAAAATCAAAATACTCTTACTAGATTGGAAGAGCTAATGATGAAATATTCAGAGAATATGGAATATGAAAAGGCAGCCAAGGTGAAATTTGCAATAGATCAAATCAGTCAATTGCGCGAAGAACAAAAGATTACTGAGCCACTTGGAGATTCAAGGGATTATGTTGCATATGCAAAGGCAGATGATATATTTCTAGTAGAGGTCTTTTTTCAACGCGATGGTAAGATGATAGGCAAGGATAATTTTGTATTAAATAATCTTGGAGATAGTGAAGCGGAGATGCTAGAGGAATTTATTAAGCAGTATTATCTTAATATTTCCAATCCACCAAGTGAATTAATTCTTGAAATCGAGCCTGCAAATATGGAATTATTAGATGAGGCTTTAAAAAATCGTGGCAAGCTAATTACTAAAATTTTCGTCCCAAAGCGAGGGGAGAAGAGAAATATAATTATGCTAGTAAAAAAGAATGCTATGGAAGAAATGGCAAAGCACAAGTCGCGCTTGCTAAGAAAGACCAAGACCAATGAAAAGGCTCTAACCAGTCTCGCCACCTTAATTGGAACAGGAGAATATCCATCTAGGATAGAATCATTTGACATATCCCATATTCAAGGGACCGATGCTGTTGGAGCGATGGTGGTATTTCGAGATGGCAATCCAAATAGAAATGCATATAGGCGATTTAAGATTAAGTCAGTGAAAAATGCGAGAGATGACCTTGCAAGTATGGAAGAGGTGTTGACGAGAAGATATAAGAGATTGATTGACAAATCCGCAGGATTTAACGAAGCTCCAGATCTTATTTTAATGGACGGTGGAAGTACTCAAATTGCAGTTGCCAAGAAAGTGTTAAATGAGCTAAAGTTAGATATTCCCGTTATGGGTATGGTAAAAGACGACACTCATACTACTCGTGCTTTAATATATGAAAAAATTGAATATGAACTTAGAGATGATCGCGAACTATTTACTTTTATTACTAGCTTACAAAATGAAGTGCATAGATTTGCAATTAGTTATCACAAGAGTCTAAGGGGAAAGTCCATGATAAAATCGCAACTCGACGGAATTAAAGGCATTGGCCCCAAGCGAAAAAAGATCTTGATGGAAAAGTATGGGAGTATTGAAAAAATAAAAAATGCCGACATTGAAGAGCTTGCCAAGCTTCCTGGCATGAATGAAAATGCAGCAAGGTCTGTAAAAGAAGAATTAGCAGAATATAAATAAATATGAATATAGATTGATTTATATTTTAAAAACGATTTATTCAACTAAAAGATGTGATTCAAATTGCTTGACAAAAAAATCCTTTAGTTGTAGAATAAATATATAAATGGTTTTAGGCTCCAGATGGGCTAGAGCCTTTAAGCCATGTCTTAAAGATGGAGGTATATATGACTAAGACATTTAAAACGATGGACGGGAACACCGCAGCTGCTCACGTAAGCTATGCTTTTACTGATGTAGCGGCAATTTATCCTATTACGCCATCATCCAATATGGCGGAATATGTTGATGAATGGGCTTCTCAAGGTAGACTCAATTTATTTGGCCAAAAAGTATTAGTTAAGGAAATGCAATCGGAGGCTGGTGCAGCAGGAGCTGTGCATGGTTCGTTGCAAGCGGGTGCGCTAACAACTACATACACAGCAAGTCAAGGCTTGTTGTTGATGATTCCAAATATGTATATAATTGCTGGTGAATTATTACCAGCTGTTTTCCATGTTTCGGCAAGAGCAGTTGCTAGTCACGCACTATCGATCTTTGGAGATCAATCAGACGTTATGGCATGTAGACAAACTGGATTTGCACTACTTGCAAGTGGTTCAGTTCAAGAGGTTATGGACATGGCTTCTGTTGCTCACTTAGCAGCAATTAAGGGAAGAGTTCCATTCCTACACTTCTTCGATGGATTTAGAACAAGTCATGAAATTCAAAGAATAGAAGTAATGGATTATGAAGATCTCAGAGATCTAGTCGACTACGATGCAATTAAGGAATTTAGACAAAGAGCTCTTAATCCAGAAAATCCTGTTACAAGAGGTACTGCTGAAAATGGCGATATTTTCTTCCAAGCAGCAGAAGCTTCTAATAAATATTATGAAGATATAGTTGAGATAGTTGCTGACTATATGAAAGAGATTTCAAGGATTACTGGTCGCAGCTATCATCCATTCGATTATTATGGAGATCCTGAAGCTGAAAGAGTAATCATTGCAATGGGATCTGTAACAGATACAATCGAAGAAACATGTGATTATTTAAATGCAAATGGAGAAAAGGTTGGCGTTATTAAAGTTAGACTGTATCGTCCATTCTCTGAAAAATATTTCTTCGATGTCCTACCAAAGAGTGTAAAGAAAATTGCAGTTCTTGATCGCACTAAAGAAAAGGGAGCAGGAGCTGAGCCATTACACTTAGACATTTTACAAGCTTTTTATCGCAAGGATGCTCAACCAATTATCGTTGGTGGTAGATATGGTCTTTCAAGTAAGGATACAACACCATCTCAAATTAAGGCGGTCTATGATAATCTATCAAAAGACGAGCCAAAGGACAATTTCACAATTGGAATTGAAGATGATGTAACATTCCACAGCCTTGAGGTTAAGGATATTATAAATACTGAACCAGAAGGAACTATTAGATGTAAGTTCTGGGGATTTGGATCAGATGGTACAGTTGGAGCTAATAAATCTGCTATTAAAATTATAGGCGACGACTCTGGACTATATGCACAAGGATATTTTGACTATGACTCCAAGAAGAGTGGCGGTGTAACTTGCTCACACTTGAGATTTGGTAAGCAACCGATTAAGTCAACCTATCTAATCAGCCATGCTGACTTTATTTCATGTTCAAAGCAAGCTTATGTATACAACTACGATCTACTTGAAGGCTTAAGGCCAGGTGGAACTTTCCTATTAAACTGTCTATGGGAAGATGATGAATTGGAGGCAAATCTACCAGATAATTTGAAAAAGTATATTGCTGAAAATGACATTCAATTCTATACTATAAATGCAACGAAGATTGCAGGAGAAATTGGGCTTGGTGGTAGAATCAATATGGTTATGCAAGCTGCTTTCTTTAAGCTATCGGAAGTGCTTCCTCTAGAAGATGCTGTTAGACATTTAAAGGATGAGGTTGTCAAAAACTATGGCAAGAAGGGTGAAGCAGTTGTAAATATGAACTATGAAGCAATTGATCGCGGAATTGATGCTCTTCATAAGATCGATGTTCCAGAAAGTTGGAAGAATATCGAAATTAAAGAAGAAAAAGTCGATGAATCAAGACCAAAATTCGTCCGCGAAATTGCAGATGTAATGAATAGAATGCAAGGAAAGACACTTCCTGTTTCCGCATTTACAGGCAAATATGTAGATGGTACTTTTGAAATGGGCACAGCAGCTTATGAAAAAAGAGCAATTGCAGTCCATGTACCACAATGGAAGATTGAAAATTGTATTCAATGTAATCAATGTTCATTAGTATGCCCACACGCATGTATTAGACCATTCCTTCTAACTGAAGAAGAGGCTGCTAATAAACCAGCTGAATTTGAAACTAAAAAGGCAAATGGCAAGGGTTTAAATATCTATGAATATAGAATCCAGGTAAGCGTACTCGATTGTACAGGATGTGGAAACTGTGCTGATATATGTCCTGCAAAAGAAAAAGCACTTGTAATGATGCCATTTGAAGAAGAATATCATCCACAAAAAGAAAATTGGGAATATGCAATTTCACTTTCTGAAAAGAAGGATGTTATGGATAAATATAGCTTAAAGGGAAGCCAATTTAACAAGCCATATCTCGAGTTCTCAGGTGCATGTGCAGGCTGCGGAGAAACACCATATGCAAAATTGATCACTCAACTCTATGGCGACCACATGATGATAGCAAATGCAACTGGTTGTTCATCTATTTGGGGTGGATCAGCTCCAAGTACACCATATTGTACAGATTGTGATGGAAGAGGTCCAGCATGGGCAAACTCTCTATTTGAAGACAATGCTGAATATGGTTATGGTATGGCTCTTGCTAATCGTCAAATCAGAGATAAGATTGAAGAATTGATGAGTGAATTAATTGAGCTTGATGCAAATTCAGAATTAAATGAAATTCTAAAATATTGGATAGAAAATAAAAATGATACTCCAGCAACTAAGGATGTCTATGGTAAACTCGTAACAGGTAATTTTGATCTAAAGGGCAATGCTCGTGCAGAAGAACTTCTAAATGAAATCATGGAAAGAAAAGATTATCTAGTAAAGAAATCCATTTGGGTCTTTGGTGGAGACGGCTGGGCATATGACATCGGCTTTGGTGGTCTTGATCATGTACTTGCAAGTGGCGAAGACATCAATATATTTGTAATGGATACTGAAGTTTATTCCAATACTGGTGGTCAAAGCTCTAAGGCTACTCCTCTTGCTGCAATTGCAAAATTTGCTGCATCTGGTAAGAGAATTAGAAAGAAAGATCTCGGTCTAATGATGACAAGTTATGGATATGTATATGTTGCTCAAATCGCTCTTGGTGCAAATATGAATCAAACATTAAAAGCATTAAAAGAAGCTGAAAGTTATAATGGTCCATCATTAGTTATTGCTTATGCGCCATGTATTTCTCATGGATTGAAGCAAGGTATGGGCAGGACTATTGCAACAGAAAAGCAAGCAGTTGACTGTGGATATTGGCATCTGTATCGCTATGATCCAAGACTAGAAGAACAAGGGAAGAATCCATTCCAACTCGACTCGAAAGAGCCAAAGGAATCTTTCCAAGACTTCTTAAATGGCGAAGTAAGATATACTTCATTAAAGAGAAGCTTCCCACAAGAGGCAGAAGAGCTCTTTAAGATTGCTGAACTTGAAGCAAAGAGAAAATATATCCACTATAAACAATTAGCTGATGCTGATCCAATTGTTGTAGAACAATCTGCATCAGAAGCAGTTGAAGATGTGAAAGAATTAGAAAATACAAAATAAACCAGTAGATTAAGAGCTCCAACAATTGGAGCTCTTTTACTAAAATGTATTAGCTATAAAAAATATCTATAGCAAACCAAAATGTTATAGATAAAATTAATTGGAAAAAGCTCTCTTACTGTTATATAATATTAACGGTGGGGGAGTTTTTTAATGCCCCAAATTTATAAAATGAGGAGGATATATTGGATATAAAGTCTGGAGAAAAGACCAAATATGTTGCAAAGACTCGTGAAGAACTTTTCAAGCTCGAAGCTAAAAAGAAGAGTAAAGCAGGTCATGTATGGGATCGCATTATAACATTTTTGCCAGCTTTAATGGGAATAATCCACTTAGTCGAGTATTATTATATGCCAAATCACGCTAATAATGCTAATACTCATGTATATGGTATTTTCATTGGAGTATTAACCATAGTTTGTCTTATTGCAGCTATAGTAGGTTTTTTTAGTGAGAAAATTTATTATAAGTTTAGATATAAAGCACCATTTTTTACTTTTGTATATTTGATATTGATGGGCTATGACATCTTAACACTAAAGACTGGCACACTTATTATGCCGTATTTTCCATGGGTAGACCTGGTTTTTAATGCAGCAATTGCAGATAGAGCTTATTTATTGGATTGCGTCAAAAATTCTCTTATACTCTTGTTTACTGGATATGGCATTGGAGTTGCATTGGGCATAATAACGGGTATTGCATGTGGATATAGCAAAAAGGTAAGATATTGGATAGAGCCATTTATTAAATTATTAGGACCCATCCCAAGCACTACATGGCTGCCACTTGTAATGGTATTAATGAGTTCGTTATTTAAGGGTGCGGTTTTTATCATTGCTCTTGGAGTATGGTTCTCGGTTACAATTGCAACCATAACTGGCATCACAAATATCAATAGAGAATTTTTCTTTGCCGCAAAGACTCTTGGAGCCAAGGAAAATCAGCTAATTACAAAAATTGCAATTCCAAGTGCTCTCCCAAGCATATTGCAAGGTATGACACAGGGAATGAGCTCAGCTTGTACTTCACTTTTGGTTGCAGAAATGCTCGGCGTTGAGTCTGGCCTTGGCTGGTATATCACTTGGCAAAAATCATGGGCAGAATTTCCAAAGATGTATGCGGCTATCGTTATAATTTGTTTGGTATTTATAGTCGTCAACTGGCTATTAAATCGTGTTAAGAAATCATTATTAAAATGGCAGGAGGCAGCATAATGGGAGAATTAGTATTAAAAGATATAACTAAATCCTTTGCTAGAATTGATAAAGATGGCATAACTCACGCACTTGGAAATATTAATATAACTATTGAGCAAGGCGAATTTATAAGCATAGTTGGGGCATCTGGCTGTGGCAAATCCACAATGTTAAGGCTTATTGCAGGATTAATTCCACCTACTAGTGGAGAGATAATTCTGGATGGACAAGCAATAAGTGGAACAAGTCCCGATAGAGGCATGGTTTTTCAATCGCCAACATTATTTCCATGGCTAACGGTTCGTCAAAATGTAGCCTTTGGTCTTAAAGTGCAGAAGAAAAATGACCAGCTGCATAGAGTTGATGAACTAATCAATATGATAGGCTTAAAGGAATTTGCCGATTCATATCCCAATCAACTATCCGGAGGCATGGCTCAAAGGGTCTCGCTTATTAGGACTATGATAAATGAGCCTGAAGTATTTTTATTAGATGAACCACTAGGCGCACTAGATGCCTTTACTAGAATGAATATACAAGATGAGTTGATCGATATGTGGAGGAAGGGAAATTCCACCATGATAATGGTTACACACGATGTTGACGAAGCAATTTATATGTCGACTAAGGTCATTATTATGGGACCAAATCCAGGACATATCATCGAAGTGCTAGATATCGACATGCCAATGGGAGATAGGAATCGTATTTCCGACCAATTTATTGAATATAGAAAGCATATTATGGATAAGCTCAACATGGGTCATAATATAAAAAATGAAGGAAGATAGGAGGTAGTTTTATGAAGAAAAGTTTAATAGCTTTGTTAATTGCAATAGTAATGGTTTTTAGCGCATGCAATACTACTGTTAATAGTGACAACAAGGACGGAAAGACAGAAGAAAAGGTTGAAACAAAACCAGAGGAAAAGAAGGAAGAAAAGTCTGAATTAAGCGAGGAAGAGGCTTGGAAGCAAGAGCCATTTTATGGCAAGACCGTGAAAATAGGATATAATGGGGGACTATGCACAGGTGGACCGGGACTTGCTCATGCACTTGGATATTTTGATGAACTAGGCATTAAGACCGAAATAGTAAATGTACAATCCAAGGTGGATGCAATAGGCACCAATCAAGTTCAACTAACCACCGACCATATTGCAACACTGCTTGTTCCAGCAGTTAATGGCATCGACATGGTATTTAAGTCAGGTGCACAAACTGGTTGTAAGTCATTATTTGTATTAAATGACGATAAGATAAATAAGACATCGGATCTTATTGGAAAGAAAGTTGGAGTTCCTGATGGAATTGGCAACTCAGACCACAATATCGCTTTGAGATTTTTTAATCACGATGATGTAGATCCAAAGGAAATTAAATTCGTTCCAGTAGAAGGCAGTGCATCTATATTGGCACTACAAAATTACGAAATAGAAGCAGTTGTATTATCTGATCAATTTGCTGAAAAATTTATAAATGATGGCACTATTAAGATGATTAGATCTTTGACCTATGATGAAGATTTTAGTAAAGAACCATGCTGTGTATATGCTTTTAACAAAACTTTTGTAAAAGAAAATCCAATCACAGCTAAAAAGATGACACAAGCTCTATTTAAAATTTCAGACTATATTGCAAATAATATCGAGGATGCAACTCAGGCTCTCTTCGACAACAATTGGGCAAGTGGTGACTTCGATCAAGCTGTTAGAATGATGGATTCCTACAATTGGCAAGTTACTAATGAGATGGCGGATTCCGCTCTTACAAGCATACTAGATGACTATAAGGAATTTGGTGTAATTACTACCAACAAGGACACTGCAACTTTGCTTGATGAAGTATGGATGCCAGAGGATTTTAAAAATGAAAATGTCGTCAAGACAGTTGACATGACAAAATAAAGAAGACAAATGAAAAGAATATTAATTTTGTTATTAGCAGGGCTATTAGTCCTTTCGGGATGCGGTAAAAATACTGTAGAAGACAAGAAAGAAGAAAAGTTAGAAACAAAAACAGAGGCAAAAGAAAATAAGGAAGTTGCTGAAGAAAAGCCGTCAGAGGTAGCTAAGTCAATCGATGATATGACAGAGGCTGAACTTGAAGAGGCTTGGAAGAGCGAAGAAGCATATGGTAAGCTAATTCAAATTGGATTTAACGGTGGACTTTGCACAGGTGGAGCTGGGATTGCTCATGCACTTGGATATTTTAAAGATGAAGGCTTAGATGTAGAATTAGTAAAGATGCAAGGGGTCATTGATGCACTTGGAACCGCAAAGGTCGATATGAGTTGCACTCATATTGCAGAACTATTGGTACCAGCAGTCAATGGTGTAGATATGGTATTTAAAAAGGGAACACAAACTGGCTGTAAATCGCTATATGTTCTAAAGGATGGCCCAATTAATAAAGTAACTGATCTTGTTGGCAAGGCCATAGGATTACCCAATGGAATTGGTGGAAGCGACCACAATATCGCTCTTAGATTTATCAATCGTGATAATATAGACCCTAAGGATATTAAGTGGAAGCCTGTAGAATCATCTGCAGTAATTCTTGCAATGCAAAATGGCGAAGTTGATGGGGCAATTCTTTCAGATCAATTTGCTGAAAAATTTATTCAAGATGGTACGTTAAAGATGATAAGATCGCTCACTTATGATGATGACTTTAAGCATGAGCCATGCTGCGTATATGTATTTAATAAGACTTTTGCTCAAAATAATCCAGTTACCGTTAAGAAGATGACCAAGGCTTTATTTAGAGTAAGTGATTTTATCGCACATAATACTAAAGAGGCAACTCAAATTCTATTTGACAATTCATGGGCAAGTGGAGATTTTGATCAAGCTGTTAGAATGATGGAATCATATGATTGGCAAGTTAGCAACGATGAAACCGCATATACTTTGACGAGGATTATCGATGACTATAAGAAATTTGGTGTCTTAACATCCGATAAATCAGTCGATGAAATACTAGATATGGTTTGGGAACCAGAAGCATACAAACATGACAATGAGGATGGTTATCAAGCAAGTAATAAATAATCTTAAGAAAAGCGATCTTAAAATAGATCGTCTTTTCTATACTTATAAATAATGGAGGTTGAGTTTTGACATATAAAAAGATAGAGACAGTTTGCGGAATATGTCCGGGCGAATGCCAAGTCGAGATCGAGACAGATGGAAGAAATATAAAGTCAATAAAAAAATCAAGCATAAATAGTCCTGCGTCAGTTTGTCTAAGGGGAATGTATTCTGATGAAATTGTCAATTCTAAGGATCGCATACTAAATCCGCTAATTAGAACAGCACCAAAAGGGGAGATAGGCTTTAGAGAAGCTAGTTGGGATGAGGCTATAGAATACATGCGTGATAAATTCTCCAGTATTATCGACAATTATGGCGCTCATAGTATTATGAGCCATATTGGTCGTGGTGGATTTGATAGCCCAACTGATGATATAGTAAGTGCAAGAAGCGGATATTTAGAGCCGACAGGATTTTTATCTCCTATTGGTTCTCCCAATAATGCAAGTGTAGCCTCTTTATGCTATGTGAGTTTTGGTGTATTTGCACCGATGACTACCTTTGGTATAATTGGAAGGCGATTATTACCTGATATTGAAAATACTGCTTATTTAGTTGTTTGGGGCACTAACCCCAAGATGAATTCACCAATGTTTAGATATAATAATATAGTTAAACAAAAAAAGCGTGGAATGAAATTAATAGTAATAGATCACTATAAATCGGATATTGCAAAGCTTGCAGATAAATTCATAATGATTAAGTCAGGAAGTGACGGTGCTTTTATTCACGGAATAGTTAAATATCTTAAAGATAATGATATGCTCGATATCAAATATTTAAAAAATTATTGTCATGGATTAAATGCATATCTGAACTATGTAGATGAATTTAATATTAAAAGAGTTATTGAGGAGACTGGCATTGGCAAAGATGAAATAGTATATCTTGCAAAATTACTATTAGAAAATACAGCTGCACTATTAAGCTATACAGGTCTTGAATATACTAATTGTGGAGTACAAACCATAAGAGCTCTCTATACTCTTTGGATGCTTACCAAAAACATAGACATTAAAGGTGGATTGCTAATTAATGATACGCAAAATGAACGGGCGAAGCATCTAAGCTATAAAAAAAGCGAATATAAAGCAATCGGCAGTGAAGAATTTCCACTATTTACTAAGCTAGTTGGGCAAGCTCAAATGACCCAATTTCCTAAGTCGGTATTGGAAGGTAAGCCATATAAAATTAGAGGTCTTATAAATATAGGATCTGTCATTTCCATCAATTATCCACAAAGCAATCTATATAGAGAAGCCTTAAAGAATTTAGATTTTTTTGTGACAGCTGATCGATTTTTAACCAATGATGCTGAGTTTGCCGATGTTATACTTCCAGCAACTACCTATTATGAAGAGGATTCTTATGTGATTTATCCTACTCATATTATTTTAAAGCCTCACGCAATTGAACCAAGAGGAAATGCTAAGCCCAATTATGTAATCTTGAATAATATTGCGGAAGCTCTTGGATTTGGTGATGAAATCCCCAAGAATCAAGAAGAACTCATTGAGCATGCTTTCTATCATATGCCCGAGGTGGTAAGATCATTAAAGGAAAATGGCATCTATTATTTTGAAAAAAATGATAGACATTATTTAAAATATGAAACTGGAGAATTAAGGGAAGATGGTAAACCAGGCTTTCCAACTCCTAGCGGGAGGTTTGAAATATATTCAAATATCTTAAATGAATACGGCTACGAGCCACTTCCTGAATATATTCATGGAAATGAAAGCAGTAAGAATACTCCTGATCTATTTTTAAAATATCCACTTATAATGAATACTGGTGCAAGAATAGCAAGTACCTTTAGAACTCAACATCTAAACATTGAAGGACTATTAAATCATCAGCCATATCCACTTATCATTTTAAATAGTTGCGACGCAAAGCGTCGTGGAATAAAAGATGGAGATTGGGTAAGAGTTTTTAACGCTCGTGGAGAGATTAAAATGGTCGCCTGTGTTATAGATGAAATAAATGAGGGGGATACAGAAATAAATATTGGTGGTGGCAATAAATTATTTGACATCAATTGGAGAGATGCCAATGTAAATCTATTGACAGACAATACTAATCAAGATCAAATATCGGGATTTCCAATATTTAAACAACTCCTATGTGAAGTGGAAAAGATATAAGAAAACGCGTAAAGATTCTTTACGCGTTTTTTTATACTGTTGCTAGACCGTCAACTCTAATAGTTTGACCTGAAATGTAGCTTGCGTGATCGCTTGCTAAGAAGACAACAGCATTTGCAATATCCTCTGGTTCGCCCATTCTTCCAAGTGGAAGACTTGCTTTAAGCTTTTCTCTCATATCTTCGGGTAGTGCCTTTACCATATCTGTGTTAGTAACCCCTGGAGCAACGGCATTTACTCTTATGCCATACTTTGCACCTTCACGAGCAAGTGAAAGAGTAAGGCCATTAATTGCAAATTTACTCGTTGGATATGCTAGTCCCGATGGTTGTCCATATTGACTTACCATCGAAGATGTATTTATGATACATCCAGATTTTTGCACCATCATATGTTCATATGCTGCCTTTGAGCAATTGAAAACAGCTATGACATTTATGTCAATAACCTTCTCAAACATTTCTTGAGTAGTATCTTCGATGAGATCGCGTGCAGAAACACCAGCATTATTACATAAAATGTCGATATGTCCATATTTTTCATAGATCTTATCAAAGCAGGCTTTTACGTCTTCATATTTCGTAAGATCTGGCCAAATCCCTTCTACTTTTGCATCGGGATTTTCAGCTTTAATTCCTTCAACTGCCTTGTTAGCAGTTTCTTCACGGCTTCCCGCAAGAACTACTGTTGCACCTTCTTCTAGTAAGGCCTTTACCATTGCAAGACCTATTCCCCTTGTTCCACCAGTAACGATTGCTACTTTGTTAGTTAACATAGTAAATCCTCCTTAATAATTTTATAATATTATTATACCACAAATAAACAAGCAAATATTGAAATGAAGAAAAAATTCTATAAAAAATATTTTATAATGGAAGGATCCGCTATAGATAAAATTTATAGTTAAAGCATTTGTGTGGCAAATAATATTATATAAAGAATAAAGGGGGTATATATTATTTGGAGGTATAACAATGATATTAACAACGACTCAAAGCGTAGATGGCTTTGTAATTACAGATTATATTGGAATCGAATTTGGAGAAGCAATAACGGGAGTAAACTTTTTAAAGGATTTAGGTGCGAGCTTTCGTGATATATTTGGAGGAAGATCTAAGGGATATGAGGAGGAATTGATAGAAGCAAGAAGTGAAGCACTTTTAGAATTGGAAAGAAGAGCAGCAAGACTTGGGGCAAATGCAGTCGTGGGAATAAAGATCGATTATGAGACATTAGGCGAGGCCAATGGCATGCTGATGGTAACAGCCTCAGGTACAGCTGTTAAAATAAATAGAAAATAGACGTATATATTTATTGCCTTTTGATTTAGGAGGTATTCAAGATTAAAAGAAATTTTTTAAAGAATAATTGCGGTAGCTTTATCGCTTATAATATCACTTGTCGCGCTTGCAGTATTTTTGTATCAAATGTTAGTTAAGGGATTGACCAAATCAACACTTGTGTTCTTGTCGGTATTGCAAATATTTATATCTATATTATTTATCGGCTTTATCATTTGATAAAAATTATTAAACTGGGCGAAAGCCCTTTTTTATAAGTAAATTTTATTTATATTTAAACATGTGATATAATCAAATTTGTCTTAAGGAGAATTATAATGCATACAACATATGAAATTTAAAATATCTGCACATATTAGACATTGATGAGTTGGAGATTTATGAGTCAGAATTTACATCTATTATGGGCAGGAGCGGAGCAGGCAAGAGCATGCTTTTAAAGATGATTGAAAAATTGATCTTTAATGAAGAAGCTCAATTAAATTATGATTTGTTCCAAAATAGATAGCAATAAAAAACCCCACCATTACTATTTTAAAGTTATGGGTGGGGTTATTGGTAGCAACCTTCATTCTTAGGCTCTAACATCTCCGTTCCTCCTTTTTATTCAAATTCTGATAAATCTTTCTCATACTTGCTTGTCATCTATTAAGTGGTTATTGAATCCAATCTATTTAACCTTTATACTTTTATTAATGACTCTCCTTTCTTTTGAATTTTATATTTAATTGTTTAGGTTCTAACCCAACTATTTATTTGATATATCCAACTCGATTTCTATCAAATTTGATTCTATCACTTCTCTACTTATAACCTGTCGGTTGATGCAGCTACAATCAATATTGTAAACATTCGCACTCATATATTTTTTATAGTTGGTCATTGGTAATATTTTTTCGGTTGCTACCAATGAGGTCGAGATCTTTATATCTCTTCCTTGTATCTTTATTATACCCCATTAAAATAAAAAAATCAAGTCTTCTAACACTTTTTTTTGATAAAATGATAAAAATTTTCTTATGAAAGTGATAGATGATATTTATTAGATAATAAAAATAAAAACAAAATTAAGCTTTTTATTAGCTCTTTTATACTTGCAAAAAAAAGTGATTTGTGATACAATACTTGCATTAGAGATCAGATGGAGGTGAAAAGATGATCAATGTTTTGTATGCAATAGTTTTAATTAGTGCCGTAGCATTAGTCGGACTTATGATGGCTCAAGAAGGTGCGGATCAAAACTCAGTGTTAATGGGGGTAGCTCCAGAGGCTCTATGGGGTAAGAATCGTTCGGCATCTCGCGATGCTATTTTAAAGAGAATGACCATAATTTCCGCGGTCATATTTTTCGTAAGTACATTTTTACTTTCAGTTATAAAGTAGATGTGACCTTAAGCTCCTATTTGGAGCTTGTTAATTTGCAATTTTTTAAATCATAGGAGGAACAATGGAATTTATTTTAATCGCATCAATTGTGGTTGCAGTTCTTGCACTTGTATATGCATTATTTAAAGCGGCATATATAAATAAACAACCAATTGGAAATGCAAGAATGGAGGAGATCTCCAAGTACATTCAAGAAGGTGCAATGGCCTTTTTAAAGAGAGAATATCGCACGCTTGCAATTTTTGTAGTAGTATTATTTATTATTTTAGGACTTGCTCTTAACTGGCCAACGGCTATTTGCTTCCTTGTGGGAGCTGTTTTCTCAGTGCTTGCTGGATATGCAGGTATGGTGGTTGCAACAAGAGCAAATGTAAGAACAGCAAATGCAGCTCAAACTGATGGCATGGGCAAGGCTCTAAACATTGCTTTTTCAGGCGGAACTGTTATGGGTATGTGCGTAGTTGGACTTGGATTACTTGGAACTACTGTATTTTATTTGATCTTTAAAGATAATGCTAATGTATTTGATATTATTACAGGATTTGGCTTTGGCGCATCATCGATTGCTTTATTTGCAAGAGTTGGCGGTGGTATTTACACTAAAGCTGCAGACGTAGGCGCAGACCTTGTTGGTAAGGTAGAAGCTGGTATTCCTGAAGATGACCCAAGAAATCCAGCAGTTATTGCAGACAATGTTGGAGACAATGTTGGCGACGTTGCCGGTATGGGTGCAGACTTATTTGAATCATATGTTGGAGCAATAGTTTCAGCATTCACTCTTGGCTTTTTAGCATTTGGAGATAAGGGCGTATTATTGGTTGCAGCTATTTCATCAGTTGGAATTCTTGCAAGTATAATTGGAACGCTTTTTGTAAAGGGATCAGGCAATCCTCAAAAGGCTCTTAACTCTGGTAGCACCATTGGTTCGATTGTAACAGTCATCGCTTCATATTTTTTAACTACCAATATCCTAGGTACTAACAAGCCATTCTTTGCTATTTTGGCAGGTCTTGCAGTTGGTCTAATTATTGCAAGAGTTACTGAATATTACACTGCTGACAATTATAAGCCAGTTAAGAAAATTGCTGAAGAATCAGAAACTGGTTCCAGCACAAATATCATAGCAGGTCTTTCTGTCGGAATGATGAGTACTGCTATTCCAATTATTGCAATTGCAGTCGGCATTATAGTTTCATATTATTTAGCAGGTGGAGCTGAGAATGCAATAAATGGTCTATTTGGTATTTCTCTTGCCGCAGTTGGCATGCTTGCAAACTCGGCTATTACAATCGCAGTTGACGCATATGGCCCAATCGCTGACAATGCAGGTGGAATTGCAGAAATGTGCGAACTACCAGCAAATGTACGTGAAATAACAGATACACTCGATGCTGTTGGTAATACTACAGCAGCAGTTGGAAAGGGATTTGCTATTGGATCAGCTGCCTTAACAGCTTTAGCACTATTCTCAAGCTATACTCAAGCTGTTGAACTAAGCTCGATTGACTTGACAAAACCAAGCACAATTGCTGGTGTATTTATCGGAGGCATGCTTCCATTTTTATTTAGCGCGATGACGATGGATGCCGTAGGTAAGGCTGCTAATAAGATGATAGAAGAGGTTAGACGTCAATTTAGAGAAATTCCTGGCATTATGGAAGGCAAAGCAACTCCTGAATATGGAAAGTGCGTTGATATTTCAACTGGAGCAGCTTTAAGAGAAATGATCATTCCTGGCTTGATGGCAGTTTTAACTCCAGTACTTGTTGGATTATTGCTTGGAACTGAGGCATTGGGTGGCTTGCTTGCAGGAGGACTTGTAACAGGCGTACTAATGGCAATCTTCATGAGTAATGCTGGCGGTGCATGGGACAATGCTAAGAAATATATTGAATCAGGAGCTCATGGTGGCAAGGGTAGCCCAGCTCACAAAGCAGCAGTTACAGGAGACACCGTAGGCGATCCATTTAAGGATACTTCAGGACCTTCACTTAATATTTTAATTAAACTCATGACTATTGTAAGTTTGGTATTTTCAAGTCTATTCTTACAATATGGCGGTATTATTTTTAAGTAAAAGAATTAATAGAAGGGGTTTATGCCCCTTCTATTATTTTAATCAATGGGGGAATTATGTTTATTTCTATCGACGATATAGATATCAATTATAGCGAATTTAATTCAAGCGCTGACAAAATTATACTCTTGGTGCATGGTTGGGGAGCGAGAATTGAGAGCTTAAAACCAATCATCAATTTACTAAAGCATGACTATCGAGTAATTGCCGTCGATCTTCCGGGGCATGGGCACTCAAGCGAGCCTAAAAGAGTATTTGGCACTGAGGATTTTAGCGATATTATTGTCAAATTTATAAATGCATTAGCCCTAAAGGACATTAACTATATTGGTCATTCCTTTGGTGGTAAATGCGGTATATTTATATCTAGCAGTGATAAATATAAGTCCATTATAAAAAAATTGGTACTTATAGATGCTTCTGGGATCAAAGAAGATCTAAGTGATAAAGCTAAAAGAAAAGTTAAAAGATTTAAAATGTTAAAGAAAATATATACTTTTTTCTTTGGAGAAAAGAATTTAGAGAAATTTTATAAGAGATTTGGCTCTGAAGACTATAAAAATGCGAACGGGATAATGAGAAATTGTTTGGTTAAAATAGTCAATGAAGATCTAACAGATAATTTGAGTCAGATTGAAGCTCCGACTCTGCTTTTATGGGGAGAGAAGGATAGTGATACTCCTCTTTGGATGGGCAAGATGATGAAGGATAAAATAAAAGATTCGAGGCTAGTAGTCCTAGATGGTGGACATTATTCATATTTAGATGATATAATTGGAGTGAGAGATAATTTACCGAAATTTTTGGAGGATTAGATGTTTAATACATTAGAATTTATTTTACAATTGCTTATTATTGCTTTTTGTATGGTTATATTATACACTAGAGCTCGTTATTTTACTCATATGGTTCAGCAACTTGGCTACATCCCATCTGAATATAGGCAGTGGCTAAAGGATAATCCAAAACGCGCATATACTTTTAAAAAAGACAATGATATAGCAAAAAAACCGCTTGTAATGACACCACGAGCCACAAGACTTCTTGTCACTCAGCTTGTGATAGACTTTTTAATATTATTTATTTTTCCGATTGTATATATTGCCTTTAAGCCGTCGGATATGGGATTGCTCTTTATTATAATTGCTATGATTTTTGTTGCACTTATGCTATTTTTTTATCATGCAATAATAATGGCAATTGCATTATATATAATTAATCCATATGAAAAATTGGTGCATAGAAAATTTTTTAAACAAGCTCAAACTAAAGTCAATCAACTAAAACTCATGGGTCTAAAAGTTATAGCTATTACTGGAAGCTATGGGAAGACCTCGACTAAGCAAATCTTATATCAGATGATTAAGGATAAGGTAAAGACCTATTCCTCGCCGGAAAGCTATAATACTCCTATGGGGCTTTCTAAGATAATTAACAATGAACTCGATGAAAGCTATCAATATTTTATAGCTGAAATGGGTGCAAGATATACTGGAGAAATTGAGGAGCTAGTAAGACTTGTCAGTCCCGACATCGGCGTAATTACAAATATTGGTCCATGTCATTTAGAGACCTTTGGCAGTATGGAAAATATCATCAAGACTAAATTCGAACTAGCTGACGGAGTAATAAATAAATCGCTTATATTAAATTTTGAAAGTGATGAGATTAGACATGAAGCAGAACGCCGTGGTTTAATTAGCGAGGACTACGTAGAAACTATTGGATTAAATTATGGTGATCTAAGAGCAGAAGTAGTTGAGGTAAGTGACGAGGGCACCAAATTTAATATTTTATTTAAAGATGAATTACTAGAAGCTCACACCAAACTTCTTGGTTCGCACAATATCTTAAATATTTTAATGGCGACAAAAGTAGCGCTTAAAATTGGAATGAGCCATGATGAAATAATAAAGGCAATTTCTGGACTTGAGCAAATCGAGCATAGACTAAATCTAGTAAAAAATCCAAATGGTGTAATAGTAATAGATGATGCATTTAACTCCAATCCTAGCGGAGCACGTGCAGCTCTTAATGTACTACATTCCTTTAAGGGTGGTAAAAAGATTATTGTAACTCCAGGCATGGTCGAATTAGGCGAAGCTCAATATAATGAAAATTATATGCTTGGAAAAGAGATTGCAAATAATTCTGATATTTCTATTATAGTTGGAAATGTAAATAGAGATGCTCTCTCAAATGGAATCGATGAAATAAAAAACAGTCATAAAAAATATCTTGCAGATGATCTTAATGCTGCAACTTCCATTTTAAGTACAATACTTGAAAGAGGAGATGTGGTTTTATTTGAAAATGATTTGACAGATATATATTAATTAAGGGCACGTGGTGCTCTTTTTAATTGACAAAAGACCTTAGAGTGGGTATAATTTAATTGTAAGAATAAAGAAATTAGGTGTATTATGTTAAATATTGCAGTTTTATTAGGTGGCCGCGCAGTTGAGCATGAAGTAAGTGTTATAACAGGCATGCAGGCCATGGAAAATTTAAATAAAAATAAATACAATATTATTCCTGTATTTATTTCTAAAGATGGTAAGATGTCAACTGGCGAATGCTATCGAGACTTTAAAAATTTTAAAGAGAATAAATTCGAGGATGCATCTCCAGTTAGGTTTGGCACAGATTATGGTGACCACAATCTCTATATTGAAAGAAAAGGCCTTTTTAAAAAGACCGAAGAGATAAAAATAGATGTTGTATTAAATGCTCTTCATGGATCACATGGAGAAGACGGGGCAATTCAAGGATTATTTGAGACCAATGGACTGCCCTTTACTGGGCCAGGCCTTATGAGTTCGGCTGTGGGCATGGATAAAATCATAATGAAGGAGATATTCAAGAGTTATAATATCCCGATAGTAAATCATATGTGGTTTTTTAGAAGTGAGTATCAATTAAATTCAAATAAGGTTCTGGATGATATCATCGATAAATTGAGCTTTCCAATATATGTAAAGCCAGCAAGCCTTGGCTCATCTATTGGAATAAAAATCGCAAGTGACCGTGAAAGCTTAAGAGAGGCAATTGATGTTGCCATATCTTTTGATAGAAAGATAATAGTCGAGGAAGCTGTCGTCGATGCCGTCGAATACAATGTTGGGGTTATGGGTATCGATCATGATATTGAAATTTCTCCGGTTGAAGTACCAGAGGGAGTAGGGGAGTTTTATTCATTTGAAAAGAAATATGAATCAGGTTCTAAATCAAAGATAACAGGTGGATTCCATAAGTTTTTAGAAGATGAAGAGCGTTCTCAAAAAGCTCAAGAGCTTGCAAAGCAAGCTTTTATATCGCTTGACACTAGGGGCGCTGTTAGGGTTGATATATTATCGGACAAGGAAGGCAATCTCTTTGTCAATGAAATAAACACACTTCCTGGGTCATTTGGTTTTTATTTGTGGGAAGAGATTGGATATACTTTCCAATCAGTATTGGATAGATTGATAGACATTGCAATTAGAGCATCAAAAGACGATGAAGCGACGAATTATCGTTTTGATGCCGATTTATTTAGCAAGACTGAATTTGGCTCTAAACTATAGTTTAGAGCTTTTTTAAACGAGGTGAATTATGAAGATTAAAGAGAGAATTAGGCAAGTTGTAGATGAAGTTGGATCGATTAATATTGACAAGTTAAAAAAAATTATTGGAGTGACTAAGAGAGACAGACGTCGTTTCAAAGAGGTTATCGATCAGATGGCTTCCGAAGGATCTATTCACCTCGACTCGCATGGCAATGTAAAAAAAGGCGAGAGAGTACTAAAAGAAGGAAGATTTATGGCCACTCGTCATGATTATGGCTTTATAGAAAATCCGGATGGAGAGGATTATTTTGTTCCACCAGGAAAGACAGCAGGAGCAATGGATGGAGATAAGGTTCAATTTGAAATAGTTAGCCGTGAAAGAGGGCGTTTGGTTGCTAAAATTCACAAGGTCAACAGAGATAAATCATTTATTGTAGGAAAGGCAACCATCGGCAAAAAAAGAATGAGCGTCATTCCCGATAAAAAGCTAGACTATCCAATTAGATTAAGTAATATAAAGGATTTTCATTTAAGAAAAGATGGCAAATATAAGATCAAGATAAATGACTTTGATCAAAGAAAACAAAGATATACGGGCGAAGTAATCGAGTATTTGGGTAAGTCTGGAGATCGTGATGTCGATTTGATCTCAATAGTGGCAGAAAGTGGAGTTCCAATTACTTTTTCCAAAGAAGTATTAGATGAGGCAACCACAGTATCTGCCTTGCCGATAGTAAATAACAATAGACGCGACTTTAGAAATGACTTAGTGGTAACCATTGATGGATTAGATGCCAAGGATTTCGACGATGCAATCTCCATCTATAAGGAAGATGATAAATATATTTTGACCGTTCATATCGCTGACGTAAGTCATTATGTAAAGGAAAACTCGCTACTAGATCGTGAAGCGATAGAGCGTGAGATGAGTATATATTTGCCAGGACTTGTAATCCCAATGCTTCCAGAGCAATTGTCAAATGGAGTTTGCTCTCTTAATCCAAATGTCGACCGATATACACTATCTGTAACAATGGAATTTAGTGAAAGAAGCTTGCCAAAGCTAATCTCTATCGATAAGGGCATAATAAAGTCGAGCTATAGATTAAATTATAGTGATTTGAATAGATTTTTCAGTGGTGAGAGTGTCAAACCATATGATACCATATCGGATTTTCTAAATACCGCTCGTGAGGGCTATCAGATATTAAAAAGACAATCCATTGAGCGTGGGACAATTGAATTTGAATCAGATGAATCGGACATTACAATTAATGATGCAGGTAAAGTTATAGACGTCAAGCCTAGAGCTCGAGGAGAAGCCGAGGAACTTATAGAGGAATTTATGATTGCGACCAATAGACTTGTTGCAACTAAATATTTTAATAAAATGCTTCCGTTTTTATATCGCGTACACTTGGCACCAAGTGAAGATAAGATAAATAGTTTAAGAGAGCTTATGATGCCATATAATCTAAAGGTCGAAGAAGAGATGGATGCAATGGCTTTTCAAAAATTGTTAGAAGAGGCCAAGGAAAAAGAAGCAGATAGATTCGAGAAGATAAATGATATAGTTTTAAGGTCTATGACTAAAGCCATTTATTCGGATGAAAATGATGGACATTTTGCGCTCGCTCTTGATAATTATTCACATTTCACCTCGCCCATAAGGCGATATCCCGATTTATTCATTCATAGAATAATCAGCCTCGACCTTGAGGGTAAGCTAGATAAGAAAAAGATAAGCTCGCTTGCAAAGAAGGCCAATGAAATCGGAGACAAGGCAAGCTATGTTGAAAAAGTCATACTTGATCTTGAAAGAGACTGTGTACAGCTTAAAAAATGTGAATATATGCTCGATCAAATTGGAAAAATATATAGTGGAAAAGTTAGTGGAGTAACCGAGTTTGGTATATTTGTAAAATTAGATAATACCGTTGAAGGACTAGTTGGAGTTGAAGATTTGGATAGATATCAATTTGATCCAAAGAATATGAAGGCAAAAGTAAAAGGCATTGTTGGCGACATTGAGGTTGGATGCTCAGTTAGTGTAAGAGTTATTAATGTAAGCGTCAACCGAATGCAGATAGATTTTGAATTAGTAATGGAGGATGAACTTGGAGAAGCAGTCGAAGATATTGGCACAAAATAGAAAGGCAAGGCATGACTATTTTATCGAAAAGACCTACGAGGCGGGAATTGAGCTAAAGGGAACTGAGGTAAAGAGCATAAGGGATTCAAAGGCCAATTTGAAGGAAAGTTATTGCACAATAAAAGACGGCGAAGTCTTTATTGTTGGCATGCATATTAGCCCATATACTGAGGGCAATAGATTTAATGTTGATCCCGTAAGGGAAAGAAAGCTATTGTTAAATAGACGAGAAATCATTAGACTAACTCAAGAAATACAACAAAAAGGCATGACACTTGTACCAATTTCACTATATACCAAAGGAAGATTGATTAAAATGGAGCTTGGACTTGCAAGAGGAAAAAAACAATATGATAAGCGAGAATCAATAAAAGAAAGAGATATTAAAAGAGATTTGGAGAGAGGGAAATACTAACCTCTCTTTTTATTTAAGATAAAATGATTAGCTATATATTAAGTTATATAAATCTGAACAATAATCATTTGTCCAATTGTTGAAGAAGAGAATTACTATATAGATGGGGGTAAAAATTAGTTATTATGAATGAATAATTATAGACTATGTTTAAAGCGTTGAAAAATAGCTTTAAAAGTAGTATAATAAAACTATATAAAGTTTTTTGGAGGGGAAATGAATTATATTACATCAAGTGATAACAATAAAATAAAATCTCTTATAAGGCTAAAGACTGCTCACGGGTTTAAAAAAAGTGATTGTTTTATCGCTGAGGGCTTTACTATGCTTGATGAAGCGATTAAGAGCGATGCTGATGTGATGGAGGTTTTTCTTCTAGAAAAATATAAGGATGATTTTTTTAATAGATATGATCTATTAGAAAAAAGCAAGATTAATTTTTTAACTGAGGATTTAATGAAGAAAGTTTCAAATACAGTTAGCTCGCGTGAGGTGGTTTTTACTGTGAAAAAAAACTTGGTTAAGACTGCTCTTGATGAGTTTTATAGTTATCCAGATCGCTTGCTTTTTGTAGAGGATATCTCTGACCCAGGTAATTTGGGGACTATAATGAGAACGGCTGAAGCATTTGGATTTAATGATATTATTATTACTAATAATTCAGCGTCGTTTTTTAATGACAAGGTAGTACGTGCATCGATGGGGGCGATATTTAGACTAAATCTTTATAATATGTCGGTTGAGGATATTATAGAACTTGCAAAAGATTATAAGTTAATTGCTACTTGTCCGCGAGGTGAGAGTGAATTTAATGTAGATGAGCGATTTATATTGGCTCTTGGCAATGAAGCTAGGGGCCTTAGTGAAAGTTTATTGGATAATGCAGATTATAGGCTAACTATTCCTATGCGAGGAAAGACAGAGAGCTTAAATTTGAGTGTAGCTGCAGGGATCAGCATGTATATATTAAATGGAGGAAAATTTTGTTAGAATTATTATTAGCATTAAGAGAAGAGCTTGAAAATAAATTAAAAGTAGTGGATTCTCTTCAACAGCTAGAGGAATTAAGAGTTGGATATTTGGGTAAGAAAGGTAAGTTGACCGATATATTAAAGGGCATGGGCAAGCTTTCGCCTGAAGAAAGACCCAAGATGGGTAAGGTTGCAAATGAAATTAGGGATTTTTTAGAGTCCAATATCGATGAAAAGATGGCACTTTTAAAGGCTGCCATTAAAGAGCAAAAAATAAAGAGCGAATATGTCGATGTTACTATTCCAAAAAAACATATTGAGATTGGGCATTTGCACCCGTTGAATGAAACCAAAAGACAACTTGAGGAATTGTTTTTAAATATGGGCTTTAAAGTATTGGATGGCCCCGAGATTGAGACTGTTGAAAATAATTTTGATCTTTTAAATACTCCAGACGACCATCCAAGTCGCGATAGGAGTGATACTTTTTATATAGATGACTCTCATATTTTAAGAAGTCATACCTCGCCTGTACAAATAAGGGCGATGAAAAAATATGGTGCGCCACTTAAAATGGTCTCTGCTGGACGCACTTTTAGAAATGACGAGGTAGACGATACTCACTCGCCAATGTTCCACCAAATAGAGGGTCTTGTGGTAGATGAAAATATTTCCATTGCCAATTTAAAGGCGACTATTGATACTGTACTTGAGGCACTTTTTGGAGAAAAGTTAAATACAAGATATCGTCCGCATTATTTTCCATTTACTGAGCCAAGCTTTGAGGTTGATGTTACATGTACTAAATGTATGGGAAAGGGATGCGACGCATGCAATCATACTGGATGGAGCATGGAGCTCTTGGGCTGCGGAATGGTTCACCCAAATGTACTTGAAAATTGTGGGATAGACAGTGAAAAGTATACTGGATTTGCCTTTGGCATGGGAATAGATCGTTTGGTCATGGTTAAGCATGGTATTGGGAATTTGAGATTGCTCTTTGATAATGATAAGAGATTTTTGACACAGTTTTAGGAGGCGGAGATGTTATTATCACTAAATTGGTTAAAAGAATATGTAG
This sequence comes from Ezakiella sp., assembly GCA_022766605.1. Classification (GTDB taxonomy): domain Bacteria; phylum Bacillota; class Clostridia; order Tissierellales; family Peptoniphilaceae; genus Ezakiella. The sequence goes on from JALEOH010000002.1 coordinate 44,486, forward strand.
AAATAGATGCTCCATCGATTGAGATTGCAAGCAAATTAAGCGACAGTGGATCGCATGCGGAATCCGTTATAAGCTATAAGGAGCACGTTAAGGGAATCATTACCGCCAAGATATTATCGGTAAAAAAACATGAAAATGCCGATAGACTATCGGTCTGCGAAGTCGATTTTGGCAGTGAAAAAGATATTATAGTTACTGCTGCAACCAATATGAAAGAGGGAGATGTGGTTGGTGTTGCAAGGCCAGGGTCTATCTTAGCTGACGGAACAAATATTGAACCACATGATTTTAGGGGAATTATTAGTAATGGAATGTTTATTTCATTTGAAGAGCTTGGGTTTACCAAGGATGTAATTCCAAAAGAGTCACTAGATGGGCTCTTAATTTTAGATGCCAATACACCACTTGGAATAAATATATTTGAAGCTCTTAATTTAATGGATGATGTAATTGAGTTTGAAATTACACCAAACCGCACTGATTGCCTTAGCGTACTTGGAATGGCAATCGAGGCACAGGCGACTTTTGATAAAAAGAGAAAAGCTCTTGATGCTCCAATGGTGGATAGAGCAATTGACACTGATTTAATAGATGTTAAAGTTACAAGCGATAAGATAAATAGTTATGTATGTGGAGAAATAAAAGATGTTATAATTAAGCCAAGTCCAATGTGGCTTAAGATACGATTGATGGAGATGGGCGTAAGACCGATCAATAATATTGTTGACATTACCAATTATGTTATGCTAGAAACGGGAGTGCCAATGCATGCTTTTGATGTAGATGAACTTCCACGTGATGACTCGGGCAAGATCACAATGGATATTAAAGAAGCCGATAAAAAAGAAAAATTTACTCTGCTTGATAATAGCGAAGTCGACTTGGAGCCGGGAGATCTTTTAATTACAGCTGGTGGCAAGACTATTGGGTTAGCCGGTATTATGGGTGGGCTTAATTCAGAAATAACTGAAAAAACTACTCATGTGCTTTTTGAAGGAGCTCATTTTAATAGACAATCTATAAAAAATACTGCCAAGAGACTAAATATCAACACTGAGGCTAAAAATCGCTTCTCAAAGCCGCTTGATAGTTCTCTTGCCAAGACGGCGGTATTAAGGGCATTGAGATTATCCAAGGAATTATATGATCTTGATGGAAATTATGAGGAATTTAAATTGACCGTTCCAGAAAGAAAAACTATAACTCTTCGTCCAAGCAGGCTTAATGCGCTTCTGGGGATGGAGCTAGATATAGATTATATGCTAAAGGCACTTAATCTATTTGAAATAGAAAGTAAATTAGATGGAGATAAAATCATATCTGTTGCTCCGAGTTTTAGACCAGATTTAAATATTGAGGCTGATCTAATAGAGGAAATAGGAAGACTATACGGCTATGGAAATATTAAGTCTCAACCAATTAGTTCACATCTCTCCGTTGGATATCAATCCAAGATAAAACTTTGGAGCAATAAGCTAAGACATTTCTTGCAAGGTTTTGGCTATACTGAGGTGCTAACTTATTCATTTGTTGGCCCTGAGCTTTTAAATAAAACTGAGATTGCAATTGATGAAAATACAATTAAGTTAGAAAATCCACTTGGAGAAGAATTTTCTGTTATGAGGCCATCTTTTGTACCCCATTTTCTAGAGATCGCCGAGAAAAATGAGCGCCGTTTCAACGGAGAATTAAAAGTATTTGAGATAGGGCAAGTCTTTAAAAATGACGGTGGCTATAATGAATTGACGGATATAACCATAATGAATTCCAATTGTGGAGATTTTTATGATTTATCTGCTACGGTAAATGCCGTTCTTGACTATTTAAATATATCCAATTACCAAATTGAAAGAAGCGATGCACTTTATTTGCATCCAGGCAAAGCTGCAAAAATCATATATGATGGGGATGTAATAGCGGAATATGGAGAGATCGAGCCAGACAATCTTGAGGCATTTAATATTAAAAAGACTTTCATCGCCACTATTTACTTGTCGAAATTTATCGATAAAGTTACTGAAGAGAAGATCTATCAAGCTCCAAGTAAATATCCAAGCACTACTCGCGAGTTTTCATTTGTGCTTGATGATAAAATAGCCTTTGGGGAAATAAAGAATAAGTTAATGTCTAATAATATCGATAATCTACAATCGATTGGATATTATGATGAATATCGTGGAGTTACTGTTGGCGAAGGGAAGAAGAGTTTGACAATTCAAGCAAATATTTTCTCCAACGACAAGACTCTTACTGAGGAAGAAATTAATTCGGTCACAAATAGTATAATTGAAATTGTATCTGAAGAATTTGGAGGAACACTAAGACAATGAAGAAGACGACAATTGATATATATGGTCGAAAATATCATGTAACTAGTGAATATGAAGATCGATATATAGATAGATTAACTCAGTATGTCAACTCAAAGATCAAAGAATTGGTCATTAAAAATAATCGGCTTGATTATGCAGATGCTTGCGCTCTTTGCCTTTTAAATGTTGCAGATGATATTGCTACATCTCAAGATAAGTTAAATTCGGAGATTGCAAAAAATGCCGAACTAATAAAAGAGCTAGAAGAGCTATCTAATAACAATGCTCAGCTTAATGCCAAGCTAGAGAAATTGGTGTCAGAAAAAGAAAAGCTTGAAGAAACTGCTGTCAAGCGTGATGAAGAGATTGTAAAACTAAAATTAAGTTTAGAGGACAGCTATAAAAAAGCTGCTCCCAAAACTACAAGGGCAAGAACTGCCCCTGAAAATCCAGAAAAGAAGGGTGAGTAATATAGAACTACTATCACCTGCAGGTGGGATAGATGAGCTCATCAGTGCATTTAATGCTGGCGCAGATGCTGTATATACCGGTCTTAAGGCCTTTTCAGCAAGAAAACATGCAAAAAATTTGTCGCTTGATGAGCTAAAACTAGCCTCAGCCTATGCAGGCCTATTAAAAAAATCTATACTATTAGCTATAAATACCATACTCTATGATAGAGAAATAGAAGAGCTCATGACGAATATTGACGAAATTATTTCAACTAATCCAGGCGGAATAATAATTCAAGACATGGGCTTTTTTGACATACTTAAAAATCTATATCCAAGTGTAGAAAGGCATGCCTCTACTCAGATGACAGCTGACAATTACTATGCTGTAAAAAATCTTAAAGAACTTGGATTTGATCGAGTGGTGCTTGCTCGTGAAATGAATATCGATGAAATTCGGGAAATAAAAAGAGATATAGATGTGGAGCTTGAGGTCTTTATTCATGGTGCGCTTTGCGTATGTTATTCGGGAGATTGTTATTTTTCATCGACGATTGGTGATAGATCAGCTAATCGAGGAGACTGTGCCCAACCATGTAGAAAAAAATATACTCTAATAGTAGATGGAGAAGAAAAATCTGAAGATGGCTTCTTTTTGTCTATGAAAGATGAACATTCTGGAGAAAATATATTACAATTGATCGATGCCTGTGACTCCCTTAAAATCGAGGGAAGGATGAAGGGAAAGGAATATGTCTTTGCGACTACTAATTATTATAGAAATATTATTGACAACGGATATGCAAGTGGCGATTTACTAGATGATGTAACCGATGCCTATTCCAGAGGCTTTACTAAAGGATATTTATTTAATGAAGATAAAAACAATATTATAAATGAAAGTTCTCCAAAACATCGTGGAAGCTTGGTTGGAAAAATAGACAGTTTAAACAACAAAAATATTATTAGATTTAATCATGATGTCCACAAGGGTGATGGCTTGGTCTTTTTAGATAAAGATGAGAATTTTACTGGAATCAAGCTAGAAGATAATTATTTTAAAGGCGAGTATATATCATTAGATCGCTCAATATTTCCACTTTCCAATTCAGATGTATATAGAAATTATTCAGCATCTTTAATAGAAAGATTAAAGAATGTCGATCAAATTAATAGACTACCTCTTTCTTTTAAAATTCATGCAAAGATTGGAGAGGCTTTGACATTAGAAGCTAGCTCAATGGAGAAATCCTATTTATATAAATCGAACTATATAGTAGAGAAAGCTAATAAAAGTAGCGATAGCAAATCTATAATTAAGGAACAGCTAGATAGAATTGGAGATAGTTTTTTCAAAGAGCCAGATATATATTATGAAATAGACGAGGATATTTTCATTCCAAAATCTATTTTAAATGAGGCAAGAAGGCATGCCATTAGTAGACTAATCAAACTAGAGGAGATAAATAAGAATGGTAAATTTATAGCTAATAAATCTAAAAATAGGCAAAAGAAAAAGCCTAGGATTTATTTAATTGTAGATAAGAAAATTAGTAAAAATGAGCCATATCTAAAATTTATCGATAAGATTGGCATTAAGTCGCTTGATAAAAGCATAGTGGATTATTATAGAAGTTTGGGATTTGATATATATTTGATTACTCCATCTGTAATGACTAAAGGCGAAGTGGAGAACTATTTGGATTTTATTAATAAAAATAATATAGATACAGTCGAGGTCAATAACTATGGATTATTAAATAGTAATTTGGGATTTAATATCATACCAGGGCTTCATTTAAATATAATGAATTCATATGCAACAAATTTCTATGAAAAAATTGGTGCAAAGGAGCTTTATCTGTCTCGAGAGATGAACTATTCTGAAGCAATAAATGTGAGAAATAAAACTAATTTAGAAATAATATTACCATTTTATCAAAAAACTATCTCGATGGTAAATAAAGCTATTTCAAAATCTGTAATGGACGAATTTGGTGGCGGGAAAGCTGTGGCTATAAAAGATGGCAAGGGCGAAGTTTTTCCGGTAGAGAAAATTGGTGAGAGATATTATATATATAATTCAAAGCCACTATTTATGGCAAGGAGAATGGATGATATTATTGCTGATGTTATTAGCATAGAATATGATGATAATTTTAATAAAGTCATGGATTATTTACTTGGAGATGGCGCGATCGATTTTAATTATACAACCGGACACTATAGGAGGGGAGTTTAGTGAACAATAGGAGCTTAAAAATACTGGAGTTTAATAAAATACTGGCTCAAATGGCAGAGTTTGCAACTAGTGAAGTTGGAAAGGCAATGGTATTAGATATCAAGCCTAGTAATGAGATATTAAAAATAAAGTCCGGCTTTGAAAAATTAGATGCCATGACTGAGTTAATTGCAAAATATGGCAATTTGTATTTTGGAGGGTTAATAGATTTAACGGATGAATTAAACTATGCTTCGATCGGAGGCGTCCTCGGCATATCTGCCCTTTACGATATAATGCATATGCTCAGCCTTGCCGATGACCTAAAAAAAATTGAAAAATATGAGGATAATATTATATTTGATATGATAAATATCGTTGAGGTCGATCAAAAACTACTAAAGGATATGCAAGTTCAAATAGAAGATCGTGATAATATATCACAAAATGCCACGCCGCTTTTGCGTAGTCTTTATCGCAAAAAGAGTCATAAGACAGACGAGATAAATGATAAATTAAAGGGATTTATTTCAAGCAAAGATAATGAAAAATACTTGCAAGAATCTATTATAACTGTTCGCGATGGAAGATATGTTGTGCCTATTAAAAGAGAGTATAAAGGTAGCGTGTCAGGTTTAGTACACGATGTTAGCTCGAGTGGAGGAACTTATTTTATAGAGCCACAGAGAATAGTTAATTTAAATAATGAGATTAGAGAGATTGAATCTCAAATAGAAGAAGAGATAAAAAGGATTATAAGAGAATTATCAAAAAGAGTGGGTCAAAGAGCAGAGAATTTAAAGATCGATTTTGATATAATGAGCGAACTTGATATGATTATGGCTAAAGCCAATTATGCAAGTTCAAACAATCATACCAAGCCCGAATTTAACTTAGAAAAGAATAGTAAATTGGTCGACATTAGAGAGATGTTTCATCCTCTAATAGATCCCGAAAAAGTGATTAAGACCGATGTATATTTATCCGAGGATAAAAAGGCTTTGATTATAACAGGGCCAAATACTGGTGGTAAAACTGTTGTATTAAAAACAGTTGGCCTAATAACACTACTAGCTCAATCATCTTGTTATATTCCAGCTGGTGAGGGGACCAATATTCCAATATATGACGAAGTATATACTGATATTGGCGACGAACAGTCGATTGAACAATCGCTTTCAACTTTTTCATCGCATATGGTAAATATAATTAAGATATTAAAGTCGCCTAAGAAGGAAGCTCTATATTTATTTGATGAACTTGGAGCTGGCACCGACCCAACCGAGGGTGCAGCTCTTGCGATGAGTATAATTGATTCGCTTAAGGAAAATAATGCAAAGATATTTGCAACCACTCATTATGCAGAGCTTAAGCTATATGCTTTAAACACTGATGGCGTAGTAAATGGGAGCATGCAATTTTCTTTGGAGTCTTTAAAGCCGACTTATAATTTAATCATCGGGGTTCCAGGCAAGTCTAATGCATTTGAAATTTCAAGAAAACTTGGGCTACCCGTTCAATATATCGATAAAGCTACAGAATATATTAGCGACAATTCTATTAAATTTGAAGATGTTCTAACGGAGATAGAAACAAGTAGAAGCCATGCAGAAAGTGAAAAGATAAAATATGAGAGCTTAAAACGCGAGTTTGAAGTATGGAGAGAAAATTATGAGCTTGAAGCAAGAAAAAAGGAGGATAGGCTTTTAAAAGATATTGAAAAAACTAGAGATGAAACTAGGCGGATATACGAGAAAGCGCAACGGGACTATGAAAATATCATCAAAGATGCAAAGGTAGCAATTCATAATTTGGATAGTGATTCCGCTAGAAATATTCAGGAAACAAGGGACAAAATAAGAAAGAATATATCGGATCTATCATTTAAAAAACCTAAAAAAACAGGCAATCTCTCAAAAGATGATCTACTAATTGGAATGGATGTTAAAATAATTTCAATTGGACAAACTGGTCAGCTAGTAGAATTGCCAAATGACAATGGAGATCTTGTAGTCCAAGTGGGTATATTAAAGGTGAATTCTAATCTAAAGGATTTAAGTTTAGTAGATGATAGCCATAAGAATAAATCAAATGTAAAAAAATCATCATATAAAAATCAAAAATCCATGTATATAAGTCCCGAAATTGATTTAAGAGGTGTTGATACCGAGGAGTTATATGATAGGCTTGATAAATTTTTAGATGATGCGTTAATAAGCGGATTAAAAGAAGTAACCGTTCTTCATGGCAAGGGAACAGGGGCTCTTAGAAAAGCAACTCATGAATTATTAAAAAAGCATCCGCATGTACTTTCCTTTAGGCTTGGATCTATTGGAGAGGGAGATACTGGCGTGACTATTGTTACGCTGAAATAGGAGGAATTGTATGAATTTTAAAGAGAAACTAATTGATATTTTAGACAATATTTTAGACCTTGATCGAGAATCGATTGATAGACTTATTGAAGCTCCCGCCGATAGCAGCATGGGAGATCTTGCCCTACCTTGCTTTCATTTGGCAAAAACCCTAAAAAAGGCGCCCAATGTCATTGCATCCGAGCTTAAAGATAAGATCAATCCTGAGCCATATTTTAAAAAGATAGAGGCGGTTGGTCCCTATTTAAATTTCTTTTATGATGATAAGATGCTAAAAAAAGTAGTTGTCGAAGAGGCTTTGACCAATGGAACTCAATATGGAAAGATGAATATAGGCAATAATCAGTCGGTTGTAATAGATTATTCTTCCACCAATATTGCAAAGCCTTTTCACATTGGGCATATTAGATCAACTTTGATAGGTAACGCCCTTTATAATATTGGAAAAAGACTCGGATATAATACCATTGGAGTCAATCACTTAGGAGACTATGGAACACAATTTGGATTATTGATAACGGCATTTAAAAAATGGTCCAATAAAGAAGAGGTTGAGGCAAGTCCAATAGATAAATTTTTAGAACTATATGTAAGAATTAATAAAGAAGCCGAAGAAAATCCGGCACTACGAGACGAGGCTCACGAGTGGTTTAAAAAACTAGAAAATAAAGATGAAGAGGCAGTAAAGATATGGAGCTGGATGAAAGAGCTTAGTCTTATTGAATTTAATAGGGTCTATGAAAGACTTGGAATTAATTTTGACTCGTACAATGGAGAGGCTTTTTATAGTGATATGCTACCTGCTATTGAGAAGGAGCTTAGAGATAAAGATCTTATAACTATTAGCGACGGCTGTGAGATAGTCGACCTATCTGAATTTGACATGCCCCCTTTGATGGTTAAAAAATCAAATGGCACCTCCACTTATGCAACGAGAGACCTTGCGTGTGCTGAGTATAGAAAAAAGACATATGATTTTGCAAAAAACATATATGTAGTTGCTACTCAACAAAACTTGCATTTTAAGCAACTATTTAAGACTCTAGAGCTAATGGGATATGACTGGGCAAAGGACTGCGTGCATGTTGGATTTGGCATGGTTAGTTTAGAAGACGGGACACTATCTACGAGAAAGGGACAAGTATTATATTTAGAGGATGTAATCAATAAGGCTGTTAGCAAGACCTTTGACTTGATCAATTCTAGAAATCCCGATCTCGAAAACAAAGAAGAAGTAGCTGAAATGGTCGGCATTGGAGCTTTAAAATTCCAAGAATTTTATAATCAAAGAATAAAAGACTATGTATTTAGCTGGGATAAGACCCTTTCTTTCGAGGGAGAAACCGGGCCATATGTCCAATATAGTTATGCTCGTTGTTCTTCACTAATTAATAAATCGGGCATCGATCCAGATCTCAATGATATTAAGGATGAATTGCTAATAGATGAAGAGATAAATATGCTTAAGGAAATCTATCAAATTCCAAGCGTAGTTGTCGATTCATTTGAAAAATATGAGCCATATTTTATCAGCAGACAGATAATAGAGGTTGTTAAATCATTTAATCGCTATTATTATAACAATCAAATAATTACGGATGATAAGGAATTGACAAGGCACAGAATTGCCTTTGCCAGCTTGGTAAAAACCGTCATTAAAAGTCAACTAGATTTACTTGGCATAGCAACACCGGAGCGTATGTAATGAAGGATTTAAAAATAGTATTTAAGAGAGCTTTGATGGATACGAGCGAAAGTATAAGAAAAAATGGGATAGTCTTTACGGTGATTTTATCGATATTGTTTTTTATGATCGATAAATTTGGTGGACTCTTTTATGGAGGGCTCTTGAGCATAATAACTTATTTTATCCAAATGCTCTTATTGGCTCTTGTTGCAAAGCTCGCCAACAATATGGTAATAGCTAACAGAGTGCCCATCAATGATATATTTTATAATATACAACCATATTTTTTCAATGTAACTAACACTTATTTTGTGCTCTATGTCGTAGAATTGGTATTTAATATGCTAACAATGATATTTATGCCTAGGAGTAATCTCGCTTCAGCGACCAATTTTGCATTGATATCAATTGCAATAATGTTTATCGTCGACAATATATTATTGAGTTCCATTTTTGAAGCGGTTTATTTGGAATCTCTAGGAGGACTTGCTGCATTTAGAAGAGCCTTTCAGTTTTTAAAAGAAAATTTTGTAATTTGGATGATAATATCGCTACCATATATATTATTAAAGACACTCGATTATCGATTCCTTGGTGCGATATTTCAAGTGCCGGTATGGGCTGATATACTAAAAGCCTTGATAATGCCAACTATATTGGTCTTTAGAGGAAAGGCTTATTTAATATTAAGTCAGTCTACTAAGAGAAAAAGGGAGTTTATGAATGAGTATTATTGATGAAATATATATAAAAGAAAGAGAGAATCTAATATTTTTTGAGTTAAGGGCACAAGATGGTGCCTTTAATTTTATAGATGAGGATGTCTATGTTCCACTTGTGGTTGACAATATAAAAAAATATAATGATGAAAGAAAGCTCGAGATTAGTTTGACCGATATATTTGAAGGCATAGCATTTTATCTATATGATATAAAGAGCAATAGTTCCATAATGGAGGAACTATTTATTAAAATCATAGAAAATGAGCCAAATATCATAAAATCAATTAATATAAAAAACATCGAGAATGTATTAGCGAAATATTACTCGCTATCCTCAGCATTAAAATTAATTGAGAAAAATGAGGATGAAATTCTTTGTGAAGATGAAAATAAAAAAGAAATGATAAATGATCTTTTGGAGAGAAAGGTCAGCATTATAATAAATATGCTAAATAGAATCGATCAATTAAGGCTTGGCGAAGAAAAAGAGTTAGCACTTGGCAATGAGCTTTTATATAATTTAGAAGAGATTCTTTCTACTTTGATAGATAAAAGACCAAAAGCCATAAACTATAGACTGCTTGCAGAATTATATATAAAGGAAAATCAATATTTAAAGGCTAGATTGATACTAAATAAGTCATTGGAAGATAACAGAATTGAAAATGAAACGGAACAGATTGAATTTTTAAGAGAGCTATCTCAAGATATATATGAACCATCTGAATATCAAAAAATAGATTATTTAATAAGTCAATATAAATATGAAGAGGCTATGACTGAGACGCTTAAACTCACCGAAACCAAGAATCGGATAAGAAGAATAGCCGCAATACTATATGATTCCGGCCAAAAGATAAAATTACTAGATGAATTTGAAAAATATTTAGAAAAATTTCCAAATGACGAAGAAGTAATAAAATGGAAAGACGATTTAGTGGCTGAACTAAGCGAATCTTAGAGGCTAAAAAAATTTTTAAATTTTTTTGAAAAAAGAAGTAAAAAACGCTTGACAAATAAAAACCACCATGGTATAATAAACAAGTCAGCTCGAGTGAGACATATCACAAGAGCTAGGGTAGTAACTATTACTACCAGAACCTAAACAAAGAAATAAGTGAAAAGAAGTCATGAATTGACGAAGTTAATTCTAAGGAAGTGGACACACTATAAATGTAATAATAAAGAGCCAGAGAAAGCTCAAGAGAAAATTTATCTTGAGAGTTTGATC
>JALEOH010000027.1 GCA_022766605.1 Ezakiella sp.
ATATACACTATCATTCATATAGTTTGCAACTGCTAGCGAGTCTCTCATGGTTGCAGGGCTACCTGCTGTTCCCCATTCTTGATTGGTAATCTTTGGCAAGGTCGAGGTCTTAGAATAAATATGCGCATCATTACCATTTGCAATTGCAACTACTACACCAGCGTTCTTCGCCTTTTCAACTGCCTTAAAGAAGACCGTATCCATTGCGAGAACTGATCCTGATGGAGAGCCAAGGCTCATATTAGCTGAGTCAGCACCAAGTAAAACTGCATCTTCAAGTGCTTCAGTATATGCCGATGAATTGGTTAGGGCTTCATTGTTACCAAAAACTCTCATGATTAATAGCTGTGCATCGGGAAGTACTCCGCGAACTCTACTCGCATCTCCCGCAGGACCGCATGCTGCTACTGTACCTGCAACGTGCATGCCGTGATTGCCAGTTTGCTTAGAAGTTTCCTTTATTACATCATCATGATCAAAGTAGTTGTAGCCATATGGCATCTTTGGAGAATAATAATAGCCTTTTAGTGGAAGACCTGCAAGAGCAAGCTCATCCATCTTAGCTTTCATTCCTTCTTTAGTATATTTAATGCCAGGATAATCCTTCATTTGCATGTCTTGATGTTCAGGATCAGCGCCTGAGTCGAGTATTGCAATTACTCTACCCTTACCAGTATAGCCCATATTATTTACTGCAGTTGCACCAACCATCTCGCGTGATGTAAACATGCTTGGAGCAGCACCCTTTTCGACGGGACGAGCAATCTTGGTATCATAATAGACTCCTTTAACTCCATCTACTTGAGTGATTGCACGAGCTTCTTCAAGAGTTAGGCTCTTCATTACAAATCCGTTAAATAAGACTTTAAAGCTTACTTCATCAACCGCAGAGCGCATAGTTGCACCCTTTTTGGCAATGGATTTTACTTCTCTAAAGATTTGAGCGCGAACATTACTTTGTTCATTCTTACGAGCTGCTACATAGCTAGCAAGTGCTTTATTATCTCTATAAGCAACTCCGTCTTTTGCTCCACCAAAGGCTCCTGATTTTCCTTCGGTTCCAATTGGAGCGGGAGCATTGTCGGTCTTCTCAACTTCGATGATAAAATCAAAAGTCGCTTTTTCATCAAAATCCGGCTCATTTTCAAGCTCAACAATTTGAGCTTCTAATAGTCTTAGAGCTTCGGGATTTTTTATTACGCCGTGGCGATTGCCAACTTTGCCGCTATAATTATTCTCTGTGGTTGGAGTAAAGGCATTTATGGCATCGCCATCGCCAATTGCTCCAACTGGTACCATAAATAGTACCATGAGTATGCTAATTAATAAACATATTCTCTTCTGCATTTTTAACCTCCTAATGTAATAGTGCCATGTGAATAAATTGGCACTTCGTTAATATTATTGTAACTTCAGCTACAATTTAATTTTATCATAATAAAGAAATTATTGCAATATCATTTCAAGAAAATATTTTATTGATTTTGCCGCAATCTTTACTACTTTTTTTTGTAATTATTTTTTCTTCATTTATAAGAATGTGTAAATAGCAAGCTTTATTAGTGATCTAAATCACACCCGCTCATTCTTTACTCCAATAATCAAATATTTTTTATATAATAAATTTGCTATAAATTTTTTAAATAACCCTTATCATAGTTTAATGTCCCAAGCAAAACTCCTCCAAGTCTTTTTTTATTTAGCTAAAGATGATATAATACTAACTGAGGACGATATGAGAAATATTAGAATTTTTTTAAATGAATATCCGCAGTCGATTGAGATTGCAAATGAAATCGAGGATAGATTTAAAAATGTTGGCATCACTACCACGCTAACCGACATAAATGGACGCGTTGTAAATAATGATCATTTTGACTTAAATATAGTGGTTGGTGGAGATGGCTCTTTTTTGCGAGCAATTAAACTATCCAATTTTTCATCAAGCCCATTTATTGGAGTAAATACTGGAAGTCTTGGCTTTTTTCAAGAGATCGATGTTTCGGATATTCCACAATTTATACATTCAGTTGTTGCAAAAGATTATTGGACTAGCCCTCTTAGGCTTTTAAAATGCACCGCCTATCGCAATGATGGCGTTGGCGAAGAATTCTTATGTGTCAACGAGGCGCTTGTAAAAGGAGTAAACTCCAAAGTGCTTCACATGGATGTCCATATATCGGGGCATTTTTTGGAAAGCTTTTCAGGAGATGGTATGATCATCTCAACTGCTATTGGAAGCACAGCCTACAACTATTCGGTCGGTGGTGCTATAGTCTATCCTGCATATGAGATAATTGAGCTTAGCCCACTTGCGCCGATATCAAGCGCGAGCTATCGCTCACTACTAAATTCAATAGTAATGCCAGGTCGCTTTGAAGTGGAGCTCTACCCCGAGACCAGGTATGACAAGGAGATTTTAATAGTGCAAGATGGCGAGGAGCATATGGTGCGCGATATAAAATATATTACTGTTACCATGAGCAATGTATATATATATCGCCTGCATATTAAAGATGACAACTACTGGAGCAATTTAAGAGAGAAATTTATTTGATATATAATATGAAAATAATTAAGGAGATTAGAAGATGAGTAATTATTATTTAACAACCCCAATTTATTATCCCAATGGCAATTTGCACATTGGGCACACTTATACTACTATTGTTGCAGATGTTATAAAGAAATATCGAAAACTCAAAGGTGATGATGTATTTTTTGTAACTGGTACTGATGAGCACGGAGAGAAGATTGCAACAACTGCCCAAAAAGCCGGTCTTACGCCTAAGGAATTTACAGATGGCATAGTTGACTCCTCTAAAAAGCTTTGGGAGATGCTTGGCATCGACTACGATGTATTTAGAAGAACTACCGACGAAGAGCATATGAAAGTGGTGCAAGATATTTTTAAAAAACTAGTCGACAAGGGCGATATATATAAATCGACCTACAAAGGATTATATTGCGTGCCCGATGAAGCATTTTTCACTGAAACTCAAGCCCCTGATCATATTTGCCCCGACTGCGGACGCGAACTTGTGGAGCGTGAGGAGGAGAGCTATTTCTTTAGACTAAGCAAATATAAAGATGCGATATTAAAATGGTATGAAGTTGCGGATATCGAACCAAAGAGTGCCAAGGAGGAGATGAAGAATAATTTTATCAACGACTTGGTGGATTTATCGGTAAGTCGTACTTCGATTGACTGGGGAATTCCCGTTCCTGGAGATGAAAAGCATGTGATATATGTTTGGATAGATGCTCTTTCATGCTATTTAACAGGCGTTGGCTATGGTATCGACGATGAATTATTTAAAAAATTCTATCCTGCCGACTTACATCTGGTTGGCAAGGAAATACTTCGCTTCCACACTGTTATATGGCCAGCTCTACTCATGGCGCTTGACCTTCCGCTACCTAAAAAGGTGGTTGCGCATGGTTGGATATTATTTGACGGCGACAAGATGAGTAAGTCAAAAGGCAATGTCTATTATCCAGAGCCAATTATCGATACGCTCGGCCGCGATGCACTCAAATATTTTATTTTGCGTGAATTCAGCTTTGGCAGCGACGGCAATTTTACTCTCGATAAATTGATCTCTCGTTATAATTCAGATCTTGTAAATGACCTTGGCAACTTGGTTAGTAGAACTCTTGCCATGATTGAAAAATACTTTGAAGGATTTTTGCCTTCTCCAAATGAATTTAGCGCACTCGATAAAGAATTGCTCGACATGATTAAAGAGGGCGAAGAAAAATTCTATAATAATATGGACAATATGAAATTCAATTTTGCACTGGAGGAATTATTTGCAATTATTCGCCGTGCTAATCGATATATCGACGAGACCGAGCCTTGGGTGCTTGCAAAGAGCGATGTAGAAAGGCTAAAGACTGTTCTTTATGTCCTAAGTCATACTATAGTAGAGGTTGCAAGGCTTATTAGCCCAGTGCTTGAGGATACTTCAAAGGCGATATATGAAAAGTTTGGACTAAATTATGGAGAAAAAGTCCGTGCAGGCCTTCAAGTCACTAAGGGCACCAATCTATTTAATCGAGCTGAGGATGATATGGCAGAAAAAATTGCAAAATTAAATGATGAGCTATTCATCTCCCGCCAAAAGAAGATCAATAAAGAAGAAAACGTCGACAAAAAAATAGCTACTAAGCCTGAAGTTACGATAGATGACTTTTCAAAGCTCGACCTTAGAATTGGCGAGATAAAATCGGTTGAAGTCCACCCCAATGCCAATAAGCTATATGTATTAAAGGTGGATATTGGAGGCGAGATTAGAACTATAGTCTCGGGCATAAGAGACTATTATGATATTGAGGATCTAGTGGGAAAGAAGATTGCAGTTATTGTCAATTTAAAGCCCGTCAATCTCCGCGGGGTTGAATCAAATGGCATGATACTCGCTGCCGAAGACGACAATAGTATTTCTGCACTTGTTCTTGACCGCGACTTAAAGACGGGCTCTGGTATTAGATAATGAAATTATTTATCGATGCCCATACTCATCTTGACGACGAGGCATTTGACGCAGATAGAGATAATATCATAAAGAGCTTTAATGACGATGGTGTAAAACTAGTTATCAATGCATCAAGTGATTTAAAGAGTTCACTTGCTTCATATGAGCTTGCAAAGAATAATAAAAATATATATGCTGTAGTTGGAGTCCATCCGCACGAGGCGAGTGGATTTTCTGAAAAAGATATCGAAGAATACAAGTCGATGCTTGAGGATAAAAAGATAGTTGGCATTGGAGAATGCGGACTTGATTATCATTATGATCTATCCCCGCGCGATATTCAAAAAAAAGTATTTGAAAGAATGATAGAATTTGCAAATGAAATGGACGAGCCACTTGTAATTCACTCTCGCGAAGCAGTAAAGGACACTTTGGATATGCTCTCACTTTTAAGAAAGGATAGACCTACTCTTATCCACTGCTTTACCGGTGCGGTTGAGGTTGCACGCGACTATTTAAACTTAGGCTATTATCTCTCAATTGGAGGGGCGGTTACTTTTAAAAATGCAAAACATGTGGTTGAGTCGGTAAAATATGCTCCGCTTGATAGACTTATGCTAGAGACCGATGCGCCATATATGACGCCGGTGCCATTTCGTGGCAAGAGAAATGAGCCCAAGCTAATAAAATATACTATTACAAAAATTGCAGAGATAAAGGGCATAAGCGAAGAAGAGGTGATTGATGCTACCAATAAAAATGCCTTGGAGTTTTATAATATAGATGATTAAAGAGATAATTATAGTCGAGGGAAAAGACGATATCACTCGAGTAAAAGAAGCAGTCGATGCCGACGTAATTGCAACAGGCGGCATTCATATCAATAAAAATAAATTAAATGAAATAGTTGAGCTAACAAGAAATCGCGGGGCAATTATCTTAACTGACCCCGACCACGCAGGTGGCATAATAAGAGAAAAGCTAAGATCCGCTCTAAAATGTGAGATAAAAGATGCCTATATCGACAGAGCTTCTGGCACTAAAAAGGGCGATGTTGGCATTGAAAATGCAAGTGCAGACATAATAAAAGAGGCTATATTAAAAGCGCATCCCAATAGTTTAGAGCCATCCGAGGACTTTGACAATGCCTTTATATTTAAATATGGTCTAAGTGGTGCAGCTGATTCAGCTAATAAAAGGGCGTATCTTTCCGATAGATTACACTTAGGTCATCCCAATGCAAAGGAATTATTAAAGAGGCTCAATAATTTTAATATAAATAGAACTGATGTAATAAAAATCCTGCAAGAATATGAGGATAATTTAAATGATTGATAGAATCGAAGACAAGAGAATATATAATATAACTAAGACTAGAAGCATTATGGAAACTCATGGACTAGAGCTTAAAAAAAGCCTTGGACAAAATTTTCTCGTAGATGGCAATATATTAAAAAAAATCGTCGACGCGGCTGAACTAGACAGCACATCGCGTGTGCTTGAGGTGGGACCCGGCATTGGTAGCCTAACCGAGGAGATATTGCTTCGCGGGGTCGACACTCTAAGCATCGAAATCGACCAGCGTTTCCATCCTATATTAGAAGAGAATTTTAAAGGCTATGATAATTTTACTCTGGTAAAAGGCGATGCCACCGACAAGGATTTATTTAAAAGCTCCGCAATTGGGCGCGATATTTTTATTGCAAATCTTCCATATGTAGTAACAACTCCTCTTTTAGAGCTGATATTTACCTGTGGCAATTTTAATAGAGCGGTAATTATGATACAAAAAGAGGTTGCAGCAAGAATACTTGCCAGCCCTCGCAGCAAAGACTACTCCGCTCTTTCGGTCTTTGTAAAATATTTTTCTGATGCAAGACTAATTACAAATGTAAAAGGCACTAGCTTTATACCAAAGCCAAAAGTCGATAGCAGTGTAATAAGGCTCGATATAAAAAATAATAAAGATGCCACCCAATTTTTAGCAGTTGTCCACAAGGCGTTTGGCATGAGAAGAAAGACGCTCTTAAACTCGCTTTCGATGGGGCTTGCTACCTCAAAGGAAGTAATAAGAGAAGTACTTTTAGCCTCTAATATCGACGAAAATAGACGCGCCGAAGAGCTCGACCTAAATGAATTTCAAAGACTCACCGATGAAATAGTAAAAATGAAATTGTTATAAAAAATAAGACCTCAAGGAAACCATAATTAAATACTTGAGGTCTTTTATTATAAAAATAAGTCTCTAATTAATATATCATTCAAACTCTTTTAATGATAGATGAGCGTAGGTCTTGTTAAACCATTGGTAGAGCTCACCTAATTGATTCCATTTAAATTTATCAGATGGAGTATTTACTTTAAGCCCATTTTTTTCATCCTCTTCCCATTTGAGAATAAGCGAAGTCCATCCAACTTGATAGGCAAGATTTTCAGCTGGAGTTCTATTGACCTCGGGGGCTCTTGCATCTTTTAGTGATTCTTTTATATCATCAAATTCAAAAATATATTTTTCAAAAGATTTTTTATCTCGTCCTTTAACTCTTCTTTATTTTTATATGCCTTCTCAAAAGCAATTACTTATTATTTTTCAAATGCACTTACTCTTTCTTCGAAGGATCTTCCCCAATCCTTTGAAATCATGAATTTAACCTCATCATCTTCCAATATTACAAATGGAAATTCATCTCTATTGCTTGCAGCTCCCCAATTGCCGTCTTTGTCGAGTGCAACCACCGAAAACTCGCGTGGAGTCTCTCCCTTTTTAATCATAGTATCGTGAAGGCCTTTAACCGCTTTGTGACATGCCTCTTTGACATCGACACCCAGTCTCATCAGCTCGACTATTTTAAAAGACAACGTGCCTTTAATTATATCCTCGCCAACTCCAGTTGCAGTTGCCCCGCCAACATCGCTATCGGCATAAAGGCCGGGTCCCACTAGTGGACTATCGCCAACTCTTCCCATCTTTTTCATAAAAAGACCCGAGGTTGACGTTGCAGCTACTACTCTTCCATTCATGGATATAACAGTGCCAACTGTATCATGCCCCTTTACTCCATAGTCCTCTTTCATCACGCGCTCGAGCCATCTATCTCTAGCTGGCTTTGTAAGTAGATTTTCGTGCTTAAAGCCATGCTCCATTGCAAAGCGATAAGCTCCCTCACCAACTAAAAAATTATTATATTCACTTCCCACAAGCAGTCTTGCCACCGAAATCGGCGTCTTTATATTTCTAAGACCTGCAACCGCACCATATTCTAAATTATCTCCATTTATCATAGCGGCATCCAGCTCAACTACTCCATCTTCATTTGGCCAACCGGAGTGACCCACATTGTGAAAGTCCTCATTTAATTCAATATAATTTATTAGAGCCTCTAGCGCATCCTCACAGCTCGCACCCTTCCTTATAACCTCGCGTGCAGCCTTAACTCCGTCATAACTCATCTCCCATGTAGCAATAATAGTCATAATAACCTCCTATATCATTATTTTAACCATAAGCAGAGAAAAAATCAAGCAGTTGTAATGATAAATACTTCAAACGATTGCCAGTCGCAGCCAGAGTTCAAAAGGGCTAATTTAGCCCCAAATTGGATTGGGGAAATAAATCGATGCATATGACACCCAGGAATAATGAACGGTCCCAAGTGGGACAAGTAAAAAAACCAGGACTATCTCAATAAATACTAACGCAAGCAAAAGTATAAAATAGGCTAAAGTGACTTATCAGCCTATTTATGATATAATATATCTTAACAATAAAACGGATAAGGGGTAATAATATGACAATTTCTTATAAACCATTATGGCACTTATTGGTAGAAAGAGAAATGAACAAAGAAGACTTAAAAAGAGCTGCAAACATAACAAGCAACATAGTTTCAAGAATGAGCAAAAACTCTTATGTGAACTTAGAGTCACTAGAAAAGATTTGCTTGGCATTGGATTGCAGAATTGGGGAAGTTGTAGAAATTCATAAGGAGGGTAAGTAGAATGGGCAAATCTGAACAGATGATACAAAATGAAATATATAGCAACAATACAACTATTTTAGATAAATATGAGTGTTTAAGCTTAGGTGCAACTACAATTAATAATTTAATGAAATCCTCAATCATTAAAGAATATTCAGTAAATAATAAAATTGGCTCAAAAAAACCCGATGTATTAATAATTGATAGTGAAAAAAATGTAATTATCTATGTTGAGCAAAAAAGACCTAGTAAGTTAAAGAGTGAAAAAGATATAAAGGACGCTATAAATCAAGAGCTTTATGTTGCAAAAGCAATAAATGCAAAGATATATGTAGTTAGTGACGGGATTTCATATATTTGGATCAATCCTAAAACTGGCAATCCAATTATTGATGAAAATAATCATTTGATTAATTTAGAAATCAAACCAAAAGAAAATGGAAAAGAAGTTGCTAAGTTAATAAATGATATATTGATATCAATAAATGATGAGTCTGATCAGATACTAAAAAAAGAATTTTTAGATCCAACAGATTT
>JALEOH010000035.1 GCA_022766605.1 Ezakiella sp.
TGCAACTAATACAGCAACTCCGGCTTCTCTAGCAGCGGTTTGATGAGTATATTGATTTCTATAGATAAGTTCTGTGCAGCATCTGTGAATGAAATTAATAGTAATTCCAATCAGCTTAATTCTAGGAACAATTAAATCCAAATCATAAATCGTTTGTTCATTGAATCTTAAAGCATTAGCAGGCATTGGGTATTCATTTAATTGATTGAATATAGCTAATCGACTTGTTATTTTTCATTTCAATAATAGCTATAAGCTCTATTTTAATATAAAAAAAGCTCCATCAGCTGAAGTCTTTTACAGCTGATGGAGCTTAAGCAATTTATTTTATTTTAAATTTTCTTCCATATCATGCAAGACAACCTTGCCTTCCTCGAGCGATTTTTTTATCTCTATTACTCTTTGATTGGAGCTTCCTCTGAATTTCAATTTGAGATTTAATAGCTCCTCTACAAATAGTCCATCGACCAATATATCGCATTCTTTTAATAGCTCTAATCTCTTTGGATTTGAAATAATCTCTTCATAAGTGTAGCCCGAATATATCCATATATCCTTGTCCACTTCTTTTTTTATATCTCGCAAGACCTTGATTAACTCTAAATTTTGCATCGGCTCGCCTCCAAGCAGGGTCAAGCCCTTTACTTGTGGATCTTTTAGATATTCTATTATGGTCTTGGTCGCCTCATTATCCCACTCACGTCCAAAGCTGAAATCCCAATATTCTCGATTAAAGCAGCCTTTGCATCCATGAGTGCATCCTGTTACAAATATAGTCGATCTTATTCCTTCGCCATTTGCCACATCATATTTACGAAGCTGAGCATATTTCATTATATATGAAGTACCCTTGATGAGATTTCTTTGGTTCTTCCTTCATTCCAGAAGTTTTCTCCAAGATATCCGCATGTCCTTCTTATAACTGTCAATTTATTTCTGTCTTTATTATGGCAGTTCGGGCATTCCCATTCGTTGTCGGCATTTACTTTTATCTCTCCATCAAATCCGCAGATATGGCAGTAGTCGGACTTGGTATTGAATTCTCCATAAAGTATATGGTCGTAGATATAAGTTACTAGAGATAGCACTGCCTCAACATTGTTGGTCATATTTGGAATTTCAGCATATGAGATCATGCCTCCGGTTGAGAGTTTTTGGAACTCGCTTTCAAAGTCGAATTTATCAAATACTGAAATATTTTCTCTTACATCGACATGATATGAATTGGTATAATATCCCTTGTCAGTTATATCCTTTATTTCTCCAAATCTCGCACGGTCGATTTGGCAGAATCTATTGGTCAAACTCTCAGCTGGTGTGCCATATAGTGCAAAGCCAATATTGGTTTCTTTCTTCCAAGCGTCCACATGATCTCTTAAGGTCTTGATTACTTTATATGCAAAATCCCTGCTCTTAGTGTGGCTTTCTCCTGTAACCAGCTTTGTGGCTTCATATAGTCCAATATATCCAAGCGATATCGTCGCATATCCTCCTACTAGATAATCGGCAATTGGAGCTCCCTTTGGTAGTCTTGCAATTGCACCATGTTGCCAGTGTATTGGACTTACATCGCTTGTTACATTTTTTAGTAGCTCATATCTAAACAAAAGCGCTTTCTTGGCAAGCTCTAATCTCTTTTCAAGTATTGCCCAGAATTTTTCTTCATTGCCATTTGCTAAAATGCCAATTTGTGGTAAATTCAAACTTACTACGCCCATGTTAAAGCGTCCATCGAATTTATAATTGCCATTTTCATCCTTCCAAGGAGATAGGAAGCTTCTGCATCCCATTGGAGCAAATACATTGCCCTCATATAGCTCTCTCATCTTCTTAGCCGAGATATAATCTGGATACATTCTCTTTGCGGTGCATTTTGCAGCAAGCTCAGTTAAATAATAATATTTAGAATCAGGATGAACATTGTGTTCATCTAGCACATATATTAGCTTTGGAAATGCCGGAGTTACATATACATCGGCTTCATTTTTAATTCCCTCAAGCCTTTGCTTTAAAATCTCCTCATCGATTAATGCAGCTTCTCTTTCATATTCATATCCTGGCATAAAGTGCATAAATAGAGTTACAAAAGGAGCTTGTCCATTGGTCGTCATAAGTGTATTTATTTGATATTGCATGGTTTGAATGCCGTCTTTTACTTCTTTTCTAGTTCTCTTCCACGCAATCTCCTCGGCCTTTTCCATGTCTGGCTCAATTCCGTAAACTTCCTTTTGTTCTTCGATTACTGCAGCAAGATATTTATTATAACTCTTTCTTACATATGGAGCTAGTATTCTATCGACCCCATTGATGCTTTGACCACCATATTGACCACTTGCAACTTGTGCAATAATTTGAGTTGTAACAGTGCAAGCTACTTGGAAGCTCTTTGGCGAATCGATCTTCTTGCCATTTATTACAGTGCCATTTGTTAACATATCCTCAAGATTTACAAGGCAACAATTAAACATGGGTTGAATGATATAGTCCATGTCGTGGAAATGGATTGCGCCAGAGTCATGTGCAAGCAAAATATCCGTTGGCATTAAAATTCTTCTTGCAATATCCTTTGATACTTCCCCTGCTATTAAATCCCTTTGGGTTGAGACGATATCGGCGTCTTTGTTGGAATTTTCATCTATAACATCTATATTAGATCTATTTAGAATGCCAACTATATCCTTGTCTATGGTATTTATTTGTCTTTTAAATTCTTGAACAGAGCGATAGCTTTCATATGACTTTGCGGTTGCTGGATTGCCATATTTTATCAATTTATAATATACTTGCTCTTCAATGCCATGAATTGTCATTGGCTCCTTTATAGTTTGTGCAAATTCTTCTATTTCATTTGCAATTCTATCTGCCTGACCTTCTTCATATACTCCTGCCGAAGAGTGCATCGCCTTTTCAATAGCTACAACTATCTTATGCTTGTCGAATGGAACTTTTTCTCCAGTTCTCTTTATTACCATTAATTCATCTGTCTTTATCATCTCAATCCTCCTTAATTTATCTTAAAAGAATAATATTTATTCTTTTCAATCTCTTTAAGTACATTATAAACCATATCTAGACAAAAGTCAATCAAAAACACAATATATAGTGTTTTTATTTTTAAAAAATACTATATATTGTGTTTCAACATCTTTTGTGAGATCGCCATTAACTCAATGATTTAAGATACAAATTCGTTTAAATGAGAATTATTATTACAAAAAATTAATCTTTTGCAGTTTTTCTTACCGCCTCTGCAACTCTCTTCGGCACTTCCATATCCATTGCCTCGGGGATTACAAAATCAACCGAAAGCTTATCGCCAACTATATCTGCAATTGCATGAGCAGCGGCCATCTTCATCTCTTCAGTAATCTTTGTTGCCCTTGCATCAAGCGCACCTCTAAATAGACCAGGGAAACAAAGCACATTATTTACTTGATTGGGAAAATCACTTCTTCCCGTTCCAACTATATATGCTCCTGCTTCCTTTGCCTCGTCGGGGAATATCTCCGGTACGGGGTTTGCAAGTGCAAATATAATCGACTTTTCAGCCATGGTCTTAACCATATCCTTGGTTAGAGCCCCAGCACTACTTACTCCAACAAATATATCGGCATCTTTAATTGCAACGGATAGATCGCCAGTGATATTGTCTTTGTTTGTGATCTCGGCAATTTCCTTTTTAATCCAATTATTATCTGGATTATCCCTGTGAATAATGCCCTTTCTATCGAGTATTAGAGCATCTTTAATTCCAAGATTTAGTAACATCTTTAATATTGCAACGCCTGCCGCTCCGCAACCGTTGATTACTAGCTTTACATCCTCGGGGCTTTTATCGACTAATTTCAAGGCATTTATTACCCCGGCGGTAACAACTATAGCAGTGCCATGTTGATCATCGTGAAAAACTGGAATATCCAATTCTTCTTTTAGCCTTCTTTCTATTTCAAAGCATCTTGGAGCGGATATATCCTCAAGATTAATGCCGCCAAAAGTCGGAGCAATATGCTTGATGGTTTCAACTATAGTATCAGTATCTTGCGAGTCGATTAGAATTGGAAAAGCATCTACATTTCCAAAATGCTTAAACAAAATGGACTTGCCCTCCATAACAGGCATCCCTGCACTAGCTCCAATATTGCCCAGTCCAAGCACAGCAGAACCATCTGTTACAACCGCAACCAAATTGCCCTTTGCGGTATATCTATATATATCGTCTTTATTCTCCGCAATCTTCTTGCATGGCTCCGCAACTCCTGGAGTATATAATAGAGCTAAGTCATCCTTCTTTTCGATAGGATATTTTGTATTGACTTCAATCTTGCCCTTGTAGTCCTCATGTAATTTTAATGCCTTTTGCTTATAATCTTGATTTTCCATTTATTCCTCCAATCTTTCAATTGATTTTATATTGTGATCTTCTTCTATATACACGTCCATTAGCCTATAATATTCCAAATTATCATCTCTTAATATCGCCGATACAACTGCACTAAATCCACCTGCTTCGAGCGCACGCAAATCAGTATATATATCATAGCCCTGTAAATTAAGCCTAGTTAATAAATTGTGAAAAGCCCTGCTAAGTAGCTCCCCTTCAAATGGACTCTTACTAAATTTCCTTCCGCAAAGCGGATTTGCACAATGTTCTCTTGGCCTACTCATAATTAGCCTTAAAGTCAAGTCCTCTCTCTTCGCACTCTCATCAATGCTATCTGTATAATATAGATTTAATCCCGCAGGATCCAAGCATTCTCCCAAATTATTTAGAAATTTAATTCCAAATTCATTTAAAAAGCCCATTCCGAGATCTGTAACCTTAAGATATCTAGTATCCAAGTATACTATATCATATTTTTGATATAATTCCAATAGCTTTCTACCAAGCTCTAAGCTATTCTCATCGAGTGCTATCAAACTCTCCTCTTTTGGAGCAAATAAGACCTTGCCACCTCCTAGAGGAGTTATCTTTTTCTCCGACAAGAAATTATCTCCCGCAAAAATAATCCTATCAATCATTTAATAACCAAATTCTTAGGATCCCCATCCAAAAATGCTCGATAATTATCCTTTAATATCTGCATAAGCCTTACTCTTGACTCAAAGCTAGCCCATGCAATATGTGGAGTAATAAATATCTTATCATTACCAACAAATGGATGAGGCTTACTCATCGGCTCATTTGAAAGTACATCTGTAAGATAAGCTGCTATCTTGCCTGAATTTATTCCACTAACCACATCATCATCATCCACCAACGGACCTCTTGCAGTATTTATAATAATCACTCCATCTTTCATCTTGGCAATATTCTCTTTGTTAATAAAGCCTCTCGTGCTATCGTTTAATGGAGCATGAAGGCTTATGATATCCGCCTCTTTTAAGAAGCTATCCACATCCTTGTAACCCTCTCCTATTTCGTTTTTATGAGCGCACATAATTACTTTCATGCCAAAAGCTCTTGCGATTTCTCCAACTCTCTTACCAATAGTACCGTATCCATAAATTCCAAATGTTTTTCCAGCTAAATCGTGAATTGTATTTAAATAATAGCAAAAATCCTCGCTCTCCTGCCACTTGCCCTCGCGATTGGCCTTTGCATATAGATCGACCCTATTTACATAATTTAATAGATGAGCAAAAGTCATTTGGCAGACAGCCTCAGTCGAATAACCAGGGACATTGGTGACTGCAATATTATTCTTCTTGCAATAATCGGTGTCAATAATATCGTATCCCGTTGCAATTACTCCAATGTATTTTACATTGCTATCTTTAAGATTTGTCTCATTTAAACGCACTTTATTGGTAAAGACCGCATCGGCATCTTTAATTCTTTCTCTAACCTCACTTGGAGCTGTTCTTTCATATATTGCTAACTCTCCAAATTCATCAAATCCATCCCAGCTAAGATCGCCGGGATTTGATGCATATCCATCTAAAATAACTAATTTCATATATCCTCCCTATTTAACAGATTACAATTTATTTATTATAGACACTATAGCTGTCATGCCAAACATAACTACTATAAGTCCATGAACAATTATAAATATCCACTTTAGCATATTTACATTCTTGGACAATTTATTAGAAAACACCTCACGATATTGATTTAAAAGTGCAAGCAAGTTTATTATAACAAATGCAATAGTGCTAGCAAGACCTACCCAATATCTCACGCTCTCGTTTTTAATAAAGCCTAAGAATAATATCAATATCATAGCAAGTATCGATAATATGCTTTTAATATTGTTCTTATCCATAACTCACCTCTAATTAGATATACCCAATAAGAAGCGATTTAAAAAATTGCTTAAAATTACTATACTTTAGCTTTTAAATCTGATATAATATATCTAACAAGGGATGATTGGAGGGATTTATTTGAAAGCTAAAAATCATGACTCGATTAAAAGTTATATAATCACATTTATTGGAGTTTTACTAGTTAGTGCAGGAATGTTCTTCTTCCTCATGCCAAATGACCTTGCCGTTGGTGGAGCAAATGGTATAGGAATAGTTCTATCACAACTAACTGGATTTGAGGTTGGCGATATAATGATTGCCGTTAACATATTACTATTTATATTAGCCTTTATACTTATCGGCGGAAATTTCGGTGCGAAGACCATAGTCGCAAGCCTCGGCACCTCACTAGCCGTTTCAATACTTGAAAGAGTATTTCCCGCGCAGCAATCTCTATCAGGAGATCTAATGCTCGATCTATTCTGTGGAGTTATAATTTCTGGAGTGGGAATTGGAATGGTCTTTAATCAAGGTGCATCAACCGGCGGCACCGATATAGTTGGTAAGATAATAAATAAATTTACAGGAATAAATCTCGGCAGCTCAGTACTGTTTGCCGACCTTGGAATAACAATAATAGCAAGCTTTGTATTTGGATCTAAAATCGGTCTTTATTCGCTATTTGGCGTAATATTAAATGGACTAATAATAGATTTCACAATAGATGGCATGAATATTGCAAAAGAGGTAACAATAGTTACCAAAGACGTGGATAGTCTAGTTAAATTCATCCACAACGATATAGTAAGAAGTTGCACCCTCTACTATGCCGAGGGGGGATATAGCAAAGAGAAGATAAAAGTACTGGTAACAGTACTAGATAGAAGAGGCTTTGTGATGCTAAAAAATTATATAAAAGAAAATGATCCCAATGCATTTATTTGGGTCAAAAATGCAAGCGAAGTCTTAGGACTTGGATTTAAAAATATCATCGAATAAGATAAGGAGGAAATATGAAAAAGTTAATTACTCTATCCATCATCATACTTCTACTCACTACAAGTATATTTGCAGAGGAAGTCGATGTTACGGATTTCAAACAGTCGGTTCTAATTGACGATATGGTATTTGATCTACCATCAATCGTCTATAAAAATGAAAATTATATCAAATTAAGGGACTTTGCCAGGCTCCTTTCCTATATGGAAGATGGCGGATTTAAAATACTCTATGACAACAAGACAAAAAGAATTTCTTGTATAACAAGCTATCCATATGAACCGATAGGAACAGAGCTAACGCCGCTTGGAACCATTACAAAAGCGGAAATATCAAATGCAAAACTCGACATCGACAATGTCGACCAAGACCTAGACGCTCTATTATTTGGTGGGCATAATTATTTTAAATTAAAAAATTTATTAGATGCCTTTAAAATAAACTGGGAATATGATCTAGAAAATAAAACAATTCATCTTTCTAAAAAGGAGGTCGTAGACATGTCAGTAAAAGCTGGAGATGCCCTTGGATATAGAAGAGTCGATACAGAAAATAAACTAAAAGAAGAAGGCTTCATCTATACTACCAATAAAGAAAATAATAGCATCACCCTCACTTTTGCAAAAAAATTCAACACCGGCGGCTATCAAATAAGATGTGAGAGAGTATACTATGACGGAAAAAATATAGTCGTTAAGCCACTTGTAATCTCGCCTGCAAAAGACGCCATGGTCACCCAAGCAATAACTTATCCAAATTGTAGCATAGAAATAAATATCGAAGGCGTCCCTGAGGGATATGGAGTAATAGTCGAAGGCATTGAAACTAATGCAAGCACAATGTAAAAAGTGCAAATAAAATAAACAAAAATATATTAAGGCAGCTATCAATTGACAGCCGCCTTTTTATTGACCTAAATTCAATTATTATCTATCTGGTTAAAAAGCATCAAATAATTTCTACACTAAGAGGCGTACCATTACTATCTTTTGCTGTAACAGTAATGTCTTCAATTGCCTTGCCCTCAACTACCGTACTGCATCTTTGCTAAATGTAATCACTGGTGCTGACGGGTCTGCTGCAAAGATATCCACAGGTAGATAGGCTAGCGCCATTACTGTGCGATAAAAAACGCTAGTATTTTCTTTGAATTATTCATAATGCCTCCTTTTAATTAAGCTATGTGCTTATATTTTATGTAATTTATTATGATATAATATTTATTAAATAAAGCCATGGAAGGGAAGTAATCCATGGCTTTGCTGTAAAATTATCGGGTTGTACTATATGATTTATCATGATTTACATGATTAATTCGAAACTTTCGTTTCTTTTTTAATTGATTTATTGGATATTTGTCTTAAAGATATGAGTTTTAAATGAATTCTTCCCTAGAAAATGCTTGACCAACCTGTTCCCTCAAAAACAAGCGGTCAGCATATTAATGCTATTTATCGCTTGCTCTTTTATAGCTTACACCAAGAGTGTTGCAATTCTTGGCATGAGAGCAGCAAGCACATTTGCCTTTCTTATTCTGCTTTATCAAAAATCCTATCGCAATTGCCACTACTGCTAATACCATCGCGATTAGTATGATATCGATTAAATTCATGCCGTCACCTTCTTACTATATTTATTTTTTCTAATTACTGATACCACTATGGTTGTAATTAGCGATATTATTATTACACTTGCTATTAGAAGTAGGGTATAATTAGCTCCGACCTCGCCTTCGCCCGCCGCTTCAATTAGTGAATTGTCGAGTATTTTGGGCACTACCAGGTTGGTATTTCTAAATATCAAGTTTCCTATATTGTAAGTCAAGAAGGATAGTACATATGCGAGTCCTGTTTGGAAGCATATTGCAAATAACAGATCTTTTTTATTGCGATATTCCTCCCTCATTGCTCCAATTGCTGCTGCGCATGGAGATGCAAACATGGTGAATATTATAAAACTAAATGCGGATACTGCTGAAAAATAGATGTCGACTTTTTGGCTCATGCTTGCAAAGCTAGTTACCACAACCTCTTTTGCAAGTAGACCTGAAACAGTTGCAACAGCAGGCGCCCACGAATCTCCAAATCCAAGCGGAATAAATATATATCTTATCTTGTTGCCAATTGCTTCAAGTATCGATACACCCTCTCCTTCGCCAATATATTCTAAACTAAAAGTGAAGTTTTGAAGTATCCAAATTACTACACAAGACAAGAAGATTATCGTACCAGCCTTGACGACAAATGCCTTTGCCTTTTCAAACATGTGAAGAAGGGTTGTCTTTAAAGATGGTATCCTATATCGAGGTAGCTCCATTACAAAGTCGCTTGCCTCACCCTGGAATCTCTTAGTCCTCTTTAAAATTAGACCAGAGATTATTATAACTACAATTGCAATTAGATAAATTAGCGGACCAATAAATGCCGATCCATTAAATATCAAGCTGATAAACATTGCAAAAATCGGTAGCTTTGCCCCGCAAGGGATAAATGGAGTTAGTAATATTGTCATTCTTCTGTCGGCGTCGTTTTTAATAGTTCTTGTCGC
Source organism: Ezakiella sp. (assembly GCA_022766605.1). GTDB lineage: Bacteria > Bacillota > Clostridia > Tissierellales > Peptoniphilaceae > Ezakiella. The sequence goes on from JALEOH010000035.1 coordinate 9,796, forward strand.
CATTATACCTGGAATCGAGCAGCCCGTACCCAATAAAATAGGAATAAAGCTCCTGCCAGAAAGGCCAAATTTTCTAAACATCCTATCCATTATAAAGGCAATGCGAGCCATATAGCCCGTGTCTTCGAGTACTGATAGAAAGAAAAATAGACTCAAGAGTTGTGGAACAAATGTAAATATCGCTCCAAGCGATTGAATTATGCCGCCATTAATTAGACTAACTATCCAATCGGATGCACCGCGTTCCAATAAAAATGCCTCTACGCCATTTCCAACGCTTTCAAAAAATCCTTCGATATATCCAACTGTGCCATCGCCCACTATCGATATTGATATATAGTAGATTGCCCACATTATTGCAAGAAATATTGGCAAAGCAAGGAATTTATTAGTAAGGACTTTATCGATTTTCATAGTGGTGGACATGCCCTTTTCAACTTTTGACTTTACTATGCCTGACATATTCTTTTCAATAAAATGATATCTTTCATCTATTATAATTGCCTCGGCGTCGTCATCAAAAATTTCTTCCGATTTTTTTATAATCTTTTCAACTTGTGGAATTAGATTATTATCCAAATGCGCTCCCTCGTAGTCGCGTTCAAATATTTTTATTATCCTATATCGATCATCTTTTATATCGAGTCCGGTAAGACTTGCAATTTCACTGAGTGCTTCCTCTAAGCACGATGAAAATTTAATTGCTTTAGGCACTTGTCCTCCTCCGAGAGCTATTGCAGTACTTGCAAGCTCACCCAGACCATCGCCTTTAATTGCACTTGTCATAATAAATCTAATTCCATAAATCGCTTCAAGCCTATCGACATCGATAGTCTTGCCATCTTTTTTAATATCGTCCATCATATTAAGTGCGACCACAACGGGGATGCCCATCTCCATTACTTGAGTTGTAAGATAAAGATTTCTTTCAAGATTGGTTGCATCGACGATATTTATAATTGCATCGGGCTTTTCATCTACTAGAAAATCGCGAGCTACCTTTTCCTCTAAAGTATATGGGCTAAGAGAGTAAATACCTGGAAGGTCTATCAACTTTACACTCTTATCTTTAATGAGCTTGCCCTCTTTTTTCTCAACCGTAACCCCAGGCCAATTGCCAACATATTGATTGGTGCCACAAAGGTCATTAAACATCGTGGTCTTGCCGGAATTTGGATTGCCAATTAATGCTATTCTCATTTTTCCACCTCAATAAGGCAAGCTTCGCTCTTTCTAATTGACAGCTCATATCCTCTTATACGAATTTCTATTGGGTCGCCCATCGGAGCATATTTAATCAACTCTACATTAACGCCCTTGGTAAGACCCATGTCCATGATATGCCTGCGGAGGGCTCCATTACAATTGAGCTTTTTTACCATTGCTTTTTCTCCAATTTTTAATGATGAAATAGTATTCATATTCACTCCTCTTCTATTTTCACTTGCCATCCTCATGCGATAGATCTTCTTATCTAAAATCCAAGGATATCAGATAGCTGTCTTCACCACCAGCACTCAGTTAGTACTAGCTAACTAGAATTATTATACAACTAAAAGAATATTATGTCAAGCATTTTTGAAATAAAATTTTTAAAAAGTTAAAAATAACTAACTTTATTAAATTCTATATCGTTTATTCCCGTATTTATCAGAATCGCTGTATTGCTAATAAATATTATATTTTATAACTTGATATATTTCGTTGCCACACACTAACGGCATGCGAAAAGACAATTGATAAAAATTTTGTTAAACTGTAAGTAATAATGAAGAATTTTCCAAATGATTGAGATGACGAAGAGGAAAGTTAGGCGCGATTAAGACCTCAAATTGGATTTGGGAGGATAAATCGATGCATAACAACGCCCGAGGAAGGCGGAGTGAGGAGTCGTATAGATAATACATGGGCGAGATCCACCAACTGAGAAGGATGTTAGGCGCGATTTAGACCCCAAATTAAAAGAAGCTGTAAACATACAGCCTCCAATCTCCTGCTAATAATCCAATCTATCGAATTTTAAATTATCATAAAAGACTTCAACCATGGTAAGTCCATTTGCTGGCATGGTTATTCCTGCTTTTGTTCGATCGGGCATTTGAAATAATTTCATAAGCTCCATTATGTCCATGCGGCCCTCATTTATCTTTAATATAGTTCCTACCATTATGCGAATCATGTTCTTTAAAAAGGCCTCACCATATATGTCAAAATATAAATAGTTGCCGTCCTGGGTTATTATTATATCATTTACAGTTCTAACCGAGGTTGCCATCTGCGCATATGGTCCCTCAAATGCTTTAAAGTCATGAGTACCTTCCATTGCGCTTGCAGCCGCTTTAATAAGCTCGAGATTGATCTTTCTGTCGTATAAGGCGGCATATCTTCCAATGGTTGATGGCAAAACTTCTCCAAGATATATGGTATATCTATAATGCTTTTCTTTTGCGTCAAATCTTGCAGAAAAATCCTCATCTACTTCCTTTGATTCAAGTATTCTAATATCCGCTGGTAAGTTATTATTAAGAGGATATTTAAATCTGTCTGCTGGTATGGTTGAATTGGTAGTAAAATCAGCCACTTGTCCTTCAGCATGCACTCCCGCATCGGTTCTACCTGCTGCACGCAGATTTATATCCTCTCCTGTTACTGTTTTTAGTGCATCTTCAATTATCTCTTGAATGCCAATGCCATTAGACTGTCTTTGCCAACCATTATATGCTGTGCCATCGTAATTTATCAAAAGTGCAATTTTCATATAATTTCCTATTTTATTTATATCCTACGGAAGAGCCGTATAATTGAGTCCTATCATAGCTGCAAAATATAAAAATACTATTATATATGCAAGATAGTCCGCTTTTTTATATTTTAATTCCTTTAATTTAGTTCTTCCCTCTCCGCCACGATAGAGCCTTGCCTCCATCGCATTTGCTAGCTCGTCTGCTCGCCTAAAGGAGGAGATAAATAGTGGAATTAAGATTGGAACCATCGCCTTTGCTCTTTTTATAAGAGAGCCCGTCTCAAAATTTGCACCTCTTGCCTTTTGTGCTTTTATTATCTTTTGAGTTTCTTCAGTAAGTGTCGGAATAAATCTAAGGGCTATCGACATCATCATCGATATTTCACTTGCAGGCACTTTTACATAAGTTAGAGGCTTCATTAGCTTTTCAAGTCCATCGGTCAGTCTTATTGGCGAGGTGGTCAAGGTCATTACACTTGAACCCATTACCATCAAGACGATTCTTATAGCCATAAATAGCGCATAGCGAAGTCCCTCTTTACTGGCGGTTAAACCAAAAATAGTAAATAAGGTCTCGCCTTTTATCATGAATATATTTAGAGAAACTGTCAAAAATATGATGAAAAAGAGGGATTTTATGCCGCGAAATAGCATCTTAAATGGAATATCTGCGACCTTTGTTATAACAAATAGATAGATAAGTGCCAAGGCATACGCCGAGAAGGTCTTTACAAAAAATAATATAAATATAAAAGTAAATGATAGTATTATCTTCGTGCGAGGGTCGAGCTTATGCACGAGCGAATCGCCTGGAAAATACTGTCCTATGGTCATATCTTTCATTTAAGCATCTCCTTTAAGAAAAAAGCGGCATCCTCAGTGGTAAGCACTGGTGGTATCTGATATTTTTCCCTTCTTAGTATATTTACAAATTCAACTGCATGTGGTACATCAAGTCCGATCTTTTCAAGCTCGGGTTCGTTGTCAAAGACTTTTTCGGGCTTGTCAAAATACTTTATTCTGCCATGTTCAAGCACTAGTATTTTATCTGCAATCTCTGCAATATCCTCCATTGAGTGAGTTACATATATTACAGTTAGATTGTTTTTGTCCGCAATCTCGACTATTTCATCTATTATCTCATCTCTTCCCATTGGATCAAGCCCTGCTGTTGGCTCATCGAGTATCAACACTTGCGGCTTCATAGCAAGCACTCCTGCAATTGCAACGCGCCTTTTTTGTCCGCCCGAAAGATCAAATGGACTTCTATCTTTAATCCAATCGAAGTCAAGACCCACTGCATCAAGAGCATATTTTACCCTTTCATCTATCTCCTTTTCACTTAGGTCCAAGTTCTTTGGGCCAAAGGCTATGTCCTTATAGCAGGTCTCTTCAAAGAGTTGATGCTCGGGATATTGAAAGACCATGCCCACCTTTTGACGCAGATGTATTAAATCGCTCTCCTTGGTTATCTTCTCTCTATCGATAATAATCTCTCCACTAGTAGGATACTCGAGTGCATTTAGATGTTGAATAAGAGTGGACTTTCCACTTCCCGTATGACCGATTACTCCAATAAATTGACCTCTTTTGATGGAAAAACTGACATCATCTACCGCCTTTCTTTCAAATGGGGTTCCTGCACTATAAATATGGCTTAGATTTTTTACTACTATATAGTCGTCTTCGTCAATGGTCTGCTTTTTTTCATGTTCATTTATAATAATGCCGCTGCCATTTTTGGGTACTTTTTTCTCCTCAAGAACTTTTAATGCTCTTTTTGCATAATCATTGATAAGCATACTATCATATCCTATGGCATTTTCTTCAAGCAAATACTCCATCTCTGGCACAAATGGACTATCAAGTCCTGCCTCGCGGACTTCTCTTACATTTGAAAAGATTTCCGACGGAGTTCCCTCTTTTTTTATTTTGCCATGGCTAAAGACAAAGACGCGATCGGCAAATATAGCTTCTTCCATGAAATGAGTAATCAATAATATGGTCTTATTTTGCTCTTTATTTAATCTAATTATAGTTTCAAGCACGTCCTTGCGTCCACCTGGGTCAAGCATTGCAGTTGGCTCATCAAAGATAATAATATCGGGTAATATAGCAAGTATCCCTGCTATGGCAACCCTTTGCTTTTGTCCGCCGCTTAACAAGCTTGGGCTATGCTCCTTAAATTCGGTCATATTTACTATCTCTAAGCTCTTATCAACCCTGCGTCTGATTTCATCTGCAGGAAGCCCAAGATTTTCTGGGCCAAATGCTACATCTTCTTCGACTATGGTTGCAACTATTTGATTGTCTGGATTTTGAAAGACCATGCCACAATTAGCGCGAATATCCCATATCTTATCCTCGTCATGAGTATTCATTCCATTTACTACTACATCGCCCTCTTCAGGATAGAGTTGGGCGTTTATTAGCTTTGCAAGCGTGCTTTTACCGCTTCCATTGGCACCTAAAATAGCGACGAACTCGCCTTTTTTTACATCGAGCGTGACCTCGTCGATTGCCTTTAATTTTTCACCCGTAATATTTGATGTATAACTAAAGCTAACGTCCTTTAGTTCTATCACACTTTCCATTTTATCTCCTTTTCTTCATATTCCGCATTCGTCTAAGCACTAGTTCCGCCTGATACTTACCAGGATATAATAGCTCAAGATGTGGATATAAATCCCTTATCATATAATCTATCAATTCATAGTGAGTGCATCCTAATATCAATCTCTTCATTCCACGCTCTATCATCGGCGAGATTATATTTTTTAGCTCCTCAATTATCTCTTCTTTATTCTCGTCCATACCATCCTCAATCAGTCTTGCAAGCGTATTTGAATAGCTTGGAATTAGATTTAAATGCCTAGAATATATTCCCGACCTATAAGTGTATTCGGTCGAAATAATGCCAAGTTTTTTTAGATTTTGACTTCTTAACTCCCTTATAGTTGGAAGTATTACATCGACCACGCTATATGGCAGCTTGCCAGTTCTAATCATCGCGGCAGATATGGTGTTGCAGGCAACGGCAAGTATATCGTATTTATCCTCATATGGAGCTATCATTTTTCTTGTAAGCTCGAGTATTTCTTCAGTCGACTTCTCTCCATATGGCATGTTTTTTTCATCGCAGGCATATATAAGATCTATATCGGGCTTCATGCTTTTTAAATATCGCTCGACAACTCTACCTCCCTTGCCCGAATCTATTACTAAAACTCTCATTCTCTAAAAAATATATACTCCTCTTTGGTTCTAAAACTCTTCTCATCTGCTATCAATATAACCACCTCTGCATCGACATCTACATTCTTCTTAAAATCCTCGGGTGGATATCTAAAATCATAACTTTCCATGCTCTTTACATTTTGAATTATAACAGATTCAATTATATTCGTAAATGAATCACCATATATTAAAATATTCGCTCCATCCTCTACGCTATCATTCGAAACAAATGTATTAAAATGATCGCCACTCATATATGCGACATATCCGCCGACTCCGTCAAAATCGTTGATATAATCTATATAATCTCCCGTTCTCGTAAAACTCATGCTATAAATCGGCTCATATATCGGCTCGCTTTCAGTCAAATTAGCTAGCATCTTGGAGCGACTTCCTTTAAAGCTATGCTCCTTAAATTGATAATCGGCGTCATTAAAGGGTACTCCACCATCTATAAAATACTTTTTAATCTCATCAATTATCTTAAGTGCGCCGCTCATACCAAAGTGGTGGTCAGTTGCAAAAAAATCCTCATAGCTAAGATAGTCATATGCTGGAATATAATCGATATTATAATATTTTAATAGATTATATAATTCCTCGCGACGAAGGCCATCTATGGTCTCGGGGTCAAGCACATAGCTTGGATAATCATATCTGCTTGAGATAGATGGCACTGGAATTACTAAAAATTTCTTTCCATCTTCCTCTAACTCCTCTTTAAATTTATTTAATCTAATTACGGTAGTTGCAAGCTCATCCACGTCCTTAGAATAAGTTAAATTCTCTGAAAAATCATATATATGCGGGCTTTTAATACTAACATTGCCCACAAATGGCCTTCTAAAAATATATTTATTTAAAAATATATCGGCTTCGACTAGTTCATCTCGATAAAAATAGTCTTTAAGGCTCTTTTCCAGTTCTGGTTTTGCACCATTTAAAAAAAAGTTTTTAACTTCCGCCCTTATGCCCTCATATGGTATAATATTAGTTCCTCTATTTTCATAGACCAAATAATGAGGCTCATATTTAAACATAGATCCCGCCACAAAAATTATTATAGATAAAAAAATAAATATATATATAAATTTAAAAATTTTCTTCATCTCACCAACTCATTCGTAAAATTATTTTCACACAAAAAAATTATATCACAAATACTCTAATAATTAAAGCCTTTAAGACACAAAAAAAGAGCTATTAAAACTCTTTTTATAGATCATTCTTGCCTTCTATATTGATATAGCCATCATAGCTTTTTTTGCTATTTACTATATATTTGGTTTTACATGGACTTGCCATCCACTTGTCATTTTTATAGGAATCAGTAAAGGCAATTGAGCTTTCATAGTCGATCATTATATTTTCTTTATCACATAGTTCATTTATCCGCCTTAACTTTTCCTCCTTGGCATTATTAAATCCAATTAGCTTTTCTCCGTCATCTCTTGTACCAAGATAATAGTCAAAACCAAGCCTATCGCTAATCAATTTAATATATCTCTCAGGACTTGCCGAGCAAAGTATGGTAACTGCATTGTCGTCATCATTTATATCTTTAATGATATTTTTAAATCCTCGCTCTTCTAAGTGCTCATCTACAAAATCATTTAATTGTCTTTCATCAAATATAGTAATTAATTTAAAACATTCATTTTTAAAGTCCATCATCGAACGATGCTTGAGAAATTTAAAGCCTGCCTTTATTAAATGACCAAGTACACTAGACCTCGAATATAGTCCTTTATTGATGCCAAATTTAAGCAAATAAAAAATTGAATCCCCTTTTGCCAAGGTCTTATCAAAATCATATATCTTAACTTTTGTTTTCATTCTATCTCCTAAAAAATAGCCCCAACTTGGGGCTATACTATTTTGCTTCAGTGATTATACCGTAGTTACCATCTTCGCGTCTATATAAAACAGATGCAAGATTGGTATCGCTGTCTAAGAAAAAGTAGAAGTCGTGAGTTACAAGTTCCATTTGAAGTATTGCTTCTTCTCTTGTCATAGGCTTTAGCTTAAAAGTCTTCTCCTTAACAATCTTAGGAGCATTGTCCTCTTCCTCAAGCGGTTCAATTGAATCAAATCTTATCGAATCGGTATTCCTATAGATCTTTTGGAGCTTTGTCTTATGCTTTCTAACTTGCCTTTCAAGTTGATTAAGCGCCTTGTCTATTGAACTATACATGTCATTTGAGCTCTCTTCGCTTCTTAAAACTGCACCATCGGGAAGATATATAGTAACTTCCAGCATCTTGTTATTTCTTATCGTTTTAAAGACGATATCTCCTTTAATATCGCTTGCGAAAAATTTGTCGAGCTTGCTGAACTTTTTAGTTGCAATTTCCCTTAAATTTTCATCTACTTCCATATTTTTGCCTACTATATTTAGCTTCATGATTGTTCTCCTTTCAGAATAGATTTTCATCCATATGTGAAACTATGTCTGATACTACTTATATACCCCAAATATTATATTTTATTCAATTAAAGAGAAATTATAGATATATATTAAAAAACATAGACAAATACTCGCACTTGATTTATAATATAGTTAGGAGGCGAATATGAATAGGATTAAATTAAATGATTTTTTCGAATATAAATTCCTTTCAAATCCGACGCTAAAAGAAGGAAGGATTTATTTCAACGAGACTGTTGTATCCGAGGACGGCAAAGACTATGTAACAAGTCTATCTTTGATTGATAATGGCAAGTACAAAAAACTTACTGAAAAAGGAGGCAGCGGTTTTATCTTTTTAAATAAAGATGAAATACTTTTTGTAGATGAAAGGGATGGCTTAAAGAAAGAGGAGATTTCTCCAAAGACCACTATCTATAAGCTCGATCTAACAGGAGGAGAAGCGCAAAAATTTCTAAGCTTCGATAGAGCTTTAAGCCTTGAGGGAGTTTTAGATAATTATATAATCATGCGCGAGAGATATAATCCGCTTTATAAGGATTATGAAGATGCAAGCGAAGATGAAAGAAAGTCCATAGTAAAAAAGGCAGATGAAGAAAAAGACTATATGGTCTTTGATGAAATACCATTTTGGTCGAATGGAGCTGGCCTTACAAATAAAATAAGAAGTCGACTTGTAATTTATGATATGATTGATAAATCTATGCATGTTGTTACAGACAATCTTACAAATGTCGAACAGATCGATATCGATTATGATAACAAAAGGATATTATTTAGCTCAAGCTCTTTTAACGACCGTGCTCCGCTATTTAATAAACTTCACATATATGATATTAAAAAGAAAGAGTCTATCAATATCTTACCAGAAAGCGAGCTAAGAGTTGACTACGCTCATTTCTTTAAGGATATGATAATAGTGATCGCAAGCGAAATGAAAAAGCATGGATTAAATGAAAATGGCGAGCTTATGCTAGTCGATCCAAAGCTTAAAAAAATAACAAAAACTTCAGACCCCGATTTGAGTTTCTGGTCAAGTGTAGGAAGCGATGTGCGTTATGGAGGTGGAACAAGCTCTAAGGTCTTTGGTGATTATCTATATATCACCTCAACCGATAAATATAATTGCAATCTATTTAAGGTGGATATGGAACTTAATCTCACAAAAATAACAGATATCGAAGGCTCCATAGATGCATTTGACATTGAGGATGATAAAATCATAGCGGTCGCTTTATTAAATCAAGATTTACAAGAGCTTTATGAAATAAATGATGGCAAGCTCAATAAAATAAGCAATCTCAACAATACACTCGAAGGTAAATATGTAGCTATTCCTGAGAGAATTGATTGGGAGAAAGAGGACTATGAATTTAGCGGATGGATATTAAAACCTGAAGACTTTGACAAACTAGATAAAGTACCTGTTATATTAGATATTCATGGTGGACCAAAGACCGTCTATGGTTCGGTATTCTATCATGAAATGCAATATTGGGTAAATCTCGGCTATGCGGTAATATTTACCAATCCTCGTGGAGGAGATGGCTATGGAGATGAATTTATGGATATATTTGGAGATTATGGCGGAGTTGACTATGAGGATATCATGGACTTTGTCGATCGCATGCTTGAAAAATATAAGCAATTGGATCGTGACAATTTATTCGTAACGGGTGGAAGTTATGGTGGATTTATGACAAACTGGATCATAGGCCATACGGATAGATTTAAAGCTGCTGCAAGTCAAAGATCCATCTCAAATTGGATAAGCATGTGGGGGATAAGCGATATCGGCTATTATTTTGCAAGCGATCAAACCAAATCAGATATATGGGATTCACATGAAAAGATGTGGGGGCAATCACCACTTAAATATGCCAATAAAGTAAGCACTCCAACTCTATTTATACACTCCGATTGCGATTATCGTTGTCCATTTGCTGAGGGAGTTCAGATGTTTACCGCACTTAAATATCATGGAGTTGAATCTCGATTTATAATGTTTAAAGGAGAAAATCATGAACTATCTCGCTCGGGCAAACCACATCATAGACTAAGACGTCTAGATGAAATAACTACTTGGTTTGACAAACATAAAGGCAATTAGGGGAATTTAATTATGAAAAATAAAAAAATAGTCCTATTGGTCGCACTTATGTTTGCGATATTCATTGCAATATTTCTATTTAGAAATTATGGAACTGTGATAAATATCGAAGCAAAAATAGAAAGTCATCCACTGACCAATAAAATAAAATTGGTTGAAGGAGCAGATGAAAAAATAATTGGAAGTGGCAATGTAATTTTTGAAGAGGATCTTGCAAGTTTAAGAGACGATCATAGCATGCTCTTTTCAAACAGGAACTTAACCAAAGCCAATCCAGAGCTTGGATTGTGGATAGATGATAAATATTATAAACTTGATCCATTTTCAAAATATTATTTTATCTTAAAATTCGACATGATAATAGGAAATGAACTAATCATAGATATTAAAAACAAGGATGAGATAATATCTCACTACGAATTTCCATTTAACTAAAAAGCAGAGATCATTTGACCTCTGCTATACATATTGATTTTAATTATTATTTAAATAGTTTATTGCAATTGCCACAAATGTCGATATGCCATATGGTATTGCATCTTCATTGAAATTGACTGCTGGATTATGGTGGCTAAAGTCATTGCCTGCAGTTTTTGAATCGAGCATCAAATATACTGTAGGCACTTTTACTGATACATTTGCCATATCCTCTGATGCCATTATTCTATGGTCACCAACTAGTTTAAGCTCGGGCACATTTTCTTTTAATATTTCTATAAACTCGCGTGTAAGATCAGGATCGCTATAGGTCGAAGGAACTCCTGCAAAAAAATCCAAATCAATCTTTGCTCCGGTTGTAATTGCTAGGCCCTCTACGATTTCAAGCATGCGTTTTTTTAGTTTTTCACGCACCTCTGGCGAATAGCTTCTCATTGTGCCTTGCATCTCTACGATTTCAGGAATAATATTGGAATTGCTTCCTCCACTAAATTGTCCAAATGTAAGAGTTACCACCTCGCTTGGTGGCACTTCACGGCTTACTAACTCACCAAAACTCAAATAGAGCATAACTCCTACGTGGATTGGGTCGATAGTTGTATGCGGATAAGCACCATGACCACCTTTACCAGTAATAGTAATCTTAAAATTATCACATGAGGTCGTCATGTATCCCTCATTATAATATATTGTGCCAGGCTCACCTTGAAGCTCAGTGTGAAGAGCAAGTGCCGCATCGACTTTAGGATCTTCAAGTATCCCCTCTTCTATCATCATCTCTGATCCCTTAAATATCTCTTCCGCTGGTTGAAACATCAGCTTAATATTTCCTTTAAATTCGTCTTTTCTTTCAACTAATAGCCTTGCTGCACCAAGAAGCATGCTAGAGTGAAGGTCATGCCCGCAAGTATGCGCAGCATCACCCTTAGCCTCGAATTCAAGTCCACTATTTTCCTTCATTGGGAGCGCATCCATATCGGCACGAAGCAATATGGTCTTGCCTTCTTCTCTTCCTTTAATAAGAGCAGATAGTCCACTTTCTCCATATTCCTTAATCTCTAATCCCAAAGCCTCTAATTCTTTTTTTATATATGCCTTGGTCTTTGGGGTAGATAACCCAAGCTCTGGTATTTGATGAAGATCGCGTCTAATTTTAATAATATCGTCTTTTATTGCATTTGCTTTCTCAAAAATCATAATTCCCTCCCTGATATTCCTTTTTTCTTTGCTAAATATTTAACCATAATTGGAGTTAGTATTGCGGTTATTACAACTGCCATAGCCAACTGCGTCGTTGCAGTAGCAGCATATGATGCATATTCTGGATAGATCTCTGCAATCATATTTGGCACCACTACATTGAGCCCTGCTGCCGCACTTAGTCCTACGGCGGCAATGCCATTTGATTTTAAGGCCTTGGTCTCAAATAGATACATAGCTGTCATTATAAATAGATAGAAGAATATTACCAATAATATTCCACTTGGTCCCGATTTAAATGCAGACTTTAGATTTATGGTCGAGCCTGCTGCAATTCCCAAAAATATTGTAAGAGGCCCCACAACCTGACCTAAAAACTTGCCCATGTCCTTATCTAGATTTCCAATAATTACGCCAATTATAACTAAAAATAGCGCTGATAGAAGTGGCATCCAGTCGATTGGAGTGGCATGAGAAGTGCTAAAAACTAAAACAGAAATAGCTGGAACACAAAATACTCCTACAAATCCAAAAGCAGCCTCATCTTCCTTCGTGCCATAGTCATTCATAAGCCCAAGATATAGTGAAGGATTGATTGCACACATTCCAACTACAAATGCAATTGCTGAGACACCTAAAATCCCTTCCATTCCAAATAGCTTAATATAAATAAATCCTAAAATTGCAGCTAAGCCAAATTTAACAGCCATAAGTAGTCCTTGTTTTTTAAGAACATGGCCTAGTGTCTTGATGTCAAGCGCAGTCGATGCACATAGAGTAACAAGTGCAACCAAATAATTGGTTCCCTTGCCAGTAAATAATGTTTCCGATAGTCCACCTAAACTCTTAAAAAAATTAGGTGCAAATGTATTTATAAGTGCCGATATCAACATTGGGACAAGCACCATCCCTGCAGGGATCTTTCTCATTAATTTTAACATAATGACCTCCTAATATTATATATTATACCCTAATATCAATAAATTATGTATTTTTAATAAAAATATACTGTAAAATTTTCTTTTCAAATAAAAAAAGCATCCGGCTTTAACCAAATGCTTCTATTTTCCCAAGATTTCTGACCTTCTCTGTCGTTTGTAGTCCATATCACTTTTATCTCATCCTTCTATTTTTGATAAATCCATTTTTACCATCATATACTATTCCAAAATTCACGCCATTCTTGCCAGTTGTTGGTACTCATACTCCTTGGACAGATTTTTCTACTTGCAACATAATGCCTTACAACGTGGCTCTTATCTATATTATATACCAGCATCAGATGATGCACAAGCATTAATAGATGCTTTTTTGCAATAGCTCTATTGGAGCCTTGATCGATGCAAAGTTCAACGCCTATAGAGTTTTGATTGCTTATGCCAAATCTTCCTCCACCATCACCCACATGCCAAGCGGCGTTGTTATCGTCCACTATTTGAATTATCGAATGGTCATCTACGAAATAATGGGCACTCGCATTTCTATTAGCCCCTCCAAAATATCTCCAATGATTTAGGGCATTTGCAGTCTTATTCGGATTTCCCGTGTCGTGGATAACTATATATTTAATAGTATTCCCCAACCTTGAGCTATGATTATAGCCAATTAGTTTTCTTTCTATATACATAATATTCCTCCTTATATATATAGATGTAATGAGAAACTATTTTTTTACATAATATATATCATTTTTTATTTTTTCTTTTCTTATAAAACCAAGTTTGTTTAATAATGCAATCGATCTAATATTATCGCTGCTTACAATTGCAGTAAATCCAATTGGATTATATCTTTTTTTTAATTCATCCATTATAGTATTTGCCGCCTCACTCATAAGTCCTTTTCCCCAATAATTTTTATTTAGAGAATATCCGATCTCAATGTGATTGAAATACTTTTTGCTCCAAAGAAAATCAAATATGCCAATGGCTTTATCGTCTTTTGTCGCAATCGCATTTACGCTATTATTTTTAATTAGCATATCTAGAAATTTTTTTGCATCATTTATATTATAAAATCTTTCCCAACCCGCACTATTGGCTACTTCTTTTTCGCATCCAATTTCATATAGTGCATTTAAATCATCCTCACGCCACGGTCTTATTATTAAATTAGTTGTTTTAGTTGGCTTAGTCTTTATAAAAAGCCTCATTCTATTATGGTCCATCCTACCTCTACAAAATACTTAATATATATAAATTATAGCATAACAAATTTTTATGTACAAGCGAAATGTGATCATAGTCACTATATTAATAAAAGATATGATGTATAATCGATATTAGAAAAACTATTGAAAGGAGTAAAATGACTAATCCAGTAACAACTAATAGAGCGCCAAGCGAAGCGCTTGAATACACCTATAAAACAGGTGTAATAAAGGCCAATAATGCCTTTAAGACAACTCTCATACTTGCAGTACTTGCAGGAATTTATATAGCAATTGGTGCACTAGTTAGTACCAAGGCAAGCGTAGTAATCGCCCCCGATATTGCTCCGCTAGTCTCCGCCTTTATGTTTACAAGCGGACTTACTCTTGTATTAATTGCAGGAGCCGAGTTATTTACGGGAAATATTTTAATCGTGCAGGCTTGGCTAGCTGATGCCGTTAGCGGACGCAAGATAATAAAGAATTGGGCGATAGTTTATGTAGGAAATCTAATTGGAGCAATATTAATTTCATTTATCACTCATTATATGACAGATGTCGACCCGAACTTAGCCGCAAGCATTTATAAGAGTGTAGAGAATAAGGTCAGCCTAAGCTTTATCGATGCACTGGGCGCAGGATATATGTGCAATATACTCGTATGCCTTGGAGTATGGCTAAGTTACACTGCAAGGGATGGCATAAGTAAATTTGTATTATCGGCAATTCCAGTTATGGTTTTTATAATGATGAAATATGAGCATAGCGTTGCAAATATGTTTTATTTTTCATTTGCACTCATCGACAAGAGTGGAGTTACTTTCTCGCAAGTACTTCATAATATGATTCCGGTTACAATTGGAAATATACTTGGTGGAGCTTCTGTTGCAGCATGCTATTACTTTGCATATTATAAATTTAAAAAGAAATAAAAGATTTTAAAAATAATATGAATAAACACTTGACAAGCTATTTTAATTGTGTTACAATAAAAATGGTTAGTTAAGCTAACCCCCTTGTTGAACCGCCCTTTTTTATCATTTTTTTCGGGGCGGTTTTTATTACTTATTTTATTTTTCAGTGAAAAAAAGCTCGAGCTTTCGCCCGAGCTTATCTTATATAAGCGATTATTGAATTGATGAGATCTTGATACTCCTTCAATTCTATATCCTCTATTTTACCTGAATCCGCCTTTTCGCCAACCTCTTCGTTAAATGGAATCTCGGCAAGTCTAATTACTTCTTTTTTTGCGGGACTTTTTCCAAATATATAGTGCTTAGTCTTGCAATTATCGCAAATATAATATGCCATATTCTGCACTTCGCCTAATATATTTATATTCATTCTAAGAGCCATTTCTATTGCTTTATCTACTGCCACATTTGCCATCTTGCTTGGAGTTGAAACAACTATCACGCCGTCTAGCCTGAAGCTTTGAAATATCGAAAGCGGAACATCTCCAGTCCCTGGCGGCATATCGATTACAAGGCAATCTAGCTCTCCCCATTCTATCTTAGTCCAAAAGTCCTGAAGCATATTCATCAAGACAGGTCCTCTCCATATTACCGGATCTGTTTTATTTGGCAAAAGCAAGTTGATGCTCATTAGTTTAATTCCATCGCCAGTTATATTTGGATAAAGTGCATCAGCTGAACCATGGGCTGGCTCATCTATTCCAAAAGTCTCTGGTATGCTTGGACCTGTTAAGTCGCAATCTAATATTCCAACCTTTAGTCCACGCTTATTTAAATGAGTTGCGATTAAGCTA
>JALEOH010000040.1 GCA_022766605.1 Ezakiella sp.
TGATAGAGCCATTACCATAGCTATTAAAATAGCCAATAATTTCTTGTTCATTTAAAAACCTCCTTATGTTTTGTCGAGAGATTTTTAATCCCTCATTTCACATATATTTTATATGTTACTAGTATTTTATCAGAATGTAACACAATTGTAAAGAGGATTTTTATTTCATTTATCGAAATAAAGTAGAGACAAATTTTTTAAATTCTTAAATTCACTATTTCCAATGTTTGTGGCGTGTTTCAAAAATATTTAATATCGATTTATTTCAAAAAATTAACATATCTTATAATAAAAAAAGCCCCTTTTCAGAGCTTTTTATTACAAATTAAGCTTTTTATCTAATATCCACGAGTTAATAAAAGATGTTATTGCTATAACAATCAAATTAAAAATATAATTCATATAATTTCCTACTAAATCAATCGATTGGGAATTGATAGTATATGGATCATATGAATCAGTTTTAATTCCCAATCCTTCAAATACAAATATTTGTAATCTTGCATATATCACCATCAGAACAATTAAGAAAATTATCCACAACATGCCTAGTTTTTTATTATTAAAAGTAACTTTACTCATCGATATTGCAAGATAGCATATCGATATAAATGCCGCAATATTAAAGCAAGTTCCGATGACAGCTTGGATGGTTTCGCCAATATTTTCAAAGAATTGACTTATTATCGCCTTTGGCATCCCTGCAAGTACATCTAGTAAAAATATATTGACTAGCAGCCCCGCCATAATATATATGAAGCTCCAAACAAATACAACTGTTAGCTTAGATAGAACCATATATATCTTAGGTTGTGGAACTGAGAATGTCAAATAGCCTCTTGGCTCATTAAGCTCATTACTAAACATTCTTATACTATAAACAATAAATGATATGACGAGAACTACAAGCATTATGATTATTACAAACATCAATATCGTAATTATTGGTAACATACTTCCCAATAGTTTGCTATTGTCCAAATTAAATATTATAGTTTGGAGCGCAACCGAGCCAAATATGCCTGCCAGCAAAAAGCCCAGTAGCGTCTTAAAATTGCCCCTAAATTCATATTTTAGAAATTTAATCATAACTCACCTCTATACAAATCTTTAAATATTTCTTCAATGCTCATCTTCTTTTCACTTCTTAATTCCTCTGCATTTCCGCTCAATATTGTATTGCCTTCGCTAATAAAGACGACTTTATCAAATACTGCCTCTATATCCCTTACCAATTGAGTTGTAATTATTATTGTCTTTTTTTCAAAAGCCTTGTCGATGATGGAGTTTAAAATCTGATCTCTTGCTACAGGATCAACTCCTCCAATTGGCTCGTCAAGCACATATAACTTGGCGTCACGAGCAAGGGTTAGAGCCAAATTAAGCTTTTCTTTCATGCCTTTAGATAAGTCCACTACTTTTTGACTTGGATTTAAATTCATGAAATCGAGCAATTCCAAAAAAGTCTTTTCATTGAAATCATCAAAGAAATCCTTATAAAAATCCTTTGCATCTTTTATCTTCATCCACTTATATAAAAAATTTACATCTGGCAAAAAGCTTACAAATCCTTTAGTCTTAAGCCCTGGCTCCTCACCGCAAATGGTTATATCCCCGCTGCTTTTTTGATGAAGTCCTGCAATTATCTTTAACAGCGTTGTCTTACCGCTGCCATTTGGACCTAATATTCCAAGTACTTCTCCTTCTTTTACCTCTAAACTGAAATTATTTAATGCAAGCTTATTGTTATAAAACTTGGTTAAATTACTTGCTCTTAATATCGTCGTCATATTTTACTTCCTCCAATAATTCTATCAATTCCTCAATGCCAATTCCAAGTAGCTCATATTCGAGCCTTGTCTCCTCCACTCTTTTTTTAATATATAGATTCATTGTATTTTTTATTATATTTTCATCTCCTACTACAAATACTCCCATCCCTCTTCTAGTCTCAAATATACCTGTAGCTTCAAGCTCTTGCTGACTTTTTGAGATGGTATTGGGATTGACCTTGTATTCTTTTGCAAGCTCTCTTACAGAAGCGAGCTTATCGCCTGGCATAAGCTCACCCGTTTGAATCTTTTTCAAAATAGCATCCGCTACTTGAATATAAATGGGCCGATTTTCATTAAAATCCATCTAATACCTCTTTCTTTGCTTGACTATAATGCTTATTGCATTAAATATTACTAAATTTAATATCAATGTTGCAATAATCCATTTCCAATCGTAAATTCTGTCCATTGCTTGACCTTGATGAGTCATCGGCGCAAGATTAAATAGTGTTCTACATATCTTTCCAAATAGATTGTCAAATTCTAAAAAATTGCTGCATATCGCTGGAACAAGCCAATATCCTACAAATGCTAAAGAATAGGCCGATCCAGTGCTTCCAGTTAGTGTATATAGCATATATACCCCACAGTTGGTAACTGAAACTGTTATTACTACATATATAACCTGCTCTAAAAACCAAAGTGCATTAAACTCATATCCAGTATTTGGTGTTTTAAAATATAATCCAACAAGATATGTCGCCATAAATAATATAGCTGCCATAACAGCACTTGCTATAAATGTATTTATGATATCTCCAATAACGACAAAGGCTCTTTTAATACCTTTTTGAATTAAGCCTCTCTCTTCATGGTCTTTCTTTAAGGATGCTCCTGTAATCAACATTGAGATAAATATTGTAGAACTTTGCATTAAAGTTGACATATTGAAAAACCAGTCGTCTCTAGTAGGATTGTCGTCATAAAAAGCCTGCATTATAAATCCAAATAATATGGCCCCAATGCCTAGTCCCATCATTATCTTATACTCTAAAGATTTTTTTGTTCTAAATAATTCTGCATTTAAATAATTAAGCATTTTTCTCCTCCAATCTTTCTAGATAATAATCTTCAAGCGACTCATGCTTTCTTTCGAATTCTAAAATTTCGATATTGCTTTGATACATTGCTCTTAACAAATCAGAAGTCTTAAATTCTCCTGTTATTTTAAGCTCTTTGCTCTTTTCAACTTCCAGACCCATTTGTTCAAGTATTTCTACTGCCTTAGTGTCGTCGTTTGTGCTAATTATTGTAATCATAGTGGCATTATTTCCTTTTTCATTATCGAGTACATCTATTAACTTTCCATCATTTAAGATCGCAATTCTATCAGCAATATTTTCCAATTCGCTTAATATATGAGATGAGATTATAATAGTTTTATTTTGTTCTTTTGCAATCATCTTTAAAAGACGCCTTATTTCAACTATTCCTTCGGGATCAATTCCATTTATTGGCTCATCTAATATTAAAATTTCTGGATCTCCAAGTAAAGAAAGTGCTATTCCCAATCTTTGTTTCATTCCAAGGCTATATTGCTTGTATTTTTTATCTTTAGCTCCTTCAAGCTTAACAAGCTGCAGTAGCCTTATTATCTCTTGTTTATCTCCAATACCATAAGCCTTTGAATAGTAGAGCAAGTTGTCATATCCCGATAGATTATTAAAAAATCCTGGCTCCTCTATAAGCGCTCCCATTCTCGCTCTATTTTTTGCTAAATAATTACTCTCAAATAGTTTAATGTCCCCTGTGCTGCCTGGAACAAGACCAAGCAGGCATTTCATTAGTGTAGTTTTACCAGCGCCATTTTTCCCGACAAGTCCATATATCTCATTGGGTTTTACACTGATTTCTACATCTCTTATTGCATATTTATCCCTATATTTCATGGATAAATTTTTAGTCTTTACTACATACTCCATTAATTATCCTCCTTCACTAATTGCACTAACTCTCCATCTACTTCCACTGCATAATTTCCATCTTGCATTTTATAGATATTGCCATATTGGACTGTCACTAATTTATCTGCTTCTTCTTCATTTTTTAATTTAAATCGCTCTTTAGTTGATACAACTTTCATCGTATCCTTATCATATGTCAAAAATACTATTATCTCATCTCTTAACTTAACTTGGGATAAGAAAAGCGTTTTTTTATCCTCATCGACAATATCCCCTAATTTATAGAGATTGCCGTCTTTATCCACAAATTTACTATAATCATTTTCACTCAATCTAAAATCCATATCATCCTCATGAAGTACATGATTTAAATTTAGCGTTTTTTTATTGTCTCCTCTATATGGTGCAACCTTATATACAATCCCTCCTATTTCGATAAGACGCTTTTTTATATCGAGTCCACTGATATATGTTGCCGTGCCTTGTAGTTCGAATAATTTACCAGCATTTATTATGCCGTCATCATTTCTAACTATAAAAGTGCTACCCTCTCCTCTTCTAAATACAGTCTCATCTCCCGTTACAATTTCATCAGTTACAACATATTTACCTCCGTCTTTTCTGATAATCAAATGCATATTGTCAATTACATTATAAACTATATCGTGATCCTCCGTTGTAAACTGCCTAACCACACTTTCCACAGTAGAGCAACCACTGAAGAATATAGAAAGCATTAATAAAAAAATAATCGTCCTTTTCATATTACCTCCTTATGAGCATCTTAGTGTCCTAGGTATATAATACACTATGATTAATCTTTTGTCAAGCCTTTTTTAGAAAAAAATAATAAAAATAAAAAAAGCTATAAGAGGCATACAATCTGCTTCTTATAGCTTTAAATTATTTTTCTAAAAAATTTTTTAATTTTTCTAACGCTCTTTTACGATGCGAAATTTTATTTTTCTCCTCGCTATTCATCTCGGCAAATGTCTTAACGCATCCATCTGGCAAAAAATATGGGTCATATCCAAATCCACCGCTTCCTCGTGGAATCTCAAGGATTTTTCCTCTAATCTCGCCTCTAAAATAAAGAGGCTCTTTGTCAATAAAGCAAATACTCGAGATAAAACTAGCTTCACGTGGTTTGCCCGCTAAATTTTTTATCAATAACTCATTGTTTTTATCATCATCATGTTCATCACCTGCATATCGAGCCGAGTGCACCCCAGGTGCTCCATTTAATGCATCTACAAATAAACCTGAATCATCAGCAATAACCGCGTAGTTTGGATAGAGTTTTTTGATATCGTTCGCCTTTATATAGGCATTCTCCTCTAGCGTATCTCCATCTTCAACCGGCTCTTTATGATCTTTAAAGTCTTGCTTATAGCTAATTATCTCATGATCAATCAAAATCTCTTCTATTTCTTTTATTTTATGAGCATTTCCACTTGCTACTATTATCTTCATCGATATTCTCCTAAAAATCTTTCTATTGCGGCAATTATGCCCTCTACCATCTGATTTTGATAAACTGATGACTTTAAGAGTGATAACTCTGTTGGATTTGATAAAAATCCCATCTCGACTAAAACCGCAGTCATATTGGTCTTTCCTACGACTATTATATCGGGGCGTAGTTTTGTGCCACGCGACTTTCTTCCGGTGATTTTCTCAAGCTCTTCTACAAATATCTGAGCAATTTTCTCTTGTCCCGGCTCTTTATTTGGATTTTTATCCGAATAAAGCACTTCAATTCCATTTGCAGCAGAGCTATCAGCCGTGTTGGCGTGTAGTGAAATAAATATATCCGGTTTTAATTGATTTGCCATCTCCGCTCTTGCAAGCACTGGAACATACGAATCAACAGTGTCATTAGTCTTTTGCACGCGATAGCCCATTTGAATTAGCCTATTGTATAATGCACGCTGAACAGGTAGTATTACATCCTTCTCATAAAAAGTCTCCGATGGATCTCCAGCTCCTGGGTCAGTTCCCCCATGACCTGGGTCAATCATGATAAAATAGTCCGAATTATTTCCGGTCTTAACGCGAGTAATATCAAACTGAATTTCCCCACTAGCGGATCGATTTGTGCTAACAGTTGCATTTCTCAAAAGATTTATAGTAAGATTATTATTTTCTACTCTTAGATCTTTAATCAAAGAATCATTGTAACTTATTTGACCATCTGGAATTGATATTGGTAGGCTAGCGGTAATTATATTTAATTCTGGCATATAATTATAATTGATATTTTCAACTAAATTTTTAATTGTAATCGAACGGGTTGAGCCTGATGTTCTAAAGCTAAAGTAATCATATAGGCTTTCTTCGGGAATTAAAATTATATCATCTCCAACTGTATCAATCCTTAAGTCGGGGTGATTTACTCCGTCGGCAATGTCAAGCACGACACGTACTATTCGCGCATTAGGGTCGTAGTTTTTATCTGGTACAAATTGACTCATACGAAGCTTTTTTACAAAGCCAATAGATTGATTAAACTCTTTATAATTATCCCCCTCAAGGCTAGTGTCCATGAAATCAAGTGCAATTCTCTTTGGATTTTCAATTACAAGTTGATTATATGCTTGTTTTCCTAGCCCGCGAAGCAGATAGGCATTCTTTCCATTGTAATTAGTGATCTCAATGCCCTTGAAATAAAAGCTGTCTGTCACTATTATCGACTTTTTATCACTTGAATGAAAAACTGTCAATAGATCATTTGACTTATTAAAAGAAATTAGTATTCCGTTGTCTTTAATGCTAATTGAATACATATTTGCATTCTTAAGAGGAGATGGATAATCCCCCAATCTCATATCCGCTGGACTTGCATTTGGAATGAATATATCAGCAGTTGATTGAGTAAAACTAGTGCTAAAATTTACTTCATTGTCAAATGTAAAGTACATCTTAGTAGTCGAAGAGTCTTCAGTTATAGTATCAATTGTTATCAAAGATATTTTATTTTTATTTACTACTGGAATATCATTAGTTTTAGGATTTTCTGAATTGGGCTTTTCTCCTAAAGATTCACTTTCACTATTTTCCATAGCAAATATATCGATTGTATTATTATCTAAATTTTCCGAAGTTTTTCCAATTACAACCGTCTTGGTCTCCTGTACCCAGTCTACCTTTTTGCCTAAGTATTCACTTATAAATCTAACTGGTACATATGTCACCTGATCAACCATATTTGGTAATTTTGCCAATACTGCCATTACATTGTCTGGAGTACTAACCAAACCGCTTCCCAAGTTAACCTGTGGTTTCCCAATAGGGAACCACATCTTTTTGCCATCTGCTCTGATCTCAACAGTAAATGTATCCTGCAACCATATGACCTTGTGTCCCATATTCTCTGAGACAAATCGAACTGGTACATATGTTCGCTCATTAATTGCAAATATTGGTAAATTAGTTGAAGCTAGAACCCCATCTATCTCGAGCTTGATATCCATTGGCTCAATCGATTTGCCATTTACCTCTATCATGGCATCCGCAGCTGAACTAAAGCCAACAATAGTTATCAAAAAAAATGCAATTGTGATAAAAAATTTTTTAAACATAATGCCTCCAATGCCTATATTTTACATCATTTTATTATATATTGCAAACTTTATTATATGTAATAAAGACGCCCAATGCATCTTTAAAATAAATTTTTGTCTAAGAATGCCGCTGCAGTTGAAATTGCATTAAAATAACTAAAGACTCCTCCACCCATAAGCACTATATCCGCCTCCTTTGTAGTTAGCATCTCGTGCCTAAAATCTTCTCTTTCAAAGACATTTGTAAGATGAACTTCAGCAACGAATTTACCCAGTCCTCTTGCATATTTCATCGCATCCATTATGGCAATGCTATAATGAGTATATGCTCCTGGATTGATTACAAGTGCATCATATTCTTTTTCGCAAATAGCTGTAACTATTTCCCCTTCGGAATTACTTACAATGCTTTCGATTTGATGACCAAGTGATTTAGTATAATCCTTTAAATCAGCTTCTATTTCCTTGAATGTAGAATCTCCATATATCTCCGGCTCTCTTTTTCCCAAATATTTCAAATTGGGCCCGTTAATTAATAGTACTTTCATTTTACTATCCTCCTTCTTTTTAATTCCTCTTTTATCTTCATTTGTGTAATGAATAAACTATCCTCTACCTCTATAACATAGTCTGCCCAATCTAGATATTTTTTATGGCGTCTTTCATATAGTGCGACTAGTGCCGACTCCTTATTGTCTCTCAACAGCGGTCTTGACTGCCCGATTACAATTTCATTAAGCTCTTCTATCGGGCGATAAAGATATATTATAAATGCATCTTTTATTATATCTCTATTTTCATTTCTCTCAACCACTCCACCTCCCGTTGCAATAACTATGTCCTTATTGCAAGCTACTTCGCGAAGTGCTAGTGTCTCATTATCGCGAAATACATCCTCACCTATTTTAAACAATTGATCGATTGATCTACCTGAAAACTTTTTTATAAATCTATCGCAATCTATAAATTTTCTACCAAGGCTCTTTGCAAGTCCACGCGCAATTGTACTCTTGCCTACTCCCGGCATTCCAATAAATATTATATTCATCTTAATAACTCATCATATATTACAATTGCCGTTGCCGCTTCAAGAACGACTCCTACTCTTCCAGCAATAGACTTATCATGCCTTCCACTCATGGTAATTTCACATTCATTCATAGACTTATCCAAGGTTTTTAATTTTTCAATATCGCTTGAAATAGGTTTTAGATATACTTTAAAAAATATTTCTTCTCCATTTGATATCCCACCATCAATTCCACCCGAATGATTGTAAAGCGTTCTTGGCGACCCATCCAGTATATAAACATCTCTTTTAATATCCTCATCTATAGTGTCAAGTACATCGCCAAAAACCACCCCCTTAACAGATGGTATACTAAATAACATATGGCTTAGCTTTGATTCAAGTGAGTCGAAAAACGGCTCTCCAATCCCTGGTTTTAATCCTGAAATTCTAACTTCTAAAACGGAAGTTCTATTAGCCTCACCATTTATTACTTTGCTTTTTATAATAATATCGTCTTTTGCCAATTCTTTTTTTGCAATAGCACCTGCAACGACGATTGGCGCAGTCATTCGCCCTGAAAAAATTCCTCCACCAGTACTATAGGCAAAGCCATTGTATTTTATAAATTTACTATAATCGGCATGACCTGGCCTAAAAACATCCTTGATATCTTTATAATCTTCAAATTTAATGTTTGAATTTTTTAAAGCTATTACAAGAGCCGCTTCAGTTGTATGTCCCTCTTCTAGCCCCGATATAAAAGCAAATTCATCTTCTTCTATTCTCTTCGTCTCATTTTCTTTACTGGGTCTTCGTCTTTTTAGCTCATCTGAAATAAAATCAAAATCAATAGTAGTGCCAGCTTTTAATCCTTCAACGACAACTCCAACCATTTGATCGTGGCTTGCACCAAATAAAGTTATTTTAAATTTATTACCAAAACTAAACATATCTCGTCCTCACATATTGATAAAGTGGCTCATGCGATTTTTTTAAAGACTCTATGCCGTCGATTTTTATATCGATTTCAAGTGCCTCTGCCAAAAATATCGCCATATGACAAATCCTATGGTCATCGACTTTAATTTTAATTTTTTTATTAATATTCACCCTTGCGCTTGAACCATTAATTATAATTCGATCTTCTTCTATTTTTGCTTCTTTCCCAAATATCTCAAGCATTCTTATGATTTCTCTTAGTCTATTGGACTCTTTATATGCCAAATTTTTTATCCCTTTTATAATAAAATGTCCATCCACTGTTGAAAGATATGCCACGAGCATTGGAGCGAGGTCAATATTTTCTCTTAAATCATAGATCGGCTTTAAATGATCTATATAATCTAAAAATATGCCGTCTCTTTGCATTCTAGCCTCTACCTCTGGCAAGCTTCCCTCGAGTTTATCTGCTCTTTCAAGTGCTGCAAATAGAGAGAAATTGCTCATATCTTCAGGCACAACAACTATATTATTATTACTTACCATATCTATTGCATCCCTTGTAATATCTATATATTGACTAGATCCCCCTATCTTTGCAACTACATCAAATCGATTGATTCCAGCCATCATCATCGCAGAGATAAACTGACTGGACTTAATACCACTTACCTCATAACTTTTCTTTCCAAGACTTCCTTTGACAACAAGTCTATCCTCTTTTAAATCAAAAAGTCCATTTTCGTCTTCTATTATCCTCCTATATTCATCAAGTGGTCGACTAAATATCCTACCTTTACCTTTAAATATATGTTCGCTTCCATCTAACATTAAAGGGATTAAAAATCTCAAAGTGCTACCACTTTCTCCTATATAGATCTCTTTTCTGACTATTATATCTTTGGAATTTAAAATTAAATCATCTCCATCCCATTTATAATTATTATACAGGGCGTTTAAAGTAAGGCTTGCATCTTCTGATTTAGAAAAGTTTTTTATGGTCAAATCCTTTTTTAATAGCCATGCAATAATTACAAATCTATGTGCATATGATTTTGAATAGGAGTGAATAAATCTCATAGTAATTTAATAGCATTTTCGAATTCTTTTTTATCAACACTTGCTAAAAAAGGACTGCTCTTTCCATTTTCTATCTTTACCAGTGGTAAAATTATATTATTTCCATCAGATTTTTTATCATTGCTAAAATCAAGCTCCATATGCCTAATGGATTTAATCTCATACTCCATATCCTCTTCAAATAATTTGGAAAAAATACTCGATAATCTATCTGATATATCTTCATATCCCGCAAGCCTATGTTCTATTATTAAGCCAATTGCAACGGCTTTACCATGGCTAATACTGTAGTCGCTTGCTATTTCCAGCGCATGAGCCACAGTGTGACCCGCATTTAAAAGCACTCTAAAATTGTTCTCTTTAAGATCATTTGAAGTGATTATCTGCTTTTGTTCGCTTGAAAATCGAGCTAATGCTCTTGCAAGGGATATTTTTTTATTTGAGTCGACAAAATCTTCCATCTTATTTTCTATTTTTAAAAATAATTTATAATTAAATAGCAATGCCATTTTTATTGCTTCAACTGCACCATTTTTGAAACTCCAGTTGGATTCTGTAAGGATAAAATCAGTATCAATATATATATTTTCGGGCTCATAAAAACTTCCAACGAGATTTTTAGTACCGTTAAAATTAATGCCGGTCTTTCCTCCAATACTTGCATCGACCATTCCAAGAAATGTCGTAGGAACTATATCATGCCTAATTCCTCTCATATATATAGACGAGGCAAAGCTTGCCATGTCAGTTATAGTACCTCCTCCATAGATTATCACTCTTGAATGTCTATCAAGACCACGCTCTGCCATTACTCTAATCAATTTTTTTATATTTTTAAAGCTCTTCGCCTTCTCACCAGCTTTTAAAAATACAGTATCCTCGTCGAATTGCTCTGGATATAAATCAGCTAAAACTCTATCTGCAATAATTAAATCGGCTTTTATTTTTTCCCTTTTTCCATAATAAATTCTACTCAAAATTTATCACTCCTTAAATCCAATCTCCTCTATCAACTCATCAAACATATCTATGTCTATGGTCTCTTGCCCGTCGCTATAAGCATGGTCTGGATCTTCATGTACTTCTACAATAAGTCCATCAGCCCCAGCGGCAAGAGCTGCTCTACTTGCTGGAATCACCATATTGCGCCTACCCATAGAATGCGATGGGTCAGCGATGACTTGAAATCCCGTAGACTGCTTTAAATATATTATAGCTCCAATGTCTAATACATTTCTAGTTATATCGTCAAAAGATCTTATCCCGCGCTCACAAAGAGTGATATCTTCATTGCCTCCCATCACTATATAATCAGACGCTTTAAGCCACTCGTCAACATAAGAAGCAAAGCCTCTCTTTAGTATAATTGGCTTATCGGTTTTGCCTAATTCTTTTAATAGCGAAAAGTTTTGCATATTACGCGAGCCCACTTGAAATACATCTACATGATCATATAGCTTTTCTATTTGAAGCTCACTCATAACCTCGGTTACCGTTTTTAATCCAAGCGATCTAATTTCATCAAGTATGCTAAGCCCTTCATATCCAATTCCTTGAAAACTCTCTGGGTCAGTGCGAGGCTTAAATATCATTGCTCTAAATTCTGTAATCCCTCTTGATTTTAATTTTTTTGCAAGGCTCAATGCCTGTTCTCTATTTTCAATTGAACAAGATCCTGCAATCAGTCTCATATATCCTCCATTAGTCTATTAAATCCCACTTCCGCCTGAAATTTTACCATATCCATCCCATTTTTGGTTCTAATCCCATTTTTCCTCATGATTTTTAAAAACCTTGTTTCTGGCGGAGTATATATCATATCATAGGCCATCTTTTGTCCGACAAATGGCTTTTTTATAATAGTGTCATCGCTATTAAAGCCAACCGAACTTGCATTGATGACATTGATAAATTCATGATCATATAATTCATCTAAATCGTAAATAAATTTTGCATCAGCCACTATATCTTTAATAAATAAATCCTTCTCATCCTTATTTCTAGCATAAAAATATAATTCACGGTCGCGTAATGCATAGGCGGCTGCTCTTGCCGCGCCTGAGCGCCCCAATATCAAGACTCGTCCATCGTAAATAAAATCATCAATCGACCGTTTAAATCCCAAATAATCGCTATTAGATCCTATAAGTCGTCCATCTTTAATTTTAACAGTATTAACTGCACGAATGAGTTTAGCTGCCTCGTTCACTTCATCAAGATATTTTATAATTTCAAATTTATATGGTGCTGTCACCATAAATCCAGCAAATTCACTTTGCCTTACATATTCCATACGAGGCTTTATATCCGGCTCATCCCAAAGTTGAAACTCTACATCGACACCATTTTTCTTTCCCAATTCTTTAAATAATTTAGGCGACATAGATTTTTTTATATTTTGACCTAATAATGCAAATTTCATAATTCACTTATCTTTTGGGCAATTCGCTTCGCGTCCGATCTTATATATCCCAACTTCTCATCTAAAAAGGCACCCATTATTAGCCTATCTCCAAAAAAAGTAATCTCATCTTCAGTCGGAATTACCGCAATGGAGCCCTCAAGTCTATATCTCTCTTCAAGTTGTGCACTTGGCTTTTCCACATTTGCAAATATAAAGTCGATTGGACGATCAAGATATCTTTCGATTTCACTTACATGATCTTTTAAACTATAATTATAAGTCTCCTCTGGTTGAGTCATGACATTTGCAACATAGATTATCTTTTTATTTTTTAACAACTCTCGCATCTCGTCTACCAAAAGATTGCATATAACAGAAGTATATAGACTTCCTGGGCCCAATGTAATAGTTTCGGAAGATAATATCGCCTTTTTGGCGCCAAGTGAAAGTGTACATGGCTCATTTAAAAAAATATCTAGTATTCTTGCCTTCCTCTTTAAAGAAAATATCGCTATCTCACTTTCTCCGTAAATCCTATCCCCATTTGATAAATCGGCAACCAAATTCATGAGATTGCTACTAACAGGATAGACTTCTCCTTTTATATTTAAAACAGAACTCAAAAAACCAACTCCGTCTTCAAAACTTCCAAGTGATTCACTCATTCCCGCAATCATAAGATTGCCCAATGATTGTCCATTTAAAGCCCCACTGCTGAATCTATGACTTAAAAGCTTTTTTAACTCCTCAGGAGCTTCGCTAAGTGCAAGCAAGCAGTTTCTAATATCCCCCGGCGGTAGCATGTTTAGATCCGCTCTTAATATTCCACTGCCTCCGCCATTATCTCCCACTGTTACAACCGCAGTGACATCAAAATAATCTTTTAAGCCAGATAATAATACGCTAAGTCCTGTGCCTCCACCGATAGCAACTAATTTCTTCATGATTCTAAATCCCTATCCAATAAAATTATATTTCTTCCATCATACTTAAACAATTCTTGTAAGCGCCTTGCAACTGAAACAGATCTTTGCCTGCCACCAGTACAACCAAAGGCAACCACTAATTGCTCCTTGCCTTCACGCTCATAAAGTGGAATTAAAAATTTTAAAAGTTCATATACTCTATCAATAAACTCCCTTGTCTCTTCATGATTTAAAACAAAATCATATACTTCATCTACATATCCCGACTTTTCTTTAAGCTCTGGAATATAATATGGATTGGTAATAAAACGAACGTCAAAAACCAAGTCAGCATCCATCACCATGCCATGCTTAAATCCAAAAGTAGTAAAAACTATATTTATATCATCCGATTCTTCTAGAAAACTATGCACAGCTCTTTTAAGCTCTCCAAGACTAAGACTCGAGGTATCCAGAACAAAAGAGATGTCTTGAATTTTTTGCATGCGATCACGCTCAAGTTTAATCCCATCCATTATGAGCCCCTTTGGTGCAAGAGGATGTGGCCTGCGCCTTTCTTTAAATCGCTTTATTAAAACCTCGTCGGTCGAGTTTAAAAAAATAACCTTTGCAGCTAAATCATCCTTAAGCTCTTTTATATTATTATATAATTCCTTGGTGAAAATTCTATTTCTCTGATCAAGTGCAAGTGCAACTCTATCAACCTCTGGCATATCATCCATTAGCTTTACAAGATCATTAATAAGAGGAGTGGGAAGATTGTCCACACATAGAAATCCCTCGTCCTCGAGTACATTTAATGTTGCAGTTTTACCAGCTCCACTTAATCCAGTTACAATTACTAATTCCATACTATTCCTCTATTATTCTAAGCTCAGGCTCAAGCTCAATTCCCGTCTTTGATTTTACCTCAGATTTAACAATCTCAATTAAATCAAGCACATCCTTAAATGTAGCATTTCCCTTATTGATAATAAATCCTGCATGCTTTGTCGATACTTCAGCCCCTCCAACCGATCTACCTTTTAGTCCCAAATCGTCGATCAATTTTGAAGCATAGTTATCCTTGGGTCTCTTAAATACAGAACCACATGATGGATAATCTATGGGCTGCTTAGAAATTCTTCTTTCGTGGAAATCATCCATATCTCTTTTTATTGCAGCAGCATCTTTTTTCTCTCCTTTAAAACGTGCGGCAAGAACAATATCCTTGTTATTTTGAAAAATAGAATGCCTCGATGAAAATTCGCATTCCGCATTATCTACCCATAATATCTTACCATCGCGCAAAACCTTAACCTCATCAACTATATCTTTAAACTCTGTCCCATATGCTCCAGCATTCATTATTACTCCACCGCCAATAGAGCCTGGAATCCCTTCCATAAATTCCAACCCGCCTATTTCATTTTTATATGCAAATCTACTTAGCGCTGGCATAGTCATACCAGCTTCTGCAATAATCGAGCCATCTTCAACAAAAGCATTTGAAAAATTTTTATTTAAAATAATAACAGCTCGATTGAAATGGCCATCCGTAAATAAAATATTTGTCATATTACCAATAATAAGTGGATTGTCCTCTTTATCTAAAATTTCTAAAAAATCGCTATCTTTTTCTGGAAAATAAGCCACGCGGCATATTCCACCAATTTTAAAACTACTATAGTCTTTAATATCATAATCAAAAATAGTCTTCATGCCATCCTCCTCAATCTCATTATACCACATTTTTATATAAATCTAAAACAATTATTGACATAGCCTTGCTATAGTTGTATAATTGATATTGTTAAGAAATTTTTATAAAATGCGGGTGTAGCTCAGTGGCAGAGCCCCAGCTTCCCAAGCTGGTTGCGGGAGTTCGATCCTCCTCACCCGCTCCACACTTTAGCATTAAATTAAAATTTTATAAAGTATAAAACCTTTTATACAATCGATAACTTATTCGTCTTATATTATAATCTTAAATATTGATGTAGCTCAGTAGGTAGAGCAGCTGATTAGTTTACATATATCTGAGTCCGCGTTATCCTTCCTACTTACCAGCGGTTCATTTATTAAAAATCCTTGATAAAATCATTTTTTTATGTTATAATATCTTAAATGCTGATGTGGCTCAGTAGGTAGAGCAGCTGATTCGTAACCAGCAGGTCGGGAGTTCGATCCTCTCCATCAGCACCAATATTTAGTTTTTTTTCTAGATAGTTATTTGCTATCGAGTTTTTTTGTTTTCGAACTCCCTTCTTCGGGAGTCCCGCGTTATCCTTCCTACTCGTCAGCCGCGCCCGTCCATCAGCACCAATATTTAGTTTTTTTCTAGATAGTTATTTGCTATCTAGTTTTTTGATTTCGAACTCCCTTCTTCGGGAGTCTCGCGTTATCCTTCCTACTCGTCAGCCGCGCCCGTCCATAGCACAAAAATAGCAGGTTACCCCGCTATTAATTTTATAATAAATAGTTGTCGTCTTCCCATGGGAACAAGCTCTTTGGATCACTTGCATTAGTGTCTCTTCCCTCTGGTGGAAGATTTTTTGCACTTTCTGGATCTGCAGCTTTTGTTGGCTCTTGTTTA
>JALEOH010000026.1 GCA_022766605.1 Ezakiella sp.
AGATGTATTTAGTATAGTTTAGCGCGGTTAAAGTAGCGTGAGGGATCCACCTGTACCCATACCGAACACAGAAGTTAAGCCTCACAGCGCCGAAGGTACTCTGACGGCAGCGTCACGGGAGAATAGGTCTTAGCCGCACAAATAACGAAGCTAAGAGATGATAGGAAATGATATCATCTCTTTTTTATTTATGAGGAGCTATTGTAGATGATTTATAATAAATTTAGAACTATATTGATCGATGACAAGCTGAAATTGATACCATTTTATTTGTCAAAGGACTATAAATCAACGATGTTAAAATCATATCAAGATGATTTTGGAGTTAGAATGATGGATGGTCGGTCAGAATCTCATTATGATTATAAAACTATGATGAATATGTATAATTATTTAAACAACAATGGATATCTTTTTATGATATATTATGATAATTCTCCAGTTGGGGATATTAGCATTATAAAAAATAGCGAGATAGCAATTTTTATAGATGCCAATTATAGAAGAAAATATATTGCTAAAAGAGCGTCTAAAGCTATATTTGATTTTGCTAAATCCATTGGGATTAAGGAATTATTTACAACTGTCTATTCTTTCAATAAATCGTCTTTTAAATTATGTAGATCGCTTGGCATGAAAATAAAATCCAAATCCAAGGATGAGTATATCTTTATTAAAAAATTGAATTAATGTATGTATCCACCATATTAGATGGTGGTTTTTAATTAAATAGATTAAATGCTGATAATAATGAAGCGGTATCTGCACTTGATGCTTCTCTTGCTGCAGCTAGAGTTTGATTTTGTATCTTTAAGATTTCATCTTGACTCATCTTAATGCGCTTTCTATGCATCTCGGTATCTAGCATATTCATAGCTTCTTTAAGGCTGTCTGCACGACCGTGAACAAGCAATTCTTCGAGTCTATAGACTGCCTGTGGGAAACAAAATTCAGGTGGAACTTGAACTAGATAATGAGTGTTATTTAGTGAAGTTTCCAATTGTCTAATTACTTGATTCATCTCAGATCCGGCTTTATCGAGTTTCTTTTTGTATATCAGAGTGAATAAAATAGAAAGAGGTGAATATTCCTTATAGACAAACAAGGTGACAATAAGCCAAATTGCAATTCCTACGGATATCAAAGCTATAATTGGACTTAAGACTTTATAAATAAATTTTCAAAACACTCTTGCTATTGCATCAATAATCCCAACGAAGAAGCCTGCAACAAATATATTAGCAAACCATCTTCCTATAATACCTAAGTTGGAGTTGATATATCTTTTGCTATAGATCTTCCAGTATTTTTCGTTTAAACTGTCATACTTAGTATAGAGATGGTCTATCGATCGCATCTCATTTGCAGCTGCTCTTATGAATTCTACATTATCCATAATTACCTCCTTCAAATCTTAATTAAGGATTCTTTCCTTATATCCATTATATATAATGTCAAGTACTTAAAACAAAAAACCGCCTATATCCAGGCGGCGTTGTAATCTTATTTAATTTATCTGTGTGGCAGTTTCTTTCTTTGGTTCAAATTTCATTAGTAGTTTATATAGCATCGGTAGCAGTATTATTGTTATTATTATCTCTGGCAATGCTTTTATTGTGCGTGGCATAATAAGTGCGGCTACACTTTTGCCCATAAGTTGACTTAGCCATAGTGTATTTAATCCGATATGGATAATTACATTTACGAGTAGTGAACTCATTATGGAGCTTGCAATCAATTTATTTTCATCGCGTTTCATATAGAGCATTTGCACAAGACCTGGGATTACACCGGTTAGCATTGAACTAATAGTAAAGCCTAGGTGAGGAGTGCCTTGAGAGTTGATTATTACACCTATTAAATCAGCTACAAGCCCTACAAGTCCACCGTAGACAGGTCCATACATAAGTCCTGCAAGAGCTATTGGAATAGCTCCAAGACTAATTCTTAAAGCTGGTGTTGGCATGATTACCAAAAAGCGTGTTAAAATAATTGATATAGCTGCTAAAAAAGCACACTTTACCATGATTTGAAGTTTATTATTTTTCATTAAAAAAAAATCTCCTTTGTTATAAATTCCAAAGCAGACGTCCAAAATAAACAGCGGACGCGGAAAAAGAAATCGCGGAATACCCTCGTCCAAGAACAACTTCCCATTTCTTGGCACTTGACGTTTCTTTCCTACTCTGTTAGAATCTATTATATCAAAAATAATTCATTTGTCAAGGAGTAATTATGAATAAAATAGATATTGTCAATTGGATGGAAGATAGACGCGAGCCAAATGGAGATTATTCTATTAAAAACTCCAAAAAGCTTTTAGAATATCTTGGTTCTCCACAGGAATTTATAAATATAGTCCATGTTGCAGGGACTAATGGCAAGGGATCTATATGTAATTATATTGCAAGTGCATGCAAGAACTCTGGCATTAAGACGGGATTATTTATATCTCCATATATCGAAGATATAAATGAATCGGCATCGATAAATGGTATTAAGATAAGTGATGAGGAGTTTGCCGTTCTTGGTTCTAGAGTAAAAGAGGCTTGTGAAAAGGCTGATCTAGATGGATATTATCCAACTTATTTTGATATATTAACTGCAATAAGCTATCTATATTTTTTTGAAAATAGGGTAGATATTGCGATTGTTGAAGTTGGAATGGGTGGCAGGCTTGATTCTACCAATGTAATGGAAAGCCCTCTTTGCTCGGTTATAGGATCTATCTCACTCGATCATACTAATTTTTTGGGAGATACAGTCGCTAAGATTGCATATGAGAAAGCTGGCATTATAAAAGTGGCTCGTCCAGTATTCTCTTATATTCAAGCCGATGAGGCAGTGGAAGTCCTAGAAAATGAGGCGAGAGAAAAGCATACTTTTGTAGATTTTTTAGATTCTAAAAACATCAAAGATATAGTCTTGCACGAAGGTGGATCTAGCTTTTCTTATAAGAATTATAAAAATATAGAAATAAGTCTTGCCGGAGTTCATCAAGTATATAATGCAGCGCTTGCACTTGATGTTATAGATTTTTTAAAAATTCATTATAAAATAGATGATAAATCTATATTTTGTGGAATGAAAAAAGCGCAAAATCATGCAAGATGCGAGACGATTTCAACTAGTCCACATGTAATTCTTGATGGCTCTCATAATCTCGAGGGGATAATGGCCCTTAAAAATTATATAAAGACTCTTAGCTACAATCGATTGATACTTGGATTTTCAATACTAGAAGATAAGGATTATAAGCATATAACAAGCGAGTTGATCCCTATGGCTGATGAGATTATAATAACAGAGATTAAAAATGAAAGAAAGCTTGACATAGACGAACTTTATGATATAGTTAAGAGCAATACCAAGTCTTCAGTTATCAAAATAAAAGACAATATGGAGGCCTTTGAAAAATCCATTGAAGAATCTCACGAGGGCGATTTAATCATATGGTGTGGCTCTCTTTATCTTATGAAAGAGATAAGAGAGGGTGCAATAGAATATTTAAAAAATATGTAGCTCATGGAATGCCATGAGCTTTAAATTTTCTTATAATAAAGCATCTAATGCTTCAATCAACTTGTCTATATTTTCTTCTTTTGTTGCCCAGCTGGTGCAGATTCTATAGACGCTACTTTCTTCGTCGATTCTCTTAGTATAATCTAGGGTAAAATCATCTTTGATTTTCTCAACAACTTCATCTTTTAATATTGGAAATTGTTGATTGGTGCTTGTTTCAACCATGAACTTTACTCCCTTTGATTTCAAGAATTCGCGAACTTTAAGGGCGAGGTCGTTGCCGTTTTTACATATTTTAAAATAAAGATCATCTGTAAATAGAGTCTCTAGCTGAGTGCCAAGAAGGCGTCCCTTTGCTAAAAGCTGTCCAGCTTGCTTTATGCTTTGGAAGAAATTTTCTTTAAAGTCGTCATTTATTAAAACTACGGCTTCTCCACATATTGCACCGCATTTAGTGCAGCCAATATAAAATGCATCTGTCAAGTGGCTGATCTTTGGCAGGTCAAGGTCGTTATCTTCAGCAGTTAATCCATAGCCAAGCCTTGCTCCATCCATATATAGATATAGATTGATGCTTTTGCAATAAGCATATAGTTCACGAAGTTCAGCCTCGGTATAGAGTGTGCCAAGCTCGGTCGGATTTGAAATATAGACGACTCTTGGTTCTACTACATGGCCTTTTGGTTCGCGACGAAGATCGTCAACCACTTTTTTTACATCACTTGCAAGCAATTTACCATCCTTTACTGGGGTGGCAAGTATTTTATGTCCACGAGCCTCAACCGAGCCTGCTTCATGAGTATTTATATGAGCTGAGTCGGCTGCTATTATCGCCTCAAATGGCTTAAGAACATGAGATAGGACTAAAACATTGGTTGGAGTCCCTCCTACTGTTAGATAAACATCGACATCATCGCCTCTTCCTATGGCTTTTTTTATAAGTCTTCTCGCATTCTCACTATAATCATCATAGCCATAGCCAAGTTGTTGACTGTCGTTTGTTTCAACTATTCTTTCAAGTATTTTGGGATGAACCCCTTCGTTGTAGTCGCAATTTAAAAAAATCAATTATCTTACCTCCACATCACCCATCGAGGTCTGTGCATTGATCTCGGTTGTGATTTTAAATTTAGTATTTGTATATCCAACAGCACTATGCTTCGATGGATTTTTTAATATAAAGCGATCAGCGACATTGACGCTCCCTGGCATTGAGGCCTGAACATTTATGCTCTGGTCGGTCTTTATATCTGATAGGTCGAGCTTAATATCCCCCATGGAGGTTTTAAGGTCGATCTTACTCGGCGTTCCATAAATATCCCTTAATTTTATATCTCCAAGGGATGTTGACGCCTCGACTTCTTTAAAGTCATCTGAGTGTATTTTAATATCTCCGTGGGAAGATGTCAAGTACCCTTTTGCAAAAGTGGAGTCATTTACAATTAAATCTCCATTTGAAGTGATGAGATTAAAATTGTCTCCCTTTATATCAAAAAGCTTTATATCGCCATTTGAAGTTTTTAGTTTTGCAAAGTCAAATTGAATTCCGTCTAATTTTAAATCTGCATTCGATGACTTTAGATGTATATTTTTTAGGCGATAATTAAGAGGTAATTCTATTAAAATATCGGTGGAGTAGCCGTTACTGTAGATTTCGCGACTTTTAAAGACATTGATGGTTATACTTCTTCTTGCACTTTCAGAATTTAATACTAACTTGCCGTCATTATAGTCGATGTGAAGTTTGTCTTTTATAAAACTATCGACCTCTTTTTTGGCTTCCGTATTATAATCATCATAGTATGCGTAAATCTTTAAGCTAGGAATGCTATTTTCTCCCGAGATAATTTTAATATCCCCATCAATATTTTTTATATCTAAGAGCTTTAATCCATCCAAATCCTTTTCATATACCAGATGCTTTTTGGAGTCCATATTATTCTTGATAGTACTCATTGCAGCATCCACGCTTGAGCTAGCAGTGGATAGAGCAGTAGTCACTGTATTTTTTACAAAATTGGCAAGTGAACTAAAAGGTCCATCGCTTTTTTGGGAATCTTTAGAGCTTGTTTTCGCTTTTTCATATTATTCATTTGAAGATTTTTCTTCTTCTTCTTTGTTATTTTTTTCAATTGCACTTAATAGTTTCGTAGCTTCATCCGCGGTAATTTTACCGGATTCTAGCATTTTTAATATCATATCTCTTTCATTTTGCATAATTTCACCTCAATTATAGGGAGTTAAGCCTATCTAAAACTTCTCCAACATCTAGTTCACCAGCTTCGAGACTTTTTAGCAGACTTAAAGGGGTATTTTCAGATTCTTCATCTAGTCTTGAGTCTTTTCCATTTAATATATCGCTTATTTCAGCTAATTTATTTCTCAGCGTAGGATAGCTTAAATTGTAGATTTCTTCAAGATCCTTTAAATTTCCTCTGTGCTTTAAAAATGTAATTGCAAATTCCAGCTGTTCGGCACTTAGCTCTGCGAGGGCATTGGTTCTAAAATCGCCCTCGATTATAACTCCACAGTCTTGGCATTTGATTTTTATCGGCTCCATTCTGCCATTGCAATATGGACAGTTGTATGAATTAATCATATATCGCTCCTTTCTTTTTATTTATATTTTCATTATAACATAAAAATTTATTTTTGTAAAGGGTAAATTTTAATTTTATTAAAATAAAAATTAATTTTTAGAAAAAAAACATATCTCGTTGAAGAGCATTTATAAATATGGTATAATTGAATTGGAGGTTTTGATGGATCTTTTTGAGTTAAATAGAATTAATCAGATGAAAAATTTTGCGCCACTTGCAGAGAAACTTCGACCCAAGTCATTTGACGAAGTCCTAGGTCAAGAGGAGATACTAAAGGAAGATGGCCTTATTATGCGTGCTATGAGGGCAAAGAGTCTACCTTCTATTTTATTGTATGGCCCTCCTGGAACTGGCAAGACGACCATAGCGGAATTAATTGCAAAGGATTTAAATATGAATTTTAAAAAAGTCAGTGCAGTAAGCTCCGGCATTAAGGATTTGCGTGAAGTGGTTGACAATGCAAGCGAGGCTCTAAGAATGAATAGAGGTAGGACTATCTTATTTATAGATGAGATACATCGTTTTTCCACTAGTCAACAGGATTTTCTTCTTCCATATGTAGAAGCAGGAGATGTGGTATTGGTTGGAGCGACGACGGAAAATCCATTTTTTGCAGTAAATAAGGCTTTGCTCTCAAGGCTAATATTGATCGAAGTAAAGAGCTTAAAAAAAGATGCCCTATTAAATTTATTGCAAAGAGTAAAGGAAGCCTATGAGAGGGAAAATGGAGTAAATATTTCAATGGATGATATTTCGAGAGATTTCTTGGTAACTCGTGCTGATGGGGATGCTAGGCGACTTATAAATAGCTTTGAGGTAAGC
Source organism: Ezakiella sp. (assembly GCA_022766605.1). Taxonomy (GTDB): domain Bacteria; phylum Bacillota; class Clostridia; order Tissierellales; family Peptoniphilaceae; genus Ezakiella. The sequence continues at coordinate 6,945 of JALEOH010000026.1, forward strand.
GTATTAAGTGGTGATAGAGAGGGAGATAATATTATTATAAATGAAAATACCGTAAGGGATAATTTTATGAATCAAACTCTTAAATATGACAATGCCGACGCTCACTACGATACTATATCTGCATTTATTAAGTCTATGAGAGGAAGTGATCCTGATGCCAGTATATATTATCTATCGCAAATGTTACTTGCAGGAGAAGATCCAAGATTCATAGCAAGACGCATGCTTATATTTGCAAGTGAGGATATATCGCTTGCTGATCCAAATGCAATCAATATTGCAGCCTCATGCTTTTATGCAACGACTGTCATTGGCTTGCCTGAAGTTGAAATCAATCTAGCACAAACTGCAATCTATTTAGCTCTTGCGCCAAAGAGCAACTCAACCTATAGGGCGCTTATTGAGGCTAAGAGCTTTATTAAGGAGCATGGTGCGCTTGCTCCACCGATATATCTACGAGACTCTCATTATGCTGGAGCAAAAACTTTGGGAATAGAGGGATATGATTATCCTCATGATTATAAAAATGACTACATTAAGCAAACTTATTTGCCAGAGGATATAAAGGATAAGAAATTTTATTTTGATAAACAAAATGGTGCAGAAAAAGCTATGAATGACTATATTAGGAAGATTAAAGATGATCAATAAAATTGATTTAAAAAATTAAGATATTTTTTGAAAAAACCCCGAAAACTATTGAAATCTTCGGGCTTTTTTGTTATCATAACAGTGTAAACTTTAATGGGAGGTGGATTGTGATATATTTGGATAATGCTGCTACTACTAAGCCGTCTAAAGCTGCCATTGATGCTTTTTTAAAAGCAAGTGAAATAACTTGGTCGAATCCATCAAGCGTGCATGCTTTTGGCGAAGAGGCAGCTTTTTTACTGAAAAAGGCAAGGGAAAATATCAAGGGATATCTTGAAATCAAAAATGGAGAAATCTATTTTACATCGGCTGCTACTGAATCGATCAATCTTTTTTTTATGTCTGCATTAAAGCCAGATGATCATATCATCATCTCAAGTTATGAGCATGCCGCAGTCTATGAAAATGCAAGGCGTTTTGAAGAAATGGGAGGGCATGTCAGCTATATTAAACCAATTGATGGCACTATTCGAGCCATAGATGTAGTCGACGCGATAAAGCCCAATACTAGGATGGTTGCAATAATGTATGTAAATAATGAAATCGGCGCAATCAATCCAGTTAAAGAGATTGCAAAGGCTGTCAAGATGAAAAATAGAGATATATTGTTTTTTGTAGATGGAGTACAAGCCGTCGGAAAGATAAAGGTCGATATCGACGATATAAATTGCAACGGCTTTGCTGTATCCGCCCATAAATTTCATGGAATGAAAGGCACGGGACTATTATATTTAAATGGAGTAAGCTTAAAACCTCAAATTCTTGGCGGTGGTCAGGAGATGGGCTTAAGAAGTGGTACCGAGAATGTTGCGGGGATACTTGCGATGGAAGCGGCTCTTAAAGAAGCGGTAGAAAAGCTCGATGTCAACAGAGCAAAGGTGACTCACTTAAGAGAAACATTTTTAGATGGATTAAAAGACTTGGATGGCTATAAAATAAATACCCCTGAAAATTCAGTACCACATATATTAAGTATTAGTTTTGAAAAATCCAAAGGAGAAGTCTTAGTCCATATGCTTGAAGAAGATGAGATATATGTAAATACCAGTTCGGCTTGTGGCAAGATTGGACATAAAAAATCACGTACTTTAACTAGCTTGGGTCTAAGCGATGATTTAATAAATGGCACGATTAGATTTTCCTTCCAAGACGACGATAGAGTTGAGGATATGGTATTTGCCTCGGAAAAAGTGATTAAAGCCGTAGAGAGGATAAGGGAGATAATTTGAAAAGAGTAATTGCGCTTAGCTATGGGGAAATCGCCCTTAAAAAAGATAATAGAAGCCATTTTGTGACGATTTTAAAGAGAAATATCAAATCCGCGCTTAGCGGAATAGACTATAGTATAAGACAGGATCAATCGATATTATATATATCTACCGATGAATATAAAGAAGCAATCGATAGATTAAAAAAAGTATTTGGAGTGAGTTATGTTTCTCTTGAGATCGAGGTAGAGCCAAGCATGGATAGTATTAATGAGGCGGCAATTGAAGCTATGGATTATGAGCTTGAAAAGGGGAGTTTTAAGACTTTTAAAGTTGAAACCAAAAGAGCTGACAAATCATTTCCGCTTAAATCGCCCGAGATTAGCCGCATGGTTGGTGCCCATATCTTAAAGCATTATAAGGTCTTGGAAGTGGATGTTAAGAATCCAGATAGAATCATAAGAGTTGACATTAGAAAATTTGCATATATAACATGCAATAGAATGAAGGGGATGGGAGGCATGCCAGTTGGTTCTAATGGAAGAGTGCTCTCGATGTTATCGGGCGGCATTGATTCTCCAGTAGCATCTATACTTGCGATGAAAAGAGGGCTTAGCTGTGATTTCGTCCATTTTCATTCATATCCATTTACCAGTGGAAGATCATTCGATAAGACACTTGACCTTGCAAAACTGGCGAGTGTATATCAGCCGCACGCAATGCTGTTTTCGATGAATCTACTAAAGATTCAAGAGGAGATTGGAAAGAAATGCGATATTAGATTTACTACGCTTCTTCAAAGACGCAGCATGATTAGGCTTGCGACTCGCTTATGTAAAGAACTCGATAGGCAGGCGATTGTAACAGGAGAAAATTTAGGCCAAGTTGCTAGCCAGACGCTTGAAGGGATGAGTGTAGTAGATCCGGTAAGCGATTTAATGATATTGCGTCCACTTCTTTGCTTTGATAAGACTGAGATAGTCGACCTGGCAAGGGAGTTTAATACATTTGAGACCTCGATATTGCCATATGAGGATTGTTGCACAGTCTTTGTAGCTAAGCATCCCAAGACCAATCCTAGCTTAGAGCAGGTCTTAAATGAAGAAAGTAAATATGACTATAAAACTTTGGAAGAAGAAATTTATTCCAAAATGGAAAGACATGGAGTAAAATAAAAAAAGGCTCTTAAAAGAGCCTCTTATTATTCCGCTGTCTTGGCGGTTTCCTCGGCAATGTATTTGTCGAGTTCAGCCTCATCGAAGATGAGTCTTTCGTTATCGCCTATTACAAGACATGGTAGCCCTAGAGCGCCTGATTCAATTAATGGCTTGAATTCAGGAGCATTTTCCCTAAGGGCTAAATATTTTTTTAAAAAGCCCAGAGAGGACGTGATATCAAGGTATAAGAACCTTATACCTGACTTTTCAAGTTTTTCCTTGAAAGGTCCGCAGGTGACTCACATCGAGCTGCCGTAGACGATTTTCTTTTGCATCTTTGCCATAAAAACACCTCCTGGGATTATGATACCACATTTTTAGATGAAAATCTACATTATATTGGGTAAATTACTATTGTAAAAAGTGATTGCCTTTGACCCTTATGGGAATTTTTGACAGGAGTTGAAGAGATGGTAGATGAAAAGTTTTTAAGTTTGGAACATGTCCGTAAAGTTTTTGACGGAGAAGTCGTGCTCGAGGATTTGAACCTCGACATTAAGAAAGGTGAGTTTTTGACACTGCTAGGCCCATCGGGCTGTGGTAAGACAACCACTCTTAGGTTAATTGGCGGTTTTACACAGGCAGATTCAGGAAAGATCTTATTCGAAGGAAGAGATATTACCAATCTTAAGCCGAACGAAAGAAGAGTTAACACCGTCTTTCAAAAGTATGCATTATTTCCGCATCTAAATGTCTATGAAAACATAGCCTTCGGTCTTAGACTGAAGAAGACTGAGGAGTCAGTTGTTAAGAAAAAAGTTGCAAAGATGCTTGAACTAGTTAATTTAACTGGCTTTGCCAATAGAGATGTCACAAGCCTGTCAGGAGGGCAACAACAGAGAATTGCCATTGCACGCGCTCTTGTAAATGAGCCTCAGGTTTTGCTGCTTGACGAGCCGCTTGGAGCTCTTGATAATAAGCTTAGAAAGGGCATGCAGACCGAGCTTATCAACATGCAGTGGGAACTTGGAATAACATTTATATTTGTTACTCATGATCAAGAAGAGGCTCTTTCGATGTCTGATAGAATCGTAGTTATGAATAATGGCCGCATTGAGCAAATGGGCAAGCCTATCGATATCTATAATGAGCCCGTTAACTCATTTGTAGCTGATTTTATCGGCGAGAGCAATATAATTGAGGGCGTCTACGAGGAAGACTATAAAGTAAGCTTCGAAGGTGCGACTTTTGATTGTATAGATACTGGTTTTAGCCGTGGAGAAAAAGTAGATGTAGTACTTCGCCCAGAGGATATTTTAATTAGCAAGACCGACAATGGCAAGATAAAGGGAGTTGTTGAAAATGAAATCTTTAGAGGCGTTCACTATGAGATACTGGTAAATGTAAATGGAAAGATATGGAAAGTTCGCTCGACCGATTCAAGCAAAGAAGACAGTGAAGTATGGCTTGATGTCGATGCAGAGGACATCCATATTATGAGGAAGAGCAATGAAGAAGACTAGTGCAAGTTTGATAACATATGTGCTATGGACTTTGTTATTTATTATAATTCCGCTCTTTTTGATATTATTTTTGGGCTTTACAGTAAAGACTGAGACGGGAATGAGCTTTAGTTTGGACAATTTTAAGCGTTTTTTTGATCCTATTTATCTAAATATATTGTGGAGATCGCTCAAGCTTGCTTTTTTCTCGACGGTAATATGCTTTATACTGGGATATCCCTTTTCATATATAATATCTAAGAGAAAAAATCCCGACATGTATATGCTTTTTGTTTTGATTCCAATGTGGATGAATTTTCTTTTAAGAACATATGCATGGATTAGCTTGCTTGGAAGAAATGGTATAGTAAATAGACTTTTAGGATTGGTTGGTATTGGCCCTCTAGAGCTTATGTATAATGACTTTGCGATAATGATAGGCATGGTATATAATTTCTTGCCATTTATGATACTACCGATATTTACTGCAATAATGAAATTGGATCCATCTCTAATTGAAGCAGGATATGACCTTGGTGCAAGTACAAGTCAAGTATTTAGAAAAGTAATATTTCCACTTACTAAAGGTGGTATAATGACTGGAATTACAATGACTTTTATTCCAGCTGTGTCAACCTTTGTAATATCTCAATTGCTGGGAGGGAATAATTTTAACTTGATTGGCAATATAATCGAACAACAATTTAGATTTACTGGCGACTGGAACTTCGGTTCTGCAATATCGCTTATATTAATGGCGATCATTTGGATATTGATGAGGCTTACTCCAAAGGATGGAGAAAATAGATTTGAAGGAGGTCTAATATGATAAAAAAGATTTTGCAAAAGCTATATACTTTTCTTATCTATTTCTTTTTCTATGCCCCAATAATAGTCCTTATAGTATATTCATTCAATGCTACTAAGTCACGTGTAAATTGGTCAGGCTTTTCATTAAGATGGTATAAAGAGCTATTTTCCAACAGACAGGTTTTAAATAGCTTTTATAATACATTACTAATTGGCGTAGCATCGACCATATTATCTACAATTATGGGAACTATGGGAGCGGTTGCACTATATAACAAGCGTGGAAGATTTAAAAATTTCATGATGGATGTAAATTATCTTCCAATATTAAATCCAGATATAGTAATTGCAGTTTCCTTGGTTGCACTATATAATTTTATGAGACTAAAATTCGGCTATATAACTATAATATTAAGTCATGTGGCATTTTTAACTCCATATGTCTTATTCAATGTAATGCCGCGACTAAATTCAATGGATCCCAATCTATATGAGGCGGCTCTCGACCTTGGAGCCAATAGATGGCAGGCGTTTCGCATGGTAGTACTGCCTGAGATAAAGCCGGGCATATTAAGCGGGGCGCTAATAGCCTTTACACTGTCTATTGATGACTTTGTAGTCAGCTTCTTTACAACAGGAAAGGGCATACAAAATATTTCAATTACAGTTTGGTCAATGGCAAGAAGGGGTATAAACCCTGTGATCAACGCATTATCGGCACTGATGTTTTTGATAATGGTAATACTTGTCGTAGCAATAAATTATAGAAATAAAAAGGAGCAAGAGAAAAAACTTGAAAAGTTTAAAAATATTTAGCATTATGGCAATTGTAGTCATAGCTTTTATCATGCTTGGCTGCGAGGAGGAAGATCAAGAGACGCTTGTCGTCTACAATTGGGGAGATTATATCGACCAAGAACTATTAAGACAGTTTGAGGAAGAGGAGAATGTAAGAGTCATATATCAGGAATATGCAACTAACGAGGACTTGTATGTAAAGCTAAGTAGTAGCCTTGAGGCAATAGATGTCATTATTCCATCCGATTATATGCTTTCTCGCCTAATAAAGGAGGGATTAGTTCAAAAAATCGACATGAATAACATCCCCAATCTTCAAGACATCAACACTGATTTTATGAATCAATCATGTGATCCTACGGGAGAATATGGTGTGCCATATCTTTGGCAAACTTTAGGCATTATATATAATAGCGCGAAATTCCCCGAAGGCATAAATAAATGGGCAGATCTTTGGAATCCTAAGTATGAAAAGGAAATTGTATTATACAATGCCCAAAGAGATGTGCTTACAGTTGCTTTAAGCAAGCTTGGCTACTCTATTAATACTAGCAATATAGATGAGCTAAAGGAGGCAGAAGAGGAGCTACTAAAGCAAAAAGAGATCAACTATGCTTATTTGGGCGATGAGATCAAAGACGTGCTGGTAAATGAAGACGCCAATATAGGTATGGTATATTCGGGAGATGCAGGTGTAATAATGAGCCAAAATCCCAACTACAAATACGTCATCCCAGAAGAAGGAAGCAATATGGCAATTGATTTTATGGCTATCCCAAAAACTGCAAAAAATAAGCCTCTAGCTGAAAAATTCATCAATTTTATGACTAGAACAGATGTTGCGTTAAACAACACTCGGTTTATAATGTACAATTCGCCGATTGATAAAGTTCGCGAGATGCTTCCTGAGGAAATTACAAACTACGGTCTTTATCCAACAGAGGAGGAGATGAAAAGACTTACCATATATGACGATATGTCAGAATATAATGCCGTCTACAATAAGATTTGGACGGAAATCACCTCTGGTATGTAGCTGGTATAAGCTATATAAAAGGCATATGGTCTTTAGTGGGAGATCATATGTCAATATATTGCCACTAAAATATAATTATGAAATGGAGATGAAAATTGAAGAGATTATCTTTGGTAATGGTTTTAGTATTTGCACTAAGCTTTTTAGTAGCATGTGCACCAGGTGGGGGCGAAAAGCTCTATGTATTTAATGTTGGGGACTATATGGATCCCGATGTCATTAAGGATTTTGAAAAGGAATTTAATGTTAAGATTATTTATACAGAATATGCCTCGAATGAGGATCTATATGTAAAGATCAAGACTACTAAAGATCCTTATGATGTAATTTTCCCATCGGACTATATGCTTGAGAGATTATCGAAAGAGCAATTAATTCAAAAAATTGACAAGTCCAAGATCGATAACAAAAAATATATCGACGAATATTATTTAAACAGGGAATTTGACCCAAATAATGACTATTCCTTGCCATTTATGGCAGGCACCGTCGGTATAGTATATAATGCAGCCAAGTACAATGGAATAGACAGCTGGGCCGATTTATGGAAAAGCGATTATGAAAGAGATGTAGTCTTATACAATTCACAGAGAGATGTGCTTATGATTGCACTTAAAAAATTGGGCTATAGTATGAATACTAAAAATATCGATGAATTAGAAGAAGCCAAGGAGGAATTGCTAAAACAAAAGCCACTTATTTATGGCTATTTGGGAGATGAGATAAAAGATGTACTCGTTGCTGAAGATGCAAATATTGGCGTAGTTTATTCGGGAGATGCAGGTGTAATAATGAGCCAAAACCCCAACTACCAATATGTGCTACCAAGCGAGGGAACCAATCTATGGATAGATGCAATGGCAATCCCCAATACTGCACAAAATGTTGATATGGCTCATGAGTTTATAAACTATCTTTTAAGACCAGAGATTCAAGCAAGAAATGCCGAATATCTTCAATATGCAACCATATCCAAGGAGGCAAAAAAACTCGTTCCAGAAGAGATCGTGAATAATAAAGCGCTCTATCCAGATGAGGAGAGCTTAAAGAACACTGAAGTATTTGTGGATCCAAGCGAAGTAATAGATGTATATGATAGAATATGGACCGAGATATTAAGTGGGCTATAAAAGAAGGCGAAAGCCTTTTTTATTACATAAAAAAAGACGGCTGTCGTGTGCCATCTTCTCAAATCTTTAAAAAGTCATTTTTTCTTCGATAAAGTCTCTTATTTCATCGATTTTTATTCTTATTTGCTCCATGCTATCCCTATCTCTTAGAGTAACTGTATCGTCCTCAAGAGTATCAAAGTCAATTGTAATACAATAAGGGGTGCCTATCTCATCTTCTCTACGATATCTCTTACCAATAGAGCCTTTATCGTCATAATCGACGTCAAAGTGTTTTATGAGTTTGTTATAGACCTCCTCAGCTTTTTCATTTAATTTCTTCGTAAGAGGAAGTACCGCAAGCTTATATGGCGCAAGTGCGGGATGGAATTTCATTACAACACGACTGGTTCCATCTTCAAGCTCTTCTTCATTATAAGCATCTGCCATAAATGCTAGCAACATTCTATCAACACCAACAGATGGTTCCACAACATATGGTATATATTTTTCGTTGGTCTGCGGATCAAGATAGCTCATGTCTACTCCGGAATGCTTAGCATGTTTACTTAGATCGTAGTCAGTGCGGTTTGCAATGCCCCAAAGCTCGCCCCAGCCAAAGGGGAATAGATATTCAATATCCGTGGTTGCCTTTGAATAGAAAGACAATTTTTCCTTTTCATGGTCACGAAGTCTAATATTCTCTTCTTTCATGCCAAGATTTAATAGGAAGTCGCGACAAAAAGCTCTCCAATATTCAAACCACTCATCGTCTTCACCGGGCTTTACAAAAAATTCCAGCTCCATTTGTTCAAACTCACGAGTTCTAAATATAAAATTGCCTGGAGTTATTTCATTTCTAAAGCTTTTGCCGATCTGTGCTATGCCAAAGGGAACTTGCTTTCTCGAAGTTCTCTGCGCATTTTTAAAATTGACAAATATACCCTGAGCTGTTTCTGGGCGAAGATATATCTCAGAAGTACTATCGGTAGTTACTCCTTGAAAAGTTTTAAACATCAAATTAAACTGACGTATATCTGTAAAGTCATGCTTTCCGCATTTAGGACAAATTATATTATGCTCGTCGATATATTTAACTAGCTCTTCATTGCTCCAGCCATCAGGGTCGACGCCTTCAATATTATTTTCTTTTACATAGTCTTCGATTAATTTATCTGCGCGAAATCTCGCTTTGCAAGTCTTGCAATCGATTAATGGATCAGAAAAACTTCCCAAGTGTCCACTTGCAACCCAAACTTCTGGATTCATAAGTATTGCAGAATCGACGCCTATATTATATTTGGATTCCCTTACGAATTTTTGCCACCAACATGCTTTGATATTGTTTTTAAGTAGCACTCCTATTGGGCCATAGTCCCAAGTATTGCTTAATCCACCATATAATTCACTGCCTGCAAATATAAAACCACGACTCTTTGCAAGAGCCACTAATGTATCCATTGATTGTAACATAATTCCTCCTTAGTTAGAGCAATGCTCTTTATTTAATTCTATCATAAATTCTCATGCTTGGCAAGAAGAGAATATAGTATTTTAATCTATGGAAGTCAATATTCTAAAAAATTAGGGTATAATAATCATATACAATTTAACTATCAAATGATATTTTGATTATGAACAAAAACACAATGATTATTGTATATAAAACGAGGGTATAAAGTTTGCAAGGTCTTACAAAACCTTTAGTTATTATTTGTTATTAATTATATATATATATATATATATGAAAGGAGAGGCTAGTGAAAGAAAAGTATTTTGCTATAACCGGCATGAGTTGTGCAGCTTGCGCTGGTAGGATAGAGAAAGTTTTAAGCAGAGTTGATGCAATAAAAGAGATCAATGTAAATTTAAGTACTGCGAAAATGCGGGTAGTATATGATGAATCAAAAATTGGTTCAAAGGAGATTATTGAAAAAGTTGAAGCTACTGGATATGGAGCTAGTGAGGAAGAGACTCGTGATGTAAATAAAGATAGAGCTAGAAAAAAGGGGGAATATGATTATTATAAAAATAGATTTTTGATTTCGCTGATATTTTCTCTGCCTTTATTTTTAGTGATGTTTTTTCATATGGCAGATGTGCATGTATTCTTTGCGGAGGCGCCATGGCAACTCGCCTTAGCCACCGTAGTTCAATTTGGAATTGGACATATATATTATATCGGAGCATACAAATCTTTAAAATCCGGCAGTTTTAATATGGATGTATTAGTCGCTCTTGGAACTAGTGCAGCATATTTTTACAGTATATATAATATGCTTACGGATTCGGGTCATCTCTATTTTGAAAGCTCAGCCATGATTATAACACTGGTGCTTTTAGGAAAGATGCTTGAAGCTCGTGCAAAAGGTCAGACCACTGAGGCACTTGAAAAATTGATGGATCTAAGTCCAAAGACTGCTACTTTACTAAAAGACGGAGTTCAGCTAGAGATTAAAGTAGAGGACTTAAAAATTGGAGATATAGTAATTGTAAAGCCCGGAGAAAGCGTTAGCTGCGACGGCAAGATAATTGATGGAGAGACGGTAATTGACGAGTCGATGCTAACAGGAGAATCGATTCCAGTTGATAAAGGAGTGGGAGATACAACTTTTGCGGGAACGATAAATGGCAATGGTGCAATTACAATAGAGGTAACAAAGCTATCTAATGAAACCGGTTTAAGTAATATCATTAGAATGGTTGAGGAAGCAACCAATAAAAAAGCGCCAGTCCAGAGAATAGTGGATAAAGTCTCAAATGTATTCGTACCTGCAGTTTTGGTAATTGCTTTAATAACCTTAATTATTCATTTAGTCCTTGTCAATGGAACTGAAAGGGCAATAGTTGCTGCAGTAAGCGTTCTTGTAATTGCCTGCCCTTGTGCACTTGGGCTTGCTACGCCCACAGCAATTATGGTTGGAACGGGAAAAGCTGCTAGCGAGGGTATATTAATTCGCGATGCAGAAGCACTTGAAAATGCTCATAAACTTGAGGCAATTGCACTTGATAAGACGGGCACAATTACAGAAGGTCGCCCTAGCGTAACGGATATTGTAAATATTTCGGGAGATGTCAATTATAATAATGCTCTCATCTATTCTATGGAAAAGAAAAGTGAGCATCCAATAGCTATGGCAATAGTCGATTATTTTGCTGAAGAAGATTATAATGAGATTGGAGGAAAATTTACCAATCATTCAGGCAGAGGTATAAGCTACGAAGTGGAGAATAAAAAGTATTTTGCCGGAAGCATAAAAAATCTTCGAGATCAAAATATAGATGTCAGTGAATTGGACGATTTATTAAAAGACGGTATGACCTATGTAGTGTTGGTAGATGAGAGCGATGACAATAAACTATTGATGCTAATAAGCTTAAAAGATGAGATCAAAGTTGGTTCAAAAGATGCAATTGATAAATTTAAGGGCATGGGACTAAAAACCGTAATGCTAACAGGAGACAGTGAACAGTCGGCTAGAGTAATTGCAAATGAAGCGGGAATTGATGGATATTATGCTGAGATACTTCCCGATCAAAAGGTAGATAAACTAAATGAACTAAAAAAAGAATTTCTAGTTGGCATGGTTGGCGATGGCATCAACGACGCACCAGCTCTTGCAAGTGCAAATGTAGGCTTTTCTCTTGGAACAGGTACCGACATTGCAATGGAGGCCTCTGATATAACTCTTATTCGCGGAGATTTAATGGGGGTAGCTCGTGCAATTGAGATTAGCCATCAGACCATAAAGACGATTAAACAGAATCTTTTTTGGGCATTTATATATAATGTAGTAGGGATTCCGATAGCTGCACTTGGATTGTTAAATCCAATGGTAGGCTCGGTTGCAATGGCATTGTCGAGCGTATCGGTCGTAACCAATAGTTTAAGATTAAAAGGAAAGAGGTAGATTTATGAATAGAATAAATATCGAAGGAATGAGCTGTGAAGGCTGTGTAAAATCGGTCAAGGCTGCGCTAGAAAAATTGCCTGGACTTAAAAATGTAGTTGTAAATCTCGAAGAGGGATTTGCAGAATATGAAGGAATGGTACCAAAGGAAATGGTAGCTAAAGCAATTGAAGCCCTTGGCTTTGATGTAAAATAATTATTATTAAGTAAAGAGCTCTCGACATTAAATCAAGAGCTCTTTTTATTTTTTACTTATCTTCTTTTATTAGCCCCAAAATCTTCC